>DAINRA010000001.1:0-100250 GCA_036742195.1 Acidimicrobiales bacterium
AACCCGGAACCTGTTGATTAAGAGTCAAATGCTCTGCCAATTGAGCTATCGGCGCAGAACAAGTCTACACGCCAGCGTGATGGGGTTCCACCACTAGGAACAAAGTGGCAAATCGCTGTGAAGTTAGCCCTTGGCGCCGTCGGTAATGAGTCGCGTGTGCACCGATGGCACACGGGTGCACACGGACCCACTGAGGCGGACTACGCGGTTGACGACATTCCCCAAAGAAACTTCAATGCCACCAATTGTCGCCGGCTTGCAGGTGGCCGGCGTGTAGTTGAGGGTGTCGCCAAACCCAATGAGTGCACTTACCGATCCGCCTTTGCGCAGTGTGTGCAGTGACGGCATCATCCCCTTCGAATCACTGACTGCGGCCGGCCCCACCGGGCGAAGTGCAACTGCGTCTGCGATGGGCTGCACGGCGGGCACGCCCGAGAGCGTGCACGTCGTTCCCGAATTGGTGAAAATGAGCGGAGCGAAATTGGTGCCAGCGGCACCCTGGAATCTTCCCACCGTGACGTGGATCTGTGAGCTGGTGCACCAGACACGAGCAATGTCGGCCGACGCAGTCACGTTCCCCATGGGAATGGTGAAACTACTTGCCACGACGGCGAGTGCCAGGACTTTTGGGAATCTCATAACAGCCTTTCGATTGTCTCTCAGAGGTGTTGTGTCGCCACGCCACTCGGATTACCAAACGGGATGGAAAAGAAAAAAACACCGGACGTGAAGTCCGGTGTTTTCTTGGGGTGAGTGACGGGTCTCGAACCCGCGACCTCCAGGACCACAACCTGGCGCTCTAACCAGCTGAGCTACACCCACCAAGGCTTTCCATCCTACACGGCAGGCACTGGTTCGCCAAAGTCGGCGAGTACGATGAGGGGGCGCCCTAGTAGCTCAATGGATAGAGCAACGGAGTTCTAACCCGCAGGTTGCAAGTTCGAGTCTTGCCTGGGGCACGCAGATCGAGTGGCGACGTCGTCGCCAGAAGTTGAACGCTATGGCCACGCCACTACAGGTACCCGCCCTCGAGGGGCGCATCGTCCGCCTCGAACCCTTGGGCATGGAACACGTCGAGGGGCTGGCACGTGTCGGCGCCGGTGACCGGAGCACCTTTGACTACATTCCCGTCCCGCGTACGCTCGACGAGGCCCACGCCGCAGTGGTGAACCTGCTGGCGCTTCGCGACAAGGGGGAGTGGGCCCCCTTTGCCCAAGTGCGTCGCAGTGACGGTGCCGTCATGGGGACGACGTCGTACCTGTTCATTCGCCGCCGGAGCGACGCGGAACTGCCCTATGCCGTCGAAATTGGGGGCACATGGTTGAGCCCCGACGTGCAGCGCACCGGTTTCAATACCGAAGCAAAATACCTACTGATGCGCCACGCCTTCGAAGCGCTCGGTGTCGGGCGGGTTGATCTCAAAAGTGACGAACGCAACATCCGGTCTCGAACCGCCATTGAACGACTGGGCTGCACCTTCGAGGGCATTCTGCGCCACTGGCAGCCGTCGTATGTCGTGGGTGAAGAAACCAAGCTGCGCTCCACGGCGATGTACTCAGTACTTGATCACGAGTGGCCACAGATCAAGGTGGCACTCGAAACGAAATTAGAAAGGTAGCCGTCGATGACGCACGCACTTCAGTTGGGCCTCGACACATTCGGTGACGTCACCGTCGACGCCTCCGGCACCCCGGTGTCGTTTGCCCGCACCCTTCGTCACCTTGTGGATGAAGCCGTTCTCGCCGACCAGGTTGGCATTGATTTCATCGGCATCGGTGAACACCACCGGGCCGACTTTGCCGTCTCGGCACCCGAAGTAGTGCTGGCGGCAATCGCCTCGGTGACGACCCGTATCCGCCTCGGGTCGGCCGTGACGGTGATGAGTAGCGACGACCCAGTGCGGGTGTTTCAGCGCTTCGCCACGCTGGACGGACTCTCGAATGGTCGAGCCGAAGTAATTCTTGGACGGGGCTCATTTACCGAATCATTCCCGCTCTTTGGCTACGCACTCGATGACTACGAGACGCTCTTCGAAGAGAAAGTCAACTTGTTCTCACTGCTGCGCGGTGAGGGCGAGGTGACCTGGTCGGGCACGCTTCGCGCGCCGCTGACCAACCAAGAGGTATTTCCAAAGACCGAGGGTGGCGCTCTCACGACGTGGCTGGGCGTGGGCGGCAGCCCCGAATCCGTGGTGCGCGCAGCACGCTACGGCTTCGGTCTCATGTTGGCGATTATCGGTGGTCGACCAGAGCGCTTTGCCCAGTACGTTGATCTCTTTGAGCAGGCCCAGCAGCACTTTGGAGTGAGCGGACTGCCGGTGGGGGTGCATTCACCGGGCTACATCGCCGACAGTGACGAGCAGGCCATGGCCGAGCTATGGCCGCACTACCGCGACATGCACGCGCGCATTGGAAAAGAACGTGGCTGGCCACCGATGACGGCGGAGCAGTTCGAGATGAGTGTCGGTCCGCAAGGCTCGCTCTACGCCGGCTCACCGGAGACTGTGGCGCAAAAGATCGCGAAGACTGCCCGTGCGCTGCGCCTGAATCGGTTTGACCTGAAGTACTCGGCCGGCACGTTGCCGCACGAAAACCTCATGCACTGCATTGAGCTCTACGGCACCCAGGTGATTCCCCGGGTGCGCGAACTCTTAAACGACTAAGTCGTTAGCGCGCAGCGTCGATGTCGCCCGGGAGACCCTTGCGGTCAGAACCGAGTGGCATCAAGGCGCTGATGCGCGTGAGCACCACAATGGCGAACCCGACCCAGGGGAGCCATGGCGTGATGACGACGGCGATGACGTTGAGCGTCACGACGGCGTACCAAATCAAGAGGGCGATTGGTCGATGCGCACCGCTGGCCCGTGGCGCTGGCGGCGCAATCATCAGGCCGTGGCGGAGCGCGTAGCGACTCTGGAGTACCGAGAGGACGGTCGACACCAAGATGACGACGGACACCGTCTCGACACCTACCCAGAAGTCACTGTGTCGATAGCCAGCGGCGAGCAGGTCGGTGGCGAAGGGAATCAGCGTGGCGATGAGGGTGTTGGCCACGATGAAGAGGGTCATGTAGTAGTCCACGCCGCGTAGTTGGCGCATCTGACGATGCGAGAGCACCCACGAGCCGCTGATCCACAAGAAGCCCAACAGCAGACTGACGAACGAAGCTTCTTGTGAGCGCAGTTGCGTCACGAGTGAGCCACCGGAAGCCTCGGTGGCAGTGTGGAGGTTGAGCACCAGGATGGTGGCCGCAATCGCCAAGATCGCGTCGATGAACATAATGAGGCGATGGGCGGAGTGCACCGCTTGGTCGCGAGCGCGCAACGTGTAGATCTGGCTCAAACGTGATGGCGCCTTGTCAGTCACGGGCGACTCCTGCTCGCTGTTCGGCTCGTGCCGCGTCGATCGCGTCGAGAATGAAGGTGTTCTTGGCGTAGGTGTAGCCAATGCGGTCGTCACCCCACGTCACGGCCGCGTCGTCCTTGAGCGCTCCGTAGGCATCACGGATGTCGTCATGACGCCGTAAGTAGTCACGAAACAACAAGTGTTCGTCTTCAAAGTCGCTCCCGATGTCACAGACATGAAGCTGAACGGTGCGGGGTGCGGGCCACGGCACCTGAAAGAAGCGGTGCACGTCGTCACGAGTAAAGAGTTCGAGACCGGCGGCCTCACAGCCGGGGACGTAACTCGATTCATTCGTACTGTCAGCCACACTCATCATCACGTCGATAATGGGCTTGGCCTGCAGGCCCGGCACCGAGGTCGAGCCCACGTGTTCGATGCGTAGTGCGGCGTCGCCGACGCAGGCCGCGAGACGGGTCGCAAAGGAAGCAAAGACGTCGGGCCAGTGCGGGTCGTAGTCCACCACGGCGACCGGTTCAAAGGGGCGAGCAGGGCCAACTTGTTCGTATCCCGGCCAAAAAACTGCCTGTGCTCGGTACGTGAGTTCCGTTCGCTCCTCGATGGGAAGGTCGGTGATGGCAAGGCCGCGAGGGCTGGCCACCATGGCGTAGAGGTCGTGGAGGCCAACACGATTGCCCTCGTTGATGCGTCGCTCGCGCCAAGCGGCAAAGATCTCGTCGGTCGCTGAAGTGGTCATAGCCTGCTACTCACCCTAGTAAGCGCGAGTCCTCTGACCATGTCGGCTCCGGTTGATTCTCTAGGATGCAGGTATGGAAACGTTGACATTCCTCAACACCGATATTGAGGGTTCAACGCTGCTTCTTCGCCGTGTCGGTAACGACACCTACGCTGCGATTTTGGCGGACCACCACCGCATCATTCGTGAGCAGCTCGACGCGCACGGTGGCCGGGAAGAGGGGACCGCGGGTGACTCGTTCTTCGCCGTCTTCACCTCACCCTCGTCGTGCGTTAGCGCCGTCGTGGCGATGCAAGAAGCCTTGGCGGCCTTTGCGTGGCCCGGTGGGGAAGCGGTGCGCGTGCGCATGGGTGTCCACACCGGTGAGGCCAGTGAGAACGCCACTGGCTTTGTCGGCTACGAAGTGCACCGCGCGGCCCGTATCGCCGCCATTGGGCACGGCGGCCAGGTGCTGCTCTCGTCAGCGACCGCGGCGCTGGTCGAAGACGCGCTTGAAGGATCGCTCAGTCTCAAAGAGCTTGGATCGCACCGACTGAAGGACCTGGGTCGTCCGGAGACAATCTTCCAACTGTCGATTCCAACCTTGCCCTCGACGTTTCCACCGTTGCGCTCATTGGACAACCCGGAATACCCGCACAACCTGCCAACATCTCTCAATGAGTTCATCGGTCGCGAAAGCGACCTCGCGGAGGTGCGGGCGATTGTGGCGCAGGCGCGACTGGTCACATTGACGGGTGCCGGAGGCTCCGGAAAGACCCGCTTGGCCCTGCAGACCGCTGCCGAGGTGCTGGACACCAGCAAAGACGGTGTGTGGTTTGTTGAGCTGGCGTCCATTACGGATCCCACGCTCATCCCGAATGCCGTGGCCACCGCGATGTCGCTGTCACTCGAGGGTGACCTGGACTCGACCACGGTGTTGTTGCGTTCGCTAAAAGAACAGAATGCCGTCGTGGTGTTCGACAACTGTGAGCATCTCATTGACGAAGTGGCAGATCTGTTGCAGAAGGTGCTCGTCCAGTGCCCCAAGGTCAAGCTCATCGCAACCTCGCGCGAGCCACTTGGGGTGAGCGGTGAAGAGGTGTACCGCGTGAAGTCGTTGACGTTGCCGGCACCCGATGCCGCCACGGTGGAGGAGCTGGCCGCTTCGGACTCGGCGCAACTGTTCATTACCCGAGGCCGCTCCGTGGCGCGATCTTTTGAAGTGACCGACGCGACGGCGCCGCTCGTTGCGTCAATTGTTCGTCGACTCGACGGCATTCCACTCGCCATTGAGTTGGCGGCGGCGCGCTTAGCCTCAATGTCAATCCAGGATCTACACGAGCGCCTCGACCAACGGTTTCGCTTGTTGACGGGTGGCTCACGAGGTGCGTTGCCTCGCCACCAGACGCTGGGCGCCATGGTGTCGTGGTCGTTCGACCTGTTGAACGAAAACGAGCGCGCGGTCCTTCGTCGTTTGACGGCCTTCGTCGACGGATTTGAACTTAAGGCCGCCGAGGCGGTCGGCAGTACCGAGACAATTGACGAATGGGACGTGGCGGACATTGTCGGCGCGCTCGTCAATAAGAGCCTGGTTACCGCGGAGCACAACGACGACGGTTTGCGGTATCGCTTGCTCGAAACCATTCGTCAGTATGCGGCGGAGCAACTCATTGCCACCGGTGGCGAGGCTGAGATTTTGGATGTTCGCGCTCGACACGCCAACTATTTCTTGTCGTTGGCCGAGAAGGTGGGACCAGAGGTGCGGGGCAAGGGGCAGGTCGAAGCGTTGCGTCGACTGGACCCGGAACGTGGCAACATCCTCGCGGCGTTTGCCCACTTCGCGTCACAGGATTCGGCGGCAGACGAGGTCCTGCGTCTCGCGGTGGCCCTGTCCGCGTACTACCGCGTTCGTTCCATCATCGAGGCAGCCGGGTACTACAGCACCGCGGTTCGGGCCTACCCGAACCGTGATTCGCTGCTGTGGGCAACGGCCGTTCAGCACATGATCTCGAATGCCTCGTCGTTTGACCACGTGGGCGCCATCCGAGACTTTCCTGACACCATCGAGTTGTTAGAGGCAGCTTTGGCGACCGCCCGCCAGCACGGCGATGCTGCGCTGGCCGCATTGACCTGCTGCAGTCTCGCCACCAACTTTGGCCACCGCCACCTCGAGGAAGAGCACAACGAGTGGGCCCGTCGTGCCCTGCAGGAGGCTGAAGGCTGCAACGATCTTTTTGCCTTGAGCGCGGCCCACATTGCCTACGGCTTCACCGTCGAAGGCACGGAGCGAAAAGAACACCAGGAATTGGCGTTGAAGTACCGAAAGGAAATGGGCGACGCCTACGCCACCGCCCAGAGCCTGTTCGCCATTAGTTGGGCACTGTCGAGTGACGATGATGACTTGCCGGCTCGCAGTGTGGCGTTGCTGCGCGAGGCGCACCGCCTCGCGAGTTCCATTGACTCAACGGCCATGACAACCAAGTTCGACAGTCACATGGGCCTGTGGCTGACCGCCTCGCAGCAGTATGAAGAGGCCGAAGTGCGCTCACGCCGAAGCATCCTGGCCTTCCTTCGCTTGGGCCTCGATGTCGGCTTTATTGCCTGGGATGCCCTGACGATGGCGGAGTTGGCGCGTGTCGCGGGCAACCACGAACGATCCGTGGTCCTGATGGGTTGGGCGTTGCATCAGCTCAAGGACGGCACCGGTTCCTACTGGAATAAGTGGGAGCGAGAGTTCGTTGCCAATATCGAACGAGACGGCCGTGCGGCACTCGGTGATGCTCGATACGACCAGTTGTTTGCCCACGGCGAATCGCTGTCGCGCGACGATGCCGCGGCAGTCTTGAAAGAGCCCACGGCGCTGTCGGCCTAAGTCGTAGTGGTCGGGAAGGCGGGATTCGAACCCGCGGCCCCCTGGTCCCAAACCAGGTGCGCTACCAAGCTGCGCCACTTCCCGTAGGTAGACAGTCTGCCACATTTGCGGCGACCGAAACTTCTAGGCTCGCAATCGTGCCCCACCAGTGGATTATTTCTGCGCTCGACGAAACGTGGACGGTACTGGCCGCGCAAATTCGTGACTGCAGCGAACGGGACTTCGATGCGCTGACCGCCTGCCCCGGATGGAGCGTCCGCGACATCGTCTCGCACATCATCGGGGTCGAACGCGAATCACGGGGAGAGCCACTGCCGGAGCTCACCCAACCACTGCCGCCGTACGTACGAAACGCCCGTGGCGCTATCAACGAAGCGTGGGTGGTGAGCAATCGCCACGCCAGCGCCGACGAGATCCGTGACGAATTCCACGAGGTCACCCACACGACGCTCGCCATGATGCGTGATCTGCGCGCCGAGGAGTGGGGTGCCGTGATTGACGCCCCCGGCGGCACGCAGACGAGGGCCTATGCCTTCGAGTCCCGGATTGTCGACTCGTGGATCCACCTGCAAGACATCCGTGACGCTCTCCTCGAGCCGGCCGACGACCACGGCGTTGGGGAGTCGGTGGTGATTAATCGATTCGAGGCACTGTTGCCCTACGTGTGGGCGAAAAGGGTCGCGGCCCCCGAAAACGCACTGCTGCAGATGAACCTAACGGGCCTGTTGGGTCGCACGGTGCAAGTGCGGGTGCGCGAGGGTCGCGGCGTGGCTGGCGCACCCACCAGCGACCGCCCCGACCTCGAAATATCGAGCGACGTGGCCTTGTTTTGGCGGCGCTGCGCGGGGCGGATTAACGCGGAGGCCTTCCTTAACGCTTCAGCCACCGATGTCCGTGGTGATCGTGAGATTGCCCAACGATTCGTGCGCGAGATGGCGATAGTGCAGTAGTGCCTTTTCGGTGCGAACGGGCCACGGGGCGTCGCCAGATAGGCTGGAACCCTTATGCGCGCAACTTCAACTGCCCTCGAAAACAACCGAATCAAGCTCGTCGTCGAAATCGATGACGTCGACATGGCTGCGGCCATGGACGACGCGGCCAAGACCCTGGCTGAGCAAGTGACCATTAAGGGCTTCCGCAAGGGCAAGGTGCCAAAGCAGGTCCTGCTGGCCAACATTGGTGGACCGGCCGTGCTGCGCGCCGAGGCTATTCGTGAATCCGTGCCCAACTTCTACGCACTGGCCGTCTCCGAGACGCTCGTAGACCCCATTAACCAGCCCGAGATCAACATTGTCTCCGGCGAGGAAGAGGGCACCCTCGTCTTCGAGGCCGAGGTTGAGGTTCGCCCCGAGGTAGCCATCACCGGTCACCACGGCCTGAAGGTTACGGTCCCTTCGCCATTCGTCACCGACGACGAGCTTGAGGCGCAGATCGACCGCTTCCGCGACACGGACGCCATCTTGAACGACGTGGACCGCCCCATTGTGACGGGCGACCTCGTGGTGATGGACATCAAGGTCGAGCAGCCCGACTCCGAGGCGGAGCCCTTCGAGACGAGCGACTTCATGTACACGGTGGGCTCCAACGCCATCGCCCCTGAGGTCGACGGCCTCATTGGTGGCTTGCGTGCCGGTGAAGTATTGACCGTTGACTCCAACCCCGCCGCGGGCATCAAGGCTGTCTACACCATGACGCTCAAGCAGGTGAAGGAGCGCGTGCTGCCCGAACTGACCGACGAGTGGACGGAAGAGAACACCGAGTGGGCCACCGTGCAGGAGATGCGCGACCAGATCATGGAGCAGATGGGCAAGATGAAGGTTGCCCAGGCCCAGATGAGCCAGCGTGACGCTGCCCTGACGGCACTGGCCGGCTTGATTGAAGACGCTGACGTACCCGAGGTGCTCATTGACGCCGAGGCCAACGAGCGCCTGCACAACCTGGGCCACCGTTTGGCCCAGCAGAACATGACCCTGGAAGCTTTCCTGCAGGCGACCCAGCAGACGCCGGACGTCTTGCTCAACTCGTTGAAGAATGAGTCAGCACTGGCCGTTCGCGTCGACCTGGCGCTGCGTGCCGTGGCGAAGGCCGAAGGCCTGACGCCGACGGACGCCGACATCGACGAAGAGCTCGAGAAGACCGCCCAGGAGATGGCTGCCAAGGCTGAGGTCTTGAAGGAAAATCTGGTGAAGAACGGCCGTCTGGTCTCCTTCATCGGTGAAGTCGCCAAGATGAAGGCCAACGAGTGGCTCACGGAGAACGTCGTCTACGTCGACCCCATGGGCAACGTCGTTGACCGCGCGCTGTTGAGCGTTGACCTCTCGGCCGACCTCGACGCATAAGGTAGAGCCGTGAACGACAACTACCGCTTTCAGAACTACTTGGTTCCCACCGTCGTCGAGAACTCGACTCGTGGCGAGCGCGCCTACGACCTCTACAGCCGCCTGCTGCGCGAGCGCATCATCTTCCTCGGCACGCCGATTGACGACACCATCGCAAACTTGATCTGCGCTCAGATGCTTTTCCTCGAGTCAGAAGACCCAGACAAGGACATCAACCTCTACATCAACTCACCCGGTGGCGACATCACTGGACTGCTGGCGATCTACGACACGATGAAGTACATCAAGCCGGACGTCTCGACGTTCTGCTTCGGTCAGGCGGCATCGGCCGCGGCCGTGTTGCTCGGTGCCGGTACCAAGGGCAAGCGCTTCGCACTGCCGCACGCCCGTGTGCTGCTGCACCAGCCATGGGGTGGCGTTGGCGGTCAGGCCTCCGACATCGAGATTCAGGCTCGCGAAATGATGCGCACCAAGGACATGCTGAACGCTCTGCTGGCGGCCGACACCGGTCAGTCAGTGGAGAAGATCACCAAGGACACGGACCGCGACTACATCATCAGTGCCGACGAGGCCGTGGCCTACGGATTGATTGACGAAGTCATTTCCGCGCGCCCCTAGGGGTACCCGTTTTCCGAGTCCCTAGGCCGTAGGATGGAGCCAGGGGCCGGAGGTAGCAGTGGCAAAATTTGGTGAAGGCACTGACCTGGTGAAGTGCAGCTTCTGCGCGAAGGGCCAGAAGCAAGTCAAGAAACTTATCGCAGGACCCAACGTCTACATTTGCGACGAGTGCATTGACCTGTGCAACGACATCATCTCTGATGAGTTTGGGGATCGCCCCGAGTTCGTCATGGACGACCTGCCGACGCCTCGCGACATCTCCTCATTCCTCGACGAATTCGTCATTGGGCAAGACGATGCCAAGAAAATTCTCTCGGTGGCCGTCTATAACCACTACAAGCGCATTCAGTCTTCGCCGCTGCATGACTCGGATGTCGAAGTGGGCAAGTCCAACGTGCTCCTCCTTGGCCCCACGGGCTGCGGTAAGACCTTCCTTGCCCAGACCTTGGCGCGCATGCTCAACGTGCCCTTCGCTATCGCCGACGCCACCGCGTTGACCGAAGCGGGCTACGTCGGTGAAGACGTTGAGAACATTTTGCTCAAGCTCCTCTCGGCAGCCGACTACGACGTCAAGCGGGCCGAGCGCGGCATCATCTACATCGACGAAATCGACAAGATCGCCCGCAAGTCCGAGAATCCGTCCATCACCCGCGACGTCTCGGGCGAAGGTGTGCAGCAGGCGCTGCTCAAGATTCTCGAGGGCACCGTGGCCAGCGTGCCGCCCCAGGGTGGTCGTAAGCACCCTCATCAGGAGTTCATCACCATCGACACCTCGAACATCTTGTTCATCTGTGGTGGTGCCTTCGCTGGCCTCGAGGCCACGATTGAGCGCCGTTTGGGCAAGAAGTCCATGGGCTTCAACCAGCCCGTAGCGACCAAGCGCCAGGGCGACGTCGAGTTGTTCCGCCACGTGTTGCCTGAAGACCTCGTGAAGTTTGGCTTAATTCCCGAGTTCATCGGTCGCTTGCCCATCGTGGGCGCCGTGCAGCAGCTGGACCGCGACATGTTGATTTCGGTGCTGACCGAGCCCAAGAACTCCCTCGTCAAGCAGTTCACGCAGGTGATGGCCCTCGACGGCGTCGAACTGGTCATTGAGCGCGAGGCGCTCGAGGCGATTGCCGACCAGGCCGTCGAACGCCAGACTGGTGCTCGCGGACTGCGTTCGATTCTTGAGCGCGTGTTGCTCGAGCCCATGTACGACGTTCCTGGCCGCTCCGACGTCTCGCGGTGCATCGTCACCGAAGATGCCGTTCGCGGTCTCAGTGCCCCGGTGTACGAGTTGCGCAAGAGCGCCCGTACCCGTCGCGCTTCCTAGTGGGTCGCCCCGCCTCCTACGACGAGGCTCTTCACTGGCTCGAGTCCCACGTCGACTTTGAACGCATCGCCCCCAACCGGGCGGCTTTGCCTAGCCTCGAGCAGGTGCGCAGCACGCTGGCGGCGATGGCCGACCCGCACCATGATTATCCCGTCGTCCACCTCACGGGCACCAACGGCAAGGGCACGACGACGACACTGACCAGCGCGCTGCTCGCCGCGACCGGACTGCGCGTCGGCACCTTCACGAGTCCTGATCTGCACGCCATTAACGAACGCATTGCCATTAACGGTGAGCCGATTGCTGACGATGAACTCGTGGAACTTTTCGCTCGCCTCTACGACGTCGAACAGGTCACGGCAACGGCCCTGACGCGCTTTGAACTCCTAACCGTGGCGGCCTACCTGCACTTCTCAGACGAGGGCGTGGACGTGGCGGTCATCGAAGTGGGACTGGGCGGTACCTGGGACTCGACCAACGTAATCGACGGCGACGTCACAGTTTTGACCAACGTTGACCTGGATCACACGGCCGTCCTCGGACCCACCGTGGCCGATATTGCTCGCGACAAGGTTGGCATCTTCCGCACCGACGCTATTGCTGTTGTGGCCACGACCAACGCGGTCGTCGTCGACATTGCTCGACGCCGTTGTGCCGAGATCGGATCGGCGCTGTGGTGCATCGGTGAGAACTTCGACCTCGAACAAAACGAACTCGCGGTCGGTGGTCGTTCACTCACTATTCGCACGCCGTATGAAACGTATGACGACGTCCTGCTCTCACTGCACGGCATCCACCAAGGCGTGAATGCGGCCACGGCTGTGGTCACCGCGGAGGCGTTCCTCGGACGGGCGCTCGGCGATGACGTCGTGCGCACCACGTTGGGCGAGGCGCGCATGCCGGGGCGCATGGAACTGCTCGCACGTCATCCCATGATCGTGGTCGACGGTGCACACAACCCCGCTGGGGTGAACGCGTTGTGCGCCACGCTCGATGGTGCCTTTCACGTGACGGGGGAGCGCCGCTGCGTGATCGGCATGCTCAAGGGGCGCGAAGTGGTCGACATGGTGGAGCCACTTGTGCACTTGGGCTTCAGCGAGTTTCACTGCGCCGCCCCCAACTCGCCCCGGGCCATGCCGGTCGCCGAAGTCGCCGAGGCGATTCGTGCCGCTGGTGGTGTCGTCGTTGAGCACTCGTCAGTGTCGGCCGCACTGGCCCACGCGCGCGAGCGCTCCAGTGACGACGACCTCATTTTGTGTGCCGGTTCGCTGTACCTGGTGGCGGAGGTGCGCGGGGAGGTCCTGCACATACCTTCTCGGCACGTGGTACACCCTTAACTAGACTTGGTGGTATGAACCGTACGCTCGTCCTCTTGAAGCCCGACACGGTGGCCCGCGGCCACGTTGGGGAAATCATCTCCCGATTCGAGCGTCGTGGCCTGACGCTGGCCGCCATGGAGCTGCGCCACCTGGACCGCGCGACGGCCGAGATCCACTACGGCGAGCACGTCGGCAAGCCCTTTTACGAGCCCACCATTGCCTTCATGACCGGTGGCCCCTTGGTCGCCATGGTCATCGAGGGACCGGAAAACACCTGGGAAATCGTGCGCGCCATGATGGGCCCCACGAACTCCGCCGTGGCCCCCGCGGGCACGATTCGTGGCGATCTCGCCACTTTGATGAACCGCAATCTGATTCATGGCTCGGACTCGGCGGAGTCCGCCCAGCGCGAGATTGCCCTGTTCTTTCCCGCCCTGGCCTAGCGCCATTGGAAGAAGTGACGTCGGTGGCCTAGCCTTATAGGGTGGCCACTGGTGGCTCCTTCTCTCGGTAAAGGTTTTCGCGTATGGAAAAGAATCGTTTCTCCCTCCTCGGTCGTGACATGGCCGTCGACCTCGGCACCGCCAACACGCTGGTGTACGTACGCGGCCGCGGCATCATTTTGAACGAGCCCTCCGTGGTGGCAGTTGACGTGAAGGACGGAAAGCCCCTCGCCGTTGGCGCCGCCGCCAAGTTGATGATTGGTCGTACCCCGAGCAACATCCAGGCCATTCGCCCGCTCAAGGACGGCGTCATCGCTGACTTCGAAATCTGCGAAAAGATGCTGCGCTACTTCATCCACCGCGTGCACCAGCGTCGCTTCGCGAAGCCGCGCATGGTGATCTGCGTGCCCTCTGGCATCACCGGCGTTGAACAGCGTGCCGTGATTGAAGCGGCCGAGTTCGCGGGTGCCCGCAAGGCCTACATCATCGAAGAGCCGATGGCTGCCGCGATCGGTGCCGGCCTGCCCATTCACGAGCCCACCGGCAACATGGTCGTCGACATCGGTGGTGGCACGACTGAAGTCGCCGTCATCTCTCTCGGTGGCATCGTGACGTCGCAGTCAATTCGTGTTGGTGGTGACGAACTCGACGAGGCCATCATCGCCTTCGTGAAGAAGGAGTTCCAGCTCGCCCTCGGTGAACGCACCGCCGAAGAGATCAAGATCCACATGGGCTCGGCCTTCCCTCTGCAGGAAGAGCGCCGCGCGCAGATTCGTGGTCGTGACCTGGTGACCGGTCTGCCGAAGACCGTGGTGATTTCCACGGAACAGATTCGCGCCGCGATTGAAGAGCCCGTCCAGGCCATCGTCGACGCCGTAAAGACCACGCTGGACCGTACGCCACCGGAACTCTCATCTGACCTGATGGAGCAGGGAATTGTGCTGACCGGCGGTGGCGCTCTCTTGAGCGGCCTGGCCATGCGCCTGCAGTTGGAAACCAACATGCCTATCCACGTCGCCGAGGACCCGCTCAACTGCGTGGCCCTGGGAAGTGGCATGTGCCTCGAAGAACTCGACGTCTTCGCTCGCATGCTGAAGACCTCGCCGTCGCGCTAACCCGTGGCGATTCCGCGCGCCCGACGCCGGGCCATTACGTTGTCCGTTCTCGGAGTGCTGAGCGCTTACTCGCTGTATCAGGCCGGTGGCGTCGTGAGCGGCGTCGAAGGTCTCGCTGGTGGCGTGTTGAAACCCTTCACCTGGACGGTTAACGAGATCGCCCAACCAATCGGGCACATGTTCGCGGGCATGGTGAACTACTCCGACGTCGTCACCCAGAATCAGCAACTGCGCGCGGCGCTCGGTCAAGCGCGCATGCAGCAAGACGTGAACGCCGCCGCGGCGCAAACACTGGCGCAATTGGAAGCCCAACTGCACCTGCCCTTTATCGGCACGACCCCAACCGTGGTGGCGCAAGTCGTCAACGTGTCGCCAACGAACTTTGCTGCCACCGTCACGATCTCCAAGGGATCCTCGAGTGGACTACTGGCCGGCATGCCGGTGGTCGCCAATGGGGGACTCGTTGGCACGATTATTTCGACCACGGCCACCGCGTCAACGGTGCGGCTCATCACCGACCCGAACTCCAACATTGGCGTGACCTTTGGTCCGCAACACGTCACGGCCCTCGTGACCGGTCAGGGTGTGAATGACGGCCTGATGGTGTCCAACATCCCGGTAACCAACCCGTTGTCCATCGGTGAGACGTTGGTGTCGAGTGGGCAGGCCGGTGGCGTGGTGCCGCCAGGCATTCCAGTCGCACGCGTAACCTCGCTCTCGGTCAGCCCGGGTTCGTCTACCTACTCGGCTACCGTGGCACCGCTCGCCGACCTCAGCCACATCGCCTACGTCGACGTGCTCTTGTGGGAGCCCGCGGCGTGAGTCGATCAACACTCGCTCTGGGCCTACTGAGCCTGGCGCTGGTTGCGGTGCAGTTGAACGTCTTCAGCGAACTGCGCCTTCTGGGTGTGGTGATCATGGCCGTGTGGTTGTGGGCCTTTTGTGTTGGTTTGGTCAGCTCGCATGGTGCCGCCCTCGTGGCCAGCGGCATCGCGGGGGGATACGTTGACGCCCACGCCGCCACCCCGTTTGGCCTCAACGCGCTGACCTGCGTTGGATTGGCGTACCTCGGATCACGGCTCGCCCGCGAGGGCGTCGGTGACCTTCACGGTGCCGCGATCTGGATGGCACCCCTGCTGGGTGGGTGCGTTGGTCTGTTGACCCCGCTGGTCTTTGCCATTGCTGCCACGTTCGTCTTCGACACCGCGCCTTGGCAGGGTTCGCTGCCGGCCAGCATGGTCGTCAACGCAATTGCCTTCGCGGTCGCGGCCCGACCACTTGCGCGCTTGGTCGAAGTCGCGACGGGGGAGTCGGGGTCGCGTCGATGAAGACAAATCGTACCTGGCGTCACCGTCCCACCGGCTCCTTCTTTACCCGGCTCTGGCGGCCGTGGACGGCGCTGAATCCACTACGTCGCCCTGGCAAGCGCATTAACCAGCCCGATCCCGTTGGTATCCGCAATCTCGTGGCGGGTCCCGACGAAGTGCAGGCCCGACCCGAACTGCGCTGGCGCATTATTGGTGGCTTCTTTTTGCTTCTGCTTGGCGTGTTGTTCATACGCCTCTTCACCCTGCAGGTGCTCGAGCACGCCACCTCGGTGTCGTCCGCTAACGCCAACGCCCTTCGTGTGTCAACGATTCCGGCGAACCGTGGCTATATCTTCGACCGCACCGGTACGCCCATCGTCACCAATGCCGACTTGATCGAGATTCAGCTTTCCCAAGTGGAGGCCCATCTCTATCCCGGCGACATCGGCGCACTGGCCCTCTTGACGCACCAGACCAGTGCCCAGGTGAAAAAAGAGGTCATGAATCCGCAGTACAACCCGTACCAGCCGGCCCCCATTGTGGCGGGAGCGTCGGCGACGATGGTCGACTTCATTCAACAGCACCCGTCCGAGTTCCCCGGTGTCGTCATTACGCCGATCTCGCAGCGGTCGTACCCCTATGGGGGAGGGACAGCGTCACAGCTCTTGGGCTACGTCGGACCCATCACGTCCCAGGAGATTGCGGCGCACCCTGGTGCGGGCTATCAAACCAGTTCCACCATTGGCAAGGCCGGTCTCGAGTCGTACTACGAGCAGTTCCTGCGGGGAAAGAGCGGCACCGACACCTACCAGGTGAACGCGGCCGGCAACATTCTGGGGGTCGTGAAGACGGTGGCGCCGCGTATCGGTGACTCACTCGTGCTCAACATTGACGCGGGCCTCCAGCGCGATCTCGACCAGAACCTGGCCGCTGACATCTTGCGCGTGCGCCACACGCCCGACCCCGTCTCAGGCAAGCTCCCCGCCGCCTTGAGTGGCGCGGCCATGGTGATGGACCCCCGTACCGGTGCGGTCTTGGCGTTGTCGTCGTACCCCTCGTACAACTTGAAGTCATTCGTCAATGGGCTCAGCGAGTCCACGTTCAAGGGTCTGCTCAACGAAGGCGCCTTTACGAACTACCCCCTGCAGGGTCTCTATGTGCCGGGATCCACTTTCAAGATGATCACCGCGACCACCCAGCTGCAGACCGGCGTCCTGTCGGCCGGAACCTACGTAAATGACCCCGGTTCTTTTACCGTCCCCGGCTGTCAGGGCAACGCCGCCGCGCACGGCTGTATCTTCCACGACGACGAGGGCATCGCCGCCGGTCTGGTCAACCTGCCCACGGCACTGACCGTGTCGTCGGACTACTACTTCTACAACTTGGGCTACCTGTTCTGGGCCCACCAGGGTCAGTACGGCAAGACGCCGATTCAAAATGTGGCAACCGAGTATGGACTGGGCCAGTACACCAATATTGACCTGCCTGGCGAAAACATTGGCCGCGTCGACTCACCAACAGTGCGCCTCGCGCTGCACGCGGCGGCCCCCAAGGCCTTCCCGAACGTGAGTTGGTACACCGGTGACAACGTCGAAATGGCCTTCGGTCAGGGATCGACCGTACTCACCCCGATCGAAATGGCTGACGCCTACGCGACGTTCGCCAACGGCGGCACCCGCTTTCAGCCCGAAGTCGCCGCAGCGGCCGAGTCGCCAACGGGGCAGATCGTGGTTCGGTACGGCCCGCACGTGCTGGGGCACATTTCGCTGCCGCCGAGTGTGCGCAACCCCATCCTGCAGGGGCTGATCGGCGTCGTCAATAACCCCAAGGGAACGGCCTACTATCCGTTCCACCAGTACGCCAAGTTCAACTTAAACAGCTTCCTGGTGGCGGGAAAGACTGGTACGGCCTCCAACGCCTACGGCCAGGAACCCAATTCCTGGTTCATCTCCTTCGCGCCGGCCTACGCGCCGCGCTATTTGGTCATGTGCGTCATCGGCCAGGGTGGCTACGGCGCCGACGCGGCCGCTCCCGTGGTGGCCGAGACCTATAACTACCTAGTTGCCCACCCGGTGGGCCCCGTGGTGCTGGCCCCCAAGATCCAGCTGGCGCCGGTACGGGGAAAAACCCACACCGCAGCGCACGGCTGACCAAGAACGCCGACTGAGGCCTCCGAGGGAGTAGCCTTGGAGACGTTGGGCGCTTATCGCGATTCGTCGCGGGCGCAACGAGAACGCAGTGGCGCAGTAGCGAAGGCTTCGCTGGTCGCAACGTAGAGGACGCAACGTGGTACAGATGACCCCAGTAGTCACCACCATCCAAGCCCTCGTCTCACGCACCCAACACACCCATCTCATTTTCCAGACCACCGCCGCAACGCCGCGAGGTCGTCTCGGAAGCACCGCGTGTGCTTCCACCCTGAACGCAAGGAGTAGTCGTGAGCGACGAAATCAACCAGCCAACCCCTTCCAGTGCCGGCCCACGCATTGGTGACACCCGTCCTGCCCCACAAGTAGGCGACACCCGTCCGGCGCCGAGCGCGCCGGCCTCTGAGACTCCCAAGCCGCAAGGCCAGGGCAATGCCCAGCGTCGTCGTCGTGGCGGCCGCGGTCGTGGCAATGGTGGTGGCGGTGGCCAGAGTGGCCAGAGTGGCCAGAACCAGCAAGGCGCGCAGAACCAGCAGCGTCGCCAGCCTCGCCCCGAAACCACGCCCGTCGAGGCCTCCGCACCGGTCGGTGACGCCGACGCCCGCGCCAAGCGCGGGGGACGTCGCCGGGGGAGCGAGCGTGGCGCCCGCGCCCAGGGCCGCTACCTCATGTGTGTGCACACCACCAAGGACGCCACCCACATTGCGACCCTCGAGGGCCGCACCCTGGTCGAGTACACGGTCGCCAAGGCCGCCGACGAGACGAACCAGATCGACGGCAACATCTATGTCGGCCGCATCCAGAACGTCCTGCCCGGCATGGAGCTGGCCTTCGTCGACATCGGTATCCCCAAGAACGCCGTGCTCTACCGCGCTGACATCACGCCCGACGATGACGACATCGAAGGCGCACCCAAGAGCGACAAGCGCATTGAGCAGATGATCAAGGCCGGCCAGACGGTCATTGTCCAGGTGACCAAAAACGCCATTGGTGCCAAGGGCGCGCGCTTGACCCAGGAAGTCTCACTGCCTGGTCGTTTTGCCGTGCTGGTGCCAAACTCGGCCACCATCGGTATTTCCAAGCGCCTGCCCGACGGCGAGCGTCGTCGCCTGCGTCGCATCATTGACGAGGTCAAGCCCGAGCGTCACGGCATCATCATCCGCACCGCCGCCGAAGGCGTGTCGGAAGCCGACCTCGCCCGCGACGTGGCCTCGCTGAGCGCCAAGTGGGACGCCATTGAGGCCGAAGTGGCGAAGGCCTCACACCCTCGCCTCGTCTACCGTGACCTCGACTTGGCCGTGCGCGTGTTGCGCGAAGAGCTCAACGACGACTTCCGCGGTGTCTTGATCGACGATGCCGAACTCTTCGACAAGGTCCGCGAGTACGTCATGGCCGTGAACCCCGAGTTGGCCGACCGCATCGAGTTCTACGACCGCTCCAGTGAGGATCTGCCCCTCTTCGAGCGCTACTTCGTGCACGAGCAGCTGCACCGCGCGCTCGACCGCAAGGTCTTCTTGCCCTCGGGTGGTTCGCTGATCATTGAGCGCACCGAAGCCCTGACGGTGGTCGACGTCAACACCGGTAAGAACGTCGGTACCTCGAACCTGGAAGAGACGGTCTTTCGCAACAACCTGGAGGCCGCCGAAGAGGTGGCCCGCCAGCTTCGGTTGCGCGACATTGGCGGCATTATCGTCATCGACTTCATCGACATGGAGGTCAAGGCCAACCGTGAGGCCGTCGCCTCGGCGCTGCGCCAGGCCCTCAGCCGCGACAAGACCCGCACCCAGGTCTTCGACATCTCCGAGCTCGGACTCGTGGAAATGACCCGAAAGCGCGTCAATGAAGGCCTGCTCGAGTCGGTTTCCAAGGTCTGTGCCGTCTGCGACGGTCGAGGATTTGTCCTCGAAACCGGCCTGTAATTGACATCCCCCCTGAAACTCCGAGTAGGATAGAGACCCTATGTATGCAGTCATCCGTGTTGGTACTTCCCAAGAGCGCGTCACCGAGGGCCAGTTGGTCCGTGTCGACAAGCGCGCCGAAGGTGAAGGAGCCGTAATTTCGTTCAAGCCAGTGTTGGTTGTGGACGGCGACAATGTGCTCGCCGGTCCCGCCGTTGCTGGCGCCGTCGTCACTGGCGAGATCGTTGGTGCCGAAACGGGCCCCAAGATTCGCGGTCTGACTTACAAGGCGAAGGCAATCCAGCGTCGTCGTTGGGGTCACCGTCAGCACTACACGACCGTCAAGATCACGACAATCTCAAAGTAAGGAGTTAGGACATGTCAAAGACAAAAGGTGGCGGTTCTACACGTAACGGTCGCGATTCAAATGCCCAGCGCCTCGGTGTAAAGGCGTTCGACAACACGACCGTTCAGATCGGCAGCATCATCGTTCGTCAGCGTGGCACGCAGTTCCACCCTGGCCGCAACGTGGGCATCGGCCGTGACGACACACTGTTCGCGCTGGCTCCTGGCAAGGTCAAGTTCGGCTTCCGTGGTGGACGCCGTTTGGTCGACGTCCTGCTCGACGCCTAGTTCGACGAACTTCTTGTAAAAACCCCCGAGGGCAACCTCGGGGGTTTTTTGTTTTGGTGCCGCATCGGCTTTTGGACAAAGCAAAACCCCCTCGGGAAAATCCCGAGGGGGTGTTGAACTGCAGAAGAGCTGAATTAGCCCTTGACGGCCTTCTTGAAGGTCGTACCGATCGAAACCTTTGGAGCCTTCGAAGCGGCAACCTGGATTGCCTCGCCGGTCTGTGGGTTGCGGGCGGTGCGGGCCTTACGGGCTACACGCTCGAATGAGAGGAAGCCTGACAGCACGATCTTCTCGCCCTTGGCAACGTTCGAAACAACAACGTCCTCGAACGCACGCAGAACGTCGCTCACTACTGACTTCGAAAGTTCACTCTCGGAAGCAATTGCATCTACCAACTCGGCCTTGTTCACCGGTCGCTCCTTACTATTCATTGAAACGGACTGGGAGAGTTCCCAATAACCGGAGCCCATCTTTGCCCAGCAATTAGCGAAATCGTGGTATTTCCAAGGGATTTTTTCAAGAAAACTGTGGATTTGTTGCGTTTTCCCTGATTAACGGCATTTTCAGCCCAGACTGGTCGGGATTTTGGGCATTTTTCTGGCAACATTGGTGCCATGAGCACTTTTGACCGCACCCACCTGCACGCCCTGATTGCCCGCGAACAAGCCCACTACGTGGCCGCCAACCCCCGTTCACGGGCCCTGCACGAAAACGCCGATCACCTTTTCGCCCGCGTCCCGATGACCTGGATGAACAAGTGGGCCGGTGGCTTCCCGCTCGGCTTTCAAACGGCCCACGGGGCCACCATCGTGGACCTCGACGGCCACGAGCTGGTCGACTTTGCCCTGGGCGACACCGGCGCGATGGCGGGACACTCCCCAGCACCCCTGGCCGCCGCCATGGCCGCACGTATTGGGCGCGACGGTGGCGTGACCACCATGTTGCCCAACGAGGATGCCGAATGGGTGGCGGCGGAGATGACGCGGCGCTTCGGCATGGCGAAGTGGTCGTTTAGCCTGTCCGCCACCGACGCCAACCGCTGGTTACTGCGCCTGGTGCGTCTGGTGACGAACCGTCCCAAGATTCTCGTCTTCTCCTACTCGTATCACGGCTCGGTGGACGAGACCTTCGTGGTGCTCGACGAGACCGGCCGACCGGCCATCCGCCCCGGCGGCGTGGCCCCGTCGTTCGACCCCACGACGACGACCCGCGTGGTCGAGTTCAACGACCTCGAGGGACTGGCGCGTGAACTGGCCCACGGTGATGTGGCCGCCGTCTTGACCGAGCCGGCCATGACCAACATCGGCATCGTCTTGCCCGAGCCCGGCTTCCTCGAGGGTGTGCGCCAGCTCTGTGACGAGACCGGCACCTTGTTGATTCTCGACGAGACTCACACCTTCTCGGCCGGCCCCGGTGGGGCCACGCGTCGCTACAACCTGCGACCCGACGCCCTCACGATCGGCAAGTCCCTCGGTGGTGGCGTGCCCTGCGGGGCCTACGGTCTGACTCAGGAGCTCGCCGACCGCGTGCTGGCCGCCGTGTCGGCCGGTGCGGACATCGTCGACGTCGGGGGAGTGGGCGGCACTTTGGCGGGCAACGCCATGAGCCTCGCCGCCATGCGCGCCGTGCTGGGCGAGGTGCTGACCGACGACGTCTTTGGTCCGATGGAAGGACTCGCCACAACCTTCGCTGAGGGCATGCGCTCGACGATCGCTCGCCACCAGTTGCCCTGGTCGGTGAGTCAACTGGGGACGCGCTGTGAGTATCGATTCGCCAATCCCGCCCCGCGCAGTGGTGGCGAGTCGGTGCGATCGGCCGACGCCGATCTCGAGGACTACCTCCACCTCTACGGTAGTAACCGGGGCGTGTTGATCACCCCCTTCCACAACATGGCCCTGATGTGTCCCGCGACGACCGCGGCCGACGTGGCCAAGCACCAGGCCATGTTTGATGCCGCCGTTGATGAACTGATGGGCGCCTAGTCGGGGTTTCGTAGACTGGGGGCATGTCCTCTTTCGTCGATTCGGCCCAACTCCATGCCAAGGCGGGAGATGGTGGCGCCGGCTGCGTCTCCTTCCGCCGTGAGGCCCACGTGGCCAAGGGTGGACCCGACGGCGGCGACGGCGGCCGCGGCGGCTCGGTCTGGGTCGAGGCGGACCTGAACCAGGCCTCGCTCCTGGGCTTTCGCGACCACCCCTTTCGCCGGGCAACTGACGGCGAAAACGGCACGTCCAAGCGTCAGCACGGCAAGGGTGGCAACGACATCACCGTCTACGTGCCCGTCGGCACGATGATCTTTTCCCAGGCCGGCGAGCTCCTCGTCGACCTGGCCGGTCCGGGGGACCGCTGGTGCGCCGCCGAAGGTGGCATGGGCGGCCAGGGCAATAACCGCTTCCTCTCAAACAACCGTCGCGCCCCCGCCTTCGCCGAACAAGGTGAGTTCGGCGAAGAGCACTGGTACAACTTGGAGCTCAAGCTCCAGGCCGACGTCGCGCTCATCGGCTTTCCCAACGTGGGCAAGTCCACCTTGATTTCGCGTCTGTCCGCCGCCCGCCCCAAGATTGCGAACTATCCCTTTACGACCCTGGTGCCAAACCTCGGTGTCGTGCGCGTCGGTGCCCGCTCCGGTCGCCCCGG
Source organism: Acidimicrobiales bacterium (assembly GCA_036742195.1). Classification (GTDB taxonomy): domain Bacteria; phylum Actinomycetota; class Acidimicrobiia; order Acidimicrobiales; family RAAP-2; genus RAAP-2. The sequence continues at coordinate 22,721 of DAINRA010000001.1, forward strand.
CGACGCCACCGAATACGTCATGGCCGACATCCCCGGTTTGATTGAGGGTGCGGCCGAGGGTCGCGGCCTGGGTCACGACTTCTTGCGCCACGTGGAGCGCGCCCGCGTGCTGTGCGTCATGCTCGACCTGTCCGATATCGCCCCCGTGGCGCCCGAGGAACAACTCGAGATCTTGCTACGTGAGCTGGGCGACTACCAGGCCGACCTGCTGGAGCGCCCACGGTGCATCGTGGGGTCCAAGGGCGACGTTGCCCACTACGAAGCGGGCGACTATCCCGTCATTTCGGCACTGACCAACGAGGGTATTGACCAGTTGAGCAACGAGCTGGCCAAGCTCGTGGTGCAGGCACGAAAGGATGAGGCCGAGCGTCTCGAGCACACCATCGTGATCCACCGCCCCGTGCCCGACGAGATTCACGTCGACAAGGTCGGCGAGCGTGCCTGGGAGGTGACCGGCCGACCCGCAACCCGTGCGGTGCGCTTCCAAGACCTCACCAATGATGAGGCACTGGCCGAAATCGTGAAGCGCCTCAAGGGACTCGGCGTCGACCGCATGCTGAACCGAGCGGGAGCCCGTGACGGCGACGTCGTCACCATCGGCACGCTCAGCTTTGAGTGGTGGCGCGACGAAGGTGGCGCCGGACTGGATCGCGGTGAGCACCACCGTGCTACCCGTCGTGAGCGCTTGGTTCGCTCTGGTCGCTTGAACCTCGATGATGAAGATGGCACCGGAGACGATGACTAAGCAAGTCGTTGTCAAGATCGGCTCGTCGTCGGTCACCACGGCCACGGGTGGCGTCGACCACGAGGTGCTGGCCTCGGTTGCGGCAGACGTCGCGGCCGCGATGCACCATGGGTGGCACGTCGTCGTCGTGACGTCGGGCGCCATCACTGCGGGCTGGGCCGAAGTCGGCGCCGGCGCCGCTCGCCCCAAAGACTCCACCGTCTTGCAGGCAGTCTCGGCCGTTGGTCAGCCGCTGCTGATGGACGCGTGGCGAGTGGCTTTTGCCGAGCACGGCCTCGCGGTCGGCCAGGTGCTGCTGGCTCCACTCGACTTCTCACACCGCGGCCAGTACCTGCACGCCCGCCGCACCTTGGACGCGCTGGCGACGCTGGGCGTCGTGGCGATCGTGAACGAAAACGATGCCGTGGCCGACGAAGAAATTCGCTTTGGTGACAACGACCGCATGGCGGCGCTCGTGGCCAATCTGGTCGGGGCCTCGCACATGGTCTTACTCACCGACACGCCCGGACTCTTGACGGCCGACCCTCGTCTCGACCCCAACGCCACGTTGATTGAAGAAGTTTCGGCGATTGACGCCACGTTGATTGCCGCGGCGGGAGCGTCTCAGTCCGGGGTGGGAAGTGGGGGCATGGCCTCCAAGCTGGCCGCCGCGCGCATGGCTACCTGGTCCGGCATCACCGCCGTAATCGCCCCCGCTCGCGAGGCCCGGCCGTTGTTGCGCGCACTCGACGACGAGGTCTCATTCGGCACGACGTTCGTCCCGCGTGAGCAGCGCCTCTCGGCTCGCAAGGCGTGGATTGCCTTTGCCGTGGCGTCTCGCGGCCGACTGCATCTCAACGAGGGCGCGCTTCGCGCCCTCGAATTGGACGGCCGCAGCCTCTTAAAGGTGGGCGTGACGTCATTCGAGGGATCATTCCTTGATGGCGATGCCGTCGACATCATCGGTCCGGCCGGTGACGCCGTGGCCAAGGGCCTGGTGCGGGTTGGCGCCTTGGAGTGGGAGCAGGGCGACGATGTCGTCGTGCACCGCGACGATCTCGTCCTGTTACGCGCGCACTAACCCCGCCGGCGCCGTGTCTGTAATGACTTGACACACCCCACGCCCGTGCGTAGTGTGAAACCGGTTACATACAACACGCAGCATTTCTACCAGGGGGGGAGATATGGCTGGATTTCATCCACGTTGGCCGAGTGCCGACCACGCCACCACTTCGCCGTCTCGCTGTAGCGAGGCACCCTTTTTGAGCGTGGTAGCTCCCACCGTCACCGCAACGCGTTGTGCGCGCGTGATCACTCATTAGGAAAGAAGTTCATGTCACAGTCACCCATCCGCACCTTCCCCGAGGACTTCCTCTGGGGTACCGCAACTGCCTCGTACCAAATTGAAGGTGCCGCCCACGAAGATGGTCGCATCCCCTCTATCTGGGACACCTTCAGCCGCACGCCCGGCAAGGTGCTCAACGGCGACACCGGTGACGTGGCCTGTGACCACTACCACCGCCTCGACAGCGACCTCGACCTGCTCGCCACCTTGGGTGTCAAGGCCTACCGCTTTTCTATTGCCTGGCCCCGCATCATCACCGAAGCCGGTGAGACGAACGAGGCCGGCATCGACTTCTACCAGCGTCTGGTGAAGGGGCTCATTGCCCGCAACATCAAGCCCGTTGCCACCCTCTACCACTGGGACCTGCCCCAGCACCTCGAAGACAATGGCGGCTGGGTTGTGCGTTCAACCGTGGACGCCTTTGAGCACTACGTGCGCGTGATCGTCGAAGCACTGGGTGAGGACGTGTTCCAGTGGATCACCCTGAACGAGCCATGGTGTGCCGCGTGGCTGGGCTACGCCATCGGCGTGCACGCCCCCGGTCTCACCGACATTGGGAAGGCGGCGGCCGCGCACCACCACATGCTGCTTGGTCACGGTCGTGCGGTCAACGTCATCAAGGGCCTCATGCCCAACGCACAGGTCGGCATCACGTTGAACCTGGCGGCCCTGCGTCCCATGAGCGACAACCCCGACGACATGGCGGCCTATCGTCGCTTCGACGGCAATCAGAACCGCATCTTCATGGACCCACTGTTTAAGGGCGAGTACCCCGCCGACATGCTCGAGCACTACGCCGCACGCACGCCCGGCTTTAGCGTGATCCAAGACGGCGACCTCGAGGTCATCTCGGCCGAGTGTGACTTCCTGGGCATCAACTTCTACTCACCGGGCACCATTGGTGGCAAGGGTCGCGAGGACGCGGCACGCGCCATGGGCTACAACATCTTCCCCGGCGAGCCCAACCCCTACGGCGACGACATGGCCGGCATCGGTGCGTCGAACCCTCGCCACAAAGTCACGGCCATGGGCTGGGAAGTCGACGCTCGCGGCCTGACTGAGCTCTTGACGCGCATCTCCAACGAGTGGACGACGTTGCCGATCTACATCACCGAGAACGGCGCGGCCGAACACGACTACGTCAACCAGGAGGGCATCGTCCACGATGCCGACCGCATCGAGTACCTGACGCAGCACCTGTCGGCCTGCCTCGACGCCCTCGACGCCGGCGTCAACCTGGCCGGCTACTTCGTCTGGAGTTTCATGGACAACTACGAATGGGCCCTCGGTTACGGGCGTCGATTCGGCATCACCTGGGTGGACTTCGATACCCAGCGCCGCATCCCCAAGGACTCGTTCCGCTTCTATCAGAACGTGATTCAGACCAACGAGGTCACGTACCTCAACCCCGAGCAGCAGCACTAAGAAAGAGAAGAGCAATGAGCAACACCACCACTGAAGCAAAGCTGGCCTCGCTGAGCCTGGAGCAGAAGGCCAGTCTCTTGACTGGTCTGGCCTGGTTCTCGACGGTCGGTATCCCCGAGGCCGGTATCTCGCAGGTCGAGATGTCCGACGGTCCGCACGGCATCCGTTTGCAGCAGGCCGAGAGTCTCGACCCCACCGGTGCCTTCCCGGCCACCTGCTTCCCACCCGCCGTCGCCCTGGGCTCCACCTGGGACCCCACCTTCGCGGTGCGCGTCGGTGAGGCCCTCGGTGACGAGTGCCGCAAGGAAGGTATCGACCTCCTGCTGGGACCTGGCATCAACATCAAGCGCTCGCCGCTGTGTGGCCGCAACTTTGAGTACTTCTCCGAAGACCCCTACATCAGTGGTCTCTTCGGTGCCGCGTGGGTGACGGGTATTCAGTCCAAGGGCGTCGGTGCCTCACTGAAGCACTTCGCGGTCAACAACCAAGAGACCCTGCGTATGACGACCTCGGCCAACGTGGACGACCGCACGCTGCACGAGATCTACCTGCGCGCCTTCGCTCACGTCATCAAGACGGCCAAGCCCGCCACGGTGATGTGCTCGTACAACCGCATCAACGGCATCTACGCCTCGCAGAACGAGTGGCTCTTGACCACTCTGCTGCGCGACAAGTGGGGCTACGAGGGCCTGGTCGTTTCCGACTGGGGCGCCGTGGTCGATCACGTGGCCAGCGTGGCCTCGGGCCTCGACCTGGAGATGCCACCCTCAATGAACGGTCCACAGTTGATTGTGGACGCCGTGAAGGCCGGCAAGTTGGCCGAGGAGGCCGTCAATCGCTCCGCGCTGCGCGCTATTGCGCTGGCGGCGATGGCCGACAAGATCGAGCCACTCGAGAGCTACGACATTGACGCCCACCACAACCTCGCTCGCGAGGTTGCCGGACGCGCCATCGTGTTGCTGAAGAACGAGGGTGGCCTGTTGCCACTGGACCCTGCGGCCAGTCAGAAGATTGCCGTGGTCGGTGAGTTTGCTCGCACCGCTCGCTACCAGGGTGACGGCTCATCACGTGTGACGCCGAACAAGCTCGACAACGCCCTGGACTCGATCATTGCGGCCGCACCCAACGCGACGGTCTCCTTCGCCCCGGGCTTCACCATTGACCGCAGCGAGGCCGACCTGGTTGCGCTGTCGGCCGAGGCCGTGGCCATCGCCAAGGACGCCGATGTCGTATTGGCCTTCCTTGGTCTGAGCGCCTTGGACGAGTCGGAAGGCTTCGACCGCGAGCACGCCGACATTCAGCCCGAGCAGAGTGCCTTGTTGCAGGAGCTGTTGGCCGTCAACAAGAACGTCGTGCTCATCTTGTCCAACGGTGCCATGGTGGTGCTCGATGGCTGGACCGACAACGTCCCCGCCATCTTGGAGACCTGGCTGCTGGGTCAGGCCGGTGGTTCCGCCACGGCCGACGTGCTCTTTGGGCACGTCAACCCTTCGGGCCGTCTCACCGAGACCATTCCGCTGCGCCTCGAAGACACCCCGTCGTTCTTGAACTTCCCGGGTGACTACGACGAGTGCCGCTACGGCGAAGGCATCTTCGTGGGCTATCGCTACTACGACACCATCGACAAGAAGGTGTCGTACCCATTCGGCTTCGGTCTGTCCTACACGACCTTCGCCTACGAGAACGTGGCCGTCAGCGCTGACGCTTCGGGCATCTCGGTCTCGCTGGACGTCCGCAACACGGGCAGCCGCGACGGTCACGAAGTCGTCCAGGTCTACGTCGGTGGCGTCGGATCGCGTATCCCACGGGCGAAGAAGGAACTACGTGCCTTCCAGAGCGTGGCCGTCAAGGCTGGCGCTTCGACGCACGTGACCTTGTTCGTCCCACGTGAGGACTTGGCTTATTTCGACCCCATCTTGAAGGACTGGACGGTCGAGGACTTGACCTACCGCGTCTACGTGGGCGCCTCGGTGGCCGACGTTCGCGCGACGGCCGATGTGGCGATTGCTGGTGACAGCTTCGCGCCGAACTTGTCCATGATGTCAACGATGGGTGAGTGGTTCTCGCACCCCAAGGGTGGACCAGCCATTGGTGCCTTGTTGACCAAGCTGCAGTCGAACTCGGCGCGTGAAATTCCGGCGCCCGACTCCATCGTCTTCAAGATGATGGCTGGCTTTCGCTTCGAGCAGATGATGAGCTTCATGAAGATCGAGATTCCTCAGGAAGACCTCGACGCACTGCTGGTAGAGACCAACAACTAGTCACACCCGCCAAGACCCGCAGTCCCTGGTTCGCCAGTGCGACTGCGGGTTTTGTGCATTTTCGAGACACTACGCTGAGGTGATGATTTCCGTCCACGAACAGGGCCAGTTAGTCGCCGCCGCCGCCCGCGCCATTGCCAACGCTTCCGACGAGGTGCGCCGTGGCGTCTTGCGCCAGGTGGCCCAGTCGTTGCGGGCCCAGCAAGAGGCCATTCTCGTCGCCAATCAGGCCGACCTCGATGAGTACGTCGACCAAGGTGCCGGACGTGATCGTCTGACCTTGACGCCCGCCCGCATTGCGGGCATGGCCGTGGCACTCGAAGAGATGGCGGACCAGAGCGATCCGCTCTATGAGGTGACCCACCACGACGTGCGCCCCAACGGCCTGATTGTGGAAAAGGTGCGCGTGCCGCTCGGCGTGATCGGCGTCGTCTACGAAAACCGGCCCAACGTCACCAGCGACGTGGCCGGCCTGTGCGTGCGTTCCGGTAACGCCGCTTTCCTGCGCGGCTCATCGTCCGCCACGGCGTCGAACGCGGCCATCGTGGCGCTGTGGCACGAGGCCCTTGCGGCCCACGGTCTGCCCGAGGCCGTCGTGACGCTGGTTGCCGACACGTCACACGCGGCCGTGGTGACCTTCATGCAGCTCACCGACGTGCTTGATTGTCTCATTCCCCGCGGTGGACCAAGTTTGATTGCGGCAATGCGCGAGCACGCTCGCGTGCCCTACGTGCTCGACGGTGACGGCAACTGCCACATCTTCGTAGATGCGTCAGCGGACCTGGCGATGGCCCTCGCCATTGTCACGAACGCCAAGACGACCCGACCCGGCGTGTGCAACGCGGCCGAAACGGTCTTGGTCCACGAGGCCATCGCCCCGATGTTCTTGCCCGCGCTGGCAGACATGGTGCCCAACGTCGAGTTGCGCGGTGATGCGGCAACCCAGGCCCTGGTGCCGACGGCTCGGCCAGCGAGCGAGGACGACTACGCCCGTGAGTTCCTTGCTCTGATCTTGGCCGCCAAGGTCGTTGGCTCGGTTGATGAAGCCATGGATCACGTGGCGCGCTACGGCACTGGTCACTCCGAGGCCATTGTCACCTCTGACGCGGGGAACGCCGAGCGCTGGCTGCGTGAAGTTGATGCCGCCGCCGTGCTGGTCAACGCGTCAACGAGGTTTATTGACGGGGGCGAGCTCGGCCTCGGTGGGGAAGTGGGCATCTCCACCCAGAAGTTGCACGCGCGCGGACCTATGGGGCTGCGAGAGTTGACCTGTCTGAAGTGGACCGTTCGCGGTGAAGGACAGATTCGATGAGCGCGCTCGATCCACGCGAAGAACTCGCTCAGCGACTGGGTCTCGCCAGTGCTCCCGCACCACGTTTTTCGTCGCCGGCCCAGTTAGCGGCAGCGCTCGAAGCACGTGACTACTTGAGCAGCCCCGACATTGCGTCGGTGACGTACCTGGCGGACCGACTGGCCAAGCCACTCTTGATTGAGGGGCCGGCCGGAACGGGCAAGACGGCATTGGCGAAGGCCGTGGCAGAAGCGACCGGAGCGAAACTCATTCGCCTGCAGTGTTACGAGGGGCTGGACGAAGCCAAGGCCCTCTACGAGTGGAACTACCGCAAGCAGTTGTTGCGCATCCAAGCTCGCTCGGGGAGTGACGCCACGTGGGACGCTCTCGAATCCGACATCTTTTCGAACGAGTTTTTGCTCGCTCGACCACTCCTGGAAGCCATTTCATCCACCGAGCCAGTGGTCCTCTTGATCGACGAGATTGACCGCGTTGAACTCGAGACCGAGGCGCTCTTGCTGGAAATTCTCTCGGAGTACCAAGTCTCGATTCCCGAGCTGGGCACCGTAAAGGCCACCCAGATTCCCATGGTCTTTTTGACCTCCAACAACACGCGGGAACTTTCGGAGGCGCTCAAGCGCCGCTGCCTGTACCTCTACCTTGACTACCCCGAGGTCGCGCGTGAGCGAGACATCATCGTGAGCCGCGTGCCGGGCATCACTGAGGTGTTAGCCGAACACGTCGCCCAGGTAGTCGCCTCACTGCGCCAGTTGGATCTGAAGAAGGCGCCGTCCGTCTCGGAGACGCTGGACTGGGCGCGCACCCTCGTGCTCTTGGGCCGAGCGGAATTGGACGATGCCTTCGTCCTCGAGACGCTGCACCTGCTGCTCAAGTATCAAGGCGACCTCGAAAAGGCTCGACGAGAACTGACCCGTTCAGCCGGTGCTTGAGGTTCTCAGCGGCTTCGTCGCCGAGCTGCGAACGGCGGGTCTGCCCGTGTCGATGGGCGAGCACGTCGACGCCGCTCGAGTCCTCGACGCCATTGACCTCGGCGATCGTCAGCAACTACGCGCCGCGCTCTCGGCAACCTTGGTCAAGCGCGCCGAACACCAAGAGACCTTCGAGCGAACCTTTGCGCTGTACTTCGCCGATCGCCGTGCGCCGGCTGAGCCCGATGTCGCGCTGGCGTCAACGACGGGCCCCGCGATCGCCCCCGAGCGCCCTGCGCCCTCGGGATCAGACATTGTTGAGCAACTGCTCGACGCGCTGCGCGATAACAACTCGACTTCGCTGGGGGAGATGGCGGAGTTGGCAGTTGATCGCTACGCCGGTATTGAGGCGGGCCGTCCGGTCGGTGCCGCGTACTACCTGTATCGCACGATGCGTCAACTCCACCTCGACGAAGTGGAGCAACGCCTGGCCGGTTCGACGCCCGATATGTCACCCATCGAGCAGCGTGTCAACGCCGATAAGGCGGCGTCGCAGATTGCGGCCTTTCGCGAGATGCTGGAGATGGAGATCCTTGAGCGCTTGGTGGACGAGCGCGGTCTCGAGGCAATGGTTACCGCGACTCGAAAGTCGCTGCTCGAAGATATTGACGTCATGCAGGCCAACCGAGAGGAATTGGCCCAGCTGGAAAAGGCCTTGGTCCCGCTGGGTCGCAAACTGGCCGCCCGTTTGGCGCACAAGCGCCGTCGCCGCCGTCGCGGCCCAGTGGACATCCGTCGCACCATTCGCGAGTCGCTGTCGACGGGCGGCGTGCCGCTCGACATTCGCTTTCGTCCACCACATCCGGCCAAGCCCGAGATTGTGGTCCTCGCCGACATGTCCGGGTCGGTGGCCTCGTTCGCCCGATTCACACTGCTCCTGGTGCACGCGCTGAGTGGTGAGTTCTCGAAGGTCCGTAGCTTCGTTTTTGTGGATGGGGTCGATGAGGTCACCCACCTCTTTGAGGAGTGCGCCGACCCCACCGAAGCCGCCGACCGCATCGCCGCCGAGGCGAACATGATTGCGGCCGATGGGCACTCGGACTACGGCAGCGTCTTCTCCCACTTCCTCGCTGGCTACGGCTCGTCACTGAGCCCTCGAGCGACGTTGCTGGTGTTGGGCGACGCCCGCAGTAACTATCACCCCGCTCGCCCCGATGCGCTGGAGGCGCTCCGGCGGCGGGTTAAGAAGGTCTATTGGCTCAACCCCGAACCCTCGTCGTACTGGCACAGCGGCGACTCGGTGATCGCCGAATACCGCCCGCACTGTGATGAGATTGTGGAGTGCCGCACCTTGCGGCAACTCGAAGAGTTCGTAATGGGGCTGCCCTAGATGTCTATTGAACCTCCCGCCGGATTTCGCTCAAGTGGCACCGAGCCCACGGGCGCACGCCTCGTCTTCATTCGTCACGGACAGGCCAACTGCAACGTCGAGGGTCGGGTAGGTGGACTCGTGGGGTGCACGGGGCTGACCGACCATGGACGCAGTCAGGCGCTCGCGTTGCGCGAGCGCCTCGAGCGCACTCGGGAGTTCGATGATGCCGTGGCGCTTTACTCCTCGGTGCTGCCACGCGCCATCGAGACCCTCGAAATCCTGCGCCCGGGACTACCGCCCCGTGCCCCAGTGCAGGACTGTGGCCTGTGTGAGATGCACCCCGGGGACGCTGACGGCATGGTCTGGGACGAAATGATCGCGACCTTTGGCCCCGTTGACTGGGACGTTTATCCCACCCAACCCCTGTCACCGGGTGGGGAGTCGTGGGCGGGGATGTACGACCGCGTCGTGGCGGCCCTGTGGGCGCTGGCGCGTCGCCACGCCGGTCAGCGCATCGTTATCGCCACGCACGGGGGTGTGATCGAGCAGGCCATGAAGCTGGCCGGTGGTGTGTCGCCCGAGACACGTCTCCAGCTACGGACCGAACACTGTTCGATGACGGAACTTGAATTCGATGGCGACGCCGTGCGTCTGCTTCGTTACAACGACCGCGCGCCACTACCGGCACGCTGAAGGAACTCGGCGACCTGAAAGGCCATGTCGAGACCCTGGCTCGCGTTGAGTCGGGGGTCGCAGATCGAGGTGTAGTTGGTGTCGAGGTCGCTTTCGGAGACGGCGGCACCGCCACCGAGGCACTCGGTGACGTCGTCGCCCGTGAGTTCAACGTGCAGGCCACCGGGCCAGGTGCCCAGGCTCTCGTGCACCGCGAAGTACTGCTTCACTTCGGACAGAATGTCGTCGAAGCGACGCGTCTTTTGACCACCGCTGGCCTTAAAGGTGTTGCCGTGCATGGGGTCACAGGACCACAAGACCGCGGCACCGTCGCCACGAAGTGCCTCGACCAGTGGGGGCAACAGGTCCGCCACCTTCTCGTGGCCCATGCGCGAGATCAGGGTCAGGCGCCCAGGCTCGTTGTCGGGGTTGAGGGTGGCGACGAGTTCACGCAGACCGTCGATGGTCGTCGAAGGGCCGACCTTTAGGCCAATGGGGTTGGCAACGCCACGCAGGAACTCGACGTGCGCGCCATCGATCTGACGGGTGCGGTCACCAATCCAGAGCATGTGCGCCGAGCAGTCGTAGTAGTCACCGGTCAACGAGTCTTGGCGGGTGAGGGCCTGCTCGTAGGGGAGAATAAGCGCCTCGTGCGAGGTGTAGAAGTCCACCGCCTGCAATGCGTGGTCGTCGAGCAGGTCGATGCCGCACGAACGCATAAAGGTCAACGCACGATTGATGTCGTCGGCCAGCAGTTCGTAGCGCTTGCCTTCGGGGGAGTTTGAGACGAACTCCTGGTTCCACGCGTGGACGCGTGACAAGGAGGCAAAGCCACCCGTGGTGAAGGCGCGCAACAAGTTGAGGGTGGCGACACTCTGGTTATAGGCCGCGAGCATGCGGTCGGGATTGGGGCGACGAGCCTCGGGGGTGAACTCTTCGCCGTTAATGATGTGACCACGGAAGGCGTCGAGACGAACGCCGTCACGCTCCTCGAAGCCGTCGGAGCGGGGCTTGGCGAACTGTCCCGCAATGCGACCGACCTTCACGACCGGAACACCGCCGGCGTAGGTCAAGGCGACCGCCATTTGGAGTATGACTTTGAGCTTCTCGCGAATGAAGTCCGCGCCACCCTCGTGAAAACTTTCGGCACAGTCGCCGGCCTGCAGCAAGAAGCCACGACCGGCAGCCACGTCGGCCAACTGGGCCTTGAGTCGGCGAGCCTCACCGGCGAAGACGAGTGGCGGCTTGGTGCGAAGTTCGTCTTCGACGCGTGTCAAGTGCGCCTCGTCGGGCCACACAGGGCTCTGCGCGACGGGAAAGGTGCGCCAGGAATCGGGTTGCCACGAACGATTGGAACTCATATATCAACTTTAGTTGGCTTCGCGAGGTGGCTTTTGAGCCCTAGGCTGGCGGATATGGCACGTCCCCGCACTGGTCTCTTCGGCGGGACGTTTGACCCGCCTCACGTTGGGCACGTTGCTGCCTTGAGGGCCGCGGCCGCGAGTGGGCGCTTTGATCGTATTGAAGTTGTTGTCGCCGGCACCCCCTACACCAAGGTTGACGCACGTGACGTCCGCAGTGCGGACGAGCGCTTGGAGATGGCCCAGTCGGCGTTCGCAGGCCTTGATCTCGTCCACGTCTCCGACCTCGAGGTCCGCCGTGACGGCCCGTCGTACTCCATTGACACCGTGCTGGAGCTGATGAAGGACTCCCTCAGCGTCGACATCCTGGTGGGGGCGGACGTCGCCGCGTCGATGGGCACGTGGCACCGTTCGGAAGAATTGGCCGATTTGGTCAAAGTGGGCGTCTTTCCGAGACCCGGTACCCCGATGTCATTTCCCGCCGGGTTTGTCTGTTACGAGATCGCGATGACGCCCGTGGACCTTTCCTCAACCGCGGTGCGGTCGCTCGATACCGTCGACGCGGCCGAGGTCGTCCCCGAGGCAGTGCTCCCGTTTTTAGACCCAACTGCGGAGTAAAGTAAGGCGTAATGGCTGTTCGCGCATTCGACAACACAGACCCGCGCCCGACGCTCACCTTGGTCGAGCCGGCGCCCCTGAGTCGTCGTGACGTCCGCGGCCTTCGTCGCCGGTCGGCGACCATCGCTCTACTGGCCCTGGGAACCCCCTTTGTGGTGGCCCTCCTCCTCTTGGCGGTCGGCCACTGAGCGCGTTCGAGACCTGGAGCGGCGAGGGTGCGCCACACTCGTTCTACGTCTCCTCTCTTCTCAACGCCGCGGTCGTCGGGGCTGAAGAAAAGCTGGGCACCGACACGGTCATCTTGGACCTGCGCGACCTGCAAGAGTCTCTTGACGCGTTGTTCGTGACCACGGGTCGCAACGACCGCCAGGTGCGCGCCATTGCCGATGAGGTGGAGCGTCAGATCGAAATTGCCTTAGACGTCAAGCCAATGCGCGTCGAAGGCCTCACCGCGGCCGAGTGGGTGGCCCTCGACTACGGCGACGTGATTATTCACGTGTTCCATGAAGCAGCGCGCGAGTACTACGACCTCGAGCACCTGTGGAGCGCCGCTCCTGCCACACGGCCACAGTTGCAGCACTAACACGGCGGCATCGCTGCCTAGGGTGGGGGAATGGACGCAGGCAACCTCGAGGACATCGGCCCCGCGTGGCACGCGCTGGCCTACGTGGCCTCCTTGCGTGCACGCAACCGGGCCGCGACGACCGTTCTCGCCTACGCCAGCGACATCCGTGACTTCGCCCAGTGGGCGCTCGATCGGGACCTCCACACGCCGGCAGCGGTGACCAAGCGAACGTTGCGCGAGTACCTCGTGATGATGCATGGCCGTGGGGACGCACGATCGTCCATTGCGCGCCGCCGCGCAGCCCTGCGGGCCTACTTTGGTTGGCTGAGCGAACGGGGATTGATTGAGGAGAACCCCGCCGCCCGGCTCTCGGCCCCGAAACCCCACGAGGTACTCCCCACGGTGGTGGCGCGCGAACAACTCGACGTGCTGCTCGACACCGACTGGGGCGACGACCCCTGGGCCCTGCGCGACCGGGCGCTATGTGAAGTGCTCTACGGCGCGGGGTTGCGCGTGAGCGAACTCTGTGGACTGACCCTCGAGGCCATTGACTGGTCGAACGGCCTGTTGCGGGTCCGGGGCAAAGGCAATAAAGAACGCATAGTGCCCCTGCATCAGGCGGGGCTGAATGCCGTGATCCGGTGGCGCGATGAGGGCCGGCCGGCTGTTCTCGGGTCGCGCGTGCCGAGCAATGTCCTGTTCGTGAATCGACGCAGCGGCCAATTGACGCCTCGCGACGTCCGGCGCATGCTCGACACCCGCGTGGGCCTCGGCCACGTCCACCCCCACGCGCTGCGCCACACGTTCGCCACCCACCTCCTCGAAGGGGGAGCGGATCTGCGAGTGGTGCAGGAACTGTTGGGTCACGAGAGTTTGACCACCACCCAGCTCTACACCCACGTTTCAAAGTCCCGCTTGCAGGCAATTCACCGCCAAACCCACCCTCGGGGGTAGCCCGCCGGGGCGGCTGGGGGTTTTTCCTATAACATGGGAGGGCTCTCTCAGGGTGAGGGAGTAGTACACACCACGTCGTTAGGTACGGTCGCCGCTTGCGGTGCACGGCGTGGTTGAGGAACCGAACAGAAAAGGAAATTGCTCATGGCACTTGTCACGTTGCAGGAACTGCTTGACTCCGGCGTCCACTTTGGACACCAGACCCGTCGTTGGAACCCGAAGATGCGTCGTTTCATCTTGGGTGAGCGCAACGGCATCTACCTCGTCGACCTTCGTAAGACCCTGTCGGGCATCGAGTCGGCCTACACCTACGTCCGCGACCTTTCGGCCAAGGACGGCATCATCTTGTTCGTTTCCACCAAGAAGCAGACGCAGGGTCCCGTCAAGGACTACGCCGACGCCTGCGGTATGCCCTACGTCAACCAGCGTTGGCTCGGTGGCATGCTCACCAACTTCTCCACCGTGGCCGGTCGTGTCAAGCGCATGAAGGAACTGCGCATCATGCAGGCCAACGGCGACTTCGAGGGCATGCCCAAGCGCGAGGCCCTTCGCCACAGCCGTGAGCTCGAGAAGCTCGACCGCAACTTGAGCGGTATCGCCAACCTCGACCGCGTTCCCGACGCCATCTTCGTGGTTGACACGAAGAAGGAGCACATCGCCGTGACCGAGGCCCGCAAGCTGGGTCTGCCCGTTGTGGCCGTTGTTGACACCAACTGCGACCCCGACGTCATCGACTACGTCATCCCCGGCAACGACGACGCCATCCGTTCGGTGGGCCTGCTGTCGCGCCTGATCGCTGACGCCGTGACCGAAGGTCGCTACATCCGCCAGAACCGCCCAAAGACGGCAGTTTCGGCCTAAGTCGCCGTACCCCCCACCGAGTAAGGAGAACCTCCCATGACTATCTCAGCAAAAGACGTAATGGCCCTTCGCCAGGCAACTGGTGTTGGCCTGATGGACGCCAAGAAGGCCCTCGAAGCCAACGACGGCAACCAGGAAGCCGCCACCCAGTGGCTGCGCGTCCAGGGCCTCGCCTCGGCCGCCAAGCGCGCCGACCGTGAAGCTGGTGACGGCGCTGTCGCCGTCGTGCGCAACGGCAACGTGGCCGCGATTGTCGAGCTGCGCTGCGAGACCGACTTTGTCGCCAAGTCCGAGCAGTTCACCGCATTGGTGGACGACATCGCCGCTCGCGTGGCTGCCGAAGGTACCGACGCCGTGGCCTCGTTCCAGGGTGACATCGAGACGATGCTGACGACGCTGAAGGAGAACATCTCCATCGGGCGCGTCTACCGCCTCGAGGCCGGTGAGGGCGAAGTTGTCGACACCTACATTCACCACCAGTCAGGCCGTGGCGTGAACGCCGTTGCCGTGGTGCTCAAGGGTGGCAACGAAGAAGTCGCACACGACATTGCCGTGCACATTGCGTTCGCTAAGCCTTCCTACCTGAACCGCGAAGACGTCCCGGCGAACGAAGTTGACGCCGAGCGCGCCACCGTCACCGAGATCTCGCTCAACGAGGGCAAGCCCGAAGCAGCGCTGCCAAAGATCATTGAGGGCCGCCTGAACGGCTGGTTCAAGGAGCGCGTGCTCAACGAGCAGGCCTACGTCAAGGACGAGAAGCAGTCTGTCGCACAGTTCCTGGGGTCGGCGAGCATCACCGCCTACGCTCAGGTCGTGATCGGTCAATAACCATGCGTCGCGTGGTCTTAAAGCTGTCGGGTGAGGCATTGGCCTCATCCGCCAGCGACCAGACCATTGACGCAAATACGGTGGCTTTCCTCGCCACGGAGATTGCCGAGGCGATGGACCGTGGGGGATTGGAGCTCGCCATCGTGGTGGGCGGCGGCAACATCTGGCGTGGCGCCACGGGCGCCATGGCCGGCATGAACCGCGCCAGCTCGGACCTCATGGGCATGCTCGGTACCGTCATTAACGCCCTGGCACTTCAGGACGCGATTGAGGCCCGTGGTCGTCAGACCCGGGTGCTGTCGGCCATCAACATGGACCAGGTTGCCGAGCCCTACATCCGACGTCGTGCGGTGCGCCACCTCGAAAAGGGCCGCGTCGTTATCTTCGCCGCCGGTATGGGTAACCCGTACTTCACCACCGACACCCCGGCCGCGCAGCGCGCCGCGGAGATCGAAGCCGACATTGTGCTCAAGGGCACTCACGGCGGCGTCGACGGTGTCTACAGCGAAGACCCCCGCAAGAACCCCGCCGCCACCAAGTACGAACAGGTCTCCTTCGATGAAGTCATCGCGAAGGATCTGCGCGTGATGGACATGACGGCCATAACCTTCTGCAAAGACAACCACCTGCCGCTTCGGGTCTTTGACCTGATGCTGCCGGGCAACCTAGGACGCGCACTCGACGGCCACGCCGTGGGTACGCTGGTGAACTAATGGAAAACGAAGAACTCGTCGAACTCGCCATGGAAGATGCGCGCGAGCGCATGCAAAAGGCCATTGACCACCTGAAGGTCGAGTTCGCCAACGTGCGCACCGGCCGCGCCTCGTCGGCACTCGTCGAGAACCTGCTCGTCGACTACTACGGCGCCGAAACGCCGCTGAAGCAGCTCGCGAACTTTTCCGTGCCCGAACCTCGTCTCTTGGTCGTTTCGCCCTTTGACAAGGGTGCCATGAACGCCATCGAAAAGGCCATCACCAACGCCGACCTCGGCCTCAACCCGTCGAACGACGGCGTCGTGATTCGCTTGGCCTTCCCCGCGCTGACTGAGGAGCGCCGCAAGGGCTTCGTCAAGGTCGTGAAGACCAAGGCCGAAGAGGGCAAGATTGCGCTGCGTGGCGTCCGCCGTCACGCTCGCCAGGAACTCGAAACCCTCGAAAAGGAACACGGTCTCTCCAAGGACGAGATCGAGCGCCTCGAAAAGGTGCTGGACAAGATGACGGCCGACGAAGTCGCCGTGGTCGACCAGCTCCTTGCCACGAAGGAACAAGAGCTTCTTGAGGTCTGAGGACGCCTTTGGCGACGACGTGACGGGCGAAGTCCCGGTAGTGAGTCCCAGCGACTCACGCGTGACGATCTCGGGTGCCGAATTGGCGTCGGACATCGTGGACGCACCGAGCGTCGACCCCGAGACGTTGTTGCCACACTGGACCGAAGCCCCGACGGGGCAGGTGCCAATCGTGGTCGCCCGTGAAGCTGCCGAAGGCGATGACCCCTGGGCCGCCATTCCCGCACCGGCCTGGCGCGAGGGGGAGGCCGACTGGGTCGCCCACGAAGAGCAGTTCGATGCCTCGATGCTCTCGACCGACGCTAAGCCCGAAACCAGCTGGAACATTGCCACGCCTGACGTCGAGGCTGAGGCAATTCTCGATGAAACACCACGCCCCGAACCGCAGCGTGAGTTCCGCACCCGTCGGGCCCGCAGCGCTGACCCACTTGCGGGCCGCGCCGCTCGCAAGAGTGCACGATCGGTCTCCACTGCCACATTGACGGGACTCATCCTGGGTGCCATCACGCTGGTGCTGTTCGAACTTGGTCGTTTGCCCGTGCTGGCCACGGTGACGGTGGTGTTGACGTTGGCGGCGGCCGAAGCATTCGCCGCTTATCGCTCGGTGGGGGCACACCCCGCCACCATCTTGGGTCTCGTCGGCGTTGTGCTCCTGACGCTCACCACCTACCAAGTTGGTACCGCCGCGATTGGCGGCGTGACGGTCTTGATGGTCGTTTTCGGCTTCGTGTGGTACAGCTCGGCGGAGAAACAGATTGACGTCATGGACGGCCTCGGCGCCACCCTCTTCGTGTACGTCTGGGTCGGCATCCTCGGGTCCTTTGCGGCGCTGATGATTGCGCCAAAGACTTTCGCACACGGCCACGGCCTGACTATTTTGCTGGGCACGATTCTCCTGACGGTCGGTAACGACACGGGAGCACTTTTTATTGGTCGCGCCACCGGAAAGCGCCCCCTGAGCCCTGGTCTGTCACCGAATAAGACGGTGGAAGGTGTGGTGGGTGGTGGTCTCGTTTCACTGCTCACCGGCGCCCTCATTCTTCCGTTGATGAGCCCGTGGTCATTCCTGCACGGCATTATCGCGGCCGTTGCCGTGGCCATCGTGGTCCCAATGGGCGATCTGTTTGAGTCCATGGTGAAGCGCACGCTCGGCGTGAAGGACATTGGCCACCTCTTGCCCGGGCACGGTGGGGTGCTGGACCGCGTCGACGGCCTACTGTTCGCCCTGCCGACGGTGTACTACCTCGCTCTTCTTATCAAGCTGGGCTAGTCGTGTCGTCCCCTCGTCGTGTGGCGATCATGGGGGTTACC
Source organism: Acidimicrobiales bacterium (assembly GCA_036742195.1). Lineage (GTDB taxonomy): Bacteria > Actinomycetota > Acidimicrobiia > Acidimicrobiales > RAAP-2 > RAAP-2. Next base: position 40,523 of record DAINRA010000001.1, read on the forward strand.
GGGTCCATCGGCACCCAGGCCCTCGACGTTCTCCGTGCCGAGACCGACCAGTTTGAGCTGGTCGCCATTTCGGCGAGCACGAGCATCGCGTCCCTTATCGCCATTGCCCGCGAGTTCCACGTGCCGACGGTGTGTGTGGCCTCTGATGATGACGTGGCCGAAGTGCTCGCCGCGCTGCCGGGCGTCAATGTCTTGAGTGGGGAAGCGGGGCTTCGAGAAGCCTGTGTTCTCGCCGACATTGTTATCAACGCAGTCGTTGGTTTCGCCGGTCTTCCCGTGACGTTGGCAACGCTCGGTGCGGGCAAAACGCTGGCCTTGGCGAACAAGGAGTCGCTCATTGCCGGTGGCCCCTTGGTTGGCGAGGCCCTCCAGCGAGGCGGCGGCACGATCTTGCCCGTTGACTCCGAACATTGCGCAATTCACCAGTGCCTGCGTGGCGCTCACGAAGACCACCGCGAGGTGCGTCGCCTCTGGCTCACCGCCTCGGGTGGCCCCTTTCGGACCTGTAGCAACGCCGAGCTCGACGCGGTCACTCGTGAAGAGGCGCTCAATCACCCCACCTGGTCCATGGGCCCCAAGATCACGGTGGACTCATCGACGTTGATGAACAAGGGGCTCGAAGTCATTGAGGCCGCGGCCCTCTTCGCGATTGACGTCGACCGGATCGGCGTGGTGGTGCATCCCCAGTCCATCGTGCACTCAATGGTGGAGTACGTGGACGGTTCCGTGGTGGCGCAACTCTCACAGCCCGACATGCGCCTGCCCATCGCCTACTGCCTCGGCTGGCCCGACCGCTTGGCGCACGGCTGGGGACAGATGGACTTCGCTGAGACGTTCTCGCTGGACTTCTCGCCACCGGATCGTGAGAAGTTTCCCGCGCTCGACCTCGCCTATGCGGCGGCGCGTCGTGGTGGCGCCGCACCGGCCTGGCTGTCAGCGGCCAACGAAGTCGCCGTGGCCGCATTCTTAGACGGTCGCATTAGCTGGCGCGCCATCACCTCGGTGGTCGAGTGCACCATGGCGAGCTACGTCGACGTGTCACTGGACTCGCTCGAGCAGTTGCTCGCCGAAGACGCGGCTGCTCGTCGCATCGCCGCCGATACGCTTCCACTGTGACCTCTTCGAGCCAGACTCGTTCCACCATCGGCTTTCTCGTCGGCGCCGCCTTGCTGATTGGTGGTGTGGGATCGCTGTGGGGATGGGCACTGCCCTTGGTGGTGCTCGCCATTTTGCTGATGGTGATGGCCCACGAGTTCGGCCACTACATCGTCGCCAAGCGTTCGGGCATGCTGGTAACCGACTTTTTCGTGGGCTTCGGCCCCGTGTTATGGGCCACGACCCGCGGTGAGACCCGTTACGGCATCCGGGCCTTGCCACTCGGTGGCTTTGTCAAGGTGCCGGGCATGACGTGGATCGATGAGATTGATCCAGCACTGGAGTCGCGCACGTATCGCAGCGCATCCTATCCCCGCAAGGTCCTTTTTGCTTCGGCCGGATCCTTGGTGCACCTGCTGCTCGCGCTCGTGCTGGCGTGGGCGTCACTCGTGTTCTTTGGCACCACACAGGCCTCGTCGATTGGCATCGCGGGGTTTGACACCTGGGCCGGCCATCCAACGAACGCGGCGCAACAGGCTGGCCTGCACCCCGGTGACGTTTTTGTTTCCATCAACGGCGTGCCGGCGAACGCCATGAGCGTCGTTATCGACGAGGTGCGCGCACACGCCAACGAATCAATCACCGTCGTGGTTCGCCGTCACGGCCACGACCTGACCGTGCACGCCACACCCCAGGACGGGCGCAACCTTCGAGTCGGCGGTGAGCCGCTCGCCACCGGAAAGATGCCACAGGGATTTCTCGGTATTGCCCTGACGAATGAAGTCGTCAAGAGTTCGCCGCTGGCGGCGGTCCCCAGCGCGGCCTCGCTCGTCTGGTCGACGGCCGTCGACGGCGTGCGGTCCCTGGCGCACGTCGTCTCGCCCGGTGAAGTGTCGAGCATCGTGCACCAGATCACCTCACCGCACTTTGCGAACTCGCCCCAGACGCAGTTGAGTCGGCCGGTCTCGATTGTTGGGGTGGTGCGCATCGCCGACCAGGCCGCCCAGAGCAATCGCGACGCGCTGTTGCTGATTTTGATGAACCTCAACGTCTTCGTGGGCATCTTGAACATGTTGCCCATGTTGCCCCTGGACGGGGGATACGTGGCGGTGGCGACGTATGAACGACTGCGCCGTCGTGGCGGCACCATCTATCGGGCCAATCTGGCGAAATTGACCCCCTTCGTCTATTTCTTTTTGCTGGTGCTCGGCCTGCTCTTTCTGGCGACGTTGTACCTCGACGTCGTTGACCCCATCACTAATCCCTTTAAGTAAGCGCACGAGAAACTGAGCGGGCGGGCAGAATGGAAGCATGGATGTCACCGCTACGCCGCTTAGTCCCCGTCGAAAGACTCGTCAGATCTCCGTGGGGTCAGTAAAGGTTGGTGGCGATGCCCCCATCTCGATTCAGTCGATGACCACGACCAAAACGGCCGACGTCGACGGCACCCTGCAGCAGATTTACGCCCTGGCCGCCGCTGGCGCCGACATCGTGCGCTGCACCTGCAACGACCAGGCCGCGGCCGAAGGTCTCGCGCAGATTGTCCCGCGTTCGCCGGTGCCAATTGTCGCCGACATTCACTTCCACGTTGAGATGGCCCTGGCGGCCCTCGAGGCGGGAGTACACGGACTACGCCTCAACCCCGGCAACTTGCGCAAGCCTGAAGAGATCAAGTTGGTGGCTCGTGAGGCCAAGGATCGTGGCGTGCCCATCCGCATCGGTGTGAACGCCGGCTCGCTGCACCCCGACATTTACGAGCGCTTTGGTGGCGCCACCCCCGAGGCCTTGGTCGAGTCAGCCCGTTTGGAGTTGGCCTACTTCGAAGAAGTCGGATTCGACGACGTCAAGATTTCGGTGAAGGCCTCCTCGGTGGCGACCATGATCGCCGCCTACCGACTGGCCTCAGAAACCTTCGACCACCCGTTGCACCTTGGTGTGACCGAAGCGGGACCGCTTCCTGGTGGTCTGCTCAAGGGCACCGCGGGTATCGCGACGCTGCTGGCTGAAGGGATTGGTGACACGTTGCGCTACTCCTTGACGGCCGACCCCGTTGAAGAAGCTCGCGCTGGTCGCACGTTGCTCGAAGTGCTGGGTCTGCGTGAGCGCAAGGGACTCGACCTCATCGCCTGCCCGAGCTGTGGCCGTGCCGAAGTCGACGTCATCGCCGTCGCCACCGCCGCCCAGGCCGCACTCACGGAGTTGAACTTGCCCATTCAGGTTGCCGTCATGGGGTGCGTTGTCAACGGCCCTGGTGAGGCCCGTCACGCTGACCTCGGCATTGCGGCCGGTAAGAAGCGTGGCCACTTGTTTATCCAGGGCCAGATCATCCGCGTCGTGCCCGAAGACGAGATGGTGGAAGCCCTCGTCGAAGAAGCCAAGAAGATTGTTGAGCAGGGCGTTGAGGCCCGCCTCGCGGCCCGCGACTCCTCGGCCGAGGCCGAAGCGGCCGCCGACCGCGCCGCGCTATTGGACGACAAGGGTGCCGACGCCAATAATGCGACCGCCGTCATTGAGCGCATTCGCCGTCGCAGTGAATGACGCTTTACTAGGCTGAAGCGACCGTTCTAAAGGAGCATTGTGGCGACCCCAGGTGTGCTGACCCCCCAGGCAGAAGATTTTCCCAAGTGGTACCAGGACGTGGTGGCCAAGGCCGAAATGGCCGACAACGGCCCCGTCCGCGGCACGATGGTGATCCGTCCCTACGGCTACGCCATCTGGGAGCGCATGGTCGCCGAAGTCGACCGTCGCATTAAGCGCGCCGGTGCCCAGAACGCCTACTTCCCACTCTTTATTCCCCAGAGTTACCTCGCCAAAGAGGCCGAGCACGTGGAGGGCTTCAGTCCTGAGTTGGCGGTGGTCACTGTCGCCGGTGGCGAAGAGCTCGCCGAACCCATTGTCGTGCGCCCCACGTCGGAGACAGTGATTGGCGAGTACATGGCCAAGTGGGTACAGAGTCACCGCGACTTGCCGTTGCTGTTGAACCAGTGGGCCAACGTGGTGCGATGGGAGATGCGTCCGCGCCTATTCCTGCGCTCGTCGGAGTTCCTCTGGCAGGAGGGGCACACGGCCCACGCCAGCGCCGCTGACGCCTCGGCTTACGCACTCAAGATTCACACCGAGGTCTACAACGACTTTCTGCTCAACGTCTTGGCGATCCCCACGTGGTTGGGCATCAAGCCACCGAGTGAACGCTTCGCTGGCGCGACCAACACCATGACCTGTGAAGGCATGATGAAGGACGGCAAGGCCCTGCAGATGGCGACCAGTCACGAACTGGGCCAAAACTTCGCCAAGGCCTTCGACATCGTCTTCCAGAGTGAAGCTGGTCAGTCGGAGCACTGCTTCACCACGTCGTGGGGTGCCTCCACGCGCATGGTCGGTGGGCTCATCATGGCCCACGGCGACGACAGCGGGTTGGTCGTGCCACCGCTGATTGCCCCGATTCAGGTCGTTGTCTTGCCCGTTCGCGACAACGACGAGACGGTGGACGCCGCCGTCGCGCAGCTCAACGAGGCCTTGACCAACGCCGACGTTCGCGTCACCGTCGACAAGGGACGCGGCTCGTTCGGTCGCCGGGTCACGGACTGGGAGATTAAGGGCGTGCCTCTTCGTCTCGAAGTCGGTCCACGCGACCTGGCCGAAGGCAACGTGACGTTTGTTCGCCGTGACACTAACGAGAAGATCCCGGTGGTCGTGGCGGACGCCGCCGCGACCGCGACGTCGCTGCTCGCCGCAATCCAGCACGACTTGCTGCTTGCCGCCACCGCCCGCCGTGACGCGAAGACCGTCGCCGTTGACACCATCGACGAGGCCATTGCCGTGGCCCAAGATGGCTTTGCTCGCTTGCCCTGGTCGCTCGTCACCCCCGAGGTAGAAAAGCGCCTCAAGGGCGAGGCCATCACGGTGCGTTGCCTCCAGCGCGCCGACGGGTCCATTCCCGCTGATGAGGCCGAAGAAGGCCTCACCTGCATTGTGGCTCGTTCCTACTAAGCGACATTTGTCCTCATCACGGGGGTGAAGCGGCCCGCCGGGCGTTGATGACGGCGGGCGAGACTGCTACAATGGAACCCGACAGTCCGCATGTGGACGTTTGGACTCGTTTAAGCGCGGGCCTTTGGCCCGCGCTTTCTCATTTCCACGCGTGCGGCGCAGAAGAAAGGAGTGGAACCATGGACCTCGAGACACCAGTGCGTTCACTCCTATCATCACTCGACCTCGAGCTCTACGACCTGGAAATGGCTTCGGGAACCCTGAACGTCATTGTTACCAAGGCCGGTGGGGTCGACCTGGAGTCATTAACCAAGGCCAATCGGGTCATTGGCGAGTGGCTGGACCTCAATGATCCCATCCCCGGCCACTTCACGCTGGACGTCTCCAGCCCCGGTTTGGAGCGCAAACTCCGCACGGCGCACCACTTCCGCTCGGCGTTGGGTACCCAAGTGACCCTGCGCGAAGTGCGCGATGGCGAGGCGACCCGCCGACTCGAAGGCATTATTACGGCCGTCACCGACACCTCTATCACCCTCGAGGAGGCCGAACTCGGCACCCTCGACATCGCCATTGACAAGATCGAGCGGGCCCGTACCGTCTTTGTCTGGGGTGGCGAGGCGAAGCCCTCACCCTCGCGTGGCAAGGCTCCCGCCAAGAAATCACCTGCATCGACTCCGAAAAAGAAAGGTTAAGCATCATGGCTAACTTTGAATTCCTGGAAGCACTGGGCCAGATCGCCCGCGACCAAAACATTGACGAAGGCGAGTTGCTCGTTGCCTTGGCCAACGCCTTGCTGGCCGCCTACAAGCGTCGCCCCGACTCGGCCGAGGACGCCGAAGTCGAGATCAACCCCGAGACCGGTGAGATCAAGGTCTGGGGCCTCGAACTGGACATGGACGGCAACGTCACTCGCGAGTGGGACGCCACCCCTGACGACTTCGGTCGCATCGCCGCGCAGACCGCGAAGCAGGTGCTGATGCAGCTGATTCGCGACATCCAGCGTCGTCAGATGTACGAAGAGTTCGCCAACCGTGAAGGTGACATCGTCTCGGGTACCGTGCAGCAGAACGACAACCGCTACACGTTGCTCGACCTCGGTCGCGTCGAAGCACTCCTGCCCCAGGGTGAGCAGATTGCCTTCGAGCGCTACGAGCACGGCGCTCGCGTCAAGGTCTACATCGTCGAAGTGCGCAAGACCAACAAGGGCCCACAGATTGTGGTGAGCCGCACCCACCCCGCGCTCGTCGCCAAGCTCTTCGAGATCGAAGTGCCCGAAATCGCCAGCGGTATCGTCGAAATCAAGGCGCTGGCCCGCGAACCCGGACACCGTTCCAAGATTGCCGTGGCCTCCAACGACCAGATGGTCGACCCTGTTGGCGCCTGCGTCGGCACCCGTGGTTCACGCGTTCGCAACATCACCAACGAGCTCAAGTCGGAGCGCATCGACGTCGTGCCCTACAGCGCCGACCCCGTTGAGTTCATCCAGGCCGCTCTGGCCCCGGCTCGCGTGCGTGAAGTTCGTCTGAACGAAGAAGAGGGCATCGCCACGGTCATCGTGCACGATCAGCAGCTCTCGCTGGCCATCGGCAAGGAGGGTCAGAACGCCCGCCTCGCTGCCCGCTTGACGGGATGGCGTATCGACATCCGCTCGGAGAACGAGGGCGAGGACGAAGTAATCGAGGAAGTCTGGACCGACGGTGACGTGGTCATTGACGAGACGGCCGTTGTGGTGAGCGACGAAAACGGAGACGTGGTCGCCGTGGCCGACGTCATCGTGAGCGACGACGCTGCTGGTAACCACGAAGAAGTTGCGGTCGTGGAAGAGTTCGCGGAGGGCGACGCATAAGCCCGGTCCGCACGTGCGCGGTATGTCGACAGCGTCGTAGCGACGCGTTGATGACCCGCGCCGGTCGCGCACCGTCGGGGGTCTGGTACCTCGGGCGGGGGAGCGGTCGCGGTCTGTGGTGGTGTTCACAGGGGGAGTGTGTCGCACGGTTACACGTGGGAGTCGCGCAAAAAGCCCTGCGAGTGCCCTTCGGCGCAGCAGAAGTCGCGGACTGGAAACAGTTCGCGCAAGGTCTCAAAATGGCAGTTGTTGTGGAAGAATAAGGAACTGTGCTCGCCATCGTGAGCACTGAGGTTAGGGAACGTTTTGGCGCAGAAGAAGATCCGGGTACACGAGCTCTCGAAAGAGCTCGGGCTGACCAGCAAAGAGTTGCTGGGCGTAGCTGAACAGTTGAAGATCGGCGCATCAAGCTCTTCATCATCAATTGAAGACGCGCAGGCCGACCGTATCCGCCGCAAGGTCGATGAACTCGGCATGCGTCGCGAAGTGCAACCCGAAGAGCCCGCGAAGGCGAAGGCCACGAAGAAGGCCGCCGCATCGAAGTCGGCGCCCGCTGAGGCACCGACGGCGCAAGCCCCAGTGGCCGAACCAGCCCCCGCTCCTGCGCCAGCGCCCGTCGTTGAAGCGACGCCCGCGCCGGTTGCTCCGACGGCCCCCGCCCCCGAGGCGACGACGGAGCCCAAGACGGTTCGTACGCGCACTGCCGCAACGGCGCCGAAGCCCGCACCAGTGGCTCGCCCCGCCGCCGGCGAAGCACCCACCACCATTCGTCCGACCCAGCGCCCGACGGGTGACGCCCCCGAAGGCGGCGCACCACGTCCCGCGCAGCCAATGAGCGCAACGGGTCGCCCGATTCCACCACCCCCACGTCCGATGAGCCCATCGGGTCGCCCGATTCCACCACCCCCCGGCCAGCGTCGCCCCGGTGCCCCAGGTGCACCCGGTGCGCCACGCCCCGGCGGTCCCGGTACCCGTCCCGGCGGCCCTGGCGGCCCACGCCCGGGAGGACCTGGCGGTCCACGTCCCGGCGGACCCGGTGCCCCACGCCCTGGTGGCGCGAGCTACCCCGCCCGTCCGGGTGCCCCTGGCGGCGCCCCCGGTGGCGCACCTGGCGGCCCTGGGCGCGGTGCACCCCCACGCGGTGGTGGCGGTCCTCGCGGTTCGCAGCGCAAGAAGACGTCTCGTCGTCGTCGCAACGTTGAAGAGCTCGAGCCAACCCAGATGACGACGTGGCAGCCCTCGTCGGCGCCCGTCCCGCAGGGAGAAATCATCATCGAGCGCGGCTCGACGGCCAAGGACTTGGGCCCCAAGCTCAACCGCAGCGCCGCTGACATCATGCGCTTCTTGTTCCTGCAGGGTGAGATCATCACTGCGGTGCAGGCACTGACCGAGGACATGATCGAGCTCTACGCGGCCGAAGTGGGCGCGACCGTGCGCATTGTCGACCCGGGTGAACAGCAAGAAGCTGCGTTGCTCGCTCGCTTCTTCGACGAAGACGACCTCGACGAGGACATCGAGTCGGTGTCACGTCCCCCCGTCGTCACCGTCATGGGTCACGTCGACCACGGTAAGACGATGCTGCTCGACAAAATTCGTAAGACCAACGTGGTGGCCGGTGAAGCCGGTGGCATCACCCAGCACATCGGTGCGTACCAGGTCAACTGGAACGGTAAGGCCATCGCCTTCCTCGACACCCCGGGTCACGAAGCCTTCACGGCCATGCGTGCGCGTGGTGCCAAGGTCACCGACATTGTCATCCTGGTGGTCGCGGCAGACGACGGTGTGATGCCCCAGACGATTGAGGCGATTAACCACGCCAAGTCGGCTGACGTGCCCATCATCGTGGCCGTGAACAAGATCGACAAGGCCAACGCCAACCCCGATCGTGTTCTCCAGCAGATTGCCGAACACGGCCTCGTCCCCGAGAAGTGGGGTGGCGACACCATCGTCGTCGAGGTCTCCGCGTTACAAGGCCTCGGTATTGACGAGCTGCTCGAGCAGGTGTTGCTGGTGTCGGAGCTCGAAGAACTGACCGCTCGTCCCTCAGGACGCGCGAGCGGTACCGTGCTCGAAGCGAACCTCGAAGTGGGTCGCGGACCCGTTGCCACCGTCATGGTGCAGCAGGGCATGCTGCGCGTTGGTGACCCCGTGGTGGCCGGTGCGGCCTTCGGTAAGGTCAAGGCCCTCATCAACGACCAGGGCAAGCAGATCAAGGAAGCCGGTCCCTCGACACCCGTCCAGGTGCTCGGTTTCTCGGAGCCCCCGTTCGCCGGTGACGAAGTCCGCGTGGCTTCCGACTTGACCAACGCGCGCAACCTCGCCGACGCTCGTGCCCAGCGCGTGCGCATGGTGGGTCACCAGCCCATCGCTGCGGCGTCGGGTGCGCGACTCGAAGACCTGTTCGAGCAGATTCAGCGTGGTGAAACTGCCACCTTGAACGTGGTGCTCAAGGCCGACGTGCAGGGTTCGCTCGAAGCCTGCACCGAATCACTGCGCAAGCTCGAGCGTGAAGACGTCAAGCTCGTCATCGTCCACCGCGGCGTGGGCGGCATCACTGAGAACGACGTGCAGCTGGCCAAGGCCGCTACGGCGACCATCATCGGCTTCAACGTCCGTCCGGACAAGCGCAGCCGCGAAATGGCTGAGACCGAAGGCGTGGAAATCCGCACCTACGAAATCATTTACAAGTTGATCGAGGAAATTGAAGCGGCCATGCTTGGTCTCTTGAAGCCGGTCTTCGAAGAAGTGGTGACGGGTGAAGCCGAAGTACGCGAAGTCATTCGCGTGCCCAAGGTTGGCGCAATCGCCGGTTGCTACGTGCGTGAAGGTGTCATTACTCGAGGCTCGAAGGTTCGCTTCCTGCGCGAGGGCACCATCATCTGGAAGGGTTCGATTCAGTCGCTGCGTCGCTTCAAGGACGACGCACGCGAGGTGGCGCAGGGCTTCGAGTGTGGTATCGGTTTGTCCGACTTCCAGGACTTGAAGGAAGGCGACATCATCGAAACCTTCGACGAGCGCGAAATCCCACGCACGGCGTAGGCCATGGCCAGAGACGGACGCCCTCCCTACCCGCGCTCGGCGCGGCTCAATCAGATTCTGCGTGAAGTCATCTCGGAGGAGTTGATGCGCATGGCCGACATCGATGAGCGCCTGGGCATGATTACGGTCACGGGTGTCGAGACGTCACCGGACGTCCGCTACGCCATGGTCTACTTAGACTCACTGTCTGATGAAGCCAAGGACGTACTCGAGGAGCGTCGCGCCCAGATTCAGGGATCGGTGAACGCACAGACGCGGATGAAGCGGACGCCCAAGCTGACTTTCATGGCCGACCCCGCGATCGTCGCTGGTGCGGGCGTCGAAGAGGCGCTGCGGCGTCTCGCGCACGATGACGACGCCTAACGGTCTTATTCTCATCGACAAGCCCCAGGGCTTGACGAGTCATGACGTGGTGGCCCGACTCCGTCGAATCTTGAGGGAGCGCCGGATCGGTCACGCCGGCACCTTGGACCCCATGGCGACGGGTCTCCTCGTCATCGCGGTTGGTCCCGCCACCCGCCTGCTGCGCTTCGCCCAGGGGCAGGACAAGGTCTACACCGGCACCGTGAAACTCGGTGTGGCGACCGACTCACTGGACGCCGACGGCGCGGTCGTTGCCACCGCACCGGTGGGGGAAATCACGCCCGAGCAGGCGCAGGCGGCAGCTGCCACCCTAACCGGACCAATCTTGCAGGTGCCACCGATGGTGTCGGCCCTGAAAGTCGGCGGCAAGCGACTCCACGAGATGGCCCGTGAGGGTATCGAGATTGAACGCGCGCCTCGCGCCATCACCATTCACTCGTTCACGCTGACCCCCACCGAAGAATCCGACGTTTGGGAGTTTCGCGTGGCCTGCTCGGTCGGCACCTACATCCGCGTGCTCCTGGCCGACTGGGCTGAGCGCGTGGGCACGCTGGGTCACCTCACCGCGCTGCGCCGGGTCTCGAGTGGTGATCACACCGCTGAGGGAGCGCAGTCACTCGACGAGCTGCTGGCCCCCGAGGGCCCGGCGGTCATCATTCGCGAGCCCGTGGCCTTTGTCGAACACCTGACCACCATCGCCGCCGACGCGGACGATCTTCAGCGTCTGCGTCGTGGACAACTGCTGCAGTTCCAGGCCGTCGATACGACGGAGGAAGTGGCCATCGTGGACGACGAAGGGCACTTGGCCGGTATTGTCCATCGACGGGGGGAGGGCTGGCAACCTGATCTCGTCTTGCCGGAGTGGACCGCATGAAGATTCTCTACGACGACCAACCTCGCGCTCAGGGCCCGACGACCGTCGCCCTTGGCGTCTTTGATGGCGTCCACCGGGGCCACCTGGCGTTGATTGAGCGGCTGGTGGCGTTCGCGAACGAACACGACGCCACACCAACGGTTATTACCTTTGACCCGCACCCCGCCTCGGTGCTGTCGCCGCTACATGCGCCATCGACCATCTCCACCTTGGACCAGCGACTGGAATGGTTCGCCGCCCTCGGTGTTGCGCAGGTGCGCCTGATCACCTTCACCGAGGACGTCGCGAACGAGACGGCGAGCGAGTTTGTGCACCGCGTGCTGCTCGATGAGCTGGGCGCTGTCGCGGTGCTGGCCGGCGACGACACCCACTTTGGTCGCGGTCGCGCCGGTGGCATTGAAGCGTTGCGAGCCGCCAGCGATCGCTTTGTCCTGGAACAAGTCACCAGCTTTGGCGACGAACACCGCTTCAGCTCCTCGCTGGTGCGCGCAGCACTCGCCGAAGGCGACTGTGAAGCCGCCGCCGAGATCCTGGGCCGACCTTTCGTGCTGCGCGGCACGGTCGTTCACGGCGACCACCGTGGACGTGAAATTGGCTTTCCCACGGCCAACATGCTGACGGCTGACGCCCAGGCGCTGCCGGCACTCGGCATCTACGCCGGTGCGGCCTTCGTGGCGGGGGAGTGGCGCTGTGCTGCGGTGTCGGTGGGGAAGCGCCCCCATTTTTACGACGATGGCGCCTTGCTCGTCGAGGTGCACCTTCCTGGATTCAGCGGCGACCTCTACGGCACCAGCGTCGATACGGCCTTTTTGCACCGTCTCCGCGGGGAGGCGGCCTTCGCCTCGCTGGAAGAACTTCTCGAGCAAATTGCCCGCGATGTCGCGGCGTCACAGGAGATTTTCTCGAAATTTACGCCACACGCCCCTTTTCTGCTAAGGTAGAACTTCGGTCAGCGACGCTGATCGTGTGAGTCGTCACGTTGACGACTTGCAACGGGACACCCGACTCATAAGGCAAAAACGTTATGGCTGAGAAGCAGCAGATCATCAAGGAATATCAGGCTCACGACACGGACACCGGCTCGCCCGAAGTCCAGATTGCGATCTTGACGGACCGGATCTCGCACCTCACCGAGCACCTCAAGACGCACAAGGGTGACCACCACACCCGTCGCGGCTTGATGAAGCTCATCGGCCAGCGTCGCCGTCTGCTCGACTACGTGCAGCGCGGCAACGTGGAGCGCTACCGCGAGTTGATCGGTCGTCTCGGCATTCGTCGCTAGCCGAGTTACGTCGACGCCGTCGACGTAATCAACACATCCGAGGCCTCGGAGGCCAGTGGAGGACCATCGCACCAGGCGATTGTTGTTCACTGGAACCCGGGCGGAGTGTTGCTACCGCTACAAGGAGCCATAACCATGACTGACGCAATTCGCGTAAGCAGTCCCATCACGGGCACAGAGAAGACCCTTTCATTCGAAGCCGGTCGTCTCGCCCAACTCGCCGACGGAGCCGTCGTTGCCCAAATCGGTGACACTGTTCTGCTGGCAACCGTTGCCGCCGCACGTTCCGTACGTGACGGTATCGACTTTTTCCCACTGACCGTTGACATCGAAGAGCGCGCGTACGCCGCGGGCAAGATTCCCGGTTCGTTCTTCCGTCGTGAAGGCAAGATTTCGGACCAGGCAATTCTGATTTGCCGTCTGATTGACCGCCCACTGCGCCCGTCCTTCCCCGAGGGCTTCCGCAACGAAGTCCAGGTTGTTGGCACGGTCTTCAGTGCCGACCAGGAAAACCCACACGACATCTTGGCCATCAACGCTGCGTCAGCCGCATTGATGATTTCGGGCATTCCCTTCGACGGCCCAATCGGTGCCGTTCGTTTGGCCTACACCACTGACGGCGAATGGGCACCACACCCCACCTTCGCCGAGGGTGACGCATCCGTCTTTGAGCTCGTGGTTGCCGGTCGCGCATTGACCGACTCCGTCGAGTCCGACATCGCCATCATGATGGTCGAAGCCGGCGGTACCGAGGGTTCATTCGAAAAGTACGCCGACGGCGCACCCAAGGTGACCGAAGAAGTGCTGGCCGCCGGTCTCGAGGCCTCCAAGCTCTGGATCCGCGAAGCCATCAACCTGCAGCGCGACCTGGTCAAGGCCTACGTCGCTGAGCACGGCCCCATCAAGACCATCGAGTACAAGACGTTCGTCGACTACGAAGATGACGTCTACGAGCGTGTCAATGCCATTGGCTACGACCGTCTCGTGGCTGCCAACGCGCACCAGACCAAGACGGTCCGTGCCGAGGCACTGTCCGAGGCCCAGGCCGCGATTGTCGCCGAGCTCCCCGAGTTCGCTGACCGCGTCGGCGAAGTCAAGGCAGCCGTAAAGGCGCTGACCAAGAAGATTGTGCGCGAGCGCATCGTTACCGAGGGCATCCGCATCGACGGTCGTGGCGCAGCGGACATCCGCTCGCTCGAGGCCGCCGTTGACCTGTTCCCAATGACGCACGGTTCAGCCTTCTTCCAGCGTGGCGAGACCCAGGTGGTCAACGTGACGACCCTCGGCATGCCCCGCATGAAGCAGATGATCGACACGATTACCCCTGACGAGAGCCGTCGCTACATGCACCACTACAACTTCCCTCCCTACTCCGTGGGTGAGACCGGTCGTGTTGGTGCACCGAAGCGTCGCGAAGTCGGACACGGCATGTTGGCCGAGCGTGCGCTCGTTCCCGTGCTGCCCTCTGAGGCTGACTTCCCGTACACGCTGCGCGTCGTCTCTGACGTCTTGCAGTCGAACGGCTCCACCTCAATGGCCTCGGTCTGTGGTTCGACCTTGTCGTTGATGGCCGCCGGTGTGCCAATCAAGGCTCCCGTTGCCGGTATCGCCATGGGCTTGATCTACGAGAACGGTGTCTACTCGACCCTGACGGACATCCTCGGTGCCGAAGACGCCTTCGGTGACATGGACTTCAAGGTTGCCGGTACCGCAGACGCCGTGACGGCGCTCCAGCTCGACACGAAGATCGACGGCCTGCCCGCCGACGTGTTGGCCAAGGCACTGTTGCAGGCCAAGCAGGCCCGTTTGACCATCCTCGACGTCATCACGGACGCCATCGCTGAGCCTCGTGCCGAAGTGGCGGCCGTTGCGCCGAAGCTGGTGTCGATCGAAATCCCCATCGACAAGATCGGTGAGGTCATTGGACCAAAGGGTAAGGTCATCAACACCTTGCAGCAGGAGACTGGTGCGGAGATCACGGTCGACGACGACGGTGTTGTCGGTACCGTGACTATTGGTGCCGTCGACGGCCGTGCCGTCGAAGAGGCCAAGCGTCGCATCGCACTGATCCTCGACCCACCCACCGCTGAGGTTGGCGCGGTTTACCAGGGTCGCATCGTGAACATTGCCAAGTTCGGCGCCTTCGTGAGCATCCTGCCGGGCCGTGACGGTCTGTTGCACATTTCAAAGATGTCGCCACTGAACGGTGGCAAGCGCATCGGTGAAGTGTCTGACGTCGTGGAGTTGGGCCAGGCCATTGAGGTCAAGGTTGACGACATCGACCCACAGGGCAAGGTGTCGCTGTCACTCGCGGGCGAGTACGCCTCGGTCGAGAGCGACGACAGCGACGAGCGTCCCGCTCGCGCTGAGCGCCCCGCCCGTGAGTCACGCGAGCCTCGCGAGACCCGTGAGCCACGCGCTGCTGCTGCCTCAAGCTTCGAAGCTTCCTTCGAGGCCGAGTTGGCCAGCGAAATCGGTGACCTCGGTCCATCGAACCCAGGCTTCTCCGATGGTGACGGTGGTCGTCGTGACCGTCGTCCACGTCGCCGCTAAGTAACTTGAACGGCCCCGCACCTTCCCCGAGAGGGGAAGGTGCGGGGTTTTTGTTTTCGCTACCCCTATAATTGGGGTACAACTCTGAAAGGATCCCCCATGTCCAACAACGTCTCCACGAGCAACGTCGTGCACGCTGAAACACCAGACCCTCGTCGCTGGTTCGCCCTGTTCGTAATTGCGATCGCCCAGCTGATGGTGATCCTTGACTCATCCATCATCAATATTGCCCTGCCGCACGCGGCAGTGACGCTGCACATTTCGCCAAAGAATGTGCAGTGGGCCGTTACTGCCTACACCTTGACCTTCGGTGGCTTCTTGCTCTTGGGTGGACGTATTGGTGACTACCTCGGACGCAAGAAGGTCTTCTTGTGGGGACTGCTCGGCTTCGCCGCTGCCTCACTCCTTGGAGGCTTCGCCTCCAACCAGCAGATGCTCTTCGGCGCCCGTGCGCTGCAGGGCTGCTTCGGCGCCTTGCTCGCTCCCGCGGCTCTTTCGCTCATCTCGGTCATCTTTACCGATTCCAAGGAGCGCGCCAAGGCCTTCGGTGTCTTTGGTGCCTTGAGCGGCGTCGGTGCCGCCATTGGGTTGATTGCTGGTGGTCTGTTGACGCAGTACGTGTCGTGGCGCTGGTGCATGTTCGTGAACACGCCAATGGCGATGCTGGCCTTCGTGCTCGCCCTGGGCAGCGTCAAGGAGTCCAAGATTGAGGGACGGGCGCACTACGACGTTCCTGGTGCCATTACGGCTACTCTCGGCATGATTTCCGTGGTCTACGGCGTCAGCCGCGCTGGCAACTTGAACAACTGGGGCTCCACCCAGGCCTGGCCGTTCATCGTGGTGGGCTTCGCGTTGCTGGGCCTCTTCTTCCTCATTGAAGCTCGCACGTCGCAGCCACTGTTACCGGTGCGCCTCATTCTCGACCGGGTCCGTGGCGGTGCCTTCTTGGCGCAGATCCTCGTGGCCATGGCCATCTTTGGCATGTTCTTGTGGATGACGTTCTACTTCCAGGACATTCACGGCTACTCGGCGGTGACCTCGGGTCTGTTGTTCTTGCCTTTCTCCATTGGCGTCATAATCTCGGCCGGTGCCACCAGTGCCTTGTTGCCCAAGGTTGGCCCACGCCCCCTGGCCACGATCGGCATGCTCGCCGCCGGCGGCGGTTTGTGGTTCTTGTCCTACCTAACCCCCACGAGCACCTACGCCTGGAACGTGTTGCCCGCACTCATTGTCACGTCACTGGGCCTCGGCTTCGCCTTCGTCTCCATTGCCCCAACGGCCTTGTTCAACGTGGCTCCTGAGGACTCGGGCGCCGCGTCGGCCGTGCTGAACACGGCGCAGCAGATTGGTGGCTCCTTCGGCACCTCCATTCAGAACACCATCGTGGTCTCGACCGCAACGGCATTCGTCGTCAAGGTGGCTTCCACCGTTCCCGCTTCCAAGGTGGGGGGATTGGTGCTGGCCGCCAAGGATACCCACGGCTACAACATGGCCTACCGCTTTGCCGCTGTCGTCATGGTGGTTGCCGCGGGCCTGTTCTTCGCGTTGGTCAATATCGACCGTGACCACTTGGGCCAGCACGACGAGTCACCGGTGGCGATGCACTAAGTCAGTGGTTCTTGTCGCCGGGGCGAACGTCGATCCACCCGAGCTCCGCCGCTAACTCCGGCATTTTCTGCGAGAGCGTGAAGAGGAGCAGTCCGACGTCGCCCATCACCTCGGGGGAGAAGGTCTGTCCTTGTAACGGGGCAACGGTCGCTTGGGCGGCGAGGTAGATGAGCATCAGGGCGTAGACGGCACTCGCCGCGCGGTCACCGGCTTCCTCGGGAAACCCAATGCGGTCCAAACTGTATTTTTTCTGAGTGAGGTCCTGGCCGTCATTCGTGTTACTGATCTGTTGTGGGTCAGTACCGGAGAGGCTCAGCCAAAGGGCAAAGCGGATCTGGTTTTGAGCCATTTCCAGAGGCTTGATGTCCCCGCCAGCGCCTTGAGACAGCTGCGTAACGATGTCCGCCTGCATCTGGGTGAGCGCGGCGAGGAAGAGTGCCTCGATGGTGGGGAAGCAGCGAAAGATGACCCGGGGATCAATGCCCGCTTCGCTCGCAATGCGCCTCGCCGTAATCTCCTGGTAGGGGACAGTCTTGGTGAGTTCAATTACCAACTGCACCAACTCCTTGCGGCGAACGTCAGTTGGGATTTGCTTGCTTCGCGGTGACGCCATGGACTTTCACAGTAGTTCGTCGTGGAAATTTTGGGATTGTCTCCCTAATTGTCATCTTAGATGACACTTTTCTGTTAGCGTTCACGTCTAGGTGCGCCCGCCTCGTGTCCCTTGCACGTGGCGGCTGCATATATTCGATCGCATTTCAAGAAAAGGTCAACATTCTCATGACGCCAGCAGTTCGCAGACAGTGGAGCCAAATAGCTCGCGGCGTGACCGTGCGATTGGTGGTGGTTTTCGCTGTTGTTCTGGGTGGTGGCTCGACGGTGTGGAGTGCCGGGGCGGGCGCGAGCACCTCGTTGGCTCCCCATGGCGCCACGCTTTCGAACGGATTGGCACTGAGCGTCACGGGGCCGAGCGAGGCAACTGCGGGTCGAACGATTGAGGTTGGCTACCAAATAACGAACGATGGACCGCAAGAGGCGATCTCCTCCGTCAAGGGGGTCGCGGTGTCGTTAGGGAATATGTTTGCTCCAGGGGCATCGACATCATGGTCTTCGACGTCACCGGGGTGGACCTGTTCTGGGCCTGCCATTGCAGCGCCAACCTGCGTGTTGCAGCAGACAACGCTGGCCGTCGGCGCTACGGCGCCGCCGCTGATTGTTACGTACAACTTGGCGAAGGGCGCCCTCGTCACGCCACACAGTAAGACCCAACAGATTCCTCTGACCTGGAGCGTGTCAATCGCCGAAGGGCAAGCGGGGGGAGTGGCGACGTCGTTTCAAAATGAGGGCATGTCAGTAGTTGCTCGGGTGCCTGGTGACCTGCAAGACGAACTAAGCGCTGCCTCCTCATCTCTGGTGTCGCCAGGCAAGTCTGTAGCGTTTCACATGCAACACCTCACAACCCAGGGCTTTGGGCTGGGCATGACTGACACGGTCACGCTGCCCAGCGGTACCAGCATGCAACCAGTGCGTGAAAATGGCTGGGTCTGCCCAGCGGGCTCGAAGCAGGTCACCTGCACCTTCAGCGGGACCGTAGCGCCGGGTGCCAGCTCGTCGTACGACATCGTCGTGAACACTGCCTCGTCAGCCACGAACGGCGTGAAGCTCATCAAAGTCACTTCATCAGGTGAGAACGGCCTGTTAACGGCAGCCACGGCGCAACCACTCTTCCTCATTTCAATTGGCGGACCCCGCCTGCAGATTCAGCGATTCCTGAGCGCAACTTCACCCGGACCCATTACCAATGGTGCCCAGGTGCCAATGTCGATTGGCGCGCCGTCGCCGATGACTTTCGGGATCGAAAATGTTGGCGACCTGGGCATTCCGGCCGGCGCCACCTTGACCCTCGTGGCCGCGGTGAATCCGACGGTGCAAAACTTTCTCAAGAGCCTTCCCAGTCAAGCGAGTGACTTCTCGATGCTGTTGCCGCCAGCAGTTCGTGGCGGCCCCGTGTGCGCGATTAACAAGAGCGTTGGCACAGTCACGTGTGTGCTGAAGATCACCAAGGAGATCGGTACTGGTCAGTCGCTCCCTCGACTGAGCTTCTCGGCACTCGTGAGCAAGTTGCCCTCGGCCGAGCAACTGCTCGCCATCCCGCTCTCGGTGCGAGAGATCATTCAGCAGGGCAACCTGTTCACTTTGACGGCCTCGCTCTCGGGGGTGCCAAATTCCGTGGCACCCGTCACGCTCGACGTCAAGAGCCTCCTGCAGCTTCCGGCACTGCCCAACGTTCAACCAAATCTCGTTGCTCCACCACTTCCACTCGGTGGCGGGCCCCAAGTAGTGAGTTTGACCCTGACGAACTTTGGCGCAGCGACCTCCGGTGGGGCAGTGGCCACGTTCGTGGCCCCCGCCGGCATCACACCATCGGCCGTTACCGGTTCTGTCTGTGGCGTGCTGGGACAAGTTATCCGTTGCCAGTTACCTGACCTCGCTGCGGGAACCGCTGACGCGCCATCGACGAGTGCGCCTATCGAGTTCCGCTTGGCCAACCTGTCCGTGACGACGGATCAGCACCTCACGGTGTCGCTGTCACTGGGCGGTGGCCCTCCACTGCCAGGCCCTCCAGTGCCAATCTCGGTAAACCCCGATCCGGTAGTGACGCTGGCCGCACCGAGCGCCGTTGTCTTGTCGGTGTTGCCGACACCTGGGCAGATGCAGGTGGTGTACAACCCTTCGCCCAACGCACCAGCGGGACAGGAGTACCTCGCGACCGCCTGTCTTGACGCTGCGATGACAACGGGTTGTGTGCAGCAGAACGTAACCAGTACGAACTTGCTCCTTGGGCTCGCCGCTGGAACGAAGTACTTCGTCACGGTGACCGCCGAAGCACACCTCAATTACTCGCAAGCGGTTTCGGTGCAGGTAAGTGCCACCACGGCCAGTGCGACTTCCGCACTGACGGGACCACAGGGCCACAGCGTGTCGCGGCCCTCGACTCCAGCGTCCGTCGCACCGACGAGTGCCAGTGCACACCCGATGTCCTCCGCCCAGCCACCCGCCACGGGGGCGACCTTTTCGCAGGTCTGCAGCGATGTGCAGTCGGCACTCAATGCGCACACAACGTCGCTAAACGAAAATCTGGGTGGCGCCATTGCGGTGAGCTTGAGCGGCTTGAGTCTCTCGGGCGCCTGTTCTGGTTCACCCGTCATTTCATTTTCGAGTGGTTCGGTGAACCTCTACGGTTCATACACCGCAACAATTGGCGGGGGATCGGTCAGTGCGTCTGGCTTCACAATCAACGCAGCGTCCGTGACGACCCCATCGTCATGGCCGGGTGGGTCACAAACGCTCAGTTCAACGTCGCCGGTTACGATGCCCTTCCAGTCGTCCGGAACTGGAAGTGGGTCCTCCTCATCCGTGTCCTTCCAAGGTTCCTTCTCGACAGCCGGCCTCTTTGGGTTACCGCTCCCGAGCGGGTGGACGGCGCAGACATCTTTCACCTTCTCGTACGCCAACTCTGCTGCCAGCATTGCGCTGTCGTCGACAGCGGGCCCGAGCGGCTCGGGACTATCAATCACCGGCTCAGCGACCACGTCGGGTACCTTCAGCGTGTCCGTCAGCGGCGCGCTGGGGCTTGATGGGGTGACAATTTCGAACGTGAACGCCTCGTGGTCCTCGGGGTCACCCTTTGCCTTCGCGGGCACCATTGCTCTCGGCGGATCCACCCTCAACGTTGCAGCCTCCTATTCGAACAGCACCTCGTGGAGCTTTTCGGCGAATGGCTCCACGGTGCTCTTCGGCGCAACGGTGCAAGCATCCGGCACGATTGCCGATGCCGCTGGTGTCGTTACCGGTTCGTTCACCATGAGCCTGAACTCGTTGGCCGTGACGTCGGGCATGACGGTGAATGCACTCACTATGACGTGGGCCCCAGGTCAGGGCATCACCGGCACCGGCTCACTGTCGTTGGGAGACACCACCCTCAACCTTTCGGGAAGTTATTCTGACGCCAAAAACTGGACTTTTGCCGCCAACGGAACGGTGACACTCTTTGGTGTTACCGCAGCGGCCACCGGCAGCGTTGTCGACAGCGCTGGCACCACGTCTGGTTCCTACACCATGAATCTGGGTGACTTTGATATTGCCTCGGGCTTGTCCGTCACCGGTCTCACCATGAACTGGGCGACGGGGCAGGGCCTCACCGGATCTGGGGCGATTGTGGTGAGCGGAATGAACATCAACATCGCCGTGTCCTACACAGACTCCTCGAATTGGACCCTCACGGCAAATACGACGGGGTCAGGGACATTGACCATTCTCCCCGGCGTGTCGCTGACTGGTTCGCAGTTCAGCGGTACGGTCTCCAAGTCATCTGGAGTGTTGGCGTGGGCCATGTCCGAGTCCCTCGCCTCAGTGACCCTGTTGACTGACCTGGCCACGCTTCAGAATCCCGTGTTCACGGTGTCGAACACCTGCCCCGCGAATGTGCCGGCATCATCGTGTCCGAATGGGAATAGGACCTATTTGAGCGCAACGGGAACCCTGCAGCTGGCGTTCGGGAATGGAATTGGCGCGCAAAACATCGCCTACTACGGGGTCTACGGCGTGCAAACGGGCGGATTTGATCTCAATGCCAGTCTGTCCTCAATCACCATTGTGAGCGGACTTCTTGCAATTGACTCACCCTCCGTTGACCTCTCCTACAACATGGGCAAGTCGGTGTCCACCGGAACAGTCGGGGGCATCGGGACGGGAGTGATTAATGGCTACACGCTCTCCATCACGGGCGGCGTGTCACTGCGCATGCCGGGTTTCAGTCAGTCAGTTCCTGTCACAATGCTGTTCACACGCTCAAATGGTGTGAACAACTTTACGGTCAGCGCTGATTTAAGTTCCCTGGGCACGCTGGGCGGCACCGGGGCAAAGCTCTCCGACTTGGCCTACTCTTCGGTGGCGAAGTCCATGACGCTGGCGGGCCTCAGCGTTTCGGTGCCAGCCAACTCGCTGGTCTTTGGCGGAACGTTTGTTCCGCCCGCTTGGCTCTCGACGTACCTGGGGTCGTCGCTCGGCTCGGTGTCGTTGTATGCCGTGTACACCTCGCCGACGTCATACAGCGTGAGTGGAACCTTTTCCACCAACTTCCCAATTCCCACTGCCACATCGAGTTTCCAGGTCTCCATCACGTCCTTCTCCGTCTCACTTTCGATGTCGGCGGCGGGCTATACCCAGACTGTCTCGGCGGCTGGAACTCTGGCAATTAGTGGGAGCGCGGGAAACGCTACGGTCAACGTCGTAGTGGGTCTGTCGTATCAGGACGCCACATCGACCCTGACTGGGTCATTGACCGCCAGTGGCACCCCAGGGAATTACCTGTGGAGTAACGCTTTCGGCCTGCCGGGTGCCAACATCGTGAGCTTTGCCATTTCGTTTGGTGTTGAGTTCGCCTCGAGTCCGATTCCGCTGCCGTCACTTGGTCTGGCCGCCACCATCGTCCTATCTGGATCGCTGATGAACACCCTCGGCATTACGTCTGGTGCAACGATTTTGGCGGTCGTGAACATGTCGGTGACGAACCCCTGCATGGATATTCAGATCGGCGCCCCCGATGGACAGGCGGCCATCAGTATCGCCGGTGGCTTGTTCACCGCAACGAATGCCGATGTCGTCCTGGCGCCCGATGGCTGCACGGTGGGCACCTACGTGGTGCCCGCTGGATTCTCACTCGATTTCCAGGGGAAGTTCCTCGGCGTTGCGATTGGCGAGCAGGCTCGGTTAACGATTAACGGCAGCGGGTTCAACCTCAATTCAGTGACGTCGATTGGTTCCTTCAATATCGCTGGGGCGGTCAACTTCTCCGGTGCCACGGTGACCATCGACATCAAGCCCGGTTCCCAAGCAGTGGGTTTTGCGGGCTCGGTGGCAATCCTTGGTGTCAACGTCATGATGAGTGGCTCGGTAACGGCGGGACCCAGCACGCAGGCCATGTCGCTGAGCGCCAGCGTCGGGAACTTCAACCTCTACGGATTTGGTTTGCAGAACGTCGCCTTCGCGGCGGCGTTCTCACAGACCAACGGAACTGTTAGCTTCTCGCTCGGCGCGAGCGCACAGATGGTGGTGCTCGGTAACGTCGTCTCACTGCCCTCCATCAACTTTGCGTACTCCAATGGCGCCGTAACGTCGCTGCTGTCTGACGTTTTGACTTCATTGAACCTCAACGGCGTTATGACCGTGAACGGTTCACTGCATCTCACTGCGCTCAGTTCATCGAGCGCATTTACCCTGAGTTCGTCCGGGACCATCAGCCTCTTCGGCTTTACGCTCAACATAACCCCGTGTGCGAATGGTGCGCCCGGCATGACTATCTCCACGACTGGGTTCAATTTGTGCGCGGCGACGCTCACCATGCCCATGTTCTCGGCCACCTTGTCGGGGGCGTACTACTGGTCACAGCCCCCGTCCACCACATTGATCCCTAATGCCAGTGGGCAGTATGTACCGGCCAGCGCAAACGACTTCTTCTTGTCGGTGTCCAACGTCAGTATTGGCATCTGTGGCTTTGGCGCCCAGGGCTCGGTCTCGCTCGGGGACGTGGGCGGCACCTTCTACGCCACCATGAAGGCGGCATTGTCCTTGTCGAATACCTCGTCAGACGCGCCTATATCGCTCAGTGGATCGTTCACGAGTCAGGGCAACTTCACCGAAACCGGTCAGGGAAACTTGATGCTGGCCGGCATTGGATTCCAGATGGCCGTCACTGCCTCGGTCAACGGGTCGAACGTCGGGATTACGGGAACCACAACCCTCGGTCTTGGCGGCACGTCGTACACGTTGACGGGATCGTTCCAGTCGGTGGCTGGTGGCGTAAAGGTGAATTTGGCCCTTTCGTCAAACTTGACGATGGCGGGATACAACCTGGGTCAGGGAACATTGGCCCTTGCGGTGCAGCCCGGGTCGGAGTCAATCAGTATCGCTGACAACATGTCCCTTGGCGGGATCTTTACCGGCTCTCTCAATGGGTACATTGGCGCCGTTAACGCCCGACCAGTCTTTAACTTCAACATCGCGGTGGGCGTGAATATTCCCGGGGTCCCCGTGTCGGGAATGCTCGGTCTGACGAATTGCACGGATTCGTCGTGCACCAGTACCACCAACTCACTTACCGCTACCTTGGCCGGTTCGTTCAAGGACGTATCGGGCGTTTCCTACAACTTTGGTGCGGTTCGGGTGAACTCGGACTGGTCGTTCAACGTGACGTCCTCGGGGTCTACCAATTCCTGTACGGGGTGGACCAGTCTGGGCTTCTCACGCATGCAGGGCTGCGTTTCGGGCTCGTACAACGTGACCTTGTCATCCAGCTCGCCGTACTTGAGCTTTACCGCTGGCTTCGGTGCGGGGATTAGCGGCCAGGTCTGGGTAATCAGTTTTTCGTGCAGCGGTCACTGGTACGACCCATCGTCATGGCGCTGCAGCGACACCTCGCACTGGGGCAGCACGCACAACCTCGCCTCGGTCGGGGCATCAATTGACTCACAGGGAAACGTACGTGCGGGCTTCCGCGGCGCCACGTTCCAATTCAAAGTATGAGAATCGGGAATCCATCAATGACAACACTTCGTTCGGACAGTAAGTGGAGCACCGTCGTGGTGCGAAGTGCGATTGTGCTCGCGGGCACATTCATGGGGATCGGCGCGAGTGCTGCGGTGGCGTGCGCCGCAACCCATACGGCGCCGCTCCAGCCAACGGTGGGGCGAGTGGCGCCCCACGGCGTCATGCCATCGTGCGGCACCAACTGTGCGGGAAGGAATTTTGCGAACGCGGATCTTTCCGGCTTGAACCTCAATGGCGTCAATTTCTCGAACGCCAATTTGTCGGGAGCCAATTTGTCGGGGTCGACGCTGATTGGTGCCACATTGACTGGCGCAAATCTGACCAACGCCACCCTGACAAATGCGCAAGCCAGCGCAATCATCGGCACCCCACAACTTTCTGGGGACTACTTCGTGCAGGCGGGGTTCATTATCGGGCCCAACATGGTCTATTCCGGCGTCTCCTTGGCTGGAATGAATTTGAGCAACTTTGGGAGCGCCCACGGACGTGCCGGGGTGAACTTGACGGGGGCCAGTTTCATCAATGTAAACGCGAGTGGCACCAATTTCAGCGGACCAGCCAATGCCGGCGTAAACCTCTCGGGCGTGAGTTGGCAGAACTGCAATTTGTCTTCCGCCAATTTCGCCGAAGCCTGGATGGTGAACGAAACGTTTGACGCCCAGACGACAACGACGGGCACGAGCTTTCGGAACGCCTCAATGATGAATTCGACATTTTCCGGCACCAATCTCTCGGGTGCGGACCTCTCGGGAGTCGTGATGTCGGGCGTCGCGCTTAGCGGCGTCACCATGTCCAATGACACCTTTTCACCGACGTCGCAGTTGGCGGGCGCAACGCTGACCAACGTTCAAAGCGGCCTTGACGCGGGGGCCCCACAGCTCCCCAGCGCGTGGGTCATTGCGCAGGGCTACCTGGTTGGTCCAAGTGCCAACCTCGCCGGTGCCAATCTGTCTGGCGCCTACTTGACGTCGGCCAACATGGAGGGTGACAACCTCAGTGGTGCAAACCTCTCGAACACCACATTGACGGGCGCCGATTTGATAGGCGCAACCTTGAATGGTGCGAACCTGGCCAACGCCAACCTCTCCAACGCCAAACTGGGCTTTGCCACCATCACCAATGCCCAGATGTCGACGACGACGCTGCAGGGTGCCACAACACTGAACCTCCAAGGGGTCCCGGCATCGATGCCGCAAGGATTTGTCTTGCTGGGGGGATCCATGTTGGGTCGGGGCCTCAATGTGTCGGGCATGACACTCAGGTCTACTGCGGGTCTCCGAGGTGTTGACCTAACGGGAGCGAATCTCTCGCACGCAGTTTTCACTGGTGATGACCTGACTGGTACGAACTTTACGAACACAGATTTGAGCTACGCCACCATCACCCAAAGTGCTATTTCAGCAAACTTCTCGGGAGCCAATCTCTACCACCTTGCCGCGTGGGGCGACACTGCGTCGAATGGCATTACGTTGCCCGCGGCGTGGCAGTTCACTGGCGGTGACCTCATTGGGTATGGCGCGAACCTTGCGGGGGTGGACCTCTCGGGACTGAACCTGACGAACGCACGTCTCGAGTGGTCGGTTCTCACGGGAGCCAACATTTCGGGCACCAACTTGACCGGGGTTCCACTGAATAACGCAGTGTCGGGATCACTCGTTTCGTCACCCACTACCGTGCTCCCGAGTGGAGCGAAGGTAATTGGCGGCTATCTCGTTGCACCCAATGTCAACTTGAAATATGCGTCGTTCGCACCGGCAAAAACGTCGCTGGTCTCAGCGTCACCGGGGCAAACGTCCAACGTCACCGCATCGTCAACCACGCTGGTGGTAACTGCCGCGACCGGGTTCCCCCAGACGGGCAGCTATCAAGTGCGCGTCGACAACGAAATCATGACCGTCTCCGCGGGTGCCGGTTCCACGGCGTGGACGGTTGTTCGTGGTGCGAACGGCACGAGTGCCAGCCCACACGTGCTGGGCGCAGTAGTAGCGCTCGTCACGGGTGTCGACATGCGAAACCTGGACTTATCGGGCGCGTCTCTCGTGGGAGCAGATCTGTCCTACGTGGACTTAAGCGGTGTCAACTTGAGCAATGCTGACCTGAGCGGCGCCAACCTCTCCTTCGCAACTGTGAGTGGGTCCACGAACCTGACCGGCACAACGCTGTCCGGTGCCGATTGCCAAGGTGTGCGCTTCGATGGCGCGAATCTTGGGGGAGCGGTGCTGGGAAGTGCGAACTTCACGACTGCCAGCTTTGCTGGGACCGCGCTCGGCACCTTGAATCTTTCGACGTCGACGTTGACCGGCGTGAGTTCTGGCGGCACATCGGGTTCTCCG
Source organism: Acidimicrobiales bacterium (assembly GCA_036742195.1). GTDB lineage: Bacteria > Actinomycetota > Acidimicrobiia > Acidimicrobiales > RAAP-2 > RAAP-2. Next base: position 67,114 of record DAINRA010000001.1, read on the forward strand.
CAGCTTCCGACCGGATGGCGACTGCTGTCAGGATTCTTGGTTGGCTCATCAGCAAACTTTTCGGGAACAAATTTCACTGGCGCCGATTTCTCTAATATGACCGGTCTTTCCGGCATCAACTTCACCAACGCAAATTTGAGCAATGTGAATTTCACGAACTCGTCGCTCACTGGCTTTGTTTTGACGGGTGCCAATCTCAGCGGCGCCAACTTGAGCGGCGCGAGCCTCAGTGGCGTCTCGTCCGGGGGCATTACCGCGAGCCCAGCACCCACGCTCCCGGCTGGGTGGGTGTTGGTAAACGGCTATCTCGTCGGTGCCGGCGCCAACCTTTCGGGCGCAGCGCTGTCAAACACCAACTTGGCAACGTTGAATATGGCGACCACCAACTTCACTGGCGCCACGCTCGTTGGCGCCAATCTCAGCGGTGCTGACCTCTCGCGAGCGTCGATGCAGAACGCTGATCTCACCGGAGCAAACCTGACGGGAATAGTGGGGCGCGGAGTCGATGTCTCAAACGCCAACTTCACCAACGCCGTCATGTCGAATGCCTCACTGCTTTCGGCAACCGTTTCGGGGGCCTGTTTCACGGGGGCAACTCTGAACGGGCTAGCCGCCGGCAATCTCACCTCATCGGCCTCACCGACGCTGCCCACGGGATGGGGGCTGGTGAATGGTTGGTTTGTTGGCCCGAACGCGAACCTGACGGGTGCGACACTAACGAACGCCAACCTCAATGGATTGAATATGACGGGGGCAAACTTCTCTGGTGTTGTCTCGGGTGGCGTCACCGGGGCACCGGTCCTTTCCCGCGGTGTGGTCATCATCAATGGATACCTCGTTGGACCCGGCGTTAATTTGTCCGGAGCGAATCTTTCGGGTGTCAATTTCGCCACCGTCGGCTTGAGCAATGTGACTTTGACGGGTGCGAATCTGAACAACGCCTCGCTCGCTTCCAATGACCTCACTGGCGTGACCTCCGGTTCGATTGCCGGATCGCCGGTCCTTCCGAGCAGTTGGAAGATTTCGAACGGCTATCTCATTGGACCAGGCGTCAATTTGGCCGGAGCGCAGCTTGGCGCCACTGATCTGACAAACATGAACCTCTCCGGAGCAAACCTCACTAATGCCGACCTCTCACAGACGACTTTGAATGGCGTGCAGTCGGGCTCCGTGATTGGTACACCGCTGCTGCCCCAGGGGTGGATTATCTCCAATGGCTACCTGATTGGTCGTGGGGCGAACCTCTCGGGAGCAAATCTGGTGGGTGAAAATTTGAACGGGCTTGACCTCACCGGTGCATCATTCGTGAACGCACAGCTCAACGCAACGACCTTTGTTCGAGCAATTTTGACCAATGTCAACTTCACGAACGCAAACTTGAGCCCCATCCCTGTCTCCACCACCGTGAGCAATCAGGGTGCGATTTCCGCGGGGCAGACGTCAATCACGGTGGCTTCGGCTTCGGGGTTTCCCACGAACGCCAGTTTTGTTGTCACGATTGATAACGAAAACATATTGGTACAAGGGCCAACAAATGGCTCCACCGTGTGGACCATTTTGCGCGGCCAGTTTGGTTCGGTAGCGGCAAGCCACGCGCCGAACGCCACCATTACCCTGCAAAGTAGCGGGGCTGACTTTACGGGTGCCGTGATGACAAACGCGAACTTTACGAACGCGTCGCTTTTTCGCATCGTGTCGGCCGGTATTACCGTGAACGGAAACGGGCCAGTTCTTCCTTCGGGGTGGGTTCTTGTGCCGGGTGGATTCCTCGTGGGGGCCGGCTCCAACCTTTCCGGCCAAACGATGACCGGGCTCTCGCTCCAGGGCGTCAACCTTTCTGGCGTGTACCTGATCGGCACCAATCTGTCGAACGCCAACCTCTCGAACGCCAACCTCTCGAACGCCTACTTGACCAGCGCGATTCTGAACGGCACCAACATGTCGTCGACGAACCTCACGAATGTGGTGTCAGGTGGGGTGTCGGGTTCGCCGACACTGCCCGGCGGCACATCGTTGGTGCTGGGGTACATCGTCGGACCGGGCGCGAACTTGCAGGGGGCCAACCTGCAGAATGCGTCAATTACCAACGCGAACCTCAACAACGCCAATTTGACCAATGCCGTCCTCGACGGCATCACCATTGCGAACTCATCGATGCTCAATGTCAATTTCACGAATGCGTCAATCCAGGCCGCCACCCTCGCCGGCCTCGATCTCTCGTCGGCGAACTTGTCCGGAGCCAATGTGAGCTCGTCAAATCTCTCTCAGGCAACGCTGGGTGGCGGTACGCAACTGAACGGGGCGACCACCTTGGCGAATGTCAACCTGTTTGGTGCCAACCTAACGGGCTGCAATTTGGCAGCCGTTGGTGACCCCGCTCACCTCAATGGGTTGATTACGGGTTCAATCACGGGGCAACCGAGCCTGCCGCGTGGATGGTGGCAGACGCCGTCGTACGGCTATCTGGTGGGTCCAAATGCGAATTTGGAGAACGCCAACTTGCAGACAATGTCACTAACCGCACCGAACTTTGCCAACGTTGACCTTCGGGGTGCCAACTTTTATGGTTCGTCACTCGTCAACGCAAACTTCACCAATACTGACGTCACCGGAACGAACTTCACCGCCGCGAACTTGACGAGTGGCAATTTCTCAGGCTCGACCATGGCGTCGGTGAATTTCGGGAGCGCCGACCTGGCAGGGGTGACGTTGCCGGCCACCGTGTCGCGGTTCTACGCGGTGAACGTGAATTTCTGCTCCCAGAACTACTCATTCAACGCCTCGTCGCAGGCGTGGACGGGAAGTTGTTCGTCGACGCAGTATCCGGCCACGCTGCCAAACGGGTGGTCTCTCTACAACAATGGCCCTAGCAGTGCGCGCACGTTCCTGGTTGGACCAGGGGCCAATCTGGCCTTCGCGGACCTCTCGAATGTTGACCTCAGTGGCACAAACCTCTCAGGAGTGTCATCTGGCTTCTTGGCCGCCTGCCCGAGTGCCCTGCCATCGGGGTGGAGTTGCGCAAGCGTAGGCACCCAGTCGGGGTTTACGAACAATTACCAAAACAGCAACGACTACTGGCTGCTGGGGCCGAATGCTGACTTGTCGAACCAGGACTGGTCCAATGTGAGCAACGCCTCTCTTGCCAACGCGGCGATTCAGGGAGCTGATCTGTCGGGATCGAACTTCGCCAATACGAACTTCTCCGGCGCAGACCTTGGTACGGGGGCCAATCTGTTCGGCACCAACTTGTCGAGTGCGAACCTCAATGGCGCCGCATTTCACGATCTGTCCAATACACAGAATGCGACGCTTCCGTCTGGATTTCGGGTCGTGAGCCGTCCAGGGAATCGGTCCAACGGCCCGTCGAACACGCTGGTGGGCCCCTTCATCAATTTGTCAAATATGGACCTGTCGAATTGGGACCTGTCCAACCAGAACATGACGGGCGTCTACGTGTCGGGTACCAACTTCTCGAACACCGGTGTCACGAACGCGATATTGAACCGCCCCGCGGTCGCTGGCGGTATGACGACCACGAATTTGGGCTGGGGATCAACCACCGGCACCCTGTTCAACACGGCGCCGACAACCTTCATGTGTCCCGCGGGCACCGTCGTCGCGCAGTTGGCACTGGGAACGTCGGATGGCGAGAACGCCACCGAGAATTTCGTCTTCAACTGCGCCACCGTTACTGCATCGGGTGCCCTTGACGTCCCCAATAACGACATTCCGGTGAACGCGTTGTACAACAACACGAACACCAACGGTGGCACAATCAATTCGTTCTGCGGAAGCGGTCAGGCGGCGTTCGGTATTCACGTCACTCTGCGTAATCACCTGACGAACGCCGGACTGGCCTGCGGTGACTTTCCGACCGAGTCCCACGCCTACAACGCGAACTCTGCGTGGGCGGCGAATGGGGGATCGAATGGGTACGACACCACGGCGTGGAGCTGCCCAGCGGGGCAGTTCATCGTGGGGTTCAACTTGACGCTCAGCTACCACGGTGGTCAACAGGGGTACTCGCAGGCGTTCCCGGGCCAGAACAACTTCTTGTCGGTCTACGCCTTGAACCAGGTGGTGTGCCAGTCGTGGTCGCAGGAAACCTGGGGGGCGACCGGCGTTATGTCGGGTACCCCACAGCCGATTGCGTCGCCAGGTTGGGCCTACGCCAACGGGTACATGATTGGACAAGGAGCGAATTTGAGCGGAGCCAATCTTTCGAACATCAACCTCTCCGATGTCAACTTGACCAATGCAAACCTGACGAACACCAACCTGACCAATGACAACTTCTCCGGCGTTGTCTCGGGCGCGATCACGGGATCGCCACAACTCTCGAATCCGTACTTCATGCAAAACGGTTTCCTCGTCGGGAGCAACGTTGCCTTTGTCGGCTCGAATATGTCGGGCATGGACTTCGGCGGACCAGCGGGAAATGGACGGAATTTGAGCGGTGTGACCTTCGTGGGGAACAACATTTCTGGAGTTCACTTCGATAATGCTTATATGCCGAACGCCTTTTTCGACGCGTCGACGTATATGGACGGGGCCTTCTTTGAGGGGGCCACTTTGAACTCGGCGGTGCTCTCCAACCACGACCTCACGAGACTCGGAAATCTCTACGGCGCGCTACTGCAGAATGCGACGCTCATTAACGACAGCATTCAGGGCAGCTCAAACTTGTCCGCCAACGTCAACTTCTCAAACGTGCTTATTTGGAACTCGCGCCTCTACGGGGACTTCACCCAAGGTGGAAAAGCCAACTTCTCGAACACCAATTCGGGCGGCAACAGCTTTACCAATGTCCACCTTCCGAACCCGTGGAACTACAGCACCGCAGGATGGATTCGCTGATGCGCCTGCTCCGCATTGCCCTGGGGGTGCTCGGCGTTACCCTCTCGATGCAGGGGGTCGCCAGCGCAGCACCGTCGAAGGCGCCGCTGTGGCAGCCTGCCATCGTGGCACCGAGTCACGGATTTCTGACGGGTATCGCACCTGCTCCTGGCGGAAATATGTGGGTTCAGGACGCGGGCAACGCTGACGTGTATCAAATCAACGGCAGCGGCGCAGTCGCCGGTGCCTCTCACCATTCACTGTCGCAATGCCCGGCGAATGGGTCGGGGCTTGCTCTGAACGAGCACGGTGTGCTGTGGGCTAGTTGTTATCAGCCTTCAGTCATGACGAACGTGATGACAGCAAATTCCGTTGCGGTAAACATCACGCAGGCGTGGGGTCTGGCTTTTGACCACGTCGGCAATATCTGGGTATCGAGCCTTGAGGGATCGGTCAGCAAATTCACTGCACAGGGTGCCGCAACTGGAATCGCAATTACCGGTCTCTCGATCGGTACGGAACACGCAGTTGCCATCGATGCCACGAACAACGTCTGGGTTGTCGAAGATGGTGCCGTGGTGCAGTACGGGCCAACTGGACATGAAACTGGCGTTCGCATTGGGGCGACCTATGACGTCGGCGCGATTGCTGTGGATGCCGCCGGAAACTTGTGGAGCATCGACACGGCCGGCCAGGCGCTCCATGGGTTCAGCGACGCCGGAGCATCCCTGGGTGCGAGCGTCGTCAGTCCATTTGCGTCCTCTAGTCGCGTCTACTTCGCAACCTTCGACGAGGCCGGAAACTTCTGGTATTCGACCGGCAACGCCGTTCAGGAAGTTGTCGGTGTTGGGAGAAGCCCCGGCGGACACGCCGTGGGGCACACCGCGCCTCAGGCGCCTCGCTCGGTCATTGCCAACATGTTTGCGAACACCGCCACCGTAACCTTCACCCCGGGATCGGATGGGAATTTACCCACGCATTACAACGTCACGATGTACGCCAACGGCCACTCAACGGGGGTAGTGTGCACCCTGACAGGCGCCCACTTCTGTTCGATTGCGAATCTGTCGGCTTTGCGCAAGTACCAATTCTCGGTTGCCGCAGTGAACGTCTTGGGGCATGCCTTCTCAGATCTTTCAAACACGATTACGTACGTTCCGCCTTCAGGGAAGCTGCCAAGTGCTCCGGGCACTGTCACGCTGACGCCGCAAATACATGGCGGCGGGGTGACTTTGCACTGGCGGGCGGTTACCAAGAACAAAACGGGGCGCATCACGGCCTATATCTGTTCTGGGGGCGCTCAGCAGTCCGTGGAAGTGCCCGGTACGTCGTGCACGTTGCCGAGGTCTCTTATCGTCAAGCACGGGACGTTTGTGACGTTTACCGTGGTGTCGGTTGATGCGGCGCACCGCCACAGTGCGCCAAGCGTTCTGAACTTTGTTCTCTCCTAAGGACTCGTTGATTTCGGCCTGTGAAAGTGTGCGTACTCACGCACTCCATTGTGGCTGGCGCCGTGGGCTAGCGTTTCACGCATGATCAATCTCGCGTTTGTCGGTGGTGCTGGTCGCATGGGTCAGGCCCTCGCGGCTGGTTTTTTTGACCTTCCGGATTTCCATGTTGCCGCCTTGGTTGACCCGACGACGCCCACGCAGCTCTTCGGTGGTCGCGCCTACGAGACGATTGCTGAGATCGACCCGGCCATCGTCGATGTCGTCATTGATTTCTCTCACCCTGTCTCCGTCGTCACCTCGGCCGCGTGGTGTGCGCAGCATGCCAAGGGCCTCGTGATTGGCACGACTGGACTGTCGCCCGAGCAAGTCGCGAAAGTGCAGGCGGCGGGCGAGGCCACTGGCGTCATTATGGCCTCAAACTTCTCAATCGGCGCTGTCTTATCGGAGCGCTTCGCGGCCATGGCCGCGCCCTACTTCAATCGCGTTGAAATAATCGAGCTGCACCACGACCGCAAAGTCGACGCCCCATCGGGTACGTCACTGACCACGGCACACGCTATTCGTGACGCCCGCCGTGACGCTGGATGCGTGACGCCGGAAGAGCCGACCGAGCGTTTCACCTTGGAAGGTGCCCGCGGGGCCGACGCCGGCGACGGTGTTCGCATCCATTCAGTCCGCCTGCCGGGCCTCGTCGCGCACCAAGAAATTCTCTTCGGTGGTCCGGGCGAAGGTCTAACAATTCGTCATGACTCGTTCGATCGCATCAGTTTTCTTCAGGGTGTCGCCCTAGCGGCGCGAAACGTTCACACTGTTCGCGGCTTCGTCAACGGCATCGAATCTTTCCTCTAAAAGCACCGCGGCACGTCACGAGGGTGGCGCACTGGTAGTTTTGAGAGATGAATTCACCGCGCTTCGGCTATCTCCTGACTGCGATGGTGACACCCTTCGACGCCGACGGCGCCCTCGATCTTGATAGCGCTGTGGCGCTGGCCAAGTATTTGACCGGTAACGGCAGCGACGGTCTCGTCGTTGCGGGATCTACCGGTGAGGGCACCGCACTTAGTGATGACGAGAAGTGTGCACTCATTGCTGCCGTGTCCGAAGCCGTGACAGTGCCCGTTTTGGCGGGAACAACTTTTGCGAACACTGAAGCTTCGGTGGCACTGACGGCCAAGGCCGCCTCGTTCGGTGCGGCCGGTATCCTGGCGACCACGCCGGCGTACGTACGTCCGAGTCAGTCCGGCATCGCCGCGCACTTGGGCGCAGTGGCCGACGCCACCACGCTGCCCGTCATGCTCTACGACATTCCCGCTCGCACGGGACGCAAGATTGCGCCGGCCACGACCATTGCTCTCGCGACCCGGCACGCCAACATCGTGGCTCTGAAAGATGCGTCGGCCGAAATGGTTCCCGCCGCGACCGTGAAGGCGACGCTTGGCGCCGCCTTTGATCTCTACAGCGGCGATGACGGCCTGACGCTGCCGTTCATGGCTCTGGGCGCATCCGGCGTCGTCTCGGTGGCGGGCCACTGGGCCGGCCCCGAAATGGCCGACATGGTGCGCAGCGCATTCTCGGGCGACTGGGAGCGTGCACGCAGCATCAACGCGCAGCTCTTCGACTCCTACACCTTCGAGTCAACCGAAACGTATCCCAACCCCGTCCCCGCCAAGGCCGCCATGCGCGCCCTGGGGTTCGCAGTGGGGCAGTGCCGCCAACCGCTCGGTGCGGCTGATGAGACTATTGACGCCCAGGCCCAGTCGGTCGTGCGCAGTCTGCTTGCCGCTCGTGGCTAAGGGCGTCACCGTTACCTTCCTGGGCGGACTGGGAGAAATTGGCCGTAACTGCGCGGTGCTCGAACAAAATGGTCGCTACGTCGTCGTCGACGCAGGCCTGATGTTCCCCGAGCCCAACATGTACGGCGTGGACCTGATCTTGCCGGACTTCCGCTGGCTCATCGAGCGCCGTGACAAGGTCGACGGCATCATCTTGACGCACGGTCACGAGGACCACACCGGGGCCCTGCGCTACTTGGTGAAGGACGTCAATGTCCCGATTTACGGTGCGGCCCTCACGCTTGGTTTTGCCCGCCACCGCCTGACCGAAGCTCGCGTCGCCCACGACCTGGAGTTCATCGAGGTGGCGGACGGCGAGCGCCGTCGCATTGGCACCTTCGACGTGGAGTTCATCCCCGTCACCCACTCGGTGCCGAGTGCGCAGGCCATTGCCTTTCACACCGAAGTGGGCGTCATCGTTCACTCGGGCGACTTCAAGCTCGACCTCACGCCTATTGACGGACGCCGCACCGACGTGGCGCGTTTAGCGGCCTTAGGCGACGAGGGCGTTGCACTATTGCTGTGTGACTCAACCAACGCTGAAGAACCCGGCTTCACCGCCTCGGAGAAGACCGTTGGTGGTGCACTTCGCCGCCTCTTCCTTGAGCGCCCCGAGCGCCGGATGGTGGTGGCCTGTTTCGCCAGCCACATCCACCGCGTGCAACAGATCATCGACGTGGCTAAGGAGCAGGGCCGCAAGGTTGCGTTGATGGGACGATCCATGGAGGCCAACGTCAAACTGGCGCGCAAGCTCAACTTGCTGCACGTCGACACGGCTGACTTCGTCGACATCGAAAACGTGTCCCGCTACGCACCCGGTGAAATCTGCGTCATCTGCACCGGGTCGCAAGGGGAGCCCTTGGCGGCGCTCTCCAAGCTGTCTCGCGGTGACGCGCGAAACTTCACGGTGGGCGCCGAAGACACCATCATCTTGAGCTCGCACCCCATTCCCGGCAACGAATGGTCGGTCGGTCGCGTCATTGATGACTTGCACCGTGCCGGCACCGAAGTGATCCACTCGGGTCACGAGCCCGTGCACGCGTCGGGTCACGCCCGTCAGGGCGAACTGCGGACGTTCCACCAGTTGCTGCGTCCCCGCAACTTCGTTCCCGTGCACGGTGAGTACCGGCACTTGCGTCACCACGCCGATCTCGCCGCGTCAATGGGCCTGAGCGATGATCACATCATCATCTGTGAAGACGGTGACCAGATCGAGGTGACCCAGGCCGGTATTCGTCGAGCCGGTACCGTGCCGGCAGGCTTTCACTACATCGACGGCTCGGCCGGCGACCTTGACGAGCGACCACTGGAAGAACGCCGCATGCTCGCCGCCTACGGCGTGGTGCAGATTTCAGCGGGCGTTGACGCCGCTACCCGAACGCTCGCGCACCCGGTGACGGTGACGACGCGTGGGTGGTTCGAAGGCGAGAACGATCGCAGCGTCGTTGATGCAGTGACCCAATCCGTGCGCGATTCACTGCACGAGGCGCTCAAAGAGGGCAACCTGGACAGTGACGCACTCTCGAAGGTGGCCCAGCGAGCTGCCGGACGACTACTGGGCCAGAAGTTCCGTCGTCAGCCCGTGCTGATGGTCTCGGTACTCGTTCTTTAGTCTTTAACGGGTTCGCCGTTGGTGGCGTTCGCGCGTCCAGTGCGATAGAACGCCTTGGTGTTGATCTGCTCGTCGCTCAGGCCCCGGTCACGCAGCGCGGTCACGACGGCCTTGACGACATTGAACTCGGCGAAGACGTAGGCGTGGCCTTCGTGCTCGGGGAAATCGAAGGCGCTCAGTCCAGTGAGAGCACCTGCGGGATCGTGGTAGTCCCGACCCTGTCGCTCAACGAAAATGCCGGTAACGCCCAGACCTTCGTCAAAGGCGGCGGTCACCGCATCGTCCATGTGGTCGACCTCGACAATGAAAATCGCTTTCCCTGGTACTTCAATGGCCTCGGCCATGCGGTAAAACGACGCTAGTGCGGTGACGTCGCCGATAAACAAGTGCCAGTCGGCCAGAGGATCGAGGGTGATCTTGCCCCGCGGTCCCACGAGGTCCACCTGGTCGCCAACTTCCGCTGTGGTCGCCCACGTGGCACCCGGGCCCTCGTGATTGGTCGCAATCCACAACGTGATGGTGTCGGCCACCGTATCGACGCTGCGCACCGAATAGCGCCGGTTGGTGCGACTTTCGCCGTCGCCCACGACGACCATGACGTCGTTACCGGCCTGACCAGCGACCACTGCCGCACCGGAGAGCACGACTTCGCGCAAACGAGGTGAGAGATCCTGGGTGGCCGCAATGGTGGCAACAACTGCCTGGACATTCAGTCGTTCAGCGAGGGCGAGCGAGGTGGGGGCGGGGGATGTGCGCACCTACGTAGATTACGTCACGTGACCCGAAAAGCGAACAGTGGTTCGGTATCGTTAGTAAGTGGCAACTCAACGATCGTCGAAAAAGCCGGCCAAGCGCGCGCCAGCGAAGAAGGGGGCGCACGCGCAGCCCACACTGTGGCAGCGCCACGAGCGCGATATCTGGATGGTTGTCTTCTTTCTCGTGGGCGTCTGCCTGGTGCTGGCAGAAATTGGTGCCCTCGGGCCGGTCGGCCGCAGTCTCGCCACAGCGCTGAACACCGTCTTTGGCGTTGGACGCGTGGCACTGGCCGTCTCACTGGTCGGCTTGGCAATCGCCCTGGTGTTGGGAAAGATCGAATTTGACCGTGCGCGCTTCAGTTGGGGCTTGAGTCTGCTGGTGATTGCGGTGAGTGGTCTGGGTGATTTGAGTCACGACCACCTGTCCTACGGCGCTTCGAGCGCCCGCCTCGGCGACGCCGGTGGATGGCTGGGCGTTGCGGTTGGTGGCACGCTGCGGCAATTCATCGGTACCGCGGGTGCGGCGGCGCTTTGTGCGGCCCTCTTCGTTGTTGGCGTTATGTTCGTCACCTCCATTGGCCTTCGCGCCTTGGTGGCTGGCACGGTCGCACTAGTGCGCGCCGTGGCAAAGCGATTTGCCCGGTGGTGGGTGGCCCGTCCACGAGTGGTGGAGCCCGAAGAGCCTGAAGAAGTACCGGCAAAGCCCAAGCGCACTCGGACGCCAAAACCCAAGCCAGAAGTCGAAGCTGACGAAGATCCTGCACCCGTCGAACACGATGACGACAGCGCCTACGAGCCGGTTTACGTCGAGGACATGGAGGAGCCCGAGGAGACGCCGGCACCGAAGCCGACGCCCGCAGTCGTCGCCAGCACGCCATCTGCGTGGACGTTGCCTCCTATGAATCTGCTTGGTCGCACCAAGGAGCAGCGTCAAGACCGCGACGCAATTGAGGCGGCGGGTGCCGAACTGGTGGAGGCACTTACCGCCCACGGCGTGGACACCACACTGGTCGGTTTCACTGTCGGCCCAACCGTCACTCGCTACGAGCTTGAACTGGGGCCTGGCGTCAAGGTGTCTCGGGTGACGTCGCTGAATCGTGACATTGCCTACGCCATGGCCTCACCCGACGTGCGTATCTTGGCACCAATTCCGGGTCGCTCGGCCATCGGTATTGAAGTGCCAAATCGCCAGCGCACTCTCGTGGTACTGGGCGACCTGTTGACGGCTGACGAGGCCATTGCCGCCACGCACCCGCTGGATGTGCCGATTGGTCGCGACATCTCCGGGAAGACCGTGGTGGTCAACTTGGGCGAGATGCCGCACGTCTTGATCTCTGGCGCGACGGGAGCCGGTAAGTCGTCGTGCATCAACTCGTTGATCACCTCGTTGGTCATGCGGGCCGACCCCGACCAGCTCAAACTTCTCTTGATTGACCCCAAGCGAGTCGAAATGGGCCAGTACAACGATCTTCCGCACCTCATTGCCCCGGTGGTCGTCGACCCGAAGAAGGCGGCGGGCACGTTGGCCTGGGCCGTGAAGGAGATGGAGCGTCGCTATGACATCCTCGCGGAGAGTGGCGCCCGTGACATCACCTCGTACCAGCAGATGATCGCGCGCGGCGAGCTCTCGCCGGCCCCGACGATCGCCGAAGAAGTCGCCGAGGCGGTCGAGCGTGCCACGGGTCTGCCGTCGGACGTGGCCCCGCAGCCCGAGCCCGAACAACTGCCGTACATCGTCATCGTGGTGGACGAGCTCAATGACTTGATGATGGTGGCGGCCCGTGACGTTGAGGAATCCGTCGTCCGCATCGCTCAGATGGCCCGTGCGGTGGGTATCCACCTGGTGCTGGCAACCCAGCGCCCTAGCGTCGACGTCATTACCGGTGTCATTAAGGCCAACGTGCCGTCTCGTATGGCGTTCGCGGTGTCTTCACTCGCCGACTCGCGTGTGATCTTGGACCAGGCCGGTGCGGAGCGCTTGATTGGTAAGGGTGACATGTTGCTGGTGACCGCCTCGAGCAACATTGCTCGTCGGTTGCAGTCGCCGTGGGTATCGGAAGAAGAAGTTCGCAAGGTCGTTGAGAACTGGAAGGCTCAAGGCGGACGACGCGAGTCGGTCGTCGTCTTTGATGCACCCGTGCGCCTCGAGGGAACGAGTTCCTCTGGTGACGATGAGGACGAGATTCTGCGTCAGGCACGCGAGTTGGTCATTCGCACCCAATCTGGGTCGACCTCGATGCTGCAGCGAAAGCTTCGCGTTGGTTTTGCTCGCGCTGGTCGCATCATGGACCAACTTGAGCAAGAGGGCATCGTTGCCCCAGGTGACGGATCAAAGGCACGCAAGGTGCTCGTTACCCTCGACGAATACGACCCTGAGGCGTACTAGGTCGTGACCGCCCCCAAGACTTTTTGGGCGCGTCGTCGCGCCTCGCTTCGTGGTGTTGGGCACCGTGCGGGTGCCATGGTGCTCGGTGCGATTATTGCCGGTGCGGGCATCGTCGCGATGCAGCTACCACTCATTACGCCACAGACTGGGCCGCAGTTCTCAACCGCTGCACTGACCTCCTTGGTCCCGCACACCGAGATTGCCCAGCCCGCGTGGCCCACCATTGGCTCGGCCGCCATTGACATCCCGCAACTCGGTGTCCTGCAGTCCTCCAACGACCACGTGGTACCGATTGCATCGGTTACCAAGTTGATGACGGCCTACCTGGTGCTCCACGCGCTGCCCCTGACGCAGGGGCACACCGGGCCCTGCGTAACCATTACGAGTAACGACGTCGAGACCTATCGCACGATGAAGGCACAGGGCCAGTCCTCGGTAGCCGTCGCGGTCGGCGAGCAGTTGTGCGAGGACCAACTTCTCCTCGGTCTACTGGTCCACTCCTCCTCCAACTACGCCGTCTTGCTGGCGACCATGGTGGCCGGTTCACTCGACGCCTTCATCGGCGAGATGAATCGACAGGCCATGGCGCTTGGACTTACCTCGACGCACTACGCCGACGCGTCGGGGTTTGATCCGCACTCCGTTTCGACCGCCTCGGACCAGGCCCGTCTCGCGGCGCTGCTCATGGCGAATCCACTCTTTGCCTCAGACGTTGACAATCAGTCGGTGTCGTTGCCGGTGGCCGGCGTAGTCAACTCGTTTACCCCCGACGTCGGCATTGATGGCGTGATCGGGGTGAAGTCGGGACGCACGGCCGCCGCCGGAGGGTGCGATGTGATGGCCCTTTCGACGACCTACCAGGGCCACCCACTCCTTGTTCTTTCGGTGGTACTTGGCCAGCGCGGGGGAGACCTGCTTACGCCCGCAGGCGAGGCCGCTTTGGCTCTGGCCCGCTCGGCTACCACGCAACCGTTGTACGCGACCGTGCCCGCAGGGGTTTTGGTCGGTGGGCTGCGTTGGGGCCGCTACGCCACCCCCGTAACACTGGGCGGCGATCTGCTCGGCTCACCAACGTGGGTGCCCTACGGCTCGGCTCCAAGCGTCGCTGGTCTACAGGTGCAGTGGTACGCGGTCGGCGCCCGCGTGCACGCCGGTGACATTGTTGGCGCCCTGGCCCTGAACCAGGGCGGTGTGACGTCACTCGCACCGCTCATTGCCGCACGCAGCGCCGGCGCCGTCTCACTCTGGCAACGCCTACGCTGATAGCCATGCGCGCACGTGTTCCCGCCAGTTCCGCCAACCTCGGCCCCGGTTTTGACGCCTTGGGCGTGGCCCTCTCTCTGTATGTCGACGTGACGGTCTCCGAGGCTGACGAATTCTCAATTACCTCTGATGGCTGCGGGGCCGGACTCTTCGACACTCCCGACCACATGGCGGCCGTCATTGCGCGTGAGGTCGTAGGGCATGACCGCTTTCACATCCACGTTGACTCCGACATTCCACTTTCACGTGGACTGGGATCCTCTGCCTCGCTCGCGTTAGCGGCCGCAGCGGCCGCGGGGGCGAGTGACCCGCTCGCTATTGCCACGCGTATCGACGGTCACCCCGAAAATGCGGCGGCGTCCCTGCTTGGTGGCCTGGTGGTCGCCGCAGCTTCTGACGACGACATCGTGGTGCGACAGTTACCGCTCGACGAAATCTGGCGATTTGTCGTGGTGGTGCCGGAAGAGGAGCTGGCGACTGCCGACGCTCGACGGGTCTTGCCGGCCACGGTGCCCTTCGGCGATGCGGTCCACAACTTAAGCGCCCTCGGACTCTTGATTTCGGGCCTGGCCGATCACCGCACCTTCTCGCCACTGGCCATGAACGACTGGCTCCACCAGCCCTACCGAATGGATCTTCTGCCCCTTGCCCGACCCGTACTGGCCCTGATGCGTGAAGCGGGGGCGGTGGGGTCGTGCTGGTCGGGTGCTGGCTCCACCATGCTGGGCCTGACCACACCAGACACGGCCGAGACCGTCGCACGCGCCTGCGCGCAGTACCTGGTTGCGAACAGCATCTACGGCGAGGTCCACATTCTCGAAGCCGACCGCACTGGCCTGGTGGTGAGTGACCACTAAATCCTCGGGCCGCCGGGCGGTTCTCGGCGCGGCCTTCATTATTGGTGGTGCGACCAGCATCCAGTGGTCATCGGCCATTGTGAACCCCGTACTGCACATCCTCGCCCCGTCGGCCGCATCCTCGTGGCGGTTCCTCCTGGGCGCGCTTATCTTGCTGATCATCACTCGTCCGGCGCTGCGATCGTGGTCGACGGAGCAGTGGCGCTCGGCCGCCGCCTACGGCGCCGCGGTGGCCGTCATGAACGTCTGTTACTTCCAGGCGCTCGCACGCATCCCGCTCGGCACCACGGTGACCATCGAGTTTCTGGGCCCCTTGCTCGTCGCGGTCGTGGGGCATCGGAGTTGGCGACACACCAGCTTCGCGGCCTTAGCCGGAATCGGTGTGGTCTGTTTGGGCCATCCCGGCGGTCACCTCAATGCCGGCGGTGTCCTCTTTGCCCTCGGGGCCGCCGCCGGGTGGGCGATGTATCTGCTGGCCGCCTCACGCCTGGGTGGTGCCGCAGAGGGGTTCGGCGGTCTCGCCGTCTCCATGTCGATTGCCGCCGTGCTCACCCTGCCCTTTGCGGTGGGTTCGCTCGGCCGCATCTCGCACGACCCGTGGCTGTTGGGGCGTATGGCCATTGTGGCCTCGTTGTCGATCGTGTTGGGCTTCATGCTCGAGATGCAGGCGCTGCGAAATGTGAAGCCGAGTCTGGCTGGTGTCATGATGGCCTTTGATCCAGCGGTCGCCACCGTCTTGGGTGCGGTCTTGTTGCACCAACACCCCGGCCTCTTTGACCTCATCGGCCTCGCGTGCGTCATCGTCGCCGGGATCGGCGTCACCGCCGACCAGCGCGAGAAAGAACCGAGCGCCTAGTTGCCCGAGGCGTCGGCGGCTTCGAGCAAGTCGCGGAGAATGCGGCGCAGCTCAATTGTTGTCTTGTCGGCCTTGACGTGCACTTCGTCGGTGAGATCGAGCGGGAGTGCGAGGTCGTGGAAGCGCGACTGAAGCCGCAGGTCCTCTTCCACCACGGCAACTTCGAAGTCAATGGCTTCTTGCATGCGCTCAGTTGATCCCTCGAGGTCATTGCGCCAAATGGAGGAGTAAATCGTGACCGTCTCGTCGTCGACGGGAACGAGGAAGAACCCAATCACGTTGGTGCCACCGGCGTCGACGAAGTCGAGCGCCAGCTCCAGGTGGAAGGGGGCGCTGTAGCGGTAGGTGAGGCGCCGACGCTGGATCAGCGCTCGGGTGCCGGCGGCCACGGCTGGGTCCTCGCGATTGGCAAAGTCGTGTTCGTAGACGGCGCTGAACCCGAAGCCGTCACGTTCCAGGTCGTAAGGGCCAACTTCGGTGGCTTCACCAGCACCGAAGGTACCGGTGTGCACGAAGGCGAAGTGAGCCATGTCGAGAAAGTTGTCGGCCAGGAGACCGGCGTTGCCGCGGGTTGTTATCGGTGCGAGGTCACCTCGTTCAAAAGAGGGGTCGTGGTAGGCGCCGAGGGCGGGAAGTTCCATGAGGGGCGTCTTGGGGGCAATAAACACCATGCCGTGGGATTCGGCCACGGCTGCGGGAGCACTGAGGCGGGCACGTGGCGGAAGGGCGGCGTTGGGTCCCAGAGAGGGAATAGCCACGCAGGCGCCCTCGGCGTCAAAGGACCACCCGTGGTACTGGCAGCGCAAGGTGGCGCCTTCGCAGGTTCCCAACGACAGGGGCGCCTTTCGGTGCGGGCACTGGTCAACGAAGACACACAGCGCATCGTCGGTGGTCCGGTACGCCACGTAGGGCACGCCCATCAACGTGAACGACGCTGGGGTAGATGTCACCTCACTCGAGCGACACAGCGGGTGCCAGGCGTGGTCGAGAGCGGGGTCGATATTGCGAAGTGGTCGAACCATGGCTCCCAGCGTAGTGAGGCGACACCACGGCTGACGGCGATGAGTGAAATTAGGGTTGGGAAGTAGGCTTGGGGGCGTGAGTGAGCCAAAAACCTTCGCGATTCGCACCTTCGGGTGTCAGATGAACGAACACGACACCGAGCGTCTAGCTGGTTTGATGCAGGCTGACGGCCTCGTACCGGCTGCCTCGGAGTCGGACGCTGACGTGGTGATTTTCAACACGTGCACCATTCGTGAGAACGCAGATCTCAAGCTCTACAGCGCCCTTGGCCACCTCAAAGAACTAAAGAAGCGTCGCCCCGGCATGCAGATTGCCGTCGGTGGCTGCATGGCCCAGAAGGACCGCGGGCAGATTCTCGAACGGGCCGACTGGGTGGACGTCGTCTTCGGCACGCACAACCTGGCCCAAGCCCCAGCGCTCCTGCGTCGCGCCGCAGTTGAGGGCGCCATCGTCGATGTCTGGGATGCCCCAGATCCCGAGGCCAACCGCGACATGGCACCCGCTCTCTACGCAGTGCGTGAACTGCCGTGGGCGGCGTGGATGACCATTCAGACCGGCTGTGACAACACCTGCGCCTACTGCATCGTTCCCTCGGTGCGCGGTGAGGAGATTTCGCGCCCACTGGACGACTTGATAGAAGAGGCGACCATGCTCGCGGCCTCTGGCGTGACGGAAATCACCGTTCTCGGTCAGAACGTCAACTCCTATGGGCGCGACATCACCAAGCGTCGCCCCCTCTTCGCCGACCTGCTGCGGGCCATCGGTGCCGTCGAAGGCATTGAGCGCATTCGCTTCACTTCGCCGCACCCAAAGGACCTGAGCGAAGACACAATCGCCGCGATGGCCGAGGTTGAAGCCGTCTGCCCGCAGTTGCACCTGCCACTGCAGTCGGGGTCGGACCGTGTGCTCAAAGCCATGCGCCGCGGCTACACCACCGAACGCTACATGGAGCGCCTCGCCGCTGCTCGCGCCGCGATTCCGGACCTGCACGTCACGACCGACCTCATTGTGGGGTTCCCCAGTGAGACGGACGCCGAGTTTGATGAGTCGCTCGCCGTCATTGCGGCCGCCGAGTACGACTCGGCATACACCTTTATCTTTTCGCCACGAGAGGGCACGCGTGCCGCCGACATGGTGAGCGACTTCGTCGACGATGCCGTGGTGGCTGAGCGCTTCGGTCGCCTCAAGGACGTTTTGGACCGGTCGGCACTGCGCGCCCATGAGGCCCGAGTCGGCCGTCGTGAAGAGGTGTTGGTGGAGGGGCCGTCACGCCGTAACGATCAGGCCATTTCGGGCCGCACTCGCCAGGGCAAGTTGGTGCACTTCGCCACGCCCGAGGTCGCGCCACGCGCGGGGTCACTGGTGGAGGTCGACATCACCCACGGTGCGCCGTATCACTTGTTGGGTACCTACGTGGGGCAGCTGCGGTCCCCAAAGCACAAGGTGCGCATTCCGTTGTTGTCGTCGTGAGGAATCACGGCGGACCGGCTGTCGCCCTCGTGGGCCCCACCGCCTCGGGGAAGTCGGCCGTCGCCCACGAGCTCGCCCGTACGTCGAGCGAGGGCATTGAAATCCTCTCCGTCGACTCCATGACTGTCTATCGAGGCATGGACCTGGCGACGTCGAAGCCAACGCGCGAGGAACAGCGCGAGGTGACGTATCACTTGTTAGACCTCATCGAACCGTCAGAGGAGTTCTCGGTGAGCCAGTTTCAAGCCGCGGCTCGTGAGGCCACCGACCTGGTGTGGGCCTTGGGTGGCGCAGTCCTCTACGTCGGCGGTACCGGCCTGTACGGCCGCGCCGTGCTCGACAACTTCGATATCCCCGGTCAGTTTCCCGAGGTCCGTGCCGAGCTCGAGGCGAAGAAGGACGATCTCGCCGCCCTCTACCGCCACCTCGAAGAGCTGGACCCTGCGGCGGCGGCCAAGATGGAGCCGACGAACGAGCGTCGTATTCTTCGCGCCCTGGAAGTCTGCCTCGGGGCGCAGCGACCATTCTCGACCTTCGGCGCCGGTTTGCGTGACTACGAGCACACGCGCGTTGTGCAGATTGGCCTCATGCCCGACTTCGTTGAATTGGACGAGCGAATCGAGCAGCGTTTTCGCCAGTGGATGGATCAAGGCCTCTTGGACGAGGTAGTCGCGCTGCGCGAACGAGGACTCTCCAAAACGGCTCGCCAGGCCGTTGGCTACCGCGAACTTCTGGCGCACGTGGAAGAGGGCGTTGCCCTCGACGAGTGCGTTACCCAGGCGATTACCCAAACCAAGCGCTTGGCTCGTCGCCAGCGCTCCTGGTTTGGCCGCGATCCCCGCGTCCAGTGGGTCACGTCACCGACTGAGGCCACTGATCGCATTGCCGCGGTTCTGCAGAGCCCCGACGGGTTCGTGCGAGACTAGGAACGTGATGCGACCTCTCCAAAAATGGCACGGCGCCGGTAATGACTTTGTCGTCGCGATTGGCGACGGCGAACGAGCGCGCTGGGACGCCGCGAGTGCGCGGGCCGTGTGCCACCGAAACTTTGGGGTGGGTGCAGACGGTCTCTTGGTCTGCGACACCGCCGGTGGGGCCGTGACGATGACTCTGTTCAATGCCGACGGTTCAATCGCTGAGATGTCGGGAAACGGCATTCGATGCCTCGTGGCGGCACTGCTCCATGCTCGCGGTCAACGCCAGGGCGAAGTGACCGTGCAGACGCTGGCCGGTGAGCGCATTGTTGCCATGATCCTTGACGGTGCTACCGGGCACGGATCGGTGGCCATGGGTCCCGTGACGCCCGGTACTGCGCTGGAGGGGACCTTAGGCGTGGCCAACGTGGGGAATCCGCACGTCGTGGTGCTCGATTCGCCGTCGTGGTCCGACGACGTCCGCAAGACCATGGCTGACGACTTGGCCGCACAGTGTGGGGGCGCCAACGTGGAGTTTGTCACGGTGCTCGACCGCGACACGGTCGCTATCAAGGTAGTGGAGCGTGGAGTGGGCTGGACCCTGGCCTGCGGCACTGGTTCGTGCGCAACGGCCTTTGTGTGCCACGCGAACGGACTGACGAATTCGTCGGTGGTAGTGCGAAACCCTGGTGGCGACGTGCATGTCTCCTTTGATGAGCAGGGGGCCGTATTGGCGGGCCCCGTCGCTTTTGTCGCGGACGTGGAGTGGCACCAGGAGTGACGTATCTCCCCAGCACACTGATTGACCGGACATTTCGAGAGAAGATAGTTCTGGTTGGTGTGCTCTTTCCGGGCACCAGTATCGAGGAACTCGAGCACCAACTCGACGAGCTCGCGCTGTTAGTCGACACCGCTGGCGCTGACGTGGTCGCGCGCGTGGTGCAGCGACGCGACTCACCAGATCCCGCGACATTCCTTGGGTCGGGCAAAGTGGATGAACTTCGAGAACTCTGCCTGGCGGTCGACTCTGACACCGTGGTGTTCGAACAGAATCTCTCGCCCGCGCAGCAACGGAACCTCGAAAAGATTCTCGGCCGCACCGCAATCGACCGAACCGCAGTCATTCTGGACATCTTCGCCCAGAATGCCCGCACTCCCGAAGGTAAAGCCCAAGTGGAGCTCGCACTGTTGCAGTACCGCCTTCCGCGCCTTCGTCGTGGCGCCGGTTCGCTCTCGCAGCAAACCGGTGGCATTGGTACCCGTGGTCCCGGTGAAACACAGTTGGAAACAGACCGCCGCCGCCTCGAGGGCCGCATTCACCAACTGCGTCGTGATCTCAAAGAAATTGAACGCACCCGTGAGGTGCAGCGCCAGGGGCGCTCGCGCGGTCGGCATCGCGAAGTGACGCTCGTCGGCTACACCAACGCCGGAAAGTCCTCAACGATGAACGCCTTGACGAACGCCGGTGTGGAGGCCGAAGATCGGCTCTTCGTTACCCTCGACCCTCGGACCCGTCAGCTGCAGCTCCCCGGTGGAGAAACTGTTTTGGTGACCGACACCGTCGGCTTCATCTCGAATCTGCCCCACGGCCTCGTGGACGCCTTTATGAGTACGCTCAAGTCCGTGCAGTTGGCCGACCTGCTGGTGCACGTGGTCGACGGGGCTAGTGAGGACGCGGAAGCGCAGATTGAGGCGGTGCGCGAAGTGCTGCGAGAGATCAAGGCCGATACGATTCCCGAGCTCTTGGTCTTTAACAAGGCGGACGTGCCCGAGTCACGGGCTATTGCCCTCTCGCGTCGCTATCCCGATTCGACGTGGCTCTCGGCCAAGACGCACGAGCACCTGGACTCGGTGGTGGCGACCATCGCGGACCGACTTCGTAGCAATGACCGGGTGGTCACGCTCTACGTGCCCCACGAGCGAGGTGACGTGGTGGCTGCCGCGCACCGCGAAGGTGAAGTGCTCGAAACGACGCTCACCGATGAGTACGTCGTCATGCGCGTCGTGGTGGACGCCGCCGGTGCCGCACGCTTTGTACAGTGGAGAAATCAATCATGAGTTTTGTCCCGCCGCCCTACCCCTACGACCGCCTCTCGGGCATAAAGGCCGCTGCTGACGCCCACGAGGGCGGTGCTATCGACTGCTCCATTGGGACGCCGGTTGATCCACCACCCGCTGAAGTTATTGCGGCTCTCGCCAAGGGAACGGGCGCACGCTCGTACCCGCCGTCGATTGGTACCGCGTCGTTCCGCGACGCCGTGGCGGGCTGGCTGCAGCGCCGCTTCGGGGTGACGCTGGCGGCAAACCAGATTGCGGCCTGCATTGGCACCAAGGAGTTTGTGGCGTCGACGTCGCACTACCTGCACCTGCGCACGCCGGACAAGGACACGGTGCTGTATCCGGCCATTAGTTACCCGACCTACGCCATGGGAGCCACGCTCGCTGGTCTGCGCGCCGTCGCCGTTCCGTTGCGCAACGGTGCCCTGGATGTGGCCGCAATTGACCCTGCCGACGCTCAACGCGCGCTGGTGCTGTGGTCCAATTCACCCTCGAACCCCACGGGTGATCTCGACGACCTTGCCGCGGTCGCTGCATGGGGCGCCGCCCACCATGTCCTGGTGATCTCTGACGAGTGTTACGCCGAGTTCACGTGGGCCGATCGTCCGCGGTCGATTTTGGAGTTTGCCACCACCGGCGTACTCGCGGTGCACTCCATCTCCAAGCGCAACAACCTGGCCGGTATTCGCGCTGGTTTCTACGCCGGTGACGCCGACATCGTGCAGTACCTGCAGTCCGTTCGCCAGCACGCCGGCATGATGGTGCCTGGCCCAGTGCAGGACGCGGTGGCCGTCGCCTTCAGTGACGATGCGCACGTCGCCGCACAGCGCGAGGTCTAT
Organism: Acidimicrobiales bacterium; assembly: GCA_036742195.1. Lineage (GTDB taxonomy): Bacteria > Actinomycetota > Acidimicrobiia > Acidimicrobiales > RAAP-2 > RAAP-2. The sequence continues at coordinate 89,266 of DAINRA010000001.1, forward strand.
CGCCGTCGCCTCGAGGCGCTGTCCAAGGCACTGCAGGGTGCGGGTGTGTCGGCACCTATGCCCGAGGGTGGCTTCTATCTCTGGTGTCACCGAGACGGTGACGACGGTTGGTCCTTAGCCCAGTGGATTGCCGAAGTCTCGGGTCTCGTTACGAGCCCCGGCGAACTCTACGGTGACGCCGGTGCTGCGTACGTGCGCATTGCAGTCGTCCAGCCCGATGACCGCATTGCAGTGGCCTGCGAACGACTTCGGGCTTTCAGCGCCGCCCGCTGAACCTTCCGAGCGATATTGCGCCGTTAGCATTGGTCTATGGAAGATCTCGAACGTCGCATCCGCCACTGGTATGAGGACATTGCCTCACTTACCCCTGACAACCTGGAAGCTCGGCGCGACGTCGAACTCGTGATCTCGTATCTCGACGACGGCCTCCTTCGTGTCGCCTCCATCGACGACTGCAACAACGTGGTGGTGAACGAGTGGGTCAAGTTCGCCATTTTGATGCTGTTTCGTCTGCGTTCCATGGAGACGGTCGAAGCCGGCCCCATGGAGTTCCACGACAAACTCGAACTCAAGTCGGACTACGCCCGTCGTGGGGTTCGCGTCGTTCCTGGGGCCAGTGCGCGCAAGGGTAGTTTCTTGAGCCCCGGTGTGATCATGATGCCGAGCTACGTGAACATCGGCGCCTGGGTGGGACCTGGCACCATGGTGGACACGTGGGCCACAGTGGGCTCGTGCGCCCAGATTGGCGCCAACGTGCACCTGGCTGGTGGCGTGGGCATCGGTGGCGTGCTGGAGCCCGCGAACGCCGTGCCCGTCGTGATTGAAGACGGCGCCTTCATCGGCAGCCGCTGCATGGTGGTCGAAGGTGCTCGCGTTGGCAAGGGCTCCGTGCTCGGCGCCGGCACGATTTTGAATCCATCGATTCCGGTCATTGACGCCGAAACCGGCGAAGAGGTGTCGCGCGGCTACGTTCCGGACTACTGCGTTGCTGTTTCGGCCTCACGCAAGCGGACCTACCCCGGCGGTGAGTACTACTTGCCCTGTGTGCTGATTATTCGACGCCTGAGCGAAGGTGAGCGTCACAACAAGGTGGCGTTAAATGACATCCTGCGCGAAAGTGGCGTCTCCACGTGACCTCCCTCGCCGACGTGCTGACGCTGGTTGCCATTGACTCCGTCAGTGGCAACGAAGCAGCGTTATGTGCGCACGTCGAGCAACGACTGCGGTCGAACCCCCACCTTGAAGTGGTGCGCATTGGCGACAACGTTGTTGCACGGACCTCGCAGGGGGCACCAACCCGCGTCGTCATTGCTGGCCACCTCGATACCGTGCCCGGAGACGCGAGTGGCGCACGCATCGAGGGAGATGTCTTGCACGGCGTTGGCGCCTGTGACATGAAGGCGTCGCTGGCCGGCATGCTCGACCTCGCCTCTTCCGGGGAAGTGTTCCCCGTTGACGTGACCTGGGTCTTCTACGCCCGTGAAGAGATCGCCCGCTCCGCGTCGGGACTACTGGAAATTGCCCGAGAGCGCCCAGATCTTCTCGAAGGTGAGGTCGCGGTGGTGGGGGAGCCGACGAACGGCGTGGTCGAGGCGGGCTGCCAAGGTACCTTGCGGGTAGCGCTCACTCTGCGTGGTCGACGCGCCCACGTGGCTCGCGCCTTTACCGGCGTGAACGCCATTCATCGCTTGGCGCCAGTCCTCGCGCGCGTGGCCGCCTACGAGCCTCGAGTCATCACCATTGATGGCTGCACCTACACCGAGCAGCTGCAGGCCGTGCACGTCAGCGGTGGAATCGCCAACAATGTCGTGCCTGACGAAGTGGTGGTCACGCTGAACCACCGCGTCGCTCCCGATCGCGATGACGTCGTGGCGCTGGGGCACCTGCGATCGCTGCTAGGCGACACAGTCTCAGATGCGGACACCATTGAGGTGCACGACTGGGCACCGGCAGCGCCACCGGCACTGTCGAACGACCACCTTGCTCGCTTGGTGCAGGCAACTGGGCAACCTGCGCTCGCCAAGGTGGGGTGGACGGACGTCGCGACGATGCAGTCGCTGGGCGTGCCCGCCACCAACTTTGGCGCCGGCGATCCCCTCTTGGCTCACCGCAGTGACGAGCACGTGACGGCGTCGCAACTGGACGCCTTCGTCACCACATTGAGTGCTTGGCTTCGCGCTGGCGCTTAGTAGTTGCGCAGCACCGAGATAACACGGCCGAAGATGGTGACGTCGTGCGCGTCAAACTCCATGGGCTCCATCGTGTCGTTCTCGGGCTTGAGCACCACGCGGGCGCCCTGGGGGAAGTAGCGCTTGACCGTGGCCTCTTCGCCAGGGATACCAGCAACCACAATCGCGCCCTTGTCGGCGGTCTGCTGGCGGGCCACCACGATGAAGTCGCCGGGCAGGATGCCGGCGTTGATCATGGATTCGCCGCGCACCTTAAGCACGAAACTGTCGGCCTGTCCGGCGAACTGTTCGGGAATAGCCATGAGCTCGTGCTCGGTCTCAGCAGCCAGCACGCCGGTACCGGCGGCGACGTCACCCACGAAGGGGATCTGACGAATTGACGTGATTGTTGCTTCGGGAGCCACCACGGGGGCGCCATCAAGGATCACCGTGAGGGTGCGGGGCTGCTTGGGGTTCGAGACGATGTACCCGGCGTTCTTGAGCACTTCGATGTGATTCTTGACCGTTGCCGAGGAGCTGAGCCCCACGGAGGTGGCAATCTCGCGAATGGTGGGCGGGAAGTCCTTTTCGCGCTGGTAGGCGACAATGAACTCGAGAATTGCGCGGCGCATTGGGGTGAGAGCTTCAGCCATAAGGACTCCTTAACGAACAGTTGTTCGTAATACTAGGTCCTCTGGTCACCAGAATCAAACATCTGTTCGCTTTTTGCGGGGCGCGACCGTTGTGAGCCCCTCGAAAAGGAGAACTATGGAAACAATTCTTAGCCCCAGCCAATGTTGGGTCGATTTAGCCGATGCAATTGCCTGCGGTGTGGACCGCATCCTCTTGTACGGCCCACCAGGAACGGGCAAGACCTACGCCGGCCTTCGCTTCGGCGTGTCGTCCGGCGTGGCCGAGCGCCTCGTCTGCACCGAGGACCTCACAAGTGCTGAGATCACGGGAACGTGGATGCCGGTGGGTGCGGGCCGCTGGGAGTGGCGCGAAGGTCCGGCCATTCGTGCCTGGCGACACAATGGTGCGGGTGGCCGGTTGGTGGTCGATGAGGTTGACCGCGCCTCCGGTGATGCACTGAGCACCTTGTTGTCGATTACTGACTCGATTGAGTCAGCGCGTTGGCGAAACCCCGAAACGGGGGAGTGGGTGCGCCCGGGCCCCGACTTCAGCGTGGTCATGACCACCAACATCGAGGAGATGTCGGCGATTCCGACGGCGCTGCTGGACCGCTTCGCCGTTCGTATTCGCATCGATCAGCCGCATCCCAGCGCCGTGGAGAAGCTCAGCGCTGATCTGCGCGCACCCGCATTGCAGGCCGCGTTGGCCGAGGGTGGGCGACGTTTGTCGCTGCGCTCGTTTTATGCGTTCGATCAACTTCGTTCGGGGGTAGGTGCGCATCGGGCCGCCGCACTCCTCTTTGGTGCCACGCGCGGTCAGGACTTTCTCGACGCACTGACGGTCGGTGCGTTGCGATGAGTGTGTTTCCCGAAATCCTGAGTGGTCGAAGTGATGGCTTTGTGCCAACGGGCTGGACAATTACGGAGGGTGCACCTATTCGAGGTGCTGCCAGCTGCAATTTCACCGATCGCATTCTCCAAGTCCCACTTGGGTATGGCCTCGGCGAGCGGGTGGTGCGAGCACACGAATTGGCGCACGTGCGCATGAGTCCGCACTGCAGCGACGTTGGCGCGCTTCCTTTCGATGTTCACCCCAGGGCGGCGGAATGCGCGGAGGAGTTTCGGATCAACACCGTCCTCGCTCGCCTCGGGTTTGACGTCGAGGAGCTGCGAGACGGAAGCGAAGGGCTGTCGGGAGAACGTGTGGCGCTGACTGGGGAATGGGACGAGGCGGTGCTCTTTCTCCTGGCCGTCGTGGGCACGGGAGGAGAGCGCACCTACCTTTCCGGCGTGCGACGCCATCAACCCGAATGGCTGCCGGCACTGCGCGCCATCGCGAAGCAAGCGAACGCACTGGTCGCCGATGTGCCAGTGGCCCGCCTGGCGTCGACCGATTTGACGCCAGAGGGGCAGAGCGAAGGCTACGCCCGCTACACCGTACCGCTGGCCCGAATGGTCACTTCCGCCTTGCGGGCAACGCCACCGACCTCGTCAGATGAGCTTCGCCGCTTTCGGCGAAGTCTGCAACCCGGCGCTCGTCGCCCCGCAACGGGTTCGTTCGCACCGCTCGTGCTGGCACCATCGGTTGAACCGGTGCTGCGCGAGCGTCGGCCCCTTGTGCGGCGGCGCCGTCCGCAGACGTCTGGCACCTCCTTGGCCTACCCGCAACGACTCCTTACCGACCCCTACCAACGCGGATTTGCCGGACGGCGACGAAGTCGTGGAGCGGTCATCGTCATTGATCAGTCGGGGTCAATGGATATCGAAGAGAAGCAACTCCACCAACTTCTCGCCATTGCGCCCCAGGCGCTCATTATTGGTTATTCCCATCGACCTGGCGACCAAGGGCACACCCCGAACGCGTGGATATTGGCCACCGAACAGGGCGTTGTGCCCCAGCCGCACACCGGCAATATCGGCAATGGTGTTGACGGCCCTGTCCTGGAGTGGGCGGCAACCCTGAGGAGACCGAACGATGTGATGATCTGGGTCACAGACGGGCAGGTGACCGATGCCCACGACCACCCATGTGACACCCTCTCTCTAGCGTGTGCACAGATCGTTCAACGAGAACGCATCAAACTCGCCAGTTCGCTCGAAACGATTGGCGAGTGCGCACAAGGGCGCCAAGCGCCACTGGACCGGTTTGGTCGAGTGGGGCGAAAGCTCCTGGAGATTCGATAAAAATAATTTGACTACGAACAGACGTTCGCTTAGACTAGCGAACAGACGTTCGTAAGAGTGAGGAAGAAATCATGGCTGCAGTTGAGATGTTCCCTGATCAGTACCTAGAACCAGCGGTGGCACGCCCCGCGCTGCGCCTGGTGCCTACCCCCGCACAGGCTGCCCCTTCATTCCGGAGCGGCCCCTTGGTCGCCCAGCGCCGTGCCGCACGTGCTCGGATGCTGCAGCGTCGTCGTCGCTTCCTTGCCGCCTTGGTGGTGATTGCGGCACTCGTAGCACTCGCAACGCCAGGGCTCGCCTTCGGCGGCACGACGGCAACCGGCATGGCGGTATCGTCAGAGGCCGCGACCAACTACCCACCAGGCACGACCTACATCGTTGCTCCCGGTGACACGTTGCAGTCGATTGCCGCACAAGTGAACCCGCTCGATCCTCGTCGCGCTTACAACGCGCTACGCGCCGAGCTTCGCTCCACGGTCGTAATCACCGGCGAGCACATTCCAATTCCCTAAATTTTAGGGTAATTGAAGTACGATTGGTATGTGCGTTGCCCCTTTTGCTCAACCGATGATGATCGCGTTGTCGACTCTCGGTTAGCTGAGGATGGTGTTGCGATTCGCCGCCGTCGTGAGTGTTCCGCCTGCGGTCAGCGCTACACGACGTTTGAGCGCATTGAAGAAGTCGGTCTGTTTGTCGTGAAGCGTTCGGGTGAGCGCGAGCCCTTCGCCCGTATCAAGATTCTCGGTGGCATCCGCTCGGCCTGCAAGAACCGCCCAGTTGACGAAGATGCCATGAACCAAATCGTTGAAAGTATTGAAGAATCGATGCGCTTGCTAAACCGAGACGTGACGAGTGAAGAAGTCGGTTTGGCAACCCTTGAGGCACTTCGCACCGTCGATGACGTCGCCTACGTTCGTTTTGCCTCCGTCTATAAGGGCTTTGAAGACGCCGCTGACTTTGCTCGCGAAATCGGCAACCTGGTGAAGACGACTGCGCCAAAGCACCGGGGCTAACAGTGCGACTGGCTACCTTTACGCCCCAGAGCGTAGTTGCTATCTACGCACACCCTGATGACGCCGACGTCGCCGCCGGTGGTGTGATGTCCTTGTGGGCCGAGCAAGGCGCCCAGGTGCACCTCGTGGTGGTCTGCGACGGCGCCAAGGGTTCGCACGTGGCCAGCACCGACGCCTCCGACCTCGCAGCCACGCGCCGCCGTGAACTGCAACAGGCCGCCGACGTGATGGGCCTGGCCTCCGTTCACACGCTGGGCTATCGCGATGGAGAGGTGACGAACTCACTCGAACTGCGTGAGCAACTCGTGCGCCTCCTGCGCCTGCTCACGCCCCAGATTGTCATTGGACCCGATCCGACGGCGACGTTTTTTGGCGGGGTTTACGTCAACCACCGTGACCACCGCGAAACGGGCTGGGCACTGCTAGACGCGGTCGCCCCGGCGGTCTCGATGCCGTTGTACTTCCCTGATGCTGGTCCGGCTCACGTGGTGGAGACGCTGCTGCTGTCTGGGACTCACGAGCCGGACGTCGCGGTGAATATTGCCGCTGCGCTGGAGCGCAAGGTGGCTGCGGTGGTAGCGCACTCGTCACAAATGGCGGGCGACGAAGAGGGCATCGCCCAGGTTGTTCGCTCTCGGGCCGCGCAAGCCGCGCACGCGGTGGGTGCATCTTTCGCTGAGGCGTTCCGCAGTGTCGAACTCGCCGGCTAGCGAACCAACTCTGGCCGAGGCGCCAATTCTTCACATCGACCTCGACGCGTTCTTCGCGTCAGTTGAAATTCTCGACGACCCGACATTGCGTGGCAAACCGGTGTGCGTGGGTGGTGCCGGTGACCGCGGTGTTGTGGCGTCGGCGAGTTACGAAGCTCGCCGCTACGGGGTGCGATCGGCGATGCCTTCGGCGGTGGCTCGTCGACTCTGTCCCGAAATGATTATGCTGCCGGGGCGGTTTGATCGCTACGAGGAGTACTCGTCGAAGTTCCACGCCATCGTGAACGACGTGACGCCACACTTCGAGCCCATCAGTCTCGACGAGGTGTTCGCCGATCTCTCTGGCCTCACCGCTTTGCAGGTCACGCCCTTGGTGGCGGCGCAGACGATTCGCACCCGACTGAAGGACGAGCTCCTCCTCGAGTGCGGCATCGGGGTGGCGCGCAACAAGCTCTTTGCGAAGTTGGCCTCCAAGGAGTCCAAGGCAACCGTCGTCAATGGCCGATTGGTGCCAGGCCCTGGAGTCGTCTGGGTTGACCCTGCGCTCGAGGCGAAGTGGCTCAATGAACTACCCGTGCGAGCGCTCTGGGGCGTGGGGCCGGCAACGTCGGCCAAACTGCAACAGCTCGGTCTGCCACTCATTCGGGACTTGCTCAAGGTGGACGAGGAGACTTTGGCCTACCACTTCGGTCCGGCCATGGCCGCCACGCTCTCGTCCTACGCCCGCGGCGAAGATCGACGTGAAGTGCAGGTCAATCGCGCGGCCAAGTCGCTGGGCCACGACCAAACTTTTGCCCGGTCGGTCATCGGAGCGAGCGCGCTGGCGCCACATATTCGCCACCACGCCGGCATCGTGGCGCGCGCGTTACGCAGCAAGGACCTCGTCGCCCGCACCATTACGACCGGTGTGCGCTTCGACGACCTCTCGATGGTGTCACGGTCTCAGACGTTGCCCTTTGGCGTCGACGACGAAGAGGCCATTGTTGCCGTCGTGAGTGCCCTCATCGACTCCATCCCCCTCGCACTGCCGGTGCGACTGCTCTCGGTGCACGCCTCGTCGCTGCTCGAGCGTGAGCGCAACGTGGTGCAGCTCTCATTTGACGTTGCCTCAGGGGCGACCGGTCGCGATGAAGCCATCGAGCGCTCGCGCGGGACGCAGGTGGTGAATGAAGGACTCCGCGACGTGCTCGATGAGATCCGTGGTCGCTTTGGCACCGCCGCGGTCGGCGTGGCGAGCGAGCTTTCTAGCGACGGTCTCGACGTGGCGCGTCAGCGTGGCGCCCACGCCTTTGGTCCCGCCCCTACGGACGAACAGTAACGAGGGTCCCGATGGGCGTGTGCGGCCAGACAGTCTGCGCCGACGCGAAGGGCATCTCAACGCAGCCCAGACTCTGCTCGAAGCCGTAGGAAGCACGGATGTAGCCGTGCAGGGCCTCGCCGCCGTGGAAGTAGCTGACCCAGGGGATGCCTGGGTCCACGTAGGTCGATCCGTCAGGATTCGTGCCGCGCATGGTTTGGCTGATGAAGCGCAGGTAGACGGGGTAGGTACCCAGTGACGACGGTGCCTGGGCGATGCCCGTGTTCACCAGGGTGTGAAAAATGGCGGTGCCGTCGCTGTAGAGGGTGAGTGTCTCGGGGGAGTGCTCAGTGACGTCGACGTACGCGTAGGGCCCAGCCATCTCCGCCTTGGCGGCGGCGACCACGAGCGTGTGCCATGAGGTGGGGTCGAGGTTGCCGGTGGTGGGGAGTCCGTGGTCGCCTTGAAAGCGCATGAGACCAGCGCTCAGCACGACGTTCGATGCGCCGACCGACCACTGCGACGCCAGCAAGGGGGCGAGTGCGGGGAACCGCCAGCTAAAGGTGCCCGGCGTTTCACTGGTGAGGTCCGTACTGGGTGTCGTTGGGGTGAACGTCACGGGGAGATAGTGCAGTTCAGCCAGTAACTGATCCTCGAAGGTCACGTCGGGGCTCAAGGTGCGCACGACATCGCCACTGTGGGTCACGGTGCAGGTCGTGGCGCACGACAGCGCAGTCGGCACGGTAATGCGATAGCGCCCAATGGCGGGCAGTGATCCTGACACCGTGGCCGAGACCTCAGTGGGGGATACCTGGTGCCACTGCGTGGTGATGGCGGGGGAGAGTGTGAGTGGCGGGAGCTTGGCAATCGTCACGGGCGAGGAAAACATCAACTGCACAAGGGGACTCGACGGTGAGGTGCCGGCCTCAACGTGGGCCGTCGCCGTCACGACGACCGGGCGATGGTGAGTGACCAGAAGCGCAACCGTGAGCGCCACCACGCCCACGCCGAGGATGACGAAAAGTGTGCGCTTCACAGTGGAAGCCTACCGGAGCGTTCCAAACGGATTTGTGCTGAAAGCGGCGATGGGTGGCGCGTAACTGGCGATACGCCTCCTCTAGTAGGATGGACGTTCTGGCGGCGTGGCCGAGCGGTTAGGCAGGGGCCTGCAAAGCCCCGTAGTCCGGTTCGACTCCGGACGCCGCCTCCAGGACAAACCGGTCTTCGCGTCTTCGCGGAGGCCGGTTTTGTTCTTTGTGTGACCACGCTCGTCCTGCGCTCAGGGCACCCTGCGAATTAGGATATGGACCAGGAAAGAGGTAGTCATGTCGTCAGGTAACAAATGGCCCAATGTGTCCGATGCTGGTCAGGTCGGCACGTGGTTGCTCGACATGGACGGCGTCTTGGTGCGCGAGGAGCACCCCATTGAGGGCGCCAATCGGTTCCTCGACGTGCTCGAAAAGACCGGCACGCCCTTTTTGGTCTTGACCAACAACTCGATGTACACCCGCCGCGATCTTTCGGCCCGCTTGGCCTACCGCGGCCTGAACGTCCCCGAAGACCGCATTTGGACTTCGGCACTGGCCACAGCCGGCTTCTTGGCCGATCAGCGCCCGCAGGGGTCGGCCTTCGTCATTGGTGAGGTCGGCTTGACCACTGCACTGCACGAGGCCGGCTACACCCTGTCTGACAACGACCCCGACTACGTGGTTATTGGCGAAACCCGCAACTACAACTTCGAGCGTGTCACCAAGGCCGTTCGACTGGTGGAGCAGGGAGTTCGCTTCATCGGCACCAACCCCGACCCCACCGGTCCTAGCGTCGAAGGCACGCTGCCCGCCACGGGCGCTCTCACGGCGTTGATCAGTCACGCCACCGGCAAGGAGCCCTACTTCGTGGGCAAGCCCAACCCCTTGATGGTGCGCTCGGCGATGCGCGTGCTGAACGCGCACTCCGAAAGCACGGCCATGGTGGGTGACCGCATGGACACTGACGTCATTGGCGGCCTCGAGGCCGGCCTGCACACGGTGCTGGTGCTGTCGGGCGTATCGACCAAGGAAGACGCCGAACGATTCCCGTTCCGGCCATCGCGCATCGTGGACTCGGTGGCCACGTTGGCCGACGAGCTTGAGCGCCACCATGGTCTCTAGACCAGGGGCGATGTCACAGGCGCGCGTAAAGGTGGCGCTATGACAGAGAAGCACCACGAAGTCCCTGAACTGGTGTTGGGATTCGACACCGAGACCACTGGTCTGGCAACGTCCTCAGAGAGGGCCATCTCGTACGGTTTCGCGCTCTATCGCAACATGGAGCTGGTCTGGAGCGATCACTATTACGTGGTGCCCGACGTGGAGATATCACCCGGTGCCGAACGAGTGCACGGTATTTCAAGAGCAATGCTGGAGGCCAAGGCCGCCCGCGGCGAAGCCCACACCGTCGAACAAGGATTAATTAAGACGTTGGCGATACTTCGCCAACATCACGCGGCTGGCGCGTGGATCTGTGGCGCCAACGTGTCGCATTTCGATATTGATATGTTCCAACGCAGCTACGGCTCGGTGATGAATAAAACTGTGGCCGACGATGGCCTCCAACTGGATGAACTTCGGATTATTGACGTTATTTCGCACGATATTGCGATGGAATCGAGAGCCGAAAACCCGCGGCGTCGCAACCTCACCGCCCTCTCGATGCACTACGGCGTTCGCGTTGGTGGCCACGATGCGCTCAACGACGCCAAAGCGGCATGTGAGGTCTTTTTCGCGCAGGTAGCGCAAAACACAAATGATTGGACGGGTCTGCGACCACCGGTGTCGTCGATGGACCCGGCCGAGATCGAGCACTACCGCGAGACGACGGCTGACTTTTAGTCACGTTCCAAGTGGTAGGATAGAAACCCTTAGGGGCCGTTGGCGCAGTCTGGTAGCGCACTTCCTTGACATGGAAGGGGTCACAGGTTCAAGTCCTGTACGGCCCACCAT
>DAINRA010000002.1:0-9114 GCA_036742195.1 Acidimicrobiales bacterium
TTCAGAATCTCGCGAACTTGTGCGACGTCCTTGTCACCGCGGCCGGACATATTGAGGAGAACGGAGGAGCCCTTGGGGATCAGATTCCCCGCCTCTTGGGCAATCCATGCGACGGCGTGCGCAGTTTCCAGTGCCGGAATGATGCCTTCCAACTCACTCAGCATCTGCAGCGCCGGAATTACGTCGACGTCTCCAATAGGCAAGTACTGAGCTCGACCTTCGGCGGCAAGATAGGCGTGTTCTGGGCCAATTCCGGGGTAGTCGAGCCCGGCAGAAATCGAATGCGCCTCTTCAATCTGCCCGAACTCGTTTTGAATCAGCATCGACTTCATCCCGTGCAAGACACCGGGGCTTCCGGTCTTCACTGCCGCTCCCCCAGCGGCCTCAACACCGATAAGAGTTGCCGTCGAGTTGGCAAACCCGGCGAAGATGCCGGCGGCGTTCGAACCCCCACCAACACACGCAACCACGAAATCTGGTGTTCCCTCGCCGCGCTCGTTCATTTGGTCGGCGGCCTCTTTGCCGATTACGCTCTGAAACTCTCGCACCATCCAGGGGAAGGGGTGAGGTCCCATCACACTGCCCAAGCAGTAATGGGTGTCGGTGACGCACGTCACCCACTCGCGCATCGCTTCATTCACGGCGTCCTTCAGAGTTCGGCTGCCTGACGTGACTGGCACGACCTTGGCCCCGAGCAGTTCCATGCGGAATACGTTGAGGGCCTGACGCTGGGTGTCGATTTCACCCATGTACACAGTGCATTCGAGCCCCAATCGAGCGGCGGCGGTGGCGGTGGCGACACCGTGCTGGCCCGCTCCGGTCTCAGCAATAACGCGGGGCTTACCCATCCGCTTAGTCAAAAGTGTCTGTCCAACAACGTTGTTGATTTTGTGCGATCCGGTGTGCGCCAGATCTTCACGCTTCGCGAATACGCGAATGCCCAACTTTTCGGAGAGTCGAGCCAGATAGGTCACCGGCGTGGGGCGTCCGCCAAACTCCTTCAGGACGCTATGGAACTCATTGACGAAGGATGGGTCAGCCCAGGCATCGGTGAACGCGTCCTGCAACTCGATGCACGCTGGCATGAGGGCTTCAGGTACGAAACGGCCACCAAAATCCCCAAAGCGACCATCGTCGTTCGGGCGGCCCATGTATGTCGTTTCGGTCAACGTTCGTCTCCTGAGAACAGCGCTTCGCGAGCGCGTATTACGAAACTAGCGACTTTCGCAGCGTCCTTGACGCCGGGAGACGATTCCGTTCCCGAGGCGACATCGACGCCGAAGGGGCGAACAGCCCGAATCCGTTCGGCAACATTGTCAGGGGTCAGGCCCCCCGCGAGGAGCACCGGGATGGTTGCGTCAGCAATCTGGTGCGCTGAGACGTCATGGAGGTCGCCCGATCCTGGTGTTGGTCCGTCAAGCAAGATCATGTCAAAGTCCCTCGCATCGATTGAATCAAGGAAAGGAAATGCAGCGATAACAAGTTTCACCCCGATGGCGCGCAGGGCCGGAACCAACGTCGCAGACGGCGAATCATGCAGCTGCACGCAAGCGAGCGGCACGTTTGCGCTCAGGCGGAGAATCTCATCCTCGGAGTTACCCTTGAACACACCGACAACGACACAATTATCGTCCGCGTCAGCTGCGATGGCAGAGGCAACCCCCGCATCAACGGTTCTCGTCGAGGCGGTTGAAAAAATAACGCCAATCGCATCTGCACCAGCGTCTCGCACAAGACGCGCGTCAGCGACGGACGTGACGCCGCAAATCTTGACGAAAGGGCTCCTAGCCACGTGCACGCCGCTTCACGGCGCTAAATGCTGCGACCACCTCACCGGGATTGGTGTTCGTGACGAACGACTCGCCCACCAGCACTGCGTCAAAACCCGCCATGGCGGCCCGTTCAACGTCGCTCGTGGAGCGCAGGCCCGACTCGGCGACGCGCACCACGTTCGCAGGCATCGAGGCAACGACACGTTCGGCGTGCTCAGTGTCTACGGCAAAGGTATGCAGGTTGCGCTGGTTCACACCGATGATCTTCGCACCCACGTCAACAACGCGAGCGACCTCAGCCTCGTCGTGCACCTCGAACAGGGCATCAAGATTTAAAGATGTAGCGAGACGAAAAAACCGGTCAAGTTCGTCGTCGCTCAGTAGTGCCGCAATCAGCAGAATTGCCGAAGCCCCCATCTCCACCGCGTCAATGACATCATTCTCCGCCACCGTAAAGTCCTTACGAAGTCGCGGAATGGTTACCGCACCGGCGACATCCGGTAAATCGGTAGCGAGGGCGCCGAAGTGATCTTGATCGGTGAGTACTGATATTGCCCGAGCACCAGCGCCTTCATAGGTGCGCGCGAGTTCCGGCGCATCGAGGTGCTGAGCCAACCACCCTTTTGACGGGCTCCGCCGCTTGATTTCGGCAATGACTGCGACGGTCTCATCCGGAGATTCGAGCGCCGACAGAAACGACTGTCCGCTGTAGGCAGCAGTCGTTCGGGTGCGCCAGTCGCGCTCGTCGCGTTGTGCTCGGTTTCGGTGCGCAGCACCGATTGCGTCGAGGTACGTGGCTGCCATAGGGAAATCGTAGTATTCATGACTAGGGTGTCAGGAAACGGCACTCGTCTCAGTAAGGAGTTGTCGTGTCGGCATCGTTCTCCAAGTCGTTTGTTCAGCCCCTAATTGGACGTGAGGACCTCACCCGTGACCAGGCCCGTGAAGCGCTGGGTCAGATATTGACGGGCAGCGTTGATCCAACGTTGATTGCAGCCTTCCTCACTGCTTTCACCGCAAAGGGTGAGACGGTGGACGAGATGACCGGCTTCGTCGATGCCATGATGGCAGTTTCCACGCCCGCGGACGCGCCTGACGGTTGCGTCGACATCGTGGGAACCGGCGGGGATCAACTCCACTCAGTCAACGTTTCTTCAATGGCATCATTTGCTGTTGCTGGCGCCGGTGTCCGTGTCGCCAAGCACGGGAATCGGTCGGCGACGTCATCCGTTGGCAGCGCTGATGTCCTCGAAGCTCTGGGCATCAACATCGATATCGGACCCGAGACGGTGCGACGCTGCATCGAGGAAGCAGGATTTGGCTTCTACTTTGCCCCCACCTACCACAGCGCTTTGAAATACCTAAGTCCTATTCGCCGCACCCTGGGCTTTCGAACCGTGTTTAACATCCTGGGCCCACTAGCGAACCCGGCACAAGTGCGTCGGAGTGTCATTGGCGTAGCACAAGAAGCTGCGCTGGCTCCAATGGCCCGTGTGCTGGCCGCTCGAGGTGTCGACAAAGCAATTTTGGTTCGCGGTGCGGACGGACTAGATGAACTGTCACTTGGTGGACCGAGCACGCTGGTCGAGGTGTCAGGACCGACCACTCACCAGTATTCGATCGATGCCGGTGAGATCCTCGAGCGGCGACACGAGGTCGCCGAACTTGTTGGTGGCGACGTATCGGTGAACGTCGCGGTCTTCGAGGCATTTCTTAATGGCGAGCAGGGAGCGGTGTTCGACGTGGTCTGCGCCAACGCGGCCCTAGCCCTAGTCGCGGCCGATCGCGCTAGCGACCTTGCCGAAGGCTTTGCCCTCGCTTCTGAATCAGTTCTCTCTGGCAGCGCCGCTCGCGTGCTGAACGCCGTGCGAGAAATCTCAAACAACTAGAGGCGACGAAGTTCGGCTCGGTACCGACGGCCGTTCTCGACATACAAAGCGGCACCCCTGGCGATGTCAGCTTGATCGCTGGCATTCTCACGAATAACGCCAGGAACCCCCATAATTGCGGCGCCCGCCGGAACAATCGTTCGATTTCGCACCACGGCACCCGCTGCGACGGTCGCACCGTCGCCAATGACGGCGTCGTGCATCACGATTGAACCATTGCCGATTAAGACTCGATTGCCGACCACGCATCCTTCGAGATGGGCAATGTGCCCGACAACGCAGTCGTCGCCAACAACAGTGTTGAGCTTCTCCGTGGCGTGGATGACTGTGCCATCTTGAATCGAGGTTCGCTCGCCAATGATGATGCGACCGTAATCACCGCGAAGAACCGCGCCGGGCCAAATCGTTGACAAACTTCCAATCTGAACGTCACCGATGATGACGGCGTCGGGGTGCACAAAAGCGTCGTCGGCAATTGTTGGCGTACGCTCACCAAGCGCGTAGATGGGCATCTTGTCTCCTAATGAATCAACCATGTTGCGAGTTGATAGACACGATACGCAACGTAGACCACGCAAGCCACAACAAAGAATCTCCAGCGCCACGGCACAGGCTCTCGCTCGGGAGCGATGACTTCCCGCCCACAGACTTCGCAGACCTCACCCTCAACGGGTCGGTCACAGAATTCACACCAATGCGCCACTATTCAGTTCGGACTCGCACGCGGATGGGAGTCGAGCCGAGTTCGAATCGCTCTCGAAGCGATCGTTCGACGTACCGGAGATAGGTCGTGGGAAGGCGCCCGGACACGAACAACGTAAAGGTTGGTGGCTCCGACGCTCCCTGAACGGCATAGCGAATCTTCCCCGTCGGCGCCGGCTGCTTGATCTGCAGGTCACGGATGGCACGGTTCAACGCTCCCGTCGGAACGCGCTTGACGTAGTCGTCGGCAGCGATGGACAGCGCCGGAAGAATCTTGTGGACACCCTTTCCCGACGTTGCGGTGGTCTTAATGACGGGTGCGTCGCCCAAGAAGGCAAGCTTGTCGCCGACGGTTGCCAGCACTGAATCACGTTCTTCGGTGGGGATGAGTTCCCACTTGTTCAGAATCACAATGGACGGACATCCGGCCGCCGAGATGCGCTCGGCGAGTCGTTGGTCCTGACCAGTTGCGCCGACGGTGGCGTCGATTACGAGAATTGCGATGTCCGCGCGGTCAAGGGCATCGAGACTACGGAGAACGGCGTAAGTCTCAAGGCCGGCTTCGGTCTTCGCGCGGCGGCGCATACCGGCGGTGTCGATAAATCGAATGAGACCCTGTTCAGTTTCAATCAAGGTGTCAATGGCGTCGCGGGTCGTGCCAGGCATGTCGTGAACAACTGACCGTTCTTCACCAATCAGCTGGTTGAACAAGGTTGACTTTCCGACATTGGGTCGACCAACGAGCGCAACGCGCAGCGCTCCGTCTTCGGTCATGTCGTCCCCGGGTGCCTGCATGTCGATGGTGCCGATGCGCTCAACGATGGCATCGAGGAGATCGCCCGCGCCACGGCCGTGCAGTGCTGAAACACAGAACGGCTCGCCGGCACCGAGTGACAAGAACTCCCACGAGCTTGCTTCGTGCAAGGTGTCATCAACTTTGTTCACGACCAACATAAGTGGTCGACCGCTACGCAGGGCCCAGCGGGCTGCGTGGGTGTCCTCGTCCACCATGCCAGTCGTCACGTCGACCACCAGTAGGACAAGGTCAGCGTCGGCCAGGGCCGCATCGGCCTGCTTCGAGACTTTCGATTCAAGCTCGTCGCCCGCCTCGAGCCAACCACCCGTGTCCACAACGTCGAACGTGACGCCTGTCCACTCAACTTCAACTGACTTGCGGTCTCGCGTTACCCCACGGTGTTCTTCCACTACAGCGATGCGACGTGCGGCGAGACGGTTAACGAGAGAACTCTTGCCGACATTTGGTCGGCCGACGATAACTACTTGGGGCTTTTTCATTTGGAAACCAATCGTTGTTCTCTCGCACGTTCGAGTACTTCCCGAAGATCTTGACCCGTCGTGCGAACGGTGGTGACCTGCCGCGGCAGGTCATCGAGTGTCAAGCCATCAAGAAAGCGTCCCTCGGAAAGGCAGACGTCAGGAAGAAGGCAGGTAGTAGATTCTGGCACTTCGGCGAGGACTCGTGTGAGGTCGTGCCCCGTAAGGAGCCCGGCGACCTTGATATTGCCACCAAAATAGGTGTTTTCGACCGCGATCACGTGAACGTCCGAAAAACCCGCTGATGTCAACAACTCACTCAAAATTGGTGCTGCGTACTCCCCCGTCAACAGCACGACATCACCAGTAACGTCCTGCGTGGCTGAAGCACCACGTTCAGCGCGATAGCCCCACGCGGGAGCACCATCAACTGACTGAAAGAATCCAGTTCCCAGCTTCTCCATGTCGAATGTGCCACGAAAGCTTTCGATGAAACTGGCTACAAGACCGATGCCATTTTCGGCCTGGTCCAGACTTTCGAATTTGGTCGCGGGGGGTGGCGTGAGGCCAGCCACCAGGTAGAACTCGTCGGACGCAAACACCACTACCCGACCGAGAATCTCAGCGCTCATGTGTTGGTAGCGCTCGGCGAGTGCCACGACTGCGCGGGCTTCATCCTCGGTGTGCGATCGCATATTCTTCTCTTCACTGAAGGCAGAGACACCAATCGGAACCAGCGCCACGGAAGTCAGTTCTGGGTAGAGGCTGAAAACGTCTTGCAATGTCCGCTCCAGCTCAGCCCCGTCATTGACCCCCGGGCAGACCACAACCTGGGCGTGCACCTCGACACCGGCCTTGAGCAGCTCACGCAGCCATCGCAGGCTTGTGGCGCCCCGAGGGTTTCGCAGCATGTCGGCGCGAAGTTCCGGGTTGGTGGTGTGAATTGAAACGTAGAGGGGCGAAAGGCCCTCATCGAGCACGCGTTCGAGATCGAACTCGGTGAACCGGGTGAGGGTGGTGTAATTGCCGTACAGGAATGAGAGGCGAAAGTCATCATCCTTGACGTAGAGCGAACGTCGCAACCCCTTTGGGAGTTGGTAGATGAAGCAAAATGTGCAGTGATTGTCGCACGTGCGGATGCGATCAAAGACTGCGGAATCAATGCTGAGGCCAAGGGGCTTGCCCACTTCCTTGGAGATGTGCACCTTTCGCCGTAAGGGCTCATTCTCCCGCTGGAGGACCAACGTGACATCGCTGCCGTCAATCATCTGTTGGTACTCGATGATGTCCGTAGGCTCGACGCCATTGATCGAAATCAGCTCATCACCGATGGCAATATCCACGCTCGCCGCTGGCGAGCCCGGGGAGATTGCGGATATGCGAGCACCGGACATGGCTCCAGCCTAGGGCTGATTCGGGCGCAAGGGATTACTAGGCTGATGAGGGTGAACGTGGAGAAAGTAATCGTTGCTGCACCCAGGGGCTTCTGTGCCGGCGTCGAAAAGGCGATTAAGGCCCTTGATTGGATGACCCGGGTCTTTGACGCGCCGGTGTACTGCTATCACGAGATAGTCCACAACCAGTTCGTCGTGAACCACTTCAAGTCCTTGGGAGTGATTTTCGTTGACGATGTCCGCGACGTACCACCAGGATCTCCCGTCATGCTCAGCGCCCACGGTTCGCCACCTTCGGTTATTGCGGCGGCCCAAGCCTCCGGCGGAACAGTGGTCGATGCCGTTTGCCCTTTGGTGACCAAAGTGCACCACGAAATGAAGGTGCGTGCTCGCAAGGGGTACACCGTCTTGTACGTGGGGCACGAAGGTCACGAGGAGGCGGTAGGCACCATGGCCGTCGCTCCTGAGGCGGTTCGCCTCATCCAATCAACCGACGATATTGACGCCCTGAAGGACTCCGAAGGGCCCTTCGCACTGCTTTCCCAGACGACGCTCAGCATGGACGAGTGGGCGGATCTCCGCTCCCACGCCCTTGAAGTCTTCCCCGAGATTTGGATGCCCAATCGCTCCGACCTCTGCTTTGCGACCACCAACCGACAAGGCGCACTGCGGCAAATCGCCCAGGAGGCTGACGCAGTCGTCGTGATTGGTTCGGCAAACTCCTCCAACACGGTGGCCCTCACCAAGGTGGCCGAATCGGTCGGTTGCCCGCGGGTGTATCGCATCAATGGTGTCAGTGAACTTCCAGACAATCTTTCTGGCACGGTTGCGGTTACCGCTGGAGCATCGGCACCCGAGTCGCTGGTGCTTGAAGTCATTGCCGCCCTCAACCCCGCGCACGGGGTACACGAGGTTCGCCAAGTCGTCGAGGACGAGTATTTCCCACCACCACCAGAACTTCGAGAGCTCTTGCGTCTCGTGGGGCTGATTCTCGACACGGCGCTAGGTGCACCAGTGCAATCGTCGTTTGATGCACAGAGTGATCGGGAATTCACCGCGGCTCAGGTGCTTGCCCGCAGCGGGCGATGACCACTCTTTTCCAGTTGTAATTGCTAGCATTTGAGGGTCTTGTCAGGCTGTTCGCCCGAAAATCTCGGAGCACGTGCGGTCGGCGGGAAAGCTGCTCGAAATGGCGGCGTGCTGGCGGTAACGCCAGTGATACGAACGATAAGGAACGCCATGGCTCACGTTGACCTCGAAAAGAAGCGCACCAACCGTCTGCGCCAGTACGCCATTGCTCAAGCGCAGCAGAAGTTCGATCAGGACTACCCCGGCTTCCAGCCTGAAGAAATCCTCGTCTCGCTGTGTGCATACGAAGAAGAGGCCAACATCGGTGCCGTCTTGGAGAAGATGCCGGCCGATATCGATGGTAAGCCCTACACCGTCTTCGTCGTCGTCGACGGTGGCGATGACCGCACCGCCGAAGTGGCCCGCCGCTACCCCGGCGTCAAGGTGTTTGAGTTCCCAGTCAATCTTGGACACGGCGTTGCCTTGCAAGTGACGTACCGTTACTGCATCACGAACAACGTCAAGTACTGCCTGACGTTGGACGCCGACGGTCAGAATGACCCCGCCGAGCTCCCAAACATCCTCGCGCCACTCGCTGCTGACACTGCTGACTTTGTTCTCACAAGTCGAGTCCTCGGAGAAGACAAGACGTCAGACGCCACCCGCAAGCTCGGTGTGCGATTCTTCTCCTTCGTTGTCAACCGCATTTGTGGCACCAAGATCACCGACACCTCAACGGGCTATCGCGGTCTGCGCGTCGCCATGCTGGCCAATGCCGTCGACTTGTTGATTCAAGACCAGTACCAAACGTCTGAGTTGCTCATCGTGTGCATGAAGCTTGGTTACCGTGCGGCCGACGTCCCGACTGTCTGGCACCCACGCGCCTCCGGAACGACCAAAAAGGGTAAGAACTGGCTCTTTGGCTTCCGATACGCCCGCGTGGTGTTTGGCACTGCCTGGCGCGCCCGCAACATTCGCAAAGTTGCTTAGTCTTCGATAGCGGCCGTGAGCGCC
>DAINRA010000002.1:9214-99271 GCA_036742195.1 Acidimicrobiales bacterium
GCGCGCCCGCAACATTCGCAAAGTTGCTTAGTCTTCGATAGCGGCCGTGAGCGCCGCTTGAAGAGCGACGCGGAGTTCAATTGTCTTGGCGGCAACCGCGCTACGTGACACTCGTCCTTCGTTTGCTGGTGGAGCGATTGGGTCGCTCACCTCGATAACCACACGTCGAGGGTGACGACGAGAGCGCACGGAGCGATCGGTGCCGGCGAGCCCGACGGGCACCACAGTCGCACCGGTGCGAGCCGCAATGAACATCGCCCCATCTCGAAGCTCTTCGATAACCGGTCCTGCTTTGCGCGTTCCCTCCGGAAAAAGAATGAGCGCATGACCACTTCCGAGCACCGCTTCGGCGGCCTTCATCGCTTCGCGGTCAGCGGCGCCACGGGTGACGGGAAAGGCGCCCAGTGCGGCGAGCGCCGGTCCCACAATGGGAATGCGAAACAGGGAATCCTTCGCCATGAAGAAAACCTTGCGCTGCGACATGAAGAGGGTGAAGGCAAAGTCCAGATTGGATCGATGCGTCGGTGCCACCAATACCGGGCCGCTCAGCGGGATGTTCCTAGTGCCACGAACAATTGGCCGGAAGGCCACAAGAGCCACGCCTTTGATGAGGCCCGCGACAAGTCGGTAGAAGAGCGTCTTTCGTGGATTCAGTTTGAGGTGGTGCTCGTGTGCCACGCGACAATCTCCTTTACGACATCGTCGATGCTTCGACCGGTGGTATCGATAACAATCGCGTCGTCAGCCTGACGCAAGGGTGACACGACGCGGGAGCTGTCGGCATTGTCGCGGCGCTCCACCGACTCGCTGCTTTCGTCGCCGCGACGACGGGCCCGTTCTTCAAGACTGGCGGTAAGGAAAATCTTTACCGAAGCGGCCGGAAAGACGACCGTCGTGATGTCGCGACCTTCAACCACAACGCCAACCTCGCTCGCAGCCGCCATTGCCCGCTGCACTTCAACCATGCATTCTCGAACCTGTGCGTTGCTCGCCACGACGGACACGCCTTCGTTGGTGGTCGGGAGCCGAAGATCGTCACTGACATCAACATCATCAATCGTCACGCGTGGAAACAGGGAGATCGTCACTGCACTGGCGTAGCTCCCCAGTGCTGCGCCGTCCTCCAACGAAATTCCCGCACGAAGAGCGCCAACGGTAACGGCGCGATACATGGCACCGGTATCGAGGTAGGTCCAGCCCAGCTCTCGTGCAACTGCCCGAGCAACGGTCGATTTTCCCGACCCGGCCGGACCGTCAATGCCGATGATTTCCGTTGTCATCGTAAGCTCGCCAAGTCGTCAAAGAAGCCTGGGTACGACGATGCGACGGTGTCGGCTCCCGCAATCGTCGCACCATTCCCAGCGGCTCCAGCCACAGCGGCCGACATGACAATGCGATGGTCAAGGCCCGCTTCGATCGAGAAGTCGAGGAATGACGATGCCGACCCGAGGCCTTCGATAAAGAAGTCGTCCCCGTCAGACCAGGCTTTGGCGCCTACGCCCCGAGCGAGTGCCAGACAGCCCTCGAATCGGTCAGATTCTTTAAGTCGCAATTCACCCATGTCGCGGAACGCCGTGACACCAGTGGCTGCAGAGGCGGCAATTGCCAGGATTGGGGCCTCGTCAACCGAAGGGATTTCCCGAGCGTGGATTTCGGTTGCCGTGAGGTCCGAAGAATTGGCGGTGAGCGTCGTGGTCGCGCCACTGAGATCTCCGACAATTTGTGCGCCCATGCGCCGAAGTACCGGCACGAAGCCGATGCGCTCAGGCGCCGCCTCAACGTCAAGAATCTGAATCGACGCATCTCCCGCAAGGGCACCTAGAACCACAAAGAATGCCGCTTGTGAGGGGTCAGACGGCACTGCCCACTGTTGTGCTGACGGGCGGCCGGGAGTCAGAGTAATGACCCTCCCCTCCCCTTCATCGAAGCTCGATACGGTGACACCCGCCAGGCGGAGCATGTCTTCGGTAGCGGTCCGTGTACGCATGCGCTCTCGAACGATAGTTTCACCCGAGGCGAATAGGCCCGCGAGTAGGACAGCCGACTTCACCTGTGCACTCGGAACTGGCACTTCGTAATCGATGCCGAAGAGGGGCTGGCCTGTGATGCTGAGTGGCGGCACTTCGCGGTCACCAACACCCTGAATCGCGGCACCCATCTGGCGAAGAGGAATCGCAACACGATCCATTGGCCTCTTCGATAACGACGGGTCGCCCACCAATTTGTGGTGACCTTCAATCGCGGACACGATGCCACTCAGCAAACGGATTGTTGTGCCGGAGTTACCGCAGTCGAGGGGCGCTTGCGCTGCACGAAGACCATGCGACGGCCCATCAATGTGAACTTCGTCACCGCGTCGCTCCACGATGGCCCCCAGCGCCTCCACGATGGCCGCGGTTCCAGCAACATCCTCGCCCTTGGAGAGACCCGTTATGACACTCGCGCCATCGGCTAACGCGCTTAAGAGGACAGCGCGATGCGAGGCGCTCTTGTCGCCGGGTACGCGAACGGTTCCGGAAAAACGATTCTGGCGTATTACACGTACTGTGGTCATTCTTCCCTCGCAACGACAAAATCTTTGGCCCGCAGGGCATCTGACAGCGTGTCAGCCTGCTCGCGATCTACTGCCAGCAGCAAGGTACCAGCAGTGCCCTCAATGCCATGCGCAATCTCAATGTCATAAATGTTGACAAGAAGATCGGAGGCCACCATCGTGATAGCGGCCAGCACACCAGGGCGGTCGGGCATGGGAATACGGAGGCGCACCAAACGGCTGGTGTCGATAGCCCGGCCGGGCAGGTCGCGACGTGCACTTGACGCCGACGTCAACGTTTCAACGATTGAAGTGCGATCACCCGAGGTCAACGCACTGCGAATCTCACTGAGCCGGTGCTCAATCTCGGTCAAGGACAGTGCAATGGCGTCACGATTCTGGAACAAGATGTCGGGCCAAATAGTTGGATCTCCAGCGGCAATGCGCGTCATGTCGCGGAATCCGCCGGCGGCGAGCTGCAATAAGACAGCGTCTTGTTCCGCCGCGACCGCGGCATGGTTCATAAGCGCACCCGCCATAACGTGCGGCACGTGACTAGCAATCGCCACGAGTCGATCGTGATCCATTGGCGACACCGCCACGACCGCAACGGATAGTTCACGTAGATAGCCATGGAGCCGCGAATACACCGTGGCCGACGTGGCATCCGTTGGTGTCAAAATCCAGGTGCATCCTTTAAACAGGTCGGCGCGTGCTCCGGCGAAGCCGCGCAGTTCCGAGCCCGCCATCGGATGACCGCCAAGGAATCGCTCGTCGGTGATAGCCGCTGCAATTTCACGCTTCACTCCCGCAACATCGGTAACGATGAGCTCTGGATTCGTCATGTCGGCGAGAACCTGCTGCGCCACCGATGGAACAACTCCCGCGGGAGTAGCGATAATTACCAACGACGCTTCGGAATGGGCCTCGGGAGAGGAGATCACTCCCCGTTCGAGGGCCTCCGTCGTCACGCTGGATGAAACGTCTGAGCCCGACACCGACCATCCGGCGCCCTGGAGAGCCAGCGCAACCGATGAGCCGATAAGGCCAAGGCCAATGACGTGTGCGTATCGTTCAGTCAAGATCAAGTCGGAGGTTCGGCGTGTCCCGCAAGTACACGTGGCGTATTTCGTCGCGGCGCTTCGTCGAATGAACATGCATCATCACACGCACAGTGAGTGGCATTGCGCCCGGCACGGCGATTTCACTCGCACACATCAAGGGAACGCCACTAAAGCCGACGCCGCGAGCCGCTGACGCGGGAAATGCGGACGTCAAGTCAGGTGTGGTGGTGAACAGGACACTGATGACGTCTTCCGTGGATGCTTCATTCGCTTCCAGCATCGCCGCCAAGAGTTCCTTGGTCGCAATGTCAATCTCTTCAACCGTGTCTTCGGGGCAGTTGATTGCACCGCGGATAGCTCGAACTAGCGGAAATGTCATGATGGCATCGTAGATGCGATTTCGGGGGTGACACCAACTGACTCCATGAGGCGACGCACTTCTGCGTGCTGCAGTTCACGGCACTGCCCAGGGCGAAGAGTGGTGTCGGTAAGCGGACCAATGCGCGTACGCACTAACCGAATGACACGGTGCCCCAAGGCGTCACACATACGGCGAACCTGGCGATTGCGCCCTTCGTGAATGGCGATCCGAAGCAGTCCCTCACTGACACGACTGGCCTGAGCCGGTGCGGTCATACCATCTTCGAGCTCAATGCCCTCACGCAACTGGCGGAGCGCTTGGGCGGAGGGGTCACCTTCAACTTGGACCAAGTACTCCTTTTCGATACCGGAGGATGGATGGGTCAACAGATGCGCGAGACGACCATCATTGGTCACCAAAATAAGTCCCTCGGTATCCATGTCCAGTCGGCCTACCGGGAAGACCCGAACGTCGTCGGGGACCAATTCGAGAATTGTGGGGCGCCCCTGTGGGTCATGGGCGGTCGTGACAACTCCCGTTGGCTTATTCACCAAGTAATACACCTTGGCGGGATCGATGGCGACCAATCGGCCATCAACGCAGACAACATTGGTAACCGGATTGACGCGATTGCCCAACTCGGCAACGCGCCCATCAATGGTGACGCGTCCCTCAACAATCAGAATTTCGCAGGTCCGACGTGAGCCATATCCCGCTTGGGCGAGAACTTTTTGGAGCCGCTCGGCGCCGACTTCATCCATCTACTGAGCGTCTGACGTCTCGAGGCTGCCAGCCAGTTCAGCGGCCAAAGCGATAGCGGTGTCCACCGGCTCCATGAAGTTCTCGATTGGTGGCAACTCATCCAAGGTCGCCAGTCCCAGTCGGTCCAGGAACAGCTCCGTGGTCCCGTAAAGGATCGGCTGCCCAGGACCAGCAGCCCGGCCCTTCTCTTCGATGTACCCGCGCTGTTCGAGCAGTCGGGCGACGCCGTCAACATTCACGCCGCGCAAGGCGGTGATCTGCGCACGCGAAATTGGCTGACGATACGCAATGATGGCCAGTGTTTCGAGTGCCGCCGAGCTCAGTCGGTGCGACACGTCACGATTGGCAAACTTCGACACCCACTCGGCAACCTCAGGCGACGACTGCAGAACCCAACCACTCGCCAACTCAACGACCTGGAAGCCTCGACGTTCCTCGAGGTACTGGTCGCGCAGCGTTCGCAGGGCGGCCTGCACGGTCGCCGCGTCAGTTTCAGCAACGTCCGCCAGTTCCTCAGCAGAAATTGGCTCGATGGCGACCGTCAGCATTGCCTCGAGTTTCTGCTCAAGTGAGTTGTCATCCCTCATAGGTGTCAATCCTTCCTAAGTCCACGCCCGTGGAGTCATCAATCCAAGAAATGTCAACATCGCCAAACGTGGCACCCTGGCCCAATTCAATGTGACCGAGCTTGCACAGTTCGAGAAGCGCCAGGAAGTGCACGATGATCTCGATGCGGGTCGTGAGGCCTGCGGTGAGATCGCGGAACGAGAGGCGGCCCATGCCTGGGAGTCGTTGAGCGAGGTTGACGACCGTCTCGGCAACCGTGACGGCATCAACCGTGACGTGATTGAGACGGACGACCGGAACCGGCTTTTCTTCGACGCCACGCAAATAGGCCATCGCAAGCTGCGCGGGCGTGACACCCGCAAGCAAGTCGGGTGGACGAACAACGAATCCCTCGTCAATACCGCGCAGGCGCGGGTAGCACCGAGCAGCGCGCTCAAACAGCGAAACGAACGAGTCGGAGAGGGCGGCGTAAGTTCGCAGTTCCAGGAGTCGAGCCAACAACACGTCGCGCTCTTCCCACCCAACAAATTCCTCATCGGGTTCAGTGGCATCCCGTCCAGGGAGCAACCGCTGGCTCTTCATCTCCAAAAGAATTGAAGCGATCAGTAGGAACTCAGAAAGCTCTTCGACCTCGATGACCACTGATTCGTCGCGCAGGTGGGCCACGAAGGCATCAACGAGGGGCGCCAGCGGCGTTTCGAGAATGTCGACATCGTGTGCCGAGATGAGTTGCAGCAGCACTTCAATGGGGCCGCTAAACGACGGCGTCGTCACGACGAAGGTCATACCAGTACATTAGTTCGCTCCTGCCCTGCCCTCCTCTCGTAGAATTGCCAAATGCGCGTACTTTCCGGTATTCAGCCTTCTGGAACCCCACACATCGGCAATTACTTGGGAGCCCTCCGCCAGTGGGTAAAGGCACAAAATCCCGAGGCCTTCTACTGCGTCGTCGACCTGCACGCACTCACCCTCGAAATCGATCCAGCAGCGCTGCGCGAACAGACCTGGGACACTGTCGCCCTGCTGCTCGCCGCAGGACTCGATCCAGACATTTGTACGCTGTTCATTCAAAGTCAGGTGCCCTACCATGCCCAGATGAACTGGCTGCTGGAATGCGTGGCGTCATTCGGCGAGCTCACGCGCATGACCCAGTTCAAGGAGAAGTCGGGACGCCAAGAGGGGTATCGCGTCGGGCTTTTAACTTATCCGGTCCTCATGGCGGGAGACATTTTGCTCTACGACGCCCAACAGGTCCCCGTCGGCGACGACCAACGTCAGCACCTCGAGCTCACTCGTGACATCGCGGAACGATTTAATAATCGGTACGGCGACACCTTCACCATCCCCGTAGGGGTCCAGCCCCCTGCGGCGGCTCGCGTCATGGACCTCCAAGAGCCGACCCGCAAGATGTCCAAATCTCTCGCGAGCCCACTTGGCACCATTTACGTGCTCGACGATGATGCTTCAATTGAAAAAAAGATCAAGAAGGCCGTTACCGATACTGACGGTGAGGTTCGCTACGACTGGGAGACCAAGCCGGGCCTTGCCAATTTGCTTGAGATGTTCTCATCGTTCACCGACGAAACACCGAATCAGATTGCTGACCGGTACGAACGGTACGGCGACCTCAAAAAGGATGTCGCTGAGGCCGTCATTGAAGGCCTGAGTCCAATTCGGGAGCGATACCACGCACTCCGTAAAGACACCGCTGCACTCGAGCGCATTGCCGCCCAGGGTGCCGCAAAGGCCTCAGAAGTAGCTGGCGCGCGCTATCGCGCCGCAGCCGCAGCAATGGGCCTAGTGCACTAGGGAAATCCACCACTGTTCCAGTGGCGCCATAACGTGGCCCCATAAGTTGAACTGGTAACTGCTGACTACAACCAGCACCAGTACAAATGGCATGGCGCGCTCACGGAGTTGGTAGTACGAAGCCATCTTCGAATCCGGAACAAACCGCTCAATGAGAGCCGATCCATCAAATGGCGGAATCGGCAACATGTTGAAGGCGGCGAGCGACAGATTCACAATGCCGAAGGCGAAGCCAAACTGCTCCGCCCAATTGACTCCCGAGTGGTAGCCGTAGTCACAGATGCCCAGGCCAACTGCGGACAGAGTGACATTCATGGCGGGGCCGGCGATCGACACCCACAGACCATTCGAACGCGGGTTCCGCAGCAGCCGGTGATTGACCGGTACCGGCTTGGCGTAGCCGACCACCGGAAGCTGAGCAAACGAAAGAATCAGCGGCAAAATGATGGAACCAAAGGGGTCAACATGCACAAGAGGGTTGAGACTTAAGCGCCCCGCCCGCTTGGCGGTTGGATCGCCGAAGAAATTCGCTACCCAACCATGGCTCACTTCGTGCAGAATGATTGACGGAGCCGCTGCGATCAAATACCACATTGACAGTGAAACTCTCATCCCTACCCCCGGGCCCTTGGGTGCGCCGATTCATACGCGTGCTGCAACGACGATACCGACACCGCGGTATACACCTGTGTCGTCGCGATACTGGCGTGGCCCAATAGCTCCTGCACCACACGAATGTCAGCGCCGTGCGCCAACATGTGGGTGGCACAACTGTGTCGGAATACGTGAGCCGAAATCGTAGAGCGGTCAATTCCTGCATCAAGGGCCCGCTTCGCAATGACCAAATCAATGCCTTGACGAGACAGTGGCCCACCGCGCTGGTTCAAGAACACTCGGCTCGTTGGCCTCGGTCTCGGAAAGAGGTTCCTACCACCGGGAGCGAGGTAGGTCCGCAGCGACGATCGGAGAACCCGTCCCATCGGCACCAGGCGCTGTTTGGAGCCTTTGCCAGTCACTCGAATAAGTTCTTCGTCAAAGTCGATGTCCTCTATGGACACACCAACCACTTCACTGACTCGTGCACCGGTACCGTACAGGAATTCGAGCAAGGCCCGGTCACGGAGGTCGATGGGGGAATCACCGGAGATTGAGTCAAGCAGCGCACCAATCGTCTCTTCTGGTAGAGGCTTTGGGAGGGTCCTTCCCCGCTGCGCTGGCCGAAGGATCGCCGCTGGATCGCTGCTGATAATGCGTTCATCGGCGAGGTAGCCCAGCCACCCCCGCAGACTTGCGGTGGCTCTGGCAACTGACGCGGGGGCTTTGTTGCGGCGCAATTCGTTTACGTATTCGTCAAGTTGTGCCGGTCCGACGTCAGAGATCGAGACTGTTCGGTCGCTCATCCAGCCGACGAACTGTTCGATGTCGCGACCGTACGACTCAATGGTGGCCCCACTACGACCCTTTTCAACGGTGAGCCACTGTAGGTAATCCGCGAGGGCGTCGTTAGCGTTCATATCGAAGCAGGAATTGCGAGAAAGCGAACGCCGTGGTGGCATCGATTGGCTCGGAGGAACGTAAGTACTGGCGAACATCATCAACGGTCCACCAATCAAGCGTTGACTGCTCTTCTTCGGGTCCGATGGGGCTCCGCTCCCCCTTGGTGACACCCGTGGCTAGGAACACGTGCATAACTTGGTTGGTCCACCCCGGCGAGTTCAAGGTCCGACCAAGCAGCTCCCACGTAGCCGCGATGACACCAAGCTCCTCTCGAAGCTCGCGCTGAGCGACAGCGAGTGTGTCGGATTCATCGGGATCAATTGTTCCCGCGGGGATTTCTACCAACAACCGGTTGATGGTCACCCGATACTGCGAAATCACCCCCACGCGACCCTCGTCATCAACCGCAAGAATGGCGACCGCGCCTCGGTGCGTCACGACGTCACGATCAAACGTTACGAGACCGTCGGACACGGTGCGCCTCTCAACGTCAAACACAAAGGATGACAGCAGCTGAGTTGTCGAAACAACTCGTAAATTGCTGCTCACAGTGCGGGGGCCACGTCCGTGGTCAAGATGTGTGGTGCTCGACCCTCGGCACGCTGATCAGCGGCTTGGAGGAGACCCAGAAACAAGGGGTGTGGGCGGTCCGGGCGTGACTTGAATTCAGGGTGCGCCTGCGTGCCAACGAAATAGTCGTGACCGGGGAGTTCGACGAACTCCACCAGACGACCATCAGGTGAGGTACCCGAGCAGCGAAGGCCCGCGGCTTCGAACTGGTCGATGTAGCGGGCATTGAACTCGTAGCGGTGGCGGTGGCGCTCTGAGACCACCGTAGAGCCGTACAGCCCAGCGACAATGGAGCCCTCGGCGAGCATCGCCGGATACGCGCCAAGGCGCATCGTTCCGCCCAAATCGGTGACATCAACCTGCTCGGCCATCAAGTCAATGACCGGTGCGTTGGTTGCGGCGGCGAATTCAGTCGAGTGCGCTTCAGCCATGTCCAACACGTGGCGAGCAAATTCAATGACCATAACCTGCATACCGAGGCAAATTCCCAACAGTGGGATGTTGTTTTCGCGGGCAATGCGAGCGGCAGCAATCATGCCCTCGATACCGCGCTCACCAAAGCCACCGGGAATAACAATGCCGTCGAGTTGTCCAATTTTGGCGGCGTCAATTTCTGACGGCACGCGCTCGGCCTCGAGCCACACCAACTTGGTAGTTGCCCCAACGGCGAAACCGGCGTGGCGAATTGACTCAGCCACGGACAGATACGCATCGGCCATTGTCACGTACTTACCAATGATGCCGATGGTGATGGTCTTCGTGGTGTTGTGCACGCGGTGCACCACCTCTTGCCAACCATTCAGATCGATTGGGTGCGCAGCGATATCGAGGTCCAAGGTGTCGCACACCATTGTGTCGAGACCTTCGTTGTACATCGCGACGGGAATGTCGTAGATGCTCGGTGCGTCCACCGCAGAAATTACAGCTTCGTTCGGCACGTCGCACATGAGTGAAATCTTGCGCTTCAAACCATCACTAATTGGCTGGTCAGAACGGCACACAATCACGTCAGGCTGAATGCCAAAGGAACGCAACTGGGTAACCGAGTGCTGTGTTGGCTTCGTCTTCTGCTCGCCGGAAGGCGCAAGGTAGGGCACCAACGTCAAGTGGACGTAACACACGTTGCCACGGCCCGCGTCACGGCGGAACTGACGAATGGCCTCAATAAAGGGAATGATCTCCATGTCCCCGACCGTGCCACCAATCTCAACGATGGCAACGTCAGCACCAACAGTGCCGAGGCGACGAATGCGAGCCTTGATCTCATCGGTGATGTGCGGGATAACCTGCACGGTCTTGCCCAAGTAGTCCCCTCGGCGCTCCTTGGTGATCACCTGGGAGTAAATCGAACCAGTCGTCGTATTCGACTTCTTGGAAAGAGGCTCATCAATGAAACGTTCGTAGTGACCCAAGTCCAGATCGGTTTCGGCGCCATCGTCAGTGACAAAGACTTCCCCGT
Organism: Acidimicrobiales bacterium; assembly: GCA_036742195.1. GTDB lineage: Bacteria > Actinomycetota > Acidimicrobiia > Acidimicrobiales > RAAP-2 > RAAP-2. Next base: position 19,837 of record DAINRA010000002.1, read on the forward strand.
GCTCGCCAGGATTCATCGTGCCTGGGTCGACATTGAGATACGGGTCGAGCTTGCACATGGTGACCTTCAAGCCACGGGCCTTCAAAAGGCGACCAAGCGACGAGGCCGTCAAGCCCTTTCCCAGGGAGCTCGAAACTCCTCCGGTAACAAAAACGTACTTTGTCATTCCGTATCAGAAGGGTTCACGGACTTCCAGCATAGTTCGCGAACCCGCTTGGAACGTGTTACTGCGCCGCGGTGAGTAATCGCTGGGCCAAAGCCACTGCTTCTTCAGTCACCGAATCCCCCGCGAGCATGCGAGCAATTTCACGAACGCGATAGGCGCCCTGTACCTCTGAAATGGTGGTGCGCGTTACCCCATTGGTGACCACCTTTTGAATAACAAAATGGTGCTGGGCCCGTGCGGCGACCGAGGGTAAGTGGGTCACGGCAATAACCTGCTGTCGCTCCCCCACCTCCGCCAGACAACTCCCGATCTGCTGGGCCACCTGGCCACCGATGCCGGCGTCGACCTCATCGAAGACGGCGACGAGGTGTTCTTGATCGGAAACCAACGACAGGGCAAGCAGCACTCGTGAGAGTTCACCCCCACTGGCCAGCGACTGCAGAGGCCCCTCAGGCTGACCGGGATTAGGCGTAAAGAGGATTTGGGAGTCGCTTCCGTCGAGACCATCCACGTCAAAACGAAGCGTGGCGTGGGGCAACGCAACGCGAGGCAGCTGGTCACGTAGTCGATTCGACAGTCCCACCGCCGCAAACTCCCGTTCCTTGCGTATGCGCATCGATTCCTCGCGCTCGCGGTCCTTGAGAGCGCCAATCTCCGCGTCAAGGCCTTCAAGACGCTCCAGGGACTCGCTGAGCGCGTCCGCTTGGGCGCGGACGCTGCGCCCGTGAGCAATCACGTCTCCGAGCGTGGGGCCGTATTTGCGAACCAACGACTGCAGTATTTCGACCCGAAGTTGCAACGCTGCCAATCGCTCAGCGTCAATCGCGTCGGGATCAGACAGGGCACGAAGGTCGCGAACGGCATCGCGCGCCATTTCCAGGGCGTCCTTCAGCGTGGTCCGCACATCAGCAAAGGCTGCTCCACTGGGAATGTGCCGCAGAAAAGTTGAGAACGTGGCTAGCGCCGCGCCCTCGTGATCCCCATCAATGCCCTCGCACACCGCGTCAATAGCCGCCTGCGACTCAATCAGCTCCGTAATGGAAGCCAGTTCCTCTAGTGATCGGGTCAACTCACCTTCATCTGCAACCGCGACATCCTCAATCTCCTGGGCTTGAAACCGCAAAAAGTCGAGGTCGCGTAGACGAGAGGCTGAGTCGCCTCCTGACGCGTCGCGCAGCGAAATGAGTTCGCGCAGTTCTGCGCGAATCCTGTTCAGCGTTGAGGTGTCAATGCCACCAGCGGTGTCGATTAGCTTCACGACCTCCGCCCTATTGCGAAGTGTGAGCGAATCGTGTTGACCGTGGATAACAATGAGTTCAGAAGCCCTTTCTCGTAGAACGTCAGCACTCGTAGGCGCACCATCAAGTGAACTCCGAAGGCGCCCACTAGGGGTTGACTCCCGAACGAACACCTGCTCCTGGCCATCAACGTCGAAGAGCGCCGCCGCTCGAGACTCACTGGTTACCGCGTAGCGAGAACTGGCGTGGTCACCACCGAGACTCAACTCCAGTGCGCCGAGCAACAGCGTCTTTCCCGCCCCGGTCTCGCCGGTGATCACGTTGAATTGAGGGCCAAACGAGACACGGGCCTCTTCAATGACGCCCAGATGTTGGGCGAACAGTTCCACCAAGCGAGATTTAGGCATGACCCTCTCGGAGACTGGCTCGCAAGCGCATACCCATGTCGAATGACCCAGTACGCACCACGCGTACGGGAGTTGGACTACGGCGAACGAGCACCGATTCGTCCGGCTGCAAGGTGCCGATGACGTGCGAGTCGGCCACGACGACGGCCGGCTTCCCTCCGGCCTGTAGGCGAATAGTGCGGCGCTCCGAAACGACCAGGGAGCGATCGATCGTGAAGTGAGGAGCAACGGGCGTAATCGCCATAACCGGGAGGTCAGCCTCGATCATGGGCCCGCCGGCCGAAAAGCTATAACCCGTGGAGCCGGTGGGGGTAGACACCATGACACCATCGGCCGAATAGGTGAAGAACTCGTCGTCGTCAATATACGTCGTGACTCGGACCATGTGGCCAGGGGCCTCGCGCTCAACCACCACTTCATTAAAGGCGAAGAAAGTCTCGCCCGAGAGCAACTGAATTTCTAGGGCCAACCGACCGACCGAGTCATCGTTCTGCAGTGCGTTTCGCACGGTGTAGGCGACATCTGCCGGGGCAACATCGAGCAGAAAGCCCAACCGCCCGAGATTGACCGCAACCACCCGTGCGTTAACGGAGTGCGCCAAGCGTGCTGACCGAAGGAATGTGCCATCGCCACCGAGTGAGACGATGAGCGTCTGTTCGTCAATACCGGCCACCAAGGGCTCATCGAGCAGCTGGACGGACGAGGTGACATCGAGTGAGGTCAGCGTGTTGTGGGCGTGATGGGCCAAAGATACGGCATCCGCTCGATCTGAAAACGCTGTGAACAGAACTTGCGTCATCGCACTCCTCTGGAGCAATGGTAGTTTGCCCATCGCCCAACGGTGCACTGGCGCAACGGCCGCGAAACAAAAACTCGGGCCCCCGTGGGCCCGAGTCGCTGGTGTCGAAGGCGGGACTTGAACCCGCACGCCCTTTCGAGCACTAGCCCCTCAAGCTAGCGTGTCTGCCATTTCACCACTTCGACGTGGGTTTACAGTCTAGCGAAAATTCATCTGCCCTCACGACGATCACCGGGTGGTCGATATGCCCCAATTCGTGACCTGATCAACGAAGCCCTCCAGTGAGAAACTGGGCCGAACGTTCTCAACAGATGCCGACCACACATCCAATACCGGCGGGGAAAACAGGGGGCGCACGAGGGACGTCGTTGCGATGGCCTGATCGACCAACAACCATTTTGCATACGAGGTCTCTGGATTAAAGACACCCATCGCTGCGCTCGCTAACGACCGCAGACCAGGTATGACCGCGCCACTCCCGAAATCTGCTTGACTTCCGTCCTTCGTAAAGCTCATGGCGGGAATGTAAGCGGAATTACCAACCGATCGGTTAACCACCGCCGCATCTGCCCCATTGGAAGCAACTACTGCGCTGGCGGCGTCATCCGAGGAGAGCACGGCAAGCGTACTCATCACACCATGGCGTCTCCATTGCCCCTGAATGAGACGTGCCGTGGCAACATCAATCTCACTTGGACCGGAAACGATTGTGAGCGCCACGGGCTTGCCTCGCTGCATCACGGAGGCTCCCGTCGCAAACCCCAAGTGACGCAGCTCCTTCATTGCACAGCCAGCACAATCGGTAATACCCTGGTGCTGCCCGGGAATGGGAAGCGGGTAGCCCGGCTCCCCGGCGGCGAACAGATTTGACTGAGCGGCTGATGTCCCCAAGGTGGTGTTGTCAAAGAGGTGGGTAATGAGAAAGGCCCGATTTATCAACTCCGACCACGCCCGACGCAGAGCCGACGAACCGACGAGCGAGCGGTGCGGGGCGAACTGAATCTCTTCAATGCTGTCATTCGAGGAGAACTTGCTTCGCAAGAGCGGTATCTGGGCGACCGCGTTCACCCGAAATCTGTTCACTGACGTAACAAATGCTGCGTAGTTGCTCGGTATAGAGGTGAGCGAGGTTGAGGTGGTGAGAATGACCCGTCCGATACGGTTGAAGTTCACCGACCAATTAGGGTTCGACACCAAAACAGCTCGTGTCGGCGTTGCCGACACGAGCCGATAGGGCCCGAGAGACGGCTCCCGTTGCAACGCTGACAGGTCGCAATTGCCATTGGATGACGACCGGTACCGAACATCTCGAAAGAGGTCTCGCCATGGTGCGTAGGGGCGCGCAAATGTGGCTAGAACTGTTTGTCCATCAGCACTGACCTTCATCGAAGTGATGTCGCGATAGCCAGACCGAAAGATTGAAGTAGACGCACGGCCACGTTGCCACCAATTAATAAGGTCAGAGGCTGAAAACTGTCGGCCATTAGACCACGCCAATGACGGAGCCAAGGAATACAGCACGCGATGGGGCTTGTCCGAGACCAGTTCAGCGGTCGCGATAGCGCCACCCGTGCCGATTGGTTGCCCGTTGGGGTCAGAAACAAAGGCGGAGGGGAGAATCAAATCTTGGAGGGCCACCGACGCATCGCTGGGATTCGGCTGCAGTGCCGAACAGCCCGAAATCGGACCCGGAACTGCAATCGTGACCGTCAGTCCACTCTGAGATGACGCTGACGCATAACTAGCGCCGCTCGTCAGCAGGATGCACGAACTAGCCGCGGCGATCGCAACTAGACGCCGACAGCGGCGCATCTCAGCGACGACTTACTGCAGGCGCAGGTCGAGGGTTAACGTCGCAAACGCAAACACCAATGCGACGGCAACCGTAATGCGGTCAAGGTTGCGCTCGACCACCGTCGAACCTGCGGCCATTGAGTTGACCGAGCCACCCATGAGGTCTGAGATACCGCCACCGCGGCCAGAGTGCAGGAGCACGAGGAAAATCAGTGCAATTGCTGATACGACTTCAATAATGATGAATGCCCAGGTGAACATCACGACCTCCAGTTAGCGTTTGCCATCGTAGCAGTCATCGCTGGCGTGAGCGATGGCGACGTACGACTCGGCCTTCAGCGACGCCCCACCAACCAAAAAGCCGTCCACGCCACCCTCAGCCATCAAGGATGCGGCGTTTTCAGCGTTCACGCTACCGCCGTACAGTACGGTGGCGTCGGCCAGGGACAAGCTGGCGGCAACCGTACGAACGTGTTCGGTCATAGCGCGCACCTGCGTGGTGTCGGCCGTCAGCCCCGTACCAATCGCCCACACTGGCTCGTAGGCGATGGTTACCAGTGCACGGTACTTCTCTTCCAGACCGGAGAGAGCAGCCTCCAATTGAGCCTGCACGAAGTCATTTTGAGCATCGGCTTCCCGAACCGACAACTCTTCGCCAACACACAGCACGGCACGGAGACCCTGGCGCACAATGGCGCGAAGTGTCTGCGCAACAACTTCATCGGTCATGCCGTACATGGCACGGCGCTCCGAGTGACCAACAAGCACCCACTGGACGCCGAGACGCTGCAGCATGGCAGCCGAAATCTCACCGGTGTGAGCGCCACTTTCGTTGACGTTTACGTGCTGCGCACCAACCGTGATCGGCATCTTGTCGGATTCGACCACGGAGGTAACCGAACGAATGTCGACAAATGGCGGCACGACGACCATGTCGGTGTGCTCTACTGGCTTGTTCTTCAACAAGACACCAATCTGCTGCGTCAGGTGAATCGCTTCGACGAAGTCGAGATTCATCTTCCAGTTGCCAATGACCAGGGGCTTCTTCATTACAGTTCGCTCTCTCGCAATACTTTGATGCCAGGCAAGTCACCGAGCTCAACGAACTCAAGCGACGCGCCACCACCAGTGGAGACAAAGCTGACCTGGCCCTCAAGGCCGTAGCTCTGAATGGCAGCAACAGAGTCACCGCCGCCGATTACAGAGACTGCTGACGAGTCGGCTACTGCGTGGGCTATGGCCTTGGTGCCTTCAGCCAATCGTGGATCCTCGAAGACGCCCATTGGACCGTTCCACAAGATGGTCGCGGCCGAGGCAATGATGTCGGCGAACGCAACGCGAGTGTTGGGCCCAATGTCGAAGCCCTCGTATCCGTCAGGAATGTTTTCACCGAACTGGGTTACCTCATCGGGGCCGCCACCGGGGCCAAAGGGAACGCCGAGTGGAAGGCCAACCGCGTCAGTCGGGATGACAATCTTTCCGGTTTCCAACAACGCCGCGCACGACTCGAGATAACTAGCGTCGAAGAGCGATCCACCAATGGTGCGCCCCTGCGTCACTTCGAAGGTGTAGGCCATGCCGCCACCGACAATGACGGTGTCGGCCTTTTCGCTCAAGACCTTCACAATTGCCAGTTTGTCCTTCACTTTGGCACCACCGACAATCGCCACAAACGGGCGTGCGGGGCTCTCGAGCAAGGACTGCAGCGTTGCTACTTCCTTCAGAAGGTTTGGTCCAGCGGCACTGGGAATCAGCGTCGGAGGAATCATGATTGAAGCGTGCTCACGGTGCGAGGCACTGAACGCTTCGTTGATGTAGTAATCGAAGCCTTCGACAAGCGACGCGCCGAAAGCGGGGTCGTTCGCCTCTTCGCCTGGGTTGAAGCGGAGGTTCTCCAAGAGTTCAACTTCGGGGCACAACTCAGCCAGGCGACGACGCACGGGAGCAACCGAGTACTTCTCAACAACTTCACCCTTTGGGCGCCCAAAGTGGGTGCAGGCAACAACGGTGGCGCCGCGAGCCAACAAGTCCTCAAACAGAGGCAAGGTGGCGCGAATACGGAAGTCGTCAGTTACCTCGAGCTGGCCGTCAACATCTGCGACAGGGCAGTTGAAGTCAACGCGCACCAAGACGCGCTTGCCCTCAAGGCTCCCCCACCGTTCGTGGGTCTGGAGGCTCATAATTACTTGCCGATGCGGTTGGTGAGGTCAACGAGACGGTTGGAGTAGCCCCACTCGTTGTCGTACCAGCCGAAGATCTTGACGAGGCTCTGGGTCTCGTTGATCTTCTGCACCATCGTCAACTTCGAGTCGAAGGTGCACGACGCTGGCGAACCGACGATATCGGACGACACGATTGGCTCGTCGGTGTAGACCAAAATGCCCTTCAATGGGCCCTCGGCAGCAGCCTTGAAGGCAGCGTTGATCTCTTCCACCGTGGTCGTTGAGACAATTGCGGTGAAGTCGGTGATGGAGCCGTCTTGGACTGGCACACGCAGTGACGTGCCGTCGAGCTTACCCTTCATGGCCTCGAGCACCAGGCTCGTGGCGCGAGCGGCACCCGTCGATGTTGGCACGATGTTGACCGCAGCGGCGCGAGCGCGACGCAGGTCGGGGTGCGCAACGTCCAGCAGGCTCTGGTCGTTGGTGTAGGCGTGAATCGTGTTCATCAGACCGGTCTCAATACCCGCCAGGTCGTCGAGAACCTTCACCATGGGAACGAAGCAGTTCGTGGTGCACGACGCGTTCGAGACGATGTGCTGGGTGGCAGCGTCGTACGTGTCGTCGTTTACGCCAACAACAAACGTGCCGTCGACGTCGGTCGCGGGGGCCGAAATGATGACCTTCTTGGCGCCAGCGTCCAAGTGGGCGGAGGCCTTTTCGCGGGAAGTGAAGAAACCGGTTGACTCAATAACGACGTCGATGTCGAGTTCCGCCCAGGGAAGGTCGGCGGGGTTGCGCTGAGCGAAGATCTTGATCTCCTGACCACCGACGGTGATGGCCTCGTCCGAGTGGGTGATTTCGAGGTCCAGGATGCCCTGGGTCGAGTCGTACTTGAGCAAGTGTGCGTTCGTTGCCGCAGGTGTCAAGTCGTTGACGGCAACAACCGTGATGTTCGGGTTGTTGAGTGATGCGCGCAGGTAACTGCGTCCGATGCGGCCGAAACCATTAATTGCTACACGTGTCGCCATTGGCGTCTCCTTAAAAGTGAGGGGGGTTGCACAACTGCAGACGACGTTGACTGCCCTTCAATTTTGCCACATAGGAATGAGCAAAAGACATACCGCTAAGTAACCGAAGCCGCCAGCACACGCGAAGAAGTCGAAATTCGTAAGGTTCCACGTCAGCATCACTGACGGCGATAGCGGTTATCGCGGAATGTCGCGGTGGAACACCGGTGTCGAGACGCCGAGTCGGCGGCGAATCTCTTCCGCCACGGCTACCGACCGGTGCTTCCCGCCGGTGCAGCCGATGGCGATTGAGAGGTACGACTTCCCCTCTTTTGCGAAGGCGGGAATCTGCCATTCGAGCATCTTCACCACGTCATCAACAAAATGCTGCGCCTGCGGCTGTTCGAGGACGTACGTGGCGACCGGCTCCTCGAGACCCGTCAGCGGTCGCAGCGACTCAACCCAATGAGGATTCGGGAGGAAACGGCAGTCAAAGACCAGGTCAACGTCGCGTGGCAATCCGTTGGAGTACCCAAAGGACACCAAGGACACGCGCATGGGGTCATGACCGATCGCCGCCGCAAAAGTCTCCACGATGCGATTCCGAAGCTGATTCACGTTCGTTGAGCCAGTGTCAATCACCAAGTCAGCTGAATCGCGAATCGGACCGAGCATTGCTCGCTCCGCCTTGATGCTCTCAGCCAATGTGGTTCCCGGGTGTGGGTGACGTCGACGGGTTCCCTCGTAGCGATGAATCAATACGTCGTCTGGCGCGTCCAGAAAGAGGATCTTGGCACTCTCGTGCATACCCCGTAGTTCTTCGACGGCCGAAAGAATGGAAGCAGTGTGTTCACTGCCCGAACGGCCCACGATGAAGGCCACGCCCGTGCCTTCTTTGGCGCCCGCCGCTGCGAGTTCGCCAACCTTCACGATTAACTCCAGAGGCAGGTTGTCAATGACGAACCAACCGAGATCGTCAAGGGCCGATGAGACCGTCGAGCGACCAGCACCGGACATCCCGGTAACCAGCAAGACATCAGTCATTGTCTCGACTCCTTCGAAGTGGTGGTGCGGTGGGCGCTCGTAAGTGATCGTAGAGACGGCGAGCAACGTCTTCTGGCATCCACGATAGAGCCTGCAACTCATCAAGCGTGGCGGCGCGGATGGAGTCCAGCGAACCCATTTCGAGCATCAGCCGATCCCGGCGCTTCTCCCCCAGTCCGGGCACGCCATCGAGCACCGTGGCAATCATTGATTTTGCACGCTTTGAGCGGTGAAACGTAATAGCAAAACGGTGCGCTTCGTCACGAATGCGCTGCACGAGATAGAGACTCTCCGAACCACGCTCCAGCACCACCGGCTCACTGCGACCTGGCAGATACAACAGTTCTTCACGCTTGGCCAGCGCAACCAAGGTGACCGCATCAGCTACCCCCGCATCTTCGGCGGCCTGCATGGCGGCGTGGAGCTGCGGGATGCCTCCGTCAATAATCACGAGATTGGCGCGGCGAAACTTCGTACCGCTCTGTTCGTCATTCCAGTAGCCCAGCCGACGGCGAACCACCTCCCGCATGGCGCCGACGTCGTCGTTACCCAGAATTTCTTTAACACTGAAGTGCCGATACTCCGACTTCTTCGACAGTCCGTCCTCAAACACCACCATCGAGCCCACGTAGTTCGTTCCCTGCAGATGACTCATGTCGAAGCACTCAATGCGAAATGGAGGCTCGGGTAGTGCCAGCGCTTCCGCCAACTCCTGGAGTGCTCGAGAGCGCACATTGTGGTCTGCTTCGCGACGCAGCGAGTCGCGCGCAATAACTGAAGAGGCGTCTCGCTGGGCCAACGACAGAACGCGGACGCGCTTCCCGCGCTCGGGTATTGAGATTCTGACCCGCTTGCCTCGGAGGGCCGTGACATACTGCTCCGCCCACGCCGACTGTGCGGTGTCGGCGTCAGTGACAATCACTGGTGGCGTGTCTTCGCCGCTGCGATACAGATCCGGAATCACTGCCTCGAATATCTCGGCCGAACTCTCGTCGAGTGAGCGGTCAACTACGTGGACGCTCCGCCCGACAATTCGTCCGTGGCGAACTCGAAAGCGCACCAACGCCGCTCGCCCACCACTGAAGGCAACGGCAATGACGTCCAAGTTGCTGTGGTCATCGATGACAATGCTCTGGTCGTTTTCCGCTCGCTCGAGTGCCGCAAGGCCGTCGCGGAACCGAGCTGCCGCCTCGTACTTCATCGAAGCCGCAGCGGCCTCCATATCGGCACGCAGCTTCGTCCGGAGATGGCGAACGTCACCCTCGAAGAAGCGAGCCCACGATTGCACCAGTTGTCGGTACTCGTCCTCGTTGACAGCTCCGACACATGGCCCCGAGCATTTTCCGATGTCGTACAGCAAACAGGCGCGCTCGAGTCGTTGGTGGTAGTTGAACTTATGGGTAGTGCACGAACGCAACGGATAGACCTGGAGCAGTTCGTCCATCGTCTTTCGAAGTGCCCGAACGTCGACGAATGGTCCGAAATAGCGCACCCGCTTGTGGTGCTTCGATCGGGTGATGTACGGCACAGGGTACGGGTCGCGCGAGTCGATGGCAACAAACGGGTACGTCTTGTCATCCTTCAAGCGCATGTTGTAGCGAGGCTGATTTGCCTTAATCAACTCGTTCTCGAGCAATAACGCGTCGTTTTCCGACGGCGTGACAATCCATTCAACTGAGGCCGCCTCGGTCATCAGGGCCTGCGTTTTGGGGGTCAGCGCATCAAACTTTTGAAAATAGCTCGACAACCGCTGTGTCAGTGAAAGTGCCTTGCCGACGTAGATGACCGTGCCGAGGGAGTTGCGAAAGAGGTAGCAGCCACTCTCACGCGGAATCCCCTTCGGCTTGGGAAACACTACGCCCGCCCGGCCTGCGCCAGCACCTCGTTGAGAACGACGCCCGTGGCAGTCGACATTTTGGCAATCTGCTCAGGGGTGCCCTCACCCACGATGAGACCGCCGCGACGACCACCATCTGGACCGAGATCGATAACCCAGTCGGCGGTCTTCACCACGTCAAGATTGTGTTCGATCGTCAAGACGGTGTTTCCCTGGTCGACCAATCGGTGCAGCACCTGAAGCAGTCGGTTGACGTCTTCGAAGTGGAGACCGGTGGTCGGTTCGTCAAGGACGTAGAGGGTGTGGCCGGTTGGACGGCGGGCCAACTCTGCGGCCAACTTGACACGCTGCGCTTCACCACCAGACAGGGTTGGGGCCGACTGACCAAGGCGCACGTATCCCAGCCCAACATCCATCAAGCTCTGAATGTGACGCAAAATCGTCGGTTGACGATCGAAGAACGTGACCGCCTCGGCGATTGGCATGTCCAGCACGTCCGCAATCGACTTACCGCGATACTTGATCTCCAAGGTCTCACGGTTGTACCGAGCGCCATCGCAGGTCTCGCAGTTGACATACACGTCAGGCAAGAAGTTCATCTCAATCTTGATGGTGCCGTCGCCCGCACAGGCTTCGCAGCGACCGCCCTTGACGTTGAAGGAGAACCGGCCCTGCTGATAGCCACGCACCTTTGACTCGGCGACATCGGCGAACAGTTTGCGAATCTTGTCAAAGACGCCGGTATAGGTCGCCGGATTAGACCGGGGTGTGCGACCAATCGGCTGCTGGTCCACCGCCACCACCTTGTCAATGTGCTGCACGCCAGTAATCGTGTCGTGTTCGGCGACGTTGGTCTTCGCCCGATTGATCTGTCGCTCGAGTGATGCCAGGAGGATGCCGTTGATCAGGGTGGACTTTCCGGAACCCGACACACCAGTGACGGCGACAAAGGTGCCCAGAGGCACATCCACACTGACGTTGCGAAGGTTGTTGGCGCGTGCGCCCTTCACCGAGAGCTTCTTGCCACTCCCCTTGCGACGCTCGGTAGGGATTTCTATGCGGCGCGTTCCGGCCAAGTACTGACCGGTCAGGCTCTCCTTGTTCTTGAGCAGCTCCTTGTACGTTCCGGCGTGGACGACCTCTCCGCCAAACTCGCCGGCACCCGGGCCGATGTCGACCACGAAGTCAGCCAGTCGAATGGTCTCCTCGTCGTGTTCCACCACGATGACGGAATTGCCGAGGTCCCGAAGGCGCTCAAGCGTCGAAATCAGACGACGGTTGTCTCGCTGGTGCAGCCCGATTGAGGGCTCGTCCAAGACGTAGAGAACGCCCACCAAATAGGACCCGATCTGACTCGCTAGTCGGATGCGTTGCGCCTCACCACCGGACAGGGTGGCCGAGGCGCGATTCAGGGTCAGGTAGTCAAGACCCACATCCATCAGGAATTGAAGTCGCGACAGGATCTCCTTGACCACCTGGCGACCAATGGTGAGTTCGCGCTCCGTCAGTGTGAGCTGCTCGAAGTAGGCGATGGCTTCGTCGATCGTCTTCGCGTTGACCTCAGCGATGTTCGTACCGTAAATACGTACGGCCAACACCTCGGGCTTGAGGCGCTGCCCGAGGCAAGCGGTGCATTCGACCTCACGCATGAACTGCTCAGCCTGCTCGCGCGACCAATCGCCGTCAGCCTCATTGCGCTTGCGCTCGAGCCAGTCGACGATGCCCCCGTAGGTGGTCTCGTAGGTGCGCACCTTGCCGTAGCGGTTCCGAAACTTCATCGGCACCGACTTCTTCTCGACACCGTAGAGCACGAGTTTGCGGTCCTTCGCGCGCAGTTCCTTCCACGGCGTGTCAACGTCAAAACCGCCCAGATCAGCCACGCCGGCGATGAGTCGATCGAAGTACTTCAATCGAGCGCCACCCCACGGGGCGAGCGCACCCTCTGCCAAGGACAGCGTGGGGTCAGGCACAACGAGGTCGGGGTCGACCTCGAATCGCGTGCCTAAACCAGTGCACACGGGGCATGCACCGTAGGGCGAGTTGAAGGAAAAATCCCGGGGTGCGAGTTCGGTGAAGCTAATCCCACAGTCCGTACAGGCCATCTTCTCCGAGAACGTAATGAGTTCGTCGTCGTCAACGAAGAGGAAGGAGACTGTACCGCGGGTCAGTCCCAACGCCGCTTCAACCGACTCAGTGAGACGCTGGCGATTGGCCGATTTAATTGTCAGACGATCGAGCACCACGTCAATCGTGTGCTGTTCGTACCGCTCCAGGCTGATCTTGTCACGGTCGGCCAATTCGTGCACCACGCCGTCGACGCGAACACGTGAGAAGCCCTGCCCAGCGAGTTCGTTGAGCAGTGTGGAATATTCGCCCTTACGACCGTCGACAACGGTCGCCAGCACCAGGAAACGCCCACCATCGGTGAAGGAGAGCACCTGGTCAACAATCTGCTGAGGCGTCTGGCGTGATACCGGCTTACCGCACTTGTGGCAGTGCACGATACCAATGCGCGCAAAGAGCAGGCGGAGGTAGTCGTGAATCTCGGTAATGGTGCCGACCGTCGACCGCGGATTGCGCGAGGCCGTCTTCTGGTCAATCGAAATCGCCGGTGACAGGCCCTCAATGAACTCAACGTCCGGCTTATCCATCTGGCCAAGGAATTGCCGAGCGTAGGCAGAAAGACTCTCCACGTAGCGGCGCTGGCCTTCGGCGTAAATAGTGTCGAATGCCAAGGATGACTTACCTGAGCCCGACAGACCGGTGAACACCACCAACTTGTCCCGTGGTATCTCCAGCGAGAGATTCTTCAGATTGTGCACCTTGGCGCCTTGGATGCGGATTGTGGACGCCATGACTACAAAATCTACCGGTTAGTCCAGTTCGTCACTACGCGGTGGGGGTACGTTCAGGCCCTGAAGTTGCAAGGTGTGCAAATAGTCGCGCAGTGCTGCGGCCTCTTCGAACTGCAGCTCCGAGGCCGCTTTGAGCATGGCGGCCTCCACTCGGGCAATCTCGAGGTGCAGGTCATCAGCCTGCACTGTTTCTAGCGACGAGATGCCGTGCACCTTGTTAGTTGGCACCGGAGCCGACTCCGAGCGAAGACGACCGAGGATGTCGGCAACGTTCTTCGTAACGGTCGTAGGCGTAATACCACGCTCTTCGTTGTAGGCAATCTGGGTCTGACGTCGCCGTTGCGTCACCGATATTGCGTCGCGCATTGAGTCGGTGATCTTGTCGGCGTAGAGCACGGCTTCACCGTTGGCGTTACGGGCAGCGCGACCGATGGTTTGAATGAGAGCTGAACGTGAACGCAGGAAACCCTCCTTGTCCGCGTCCAAGATCGCCACCAGCGATACCTCGGGGAGGTCCAGGCCCTCTCGAAGAAGGTTGATGCCCACCAAAATGTCAAACTCTCCGAGGCGAAGGGATCGCAAGATTTCGATTCGCTGAATCGTGTCAATGTCGGAATGCAGATACTGCACCCGGTACCCGGCTTTGACCAAATAGGTCGTTAAGTCCTCGGACATCTTCTTGGTAAGCGTCGTGATGATTGCGCGCTCCGAGCGCTTAATGACGACATCAAGGCGCGATCGCAGGTCATCGATTTGATTCTTGGTTGGAATCACGTGAATCAGTGGGTCCAGCAGTCCGGTGGGGCGAATCACCTGTTCAGCAATCTGGTCGGAGTGTTCGATCTCGTAGGGCCCAGGGGTCGCCGACACGAACACCATCTGGGGAACCAAGTCCATGAACTCCTCGAAGTTCAATGGCCGGTTGTCCATGGCGCTCGGCAAGCGGAAACCGTGCTCCACCAGCGTCTCTTTCCGGCTTCGGTCACCGGCATATTGGCCCCGTACCTGAGGCACCGCGACGTGGCTCTCATCGATGACCACGAGCATGTCAGACGGGAAGTAGTCCAGCAATGTGTAGGGGCGCTCACCCGGGGCGCGTCCATCAAGATGAGCCGAGTAGTTCTCGACACCCGCGCACAGTCCCGTTTCCTCGAGCATTTCGAGGTCGTGTTCCGTGCGAGACCGGAGTCGCTGGGCCTCGAGAAGTTTGCCCTCCGCCTGAAAGTGAGCCAACTGGACGTGCAGTTCCTCCTCGATTGACCGACAGGCGCGCTGCAATGTCTCGGCGCTAGTGGCGTAGTGGGACGCCGCAAAGAGCGTGACGTCGTCGACCTTGCCCTTCTCCTCCATGGTGACGGGGTGGAAGAAGCGAATTTCCTCAATTTCATCGCCAAAGAACGACAAGCGAATGGCCTCGTTGGAATATGCCGGCTGCAACTCCATCGTGTCGCCCTTCACGCGGAACGTGCCGCGATCGAGCACGAGTTCGTTTCGGGCGTACTGCATCTCCACCAGACGCCGCAGCAACTGCCGCTGGTCGATTTCCATACCCACCTCGAAGCGCAGCATGCGCTCGCGGTATTCGAGGGGCGACCCCAAACCATAGATACAACTGACCGAGGCAACCACAATGGTGTCGCGATGCGTCAACAGCGACGAAGTCGCGGAGTGCCGCAACCGGTCAATCTCCTCATTCACCGCCGAGTCCTTCTCGATGAACGTATCAGTCCGTGGAATGTAGGCCTCGGGTTGGTAGTAGTCGTAGTAGGAGACGAAGAACTCCACGCGGTTGTTCGGCAGCATCTCCTTCAGCTCTGACGCCAACTGTGCGGCTAACGACTTGTTCGGTTCAAGAATCAACGTCGGGCGTTGCACTTGCTCCACGAGCCACGCAATGGTTGCCGTCTTGCCTGACCCGGTAATGCCCTCCAACGTTTGGTACCGGAGGCCGTCGCGCACTCCCTGAGCGAGTGTTGCGATGGCCTTGGGCTGGTCGCCCGATGGCTTAAACGGAGACTCCACCTGAAAGAGCGTCATCACAGTCCCCGCTCGGCAACGAGTGCATCGAAGCGCTCCTTGAGTTCCTCTTCGGTGCCATCATTCACCAGCGTCACGTCGGCCAGTGCCGAGCGCGCTTCATTGGAGACCTGGGAGCCCATGCGTCGAGCAGCGTCTTCGGAATCCATGCCACGAGTCTCGACGAGACGGCGAAGTGCCGTGGCGGGATCGACAATGACCGCCCAGACCTCATCGCAGTTCAGTTCCGTACGATGCGTCGGTCGCAACAAAGGAATCGCGACGAAGGCCGACGTCACCGCCGCGTCCAGCCGGCGCTTCATCTCCTGACCGATGATGGGGTGGGTCAGGCCATTGAGTCGAACCAAGTTGTCAGAATTGCCGAACACGAGCGAGGCCAGAAACTTGCGATCGAGTACCCCGTCGCGGATCACGCCCGCGCCAAAAGCGTCAACGATGACGCGGAACAATGGCCCACCGGGAACCGAGAGTTCGTGAGAGATGTCGTCGGCATCAATGGTTGTAAAGCCACGGTCGCGGGCCAGCGCCAAAAGGGTACTTTTGCCCGAACCAATGCCACCGGTCACAATAATTTTCACGTCTCCACCGTACCGAGTTCACCACATCGCCGTGCAATGAAAAAACCCGCCGGCCGCACGTGGCGACCGGCGGGTTGATTCGAACAACAGTGCTATTCAGCAGTGCCTTCGGCGTCAGCCTCGTCGGACTTTGGCGCAACCTCGGTTGCGTACTCAGCCCAAGCAGCCTGTGCTTCGGTCTCGGGAGTGAACTCACCGAACTCGAGGCCACCGATGTAGTTACCTTCAGCGTCGTAGGCGTGTGAACCAAAGGCCTCACGGTACTCCTGCGACACTTCGCCACCCTCAGCGGCCTGCTTGACCGACAGCGAGATGCGACGACGAGCGGTGTCGAGCTCAATGATCTTGACCCAGAGCTCTTCACCAGCGGTAACAACCTGCTCTGGCGACTCAACGTGGTGGGCAGCGAGCTCCGAGATGTGCACGAGGCCTTCGATGCCGTCGCCCACCTGGACGAACGCACCGAATGGCACCAGCTTGGTGACGCGACCGTAGACCAACTGGTTCACAGCGTGACCGTCGGCAAATACCTGCCATGGGTCCGACTGCGTCGCCTTGAGCGAAAGGGAGATGCGCTCCTTCGAGAAGTCCACGTCGAGGACTTCGACGTCGACCTCGTCGCCGACAGCAACAACCTGGTTCGGGTGGTCGATGTGCTTCCAGCTGAGCTCGGAGACGTGAATGAGGCCGTCCATGCCGCCCAGGTCCACGAAGGCACCGAAGTTGACGACCGAGGAGATAACACCGTGACGACGCTCACCTGGCTTGAGGTTGTTGAGGAAGTCGCCGCGCTGTTCCTTCTGGTTCTCTTCGAGCCAGGCGCGACGTGACAGGACCACGTTGTTGCGGTTGCGGTCGAGCTCAATAATCTTGGCCTCAACGGTCTTGCCGATGTAGGGCTGCAGCTCGCGAACGCGGCGCAACTCGACCAAGGAAGCGGGCAGGAAGCCACGCAGACCGATGTCGACGATCAAGCCGCCCTTGACGACTTCGATAACAACGCCCTGCACCATTTCGTCGCGGTTCTTGACCTCTTCGATGTTGGCCCAGGCCTTCTCGTACTGTGCGCGCTTCTTGGAAAGGACGAGACGCCCCTCCTTGTCTTCCTTCTGGAGGACGAGGCACTCGATGCGCTCACCGAGCGAAACAATTTCGCTGGGGTCAACATCGTTGCGAATGGAGAGCTCGCGACCGGGGATAACACCCTCGGACTTGAAACCAATGTCCAGCAGCACTTCGTCGTGGCTGATCTGCACGACGGTACCGGTGACCAGGTCGCCGTCTTCGAATTCAAGAACGGAGTTCTCAACGAGAGACGTCAGGTCGGTACCGACCAAGTTGTCTTCGGTGATGACGCGAGGGACGTAATTTCCTTCGGCGTCGAAGGTTCCCATCTGAACGGGAGAGAGGAGGACTTTGCCTTCCGACATACAAACAACTTTCATGCAACCACACAGGGGCCAACTAGACAGTAGGAACCCCGAAAGACCTGTGTTCTTTCGGGACTGTTAATGCTATCAGTTGAGAACTACCCCTTCGCGGTGGCCCAATTTTGGCCCCACGACAGCGACACCACCAACGGCACCGTCAATGACGCGACGCTCGTTAGCGACTCCTGCACGGCCAACTCAACCCGATCGTGCTCCTCCGCCGGCGCTTCCACCAACACTTCATCGTGAACTTGCAGCACCAGACGAGCTTGCAGGCCTTCCGCGGTCAAACGCTGATCGAGCCGTACTAAGGCGGACTTGAATATGTCGGCGGCCAACCCCTGGATGCCCGCATTCATTGCCTGACGTTCGGCTGCGGCCCGCGCCGGCCCAACCGCTGTGAGCAGATCCGGGAACGGACGGATCCGTCCAAACTCGGTCCGAGAGTACCCCTGCGCACGAATCTGAGAAATTGTCTCGTCCATGTACGCCTTGATCGACGGGAAGCCCGCGAAGTACCGCTCCATAATGTCCTTCGCGGCGCCGACCGAGATGCCCAAACGCTGACTAAGCCCAAAGGCTTCCATGCCGTAAGCCAAGCCGTAGGAGACCGCCTTGGCTTGTTCGCGCTGTTCGTGAGTGATCTCACCCGCCGCAACGCCAAAGACGGAAGCCGCGATGCTGCGGTGCACATCTTCACCCGAGGAGAAGGCGGCCTGCAGCCCTGCATCGTGTGAGAGATGAGCAAGGATTCGTAGTTCAATCTGGTCGTAGTCAGCCACGCACAACGACCACGTCGGACGTGGCACAAACGCCACTCGCAGTCGTCGCCCTTCGGCGGTCCGGACCGGAATGTTGTGCAGATTGGGGTTTTCCGAACTCAGTCGGCCCGTCCGAGCGACCGTTTGCTGGAACGTGGCATGAATACGCCCATCGCTACCAACCGCATCAATCAGAGGAAGGCCGTAGGTTGAGCGCAGTTTCTCGACTTCGCGATAGCGCAACACCTTTGGCACGATGACGTGATCGTTCGCGATGGCCTCAAGGGTCGTGGCGTCAGTTGAGTAGCCGGTTTTGGTCTTCTTTCCGTGCTGCAGCCCAAGTTCCTCGAAGAGAACGACCGCCAGTTGGCTCGGCGAATTGACCTTGAAAGAGTGACCGGCAATTTCTTGGATCTCCGCATCAAGCGAACCGGCTTCTGCGGTGAATTCTTCACAAATCCGACGCAGCATCTCAACATCAACGCTGATGCCACGCGCTTCCATGCGACCGAGAACCGCCACCAATGGCAACTCAATCGAGCGGTACACGCCCTCAACGTCCCACGTCGCCACTTCGGCCAAAAGCGCTTCGCGAACGCGCCACAACACACCGAGGTCAGCGATCAACGAGTTGTCGTCGTTTGGCGCATCGAACAACGACGGGGCAACATCGGCATTGGCTTCACCCAGATACCGCAGCGCCAGGTCATCGAGTTCGTAGCGACCCGCCGTAGCGTCCACCAAGAACGCCATAATTGCGACGTCGTCGCCCAGGGTGCCCGACGGCACCCCCCGCTCCTCGCAGGCGCGGACAAACTTCTTCACATCGTGCCCAAAGAGCGTTCGCGTTGCCAATGCCGCCAGAACCTCTTCCTTGGTTCCCACGAATGCATTACCGCCTGAGAGTGCGCCAATGACCAACCGGTCACCTCGTTGGGCAATCAGAACTGCATTTTCGGTAACGTCCGCCACGGTTGCGACACGGCTCCACGACGGTGCCGAGACTGCAACCTTCGCTGGCACGGCAGTCGTCGAGGCGCTCGCGCCACCAAGAAGGCCCTCGGCCATGACCTTTTCGAACCGAGCCCGCATGGCGTTCATTTCGTATCGCTCGAAAAAGGCCGCGACTTCACCGCGATCCCAACCGCCCACCACGAGCTGCTCGGGGGTTACGTCGAGGGGAACATCACGCACGAGGAGCATGATGCGCTCATTTTGACGAGCCCGCTCTTCGTAAGTGACGAGATTCTCCCGGAGCTTCGGCGTCAGCGTATCGACGTGAGCGTAGAGATCGTCAAAGTCCTTGTAGGTTGCGAACAGCTTTGCCGCTGTCTTCTCCCCCACGCCAGGCACACCTGGCAAGTTGTCGGAGGTGTCACCGCGTAGTGCGGCCAGCAGCGGGTAGCGCTGGGGCTCGATGCCGCATCGTTCAAAAATGCCTGCCTCGTCGTAGAGCGAATAGTCCGACACGCCTCGGCGGTTGTACAGCACGCGAACGTACGGGTCTTCCACCAACTGAAAGGAGTCGCGGTCTCCAGTGACGACAATGACCGGCTGCTTGGCATCTCGAGCCTTGGTCGCCAAGGTTGCCAAAACATCGTCGGCCTCATAGCCAGGCAGGCTGACGACGGGAATGTGAAACACCTCACACAGCTCGCGAATGAGCGCAAACTGGTGCTCGATTTCGACCGGAGTTTCGGCCCGACCGCCCTTGTAGTCCTCCGTCATCGCGTCGCGGAATGTCCCACCCGGCAAGTCGAAGGCAACCGCCACAGATCCTGGTTGCTGTGAGCGAATCAACGACAGCAACATCGACGCAAAACCATGCAGCGCGTTGGTGACTAAGCCACCTGAGGTGGCGATGTCGGTCGACAGCGCATAAAAGGCACGGAACGCCAGCGACATCCCATCGAGCAGGAGGAGTGGCCTCTGCTCTTCGGCCTTAGCCAACGAAGTCGCCCTTCAAAATCTGCTGCGCGATGTCACGCATGCGGGTGCGGCCGCGCATCGCCGACTGCTGAATCAGTTCGAATGCGGCTGGTTCATCGAGACCACGCTCGCGCATCAGCGTTTCCTTGGCGCGCTGGACAATCTCGCGCGTTTCAATCTTGTCGTCGGCGATTCCCGGTTCGGCAATCTCGGTGTGGTCGCCGTTCGGGTTCACGATGGCGGCCAGCTTGGGCAAGATTTCTGACGAACGAAATGGCTTCACCAGGTAGGCAACGACGCCGGCGTCGCGAGCGCTCTCAATAAGTGAACGCTGTGAGAACGCCGTAAGCAGCACAACCTGCGTCTCGCTCCCCTGCACAGCCTTCGCGACGGCGATGCCGTCGAGGCCAGGCATTTTGATGTCGAGCAAGGCCAGGTCGGGCTTAAATTCGTTGATCATGGCAAGGGCGTCGTCACCATTGGCAGCCTCACCCACCACGAGATAGTTGTCCGACTCGAGAATTTCTTTCAGGTCCAGTCGGATAATCGACTCATCATCGGCGATAACAACGCGCTTTTCCATGTAATTAGCCCTTCGGAACCCACTGTCGTAGCAACTCGTCGCGCTCAGCCGTCAGATTCTGCACTTCTTGAATCCGACGCGCCAACTCTGTTGTCGCCGCCACCACATGTTTTGATAGTTCGTTATATTCTGCCGTAAGTTGAGGGGTCTCCGAGACCAGTGAGCGAATTCTCGCCTCATCGAGCGTTTCATTCCAGACCGCGACCTGCTCTTCCAAAACTGCGCGGCTCTCTCTCGCTGCCATCAGGCGGCGCTGAATGTCCTGTAATTGCCTCTGTTTGGAACGATCACTCATGCCGAGCACCTTACGCCTGCACTGCGTGGTCGAAGATGGGCTGAGACCGCTCCCAAAGGGACTCTGTCGGCGAAATACCCACACCGACGTTGTCGCCACGCCATTCATCATTTTCTAGAAACACGACGCGTCCAATGTCGCTGGGGGCCGCAACGCACGTTCGAGCGAGTGCGGCATTCACGATCCGACCAAGAGGTGACTCGAAAAAGCCGCCGAGGTACGGGGTAATGCCGAGCTCCAGTGCCCGCGTGGCGCACGTCCGAGCCACGCTGAGCCCACCAACGCGCGCGGGTTTAATACAGATCAGTGAGGCGGCGTCGTATCGTGCAACGTTCTCCACGTCTCGTCGAGAGCGAATACCTTCGTCGAGCGAGAGTGACACGTCGATGTCTTTCGCCAGCAGTGCGTGATCCACAACATTGCCCGGTTGAAACGGTTGCTCGATGGCGGCAATGGGCACCGAGGCCAGCTGGTTGAGGTGGTGGTAGATGTCTTCTCGCGCCGGTAGGGAGCAGTTGTAGTCAAGGAGCACCGGCACGGCGAGCGCTGTCAGCGCCTCAACTACCGCGGGATCAATCGGCGCTGGTGACGCCTTCCAACGAACCTGCGCGCTGCAGTCGGGGACAACCCACTGTGATACGTCGGCCGGCAACGACACCATGGTCGGTGTGTTGTGGACGACGGGCCAGAGGTCGAGAATCCCTCGACGCTCCTGACGCAAAGTCCAGTCCAGAGTTGCTGACTCCACGAGGGCTGCGGCAGTAGGTGAGGCCGCGCGCGAACCCTGGAATCTCGTAACTCGGCTCCAGTGGGGAACTTCACCCTCTCGGTTGCACGCTGACATAAAGGTCGGCACCATCACGGTGACTAGCTCATCAATCACTTCGGCGATCGAGGGATCGCCGTTGAGGGCAAGGGGCTGTGGCGACACTTCTCCCCAACCAACAATGCCAGCATGCTCTAGGCGCAGGAGAAGATGCGTTCGGACGTTGTGCGTCTGCGATGACGCGAATACAGGAGCGCTTAGGGTCACATCGAAAGACCGAAGTTCAAGACGCACACACCCACCTTACGGTTGCTGATAGCGTAGAAAAGCAGCCCGGATGGCGGAATGGCAGACGCGGAGGACTCAAAATCCTTTGCTCGAGAGGGCGTGTGGGTTCGAGTCCCACTCTGGGCACGCTGCAACATGAGGTCGCGAACGTTCGCGAATCGCACGAGGTGCGCTGTTAGCGTTGACGCATGACTTCAGCGCATCCCCTTATCAGCGACACGGTTGCCCTCTTCCCCGGTCAAGGCTCCATCACCGGAGGCGCAGGCGAACCATGGCGCGACTCGCCCCACTGGCACCTTCTCGATGAGATCAGTGCCGCAAGTGGAATGGATGTCGCGACCCTCCTGCTCGATACGCCAACCGAGGACGTCGTTCGCACCGACCGGGCCCAAATCGCGACATTTGCGCTCTCCATGATTTCGTGGCACGACTTAATTTCACAGGGTCGTCGCCCGAAATATCTCCTCGGACACAGTTTGGGCGAGTTTTCCGCCTTGACCGCAGCTGGTCTGCTCACCGTCTCTGAAGGTGCTCGCCTCATCGGCATTCGCGGCGCCGCTATGGCGGATGCCGCCGAAAGGACCGCGGGAACGATGGTGGCAGTCATGGGCGGCGATGTCGCGACGCGCGCGCAACTCGATGCCCTCGAGAACGTGTGGGTCGCCAACATCAACGGCACCGGTCAAATTGTGTTGAGTGGCACCGCAGATGGCTTGGCCGTCGTGCTTGAGCAACACAAGGAGCTTGGCTGGAAGCGCGCAACACCGCTACCCGTCGGAGGCGCGTTTCATTCGCCACTCATGTCCTCAGCGCAGGAACGCCTCGACGAGGCACTCGCCACAACGACCTGGGGTACGACCGAGCACGTGCTTATCGCCAACGTTGATGGTCGCGTGCACACCGAGGCCAACGAGTGGCAAGAACTGTTGTCACGTCAGCTCACCTCGCCCGTTGAATTTCTGGACGCAACACTGGCATTGCCTGAAGAAGTTACCAAGACGATTGAGTTGGCGCCGGGGTCAGTACTCACCGGACTCACCAAGCGCATTCGCGATTTTGCCGAACAAGCGGCACCGGCCTCATACGCCGAAATGAAGGAGTATGTCCTATGAGCAAGCACATCATCGTTACCGGCGCGAGTCGAGGCATTGGCGCCGCGATCGCGCAGCAGTTCATCGATGCGGGTGACCGTGTCGTCGCGCTCTCACGTTCCGGCGCCGCCCCCGAGGGCTGCGCCCTCTCTCTCAGTGTTGACGTCTCAAACTCGGAACAAGTGACGTCTGCCGTCAAGTCAGCCATTGAGCAGTTTGGGCCCGTTGACGCGATGATTGTTAACGCTGGGATCACGGAAGACGGCTTGGCCATGCGGATGTCCGACGATCAGTGGCGCAACGTGTTGTCGATCAACCTTGATGGTGCCTTCTTTTGCGCTCGCAGCGTTTTGTCTTCGATGATTCGTGCCCGCCAAGGCTCCATCGTGTTCATCTCATCGATCAGTCCCTTCTATGGCGTGCCCGGTCAGGCGAACTACGCCGCATCGAAGGCGGGACTCGTAGGACTTGCCCGCTCTCTTGCTCGTGAAGTTGCTTCGCGTGGCGTGACCGTGAACGTGGTCGCACCAGGATTCATTGATACCGAAATGACGAGTGACCTTGGTGCCACGAGCGATGACTTGATGAAGATGATTCCGATGGGTCGGACTGGTCAGGTAGATGACATCGCCGGTGTTGTCGGGTTTCTCACGAGTAACCACAGTCGTTACTTGACGGGTCAAGTTATTGCCGTTGACGGCGGCCTTGCGATGGGTCTGTAAGCCGAAATTTTGCCGTCGCGTTGGCTAGGATTATCCGAGACAAACCGAAAGGGTTACACCATGGACCGCAACGAAGCATTCGCTAAGTTTCAGGAAAACGCAGTAGAAGTTCTCGCCGTCGACGCCTCAAAGGTGACGATGGAAGCTTCTTTTGAAGACCTCGGCGCTGACAGCCTCGACCTCGTCGAGCTCGTCATGGCACTCGAAGAAACCTTCGACATCGAAGTCGGCGAAGACGAGCTCAAGGACATCACCACCGTTGGTGGCGCATTCGAGCTCATCTACGCAAAGCTCTAAGTGCGCGTAGCAGTTACGCCCAACGGCCCCCTTCAGGGGCGCCGCGTTGCCGTCGTCGGCATCGGTGCACTGTCGTGCGCTGGTGTAGGTGTCGACGCGCTGTGGAACGCACTTCAGCAGTCGACTGCGCCAGCGTCGAAGCGACTCGCACCATTTGACGCCAATCACATCGGCGGACCAAAAGACCTTCGTCGCCTCGACCCGTTCACCTTGTACGCGCTCATGGCTGCGAACGAGGCCTGGGCAATGAGTGGCCTAACGGGGCCTCTGCTCGACGCCGGTTGTGTTGTTACCAGCGGTATTGGCGGCCTGCAAACTGTGCTTGAGCAGGTGCGCGTCCTGAACGAAAAGGGCGCCAACCGCGTTTCACCCTTCATGGTGCCAATGATGATGCCGAACGCCGCAACGGCTGCAGTGTCGATGCGACTCGGACTTGGTGGGCCCTGCGAGACTGTGACCACCGCCTGTGCCGCGGGCACGCACGCCATTGGCAATGCGGCCCGTATGGTGGCGTCCGGTCGTTCAACGGTGGCGGTCGCCGGTGGCGCCGAGGCCGTCATGGTCGAAATCGCTGAAGCGGGATTCCGCAACATGACCGCACTCTCCAATGAGGAGTTCTCACGTCCCTTTGACACGCACCGCAATGGTTTCGTGATGGGCGAAGGGGCTGGCGTTTTGATCCTGGAGGACTGGGACCACGCTCACGCGCGTGGCGCCACGATTCTCGCTGAAGTTATTGGCGCGGCGTCGACCGCTGACTCGTACCACATCACCGCACCAGACCCCGAGGGTAACGGCGCCGTGCGCTGCATGGAGACCGCGCTGGCTGACGCCGACATTACGGCGGCCGACGTGTCGCACATCAATGCGCACGGTACGTCAACGCCACTCAACGACCTCGCCGAATCAATTGCGGTCCGTCGGGTCTTCGGATCGCACCGACCACTCGTTACGTCGGTGAAGGGCCACCTTGGCCACTCACTTGGAGCGGCGGGCGCACTCGAAGGTGTTGTCTCGGTTCAGACACTGTTGAACCAGGTCATTCCGCCGACCGCCGGCACGACAGAAGTTGACCCCGCTATCGATCTCGACGTTGTGCTTTCAACGCCCGTCAAGGCGGATGTCGACGTCATCTTGTCGAACAGCTTCGGCTTTGGCGGTCACAACGGCAGTGTTATTTTCCGTCGCTACCAGCCCTAATTCGCTAGCTACTGAACAGCCTCAACACGGATAGCCGACTCGGCGTCCAGCATGCTGCGGTGCACCATTGCCATTGCTTTCAGTGGTGTGAGCGACGCTGTCGTACACACTCTCTGAAGCGCCGCCTCACCCGAAGGTCCAAACTTCGCAATCTCGGACTCCGCGATGCTCAGATCCTGGGCCTCGACAATCGCGAGGCGATACGGAACGTTGGCGCCTCGAGCGTCAAGCCGGCCCACCAACTCCTGACCGGTGAAGCACCCCTTGGTAAAGGAGACATTGTCACGAACAAACGCTGCGCCGAACGAGTGCGGCGAGAAACCACCGGCGAATTCGAGCGGACCCGGTATACCTACGGCAACCTGCTCCGTCGCCGTCGCATAGGGCTGCAGAGTCGGCTCAGTCGCTTCAATCTCCAACTGACTGCGGAGTTTGAAACGACGCAGCCGTGCGAGGACCACATCAACGAGTTCGCTCCGCACGTTCAGGGTTACTCGATGCCCATCAAAGGTGGCCCAGTAGTTCGAAATCACGTCACTCGCCGGTGTCAGAATCAGACCCATCGCTTGCTTCCCGACAATATCGCCGGTTACTTGTCCTTGTAGGAATCCGTACGCGTCGGCACCAGAACAGACAATTCCTGTCCACGAGAGAGTGAATCGCTGATCTGAGTCGGAAAGAGTGGTCATCGACCATTACAGTAATTGCCACAGACCTTCGCCTATTCAGAGAGCCACTCATGAGCGCCGCCACCGAGCTGAACACCATTACCTCCTCCCTGAGCGAAATATCCACGCGAATCACCGCACTCGTCGAAACCGACGGACCCGCGATGGAGGGCGACGTCTACACCGAGCTCGTCGCCGCCGAGCGCACTATCGGAACCCTGCTTCGCCGCCTCAATCGTGTCGCCGGACGGGTGCGCTAGTCCGTGTCGCCATGGCAGCGTTCCGACGCGCTCACCGACACCGAGCGCCTCGAGGTTCTCGACCTCATCAACCGAACCGAAACTGCGACTGGTCGAGAAGCCCTTGATGAAACCCGACGTCGCGGTGTCGTCCATGGCTGGCACGCGGAACACTGGCTCCGACGTTCCGAGGGACGCCTCATTCAGTACGCCGTTCTCGAGTACGGAGTGATCCCCACAATTGAACTGTGCGGTGGGGGTTTTGATGACGAACTCCGCGTCGCCGTGCTCGCCGTCCACCCGCACGTGCACTGGTGGATTCGTGACGACAGCAGCAGCACCGGGCGGGTGGTGCGGCGACTCCAAGTCTTGAGCCTGGAGATTCCTGATCTCTCTCCCTTCGTGCCCGAAGGAACGATCATTCGCTCGTTCGTGCCCGGCGTTGACGAGACGAAGTGGCTCGAACAGAACAACGCCGCATTCACCAATCACCCCGAACAGGGCGCCTGGCATATTGACGACCTCCGTGGGCGAATCAACGAGCCGTGGTTTGACCCCTCAGGGTTTCTCCTGCTCGACATCGGTGGGGTCATCGCCGCAACTTGCTGGACCAAGGTGCACGAGCTCTATCGCGAACGGCTCGGCGAAATCTACGTGCTTTCCGTTGACCCCGCGTTCCAGGGTCGCGGACTTGGTCGAACCATGTTGCACGTTGGCTTACGTGCACTTCGCCAAAAGGGTGTCAAGCGATCAATCCTGTTCGTAGACGCCAGCAACGAAGATGCTCTTCGGCTTTATCACGAGACCGGCTTTACGCTCGAGCGAGAAGATTTACTTCTGCACTTCGCAAACGATTAGTGGCCGACGACGTGACCGACCAAGTAGGTGACGGCCGCCGCTAACCCGGTAACGGTCAACTGCTGCAGCGCCCAGCGAACGAGACCGCGTCGACTGAACCAGCCAACGGCCCCGCCCACAATGGCCGAAGCTGCCGCCGCGAGACCGACCGACCACCAGACCGGGTTGCCGTGCGACGAGACCAGCCACGGCACCAGTGGCACAAACGCACCGATCGCGAAGCAAAAGAGTGACGAGAGCGCTGCGGACCACTGACTACCGACAGCGGACGGGTCGATACCTAGTTCTTCACGAGCGTGGGTGCGAAGCGCCAAATCGGGGTCGCGCATCAAGTCGGTAGAGAGTCGCTCAGCGAGATCCTCATCAATGCCCCGGTCAAGAAAAATCTGGCGGAGTTCGAGCCGCTCCCCCTCCGGATTGGCCGCCAGCGCCTGGCGCTCCACTTCAATCTCGTACTCCAGCAATTCTCGCTGCGCCTTCACCGACAGGTATTCACCACTGCCCATGGAGAAGCCGCCAGCAATCAGTGCCGCAATACCGGCAACGCGCACAACACTGTGTCCCGGCGACGCGCCCGCAAAGCCCAAGATGAACGACGTGTTCGTCACGAGGCCATCAGAAATGCCGAAAACGGCCGCACGAAACCAGCCGTCAGTGATTTGCCGGTGGTGCTCGTCCTGGTGTGGATCCATGACCAAAGTCTATGGGTCGAGGTTTGAAAAAAAGTTCACCTCGGTAGAATTGCTGAGTGCTTCGGACCTTCTGTAGCCATTTTTCGCCTATCGGAGCCCCCGCATGAACAGCAACGTACTCCCCCAGGGCGAGGAAAAGACTCGCGCCGTCCGTGCCATGTTTGACGCTATCGCGCCCCGCTACGAATTCCTCAACAAAATCATGACCTTTGGCCTTGACCGACGGTGGCGCCGCAAGT
The DNA here is from genome assembly GCA_036742195.1 of Acidimicrobiales bacterium. Classification (GTDB taxonomy): domain Bacteria; phylum Actinomycetota; class Acidimicrobiia; order Acidimicrobiales; family RAAP-2; genus RAAP-2. Next base: position 47,819 of record DAINRA010000002.1, read on the forward strand.
GCGTTCGCGATCTCCGCCTCGTCCCAGGGTCCCTTGTCGTCGATATCGCCGCTGGAACCGGCGACTTCACCCGAGAGCTCACCGCCCAGGGCCACTACCCCGTTGCCACCGACTTGAGTTTCGGCATGCTCGACAATGGCCACGACATGCCGGAGCGCGTACAGGCAGATGCGCTCCACTTGCCCTTTGCGACCGCCTCGTTCGACGGCGTCACCTGCGGCTACGCCCTACGAAACTTCACCGACCTCGAGGGGACCATCCGCGAAATGGGGCGCGTGGTCCGCCCCGGTGGCCGCCTGTCAATTCTTGAGGTGGCAGAACCGACCTCCGGACTCTGGCGCCTCGGGTTTCGCCTCTGGTTTCGTCGTGCGGTGCCCTTTATTGGCGGTCTGCTGAGTGACCGCAACGCGTACAAGTACCTTCCAAAATCAACCGCGTACCTCCCTCCGCTGGCGGAGATGGTGGCCCAGATGAACCGAGCGGGCTTTGTGGCGGTGAATCACCGCTACGTCATGGGTGGTCTCAGCCAACAGTTCGTGGCGACACGCGGCGAATGAAGTTCACTCGCCGCCCGCTGACGGGATTCGACATCCAAGTTCTTCGCGCCGCGGGAGCTCGTCATGGATATCTGCTCGAGGATGCGGATTCCTTTCGAGTTGGGCTCGGTGGCGTGGCCATTGCGATCGACCTGCCCCGAGGACTCGTCGACCTCCCCAATCAGGCAGATTTCTTTGCCGGACACGTCATTGAAGGTGTGAAGGGTCCGGCCGGTACGGGCATCGTGGCCTTCGGCACGTTGCCGTTCGAGCGGGCGGCCAGATCTTCTTTACATGTCGCGCACATCATGGTCAGCCACTTTCCTCAGCTAGGTACGTGGATCACCACCAGCGAAGTGGCGCCACCACTCGAGGACATCATTGCCGACCTCGAGCTCCCGAGCCAAGAAACGCAAGTTGCCGTTTCCATGGCCTATCAGCCCTCAGGTGATGAGTACGCCCACAGTGTCGCCGTGGCAGTCGAGGACCTTCGCAGCCAGCGCCTGACCAAGGTTGTCCTCGCGCGATCGGTGCAGGGCACCGTGGACTGGCCCATTGACCCTGCAGCAGTCGCCCACCGGCTTCACCGTCGCGAGCCGCAGTGCGCCATCTACGCCACGCCACTGCCGGATGGCCGGCGCTTCGTGGGGGCGAGCCCCGAGCTCCTGGTCTCTCGCACCGACAACACCGCCCTGTGCCATCCCCTGGCCGGCACTATTGCGCTTCCGCCCGACGTGCGCCCACACGACTATCAGGCGTGGTTGCTAGGCAGCGCCAAGAATCTCCACGAGCATCACATCGTGGCAAACGAAGTAGCGGCTGCCCTTGCCCCCTATTTCGACTCCGTGGATGCCGATGAGCACCCCTCGATCGTGGCACTGCGCACAGTCGCCCACCTTGGCACGTGGATTCGGGGCACCTCGAGCAAGCAGGCACCCACCGCACTTGAGTTAGTCGCCGCGCTGCACCCCACCGCTGCCGTTGGGGGACTCCCCCGGTTGGACGCCGCGGCTTTGATTGCACAACTTGAGACCCGCGATCGAGGCCATTACGCAGGCCCAGTGGGTTGGATTGATGCTGAGGGCGATGGTGCGTGGTGGATCGGCATCCGAGGCGTCATGATCAGTGGTGCATCGTTTGAAGCTTGGGCCGGTGCCGGCATCGTGTCGGAATCTGATCCGATCGCCGAGCGCGAAGAGACTCGTAATAAGTTGGCCAGCTGCCTGGCCGCGGTTCTGGTGGACCGGATCTAACGGCGCAGAAGCCGCTGGCAGCCCCACTTGGTCACCATCATCAGGGCCTCAGCGACAATCGCACCCGACATCTTCGACTCGCCAAGTTCACGGTCAGAGAACGAGATGGGGACCTCGACGATGGATGCCCCACCCAGGCGAGCGCGGTAGGTCATTTCAATCTGAAATCCGTATCCGTCGGCGCGCACCGACGCGTAGTCAATCTTTTCGAGCGCCGACGCCTGGTACACGCGATATCCCGCGGTGCAGTCCTTTACGCCCAAACCAAGGAGGAGTGACGCGTACTGGTTGCCACCACGTGACAAGAGGCGTCGGCGCAACGCCCAGTTGGGAATCGAACCGCCGCGCACGTAGCGAGAACCAATAACCACTTCAAAATCCTGCGACGCACGCAGCAGAACGGGAAGCACCCGCGGATCGTGCGAGAAGTCGCAGTCAATTTCGACAAATCGGTCGTAGTCGCGTTCCAAGCCCCAGGCAAAACCAGCACGGTAGGCGCCGCCCAAACCGTTCTTGACGCTTCGCTCGAGAATCTCAATCTGGCCCAGTTCGCTGGCGATTTGGCGGGCCAACGCGGCGGTACCGTCCGGCGATGAGTCGTCAACCACCAAAATCGTGACGTCGGGTGTTACCTCACGAAGTGCCCGAAGCATCGCTTCGATATTCAGCACTTCGTTGTAGGTAGGCAGAACGACCAGAGTGGGCACCAAGAAATCTTAGTCAAATGGGTAGACTTTCCCCGTTCGCCCTGCGCACCGCACGTGACCCGTTCTGGAATGCATTTGACCTCATGAAGAAACTTTCCACCACCAAGCTCACGATGCCCCGGGAGATTCGCATCATTCTGTCGATGGGTTGCTTAGTCTTCGTTCTGGAATACCTAGTTGTCCCACAATTCGCCTCGGCCCGCCACTCGCTCCACCTTCTCGCCGCGCTCAATCCCCTCATCGTGGGCTTCGCCGTACTGCTCGAAATGGCCTCCATCTACGCCTACGTCGAGCTGACGCGCGCCGTGCTCTACCCGTTTGCGCCCCACCGATTTAACGTCTTGCGGGTCAATCTCGCCGGCCTCGCCATTGGGCACGTGGTGCCTGGTGGTGCCGCCCCTTCGGGCGCACTCGCCTACCGCATTTTCAATGAACTCGACGTCCCCAAGGACACCAACGCCTTCGGTCTCGCAGCGCAGGGAGCGGGTTCGGCCGTCGTTCTGAACATCATGTTCTGGTTCGCGCTGGTGATCTCAATTCCACTGAACGGCATTAATCCCGCCTACGGGTTTGCGGCGCTCGCCGGCGTGTTTCTGCTCTTGGCCTTCTTTGGCACCATCTTGTTGATCACCCGAGGTCAGCAACGAGCGGACGCCTGGCTGCGGGCACTCGCCCAGCGAATTCCCGCCATCGATCCCGAAAAGATCAGTGCCCTCTTGGCGAAGGTCGCCGAACGCATCACACTGTTGATGAATTCACGACGCACGTTGTGGACTGCCTTGGTGTGGGCCGCCCTCAACTGGATGCTCGATGCCGCGTGCCTCTGGGTGTTCATATGGGCCTTTGGATCGGTGATCTCACCCGTCGACCTGCTGGTTGCCTACGGACTCGCAAACATTCTGGCCGCCATCCCTGTCACCCCAGCCGGCCTGGGCGTCATCGAGGGCGTCTTGATACCAACGCTCGTTGGATTCGGTGTTCCTCACTCACAGGCCATTTTGGCCGTACTGAGCTACCGACTCGTGAACTTCTGGATTCCCATTCCTATTGGCGGAGCGGCCTATGCCAGCCTCCAACTGCGAAAGTCACCCAGTCCCGTTACCGAGACCGCGACTCCACCAGAGCCAGACGCTTGAATTCCGACTGAGCGGCGAAGTTATTCACCGACTGCACGCGACGCCAACGACGATCCGTGCCAAGGACCCAGGAGAACACGTCGTCGCGCCAGGTGATTTCGAACGCCTCAACGAGCTCCTTGCGGATGGCGTCGTTCTCCACCGGCACAATGACCTCCACGCGGCGGTCGAGGTTGCGCTCCATCATGTCGGCCGATCCCATGTAGACCGCGTGCGACTCGTCGCCTTCGCGGCCGAATACGAAGACACGCGAGTGCTCCAAGAACTCACCAACGAGTGAGTGCACCGCGATGTTCTCCGATAGACCAGGCACGCCGGGGCGAATGCAGCACAACGTGCGCACCATCAGACGGATCTCGACGCCTGCAGAGGACGCCGCGTAGAGCGCATCAATCACGGCGGGGTCGGTAAGTCCATTGACCTTCAACATGATGCGACCGTCACTGCCACGCTCCGCCTGACGATTAATGAGCGCGATGATGCGGTCACGAACCATGTACGGGCTCACCACAATCTTCTCGTAGTTTCCGTTCTTGGCAAACCCGGTGAGGAAGTTGAACAATTCGCCAACGTCGTGGGTGATAACGGGATCGCGGGTCAAGAGTCCGAAGTCTTCGTACGCGCGGGCCGTCTTCGAGTTGTAATTACCACTCGCGATGTGCGCGTACCGAACGGTTGCTCCGCCCTCGTTACGCACTACCAAAATCGTCTTGCAGTGCGTCTTGAGACCAACAATGCCGTACACCACGTGCACGCCGGCGTCTTCGAGCGCCTTTGCCCAGTTGATGTTGGCGGCCTCGTCAAAGCGCGCCTTGAGCTCAACCAGTGCCACGACTTGCTTACCCTGCTCAGCGGCGCGAATCAACGCCGCCACAATCGGCGAGTCACCCGACGTGCGGTACAGAGTCTGCTTGATTGCCACCACCGCGGGGTCCGCCGCGGCCTGCGCAACGAAGGCTTCGACCGAGTCAGTGAATGATTCGTAGGGGTGGTGCAGCAAAATGTCGCCTTCGCTGATGGCGTCAAAGACGTTCGCCACGCGATCACCGCTCAGCAGGCGCTTGGGCGTAAGGGGTGACCACGAGTCGCCCTTCAAGTCGGGACGGTCGATACCGTACAAGTTCCACAGATCGTGCAACGCCAGAGGTGCGTCGGTCACGTAGATGTTCGACTTGTCGATGTCGAGTTCGCTGCGGAGCAACGAGAGGAAATCGTGCGACATGCCACTTTGAATCTCAACGCGAAGAGCCTCACCGAAGCGGCGGCGGCGCAACTCGACCTCCAGCGCCACCATCAGGTCGTCGGCTTCGTCCTCGTGCAGCGTCAGGTCAGCGTTGCGAGTGACGCGGAACAAGTCCGCGCGACCCACGGACATGCCCGGGAACAGGCGGTAGAGATTCTCGATAATCAGGTCTTCCAGCAAGACGTAACGACCGTTGCTGACGGGCAAAAAGCGAGCGATGGAGTTCGGCACCTTGATGCGAGCATTGCGCTCCTCCTTGGTGTCATGGTCATAGACCGTCACCGCAATGTTGATCGAAAGGTTCGAAATCATTGGGAACGGGTGGCCAGGGTCCACCGCGAGAGGTGTCAATACTGGGTACACGTGCTCGTCAAAGTAGGAGATGAGCGCCTGGCGATCGGCCTCATCGAGGGACGCCACCTTCACAATGGTGATGTCGTTGGCCGCCAGACTGGGCAGGAGGTCGTCCAAAACAATGCGGTCCTGACGCTCCACCAGAGAAACGACTCGTTCACGAATGGCGGCCAACTGCTGACGTGGGCGCATACCGTCGAGCGACGGTGTTTGGACGCCGGCGGCAACCTTGTCTTCCAAACTCACGACGCGCACCTGGAAGAACTCGTCAATCATGTCGGCGAAGATGGCCACGTACTTGCAGCGCTCGAGCAGCGGCATGTTCTTATCGTCGGCAAGGTCAAGGAGGCGAGCGCCAAACTCGAGGCGAGAAAGTTCGCGGCTCGAGAAGCGCTCGGGGCCGAAGGAGGTCACGTCAAACGACACAGTTTGTACTTTCTCTCAGGGGTGAAACCGTTGCCACCATGGTAGGGCTACTCTGGTCACTAGGAACTCGAGGCAGGTTAAACGTTGGCAATTTCTAACAGCTCGCCCGTAACCAATTCGTCACGAAACCGACCCACCGAACTCGTTTTGCTACTGGGGGTCTGGGTCATCGTGGCGGGGTTCTACGTACTGGCGTCGCTTGGCTCGCACGGTGCCATGCCGACCAACGTCTATTTCTTTCTGGCCGCAATGGTGGGCATTTCTCTGGCCATGCACCTCATCGTTCGTTGGCTCGCACCGAAGGCCTCACAAATTCTCTTGCCGGTGTCGGCCTTGTTGAACGGCATTGGCTTTATTGAAATCTCGCGGTGGAATCCCCCGTTGGCGTCGCAGCAGGCGCTCTGGTACGCGGTGAGCGCCATTGCCGTCGCGGTCACGTTGTTCTTTGTGCGCAACGCACGCGACCTGGACCGCTACCGATTCATTTCACTCTCCACGGCGATACTTCTCATGTTGTTGCCTTTGGTGCCAAAGATCGGCGTCAACAACCTTGGCGCACGTTTGTGGGTCTCTATCGGCCCCATCTCGTTCCAGCCGATTGAAATTGCGAAGATTTTGCTGGCCTTCTTTTTCGCCTCATACTTTGCTGCCAACCGAACCATCTTGTCGACGCCTACGCAGCGTCTCGCGGGACGCCTCATTGTGCCGCCTCGCGTTCTCCTGCCAATATTTGCGGCGTGGGGCATCGCCGTGGCGATCTTGCTAGCCGAGAACGACATCGGCTTTGCGATGATGCTCTTCGTCCTGTTCTTTAGTTTGCTCTGGCTGGCTACCGGCCGTGCGTCGTACATGGCTCTTGGCGCTGGCCTCTTCGCTGGTGGCGGCTACAGCGCATACTTACTTTTCCCGCAGGTGCAGTCCCGCGTGAGTCTGTGGCTAAACCCCTGGACTGCGTCGAACTTGGCGCGCACTCATCAGTTGATTGATGGCTGGTTCTCCCTCGCCGCCGGTGGCGTGACTGGCACGGGGCTCGGACTCGGGCAATCAGGTGGCATCCCCTTCATCACCTCCGACATGATCTTTGCGGCCATCGGCGAGGAGCTTGGGCTCTTGGGAGTGATTCTCCTCGTCAGTCTGTTTGCCGTCATGGTCGGCGAAGGTTTCGCCATTGCGCAGCGAGCACACTCGGACTTCGTCCGCCTGGCCGCCACCGGCTTGACCGCCACGGTAGGACTTCAGGCCTTCTTCATCATGGGTGGCGTCCTGCGCTTGGTGCCCTTTACCGGCATCACGTTGCCCTTCGTGGCCTACGGTGGTTCGTCGTTGGTGGCGAACTACATCGTGATTGCCCTGCTGCTGCGCATCTCCGATGAGAACGCCAACGAGCGCCGCGGTGGCGAAGTAGTGGCGCTTTCTTTCGCGGAGGCCTAGGCGACCAGGTCGTCGAGAATCTTCGCGTCAATCAGCAGCGGCGCCGCAGTAGATGATCGCAGGGCAATCGCAATGGCGTCACTCGGGCGACAATCAAAGACTCGTTGACCCTGTGGGGTCATGAGGTCAAGTTCGGCAAAGAACACGCCAGCGTCATAGCGCGCGATGCGCACCGCGACCAGATCGGCGCGAAGTTCCTGAAGCAGCAACACCGTCAGTTCGGCGCTCGAAGGACGCTTACTGGGCTCTCCGCGCATTGCTAAATGTAGGGACTGGCCCTCCGAGAGGCCGACGGGAATCGCAATTCGACGTTGTGCCCCTTCAGCTTCACGCAGCACCACCTGCGGCGAGGCCGCGCGGAGGTCGAAGAGCACATCCTCCACGACGATGATGCGAAACTCCACCGTCGGATCGAGTGGCACGCCGGCGATCGTCACTGCCCAACCCGCTTGCGAGACACCGAGAGTACGAGGCCGCCGGCCATGTAAAAGACGAGTACGGCCGAACCGCCGTAGCTGATGAACGGCAGAGGGATTCCCGTCACCGGCATGATGCCCATGGTCATACCGATGTTCTCAAAGCAACTGAAGGAGAAAAAGATGAACGCGCCAATGGCCAAGACGCGTCCCATGGTGTCGCGCGCGGAGCGGCCCACCACCCACATCCGCCACCCCACAAAGGCCAGCAGCAAAATCAGGAGAGAGGAACCAACCAGGCCAAACTGCTCGCCAACGGCCGTGAAGATGAAGTCCGTGCTCTGTTCGGGAACGTAGCCCAGATTCGTCTGCATACCGTGAAACGCACCATTCCCGAAAAGGCCACCAGCACCAATGGCCGTCTTGGCGTTGGCCACTTGGTAGATGATGGGCTGAATGAGCGAGTTCGACGACTTCTGATTGAGGAACGCGACGAAGCGGTCCACTTGGTACTTGCGCAGAACGTCAAAATACACGGCCCCGAGTACCGAGAGAATGCCGGCAACGGTGAGGAACGACATGAAGCGCGGTGGCACGCCGGCGATCACCATCATGCCAAACAGCGCCAGCAAAATGATGAGTGAGGTCCCCAAGTCGGGTTGCACGATGATCAGACCAATGGGCAACAACACCATCGAGAGCAGTCGCATCACGTCATACATCCGCAGCCCCTCGACGCGCCGCCCGCAGAAGGTTGCCACCGCCAAAATGATTGCCAGCACGGTGAACTCACTGGGTTGGATCTGGATAATTCCGAGGTTGTACCAGCGTTGCGCACCCAACGCACTCGAGCCGAGAACAAACACTCCCATGAGGGCAATCACGCAGCCGGCGTACAACGGTGTGGCGAGCACTTCGAGCTGGTGGTAGTCAATGCGAGCCATTACCAGCATCACCAGGATGCCGAAGATGACGAAGCCAAACTGGCGTTCGAAGTAATACTGAGGGTTGTATCCCGCCAGCAACATGCGCGTGCGGGTCGCCGAGTAGACGAAGAAACTGCCCATCAGGCCGAGACTAATCAGGCCAGCGACCAGGCCGTTATCAATGGCGTCGTTTGACCGTCGGGTAAACAGGTCGAGGGTCTTCACGAAATCGCTTCCAGCAACTGGTGGCCGTCCAAACTAACGCCCCACCACCACTGCATCTGCACGACGGCCTGGTAGGCCAGCATTGCCAAGCCGTTGCCGGTTCGACAGCCCAGCGCGTCGTAGGAGGCGCGCCACGGCGACAAAATCGGATCGTAGGTAATGTCCACCGCGATTGTCGACGGGGTCACGCCAGGAACGAGAGGCTCTTCAGGCGGACGATTGGCCGCCGGGATGGTGTTGATGAGCAGGTCAATTGGGGCAGTCGGCAGCGTTGCTGTCGCCACGCCGGGATAGCGTGAAACAATTTTCTCAACGGTGGAGGCATTGCGACCGATCACGCTCACGGATGCGGCACCCGCGTCGACGAGGGCGTCAGCGATGGCGGTCGCCGATCCACCGGAACCGAGAATCACCACCGTGGCACCACGGACGAAAAATGCGAACTCGCCGAGCACCGAGGCGACGAATCCTTCGCCGTCAGTGCAGTGGCCTTCAATGTGGCCATCAACATACCGAATGGAATTAACGACGCCCAATCGCTGTGCCGCTGGCGTGAGAGTGGCACACAGTGACCACGCGATCGACTTTAAAGGCATCGTCACCGAAAGGGCGTCATACGACGCGCCCAGCAGCGTGGTGACTTCGTGGCCTCGGTCGGCTGGCAGTTGCACCCGCGTCGAGGTACCGGTCAGCCCGGCACTCTTCAGACCAATCTCTTGCAACTGCGGTGACCGCGAGTGGCTTACCGGATCACCCACAACGCCAACGCGCCAGATCATCACAACCCCCGTGATGCGGCGAGTCGCTCATTGGCGAGTTGCTCTGCGTAGGTTGCGGAAAATGCCATGGTGCCGTCTTGACTCACCAACACAAAATACCGCCACGGTCCTGCCGGTGGGTGCAGCACCGCCCGCAGAGCGTCCACTGATGGCGTGCAGATGGGGGTGGGTGTCAAACCGGCGTGGCGATAGGAGTTGTAGACGGAGGGATTCTCAAGCATCGCGGGGGTCACCTTGCCACCGTCTTGGTGCAGTGCGTACAGCACGGTCGAGTCCATCTGGAGCGCATCGTGGATCGCCAGGCGGTTGTAGATCACGCGGGCCACCTTGGGCATATTGACCCGGTAGTAGCCCTCCTTCTCGTCGATGGAGGCCGCAGTAATGACCTGATAGGCGTTCAGGCCGTTCACGGTCGTTTGCGGTGTCAGGCCCACTTGGGCGGCCTCGGTGCGGAAACTCGCTTCCATCGCGTCTAGCAGCGTTCTGGGGCTCTCTCCGTGGGTAATGACGTAGGTGCCTGGCCCAACCAGACCCTCAAGGGAGCCATTCGGGTGGTACGGGCTCACCGCCGCGTCCTGTGCGGCCAATGCCATGAAGGCGTTGGCGTACGAGGCCCCCATGTCTTGGGTCAGGTGGTCCTGCACCTCCCAGAGAGCGATTCCCGGCGTGATGCCCACTACCTGCGCATTCGGACCGTGTGACAGCACCTCGCGAATTGTGCCGAAGCTCGCGCCTTCAGGAATCTCGTAGTAGCCAGACTGCACTTGGATGTCGCCAAAGACGGCCGTGTCGATATCGAACGCCAGTGGCGATGCGATGACGCCTGCGGCGTGCAACTTCGACGAGATGGTGCGTAGCGAGTCGCCAAACTGCACGTCCACAATCGCGTTGCGGCCACCACCACCCAGTGGGAACGCTTGCAGGGCGAACCACACAATCGCCAGCAACGCGATCGTGCCACCACCCACAATGAGCCGACGAAGCAACTTAGGAAGCATTTCGAACCTCGATGTAGTGCTGCAGCAGCACCACGGCCGCGGCTGAATCAATGCGACTGCGGCCCGCCTTCGAGCTGACACCCGCTTCACGCATACTTCGCTGCGCCTGAGAGGTGGTCAGGCGTTCATCCCATTGCACCACTGGCACCGTCACGGCCGCTTCGACGCGGGCGAAAATCTCTTCAGCACGAGTCGTCGAGGCGGTGTCATTTCCCGCCAGCGACACGGGTCGACCAACCACGATCATCTCAACGAATTCTTCGTCAACGAGCTGGGCGATGGCGCGCTCCAGGTGCTCGTTCGTTGCCAAGGCTTCGCGGGGAAACGCCAGCGTCTCGTTCGAATCCGAAATCGCCACACCGCACCGAACGGTGCCGGGGTCAAGAGCGAGGATTCGCGCCACGAGTTACAGCGCTGACGAAGCCTGCAGGAGCGCGTCAATACCGGATGCGTCACGACCGCCCGCGAGCGCCAGATCCTTCGATCCGCCGCCACCGCCGCCAACGAACTTCGCGAGTTCCTTCACCGTGGCGCCTGCGTCGAGGGTCGCGTCAGAGGCGACCACGACCACCACCTTCTCTTCGAAAGTGCCCACGAGGACGACAGCTCGTCGCCCTCGGCGCTGAAGGTCCTGTGCAACGGTGCGCAACTGTTCACCGGCGAAACCGTCAACACGAGCGACAAGCACGGGCTTGTCCGTCTCGGCGTGCAGCTGGTCGGCAAAAAGGGAGAGCTGCGCTTGGCGCAGGCTTCCCACTTCACGCTCAAGGTCGCGCTGGCGCTCGAAGACTCGTTCCAGCGACGGCACCACGTCATCAAGCGACGTCTTCAACAACGTGGCAACAGCACCCAGCGTGTTCTCCATCTCCAGCGACCGGCGCAGCGCACCAATCGCGGAAACTGCTTCGAGTCGACGGGTACCCGAGCCAATCGAGGCTTCGGACACCACCTGAATCTGGCCAATGTCGCCCAGACGGTCAACGTGGGTACCGCCACAGAATTCGAGGCTGTACTTACCGGCCTTCACCACACGGACTGTTTCGCCGTACTTGTCACCGAAGAAGGCAATGGCGCCCATCTTTTCGGCTTCGGTCTTTGACGTCTGCACTGTTTCTACCGGCGCGTTGGCAACGATGTCGTCGTTCACCAAGGCGAGCACATCAGCAATCTCTTCGTTGCGAACGCCACTGGTGTGGGCAAAGTCAAAGCGAAGGCGTTCGGGGCCCACGTAGGAACCCTGCTGGCGAACATGATCGCCCAACACGGTCCGAAGCGCCGAGTGCAGCAAGTGGGTCGCGGTGTGATTGCGACGCGTGGCCTCGCGGCGAGCCGGGTCAATGGTGGCCACACCAACCTGGCCGGGGAGGATGTCACCGGTCAGGCGTCCGCGGTGGGAAAACAGCCCACCGGCGACATTCTGCGTGTCGAGAATTTCGAAACGGCCAGATTCCGTCACGAAGGTGCCGGTGTCGCCCACCTGACCACCCGACTCGGCGTAGAACGGCGTTGTTTCGAGGAAGAGCTCGCTCGAACCATCGGCGGCTGACAAGATACCCACCACCGTCGTTTCGAGGCTGTAGTGCTGCACGTCGCGCCCCATGAAGGACGTCGTACCGTGGGACTCGACGAGGTTGCGGTACTGCGAGTCGTCAGCGAGGTTGAGATTCTTGGATGCGGCACGGGCGCGAGCGCGTTGCTCGGCCATCGCGGCGTCGAATCCAGCGCGATCGACCTCGAGGCCCTCCTCGGCGACGATTTCGCTCGTCAACTCAATCGGGAAGCCGTTGGTGTCGTGGAGCTTGAAAGCCACGTCTCCGGGGAACACGCTCAGTCCCGCTGCCTTGACGTCATTGCGAGCCGACTCGAGCAGGGACATACCCGTACGGAGCGTGCGGGCGAAACCAGATTCTTCACGTTCGAGCACCGACACGATGAGTTCGCGATCCTTGACCAGCACTGGGTAGGCCTCGCCCATCTTGGCGATAGTGGCGTCCACCAGCGACTCGGTAATAGCGGCATCGGATCCATTGCGACGAGCGGCCAAAATGGCGCGGCGAATAATGCGTCGCAGCACGTAGCCGCGGCCCTCGTTGGAGGGCAAGACACCATCAGCGACCAACATGGTCATGGCACGACCATGCTCCGCGATGCGACGTATGGCGATGTCGGTGGACTCGTCGGCGCCGTAGGCAACACCGACGGCCCGACTGGCAGTCTCCAGCAGCGGCGTGAACAGGTCGGTTGCAAACACCGACTCGACACCGTTCAAGATGGAGAGCACCCGTTCAAAACCGGCGCCGGTGTCGATGTTCTGCTTCGGCAGGTCCGTCAAGGAGCCGCCAGGCCCCTTTTCGAACTGCATGAACACGAGGTTCCAGAACTCAATGAACCGGTCGTCGCCGCCAAAGGCGGGACCACCATCGGCACCGAAGGAGGGGCCCTTGTCGAAGAAGATTTCTGAGCACGGGCCGCAGGGGCCGCTGTCGCCCATGTCCCAGAAGTTGTCCTCGCCCAGACGCTGAATGCGCTCGGGACGAATACCAATGAGATCGCGCCAAATCTCTTCGGCCTGGTCGTCACTGTGGTGCACGGTCACCCAGAGTCGCTCTGGGTCGAGGCCAAAGCCCTCCGTGATCAAGCCCCAGGCGTACTTAATCGCGCCCTCCTTGAAGTAGTCGCCAAAGGAGAAGTTGCCCATCATTTCGAAGAACGTCAAGTGGCGCTGGGTCGTGCCAATGATGTCGATGTCGGGGGCGCGGAAGCACTTCTGCACCGACACGGCACGGGGGCCCGGTGGGGTCTCCTCGAGCAGGAAATACGGCTTGAAGGGCACCATGCCGGCCACGGTGAAGAGCAGCGACGGGTCGTGCGGGATGAGTGACGCCGACGGCACAATCAAGTGCCCGTTGCTCTCAAAGTAGCTCAGGAATGTTTTTCTTAGTTGCGCGGCTTCCACGGGTTTTACTCTAGTTCCGAGCCGTCTGTCGTCGGCGGCGACTGGGTCCTGGCGCGCCATTCGCTCACGAGGCGACTCTCATTGGGCGTCTCGCGTGGTTCGTAAATCCGGGTGCCCGCCAGCGCGTCAGGGAGATACTGCTGCGCCACCCAACTGTTGGGAAAGTCGTGGGGGTACTGGTAGCCCTCCCCCGCCCCCAGCGTGGCTGCTGCCGCGTAGTGCGCGTCGCGCAAGTGCGCGGGCACTACCCCACCACCTCGCTGCACCGCCGCCAGGCCGTTCATAAGCGCGACCGTGGTCGAGTTGCTCTTCGCTGACAAGGCCAACGCCAAGGTGGTGTGCACTAATGCGTACCGAGCCTCTGGGAGACCAACGAACTCAACGGTCCGCGCACAGGCTTCCGCCACGACCAACGCCTGGTTGTTCGCCAGACCAATGTCTTCACTTGCCAAGATGACGAGGCGACGAGCCAGGAACCGCGGACTCTCGCCGGCTTCGAGCATCATCAGCAGCCAGTAGACCGCGGCATCGGGATCCGAGCCCCGCACCGACTTAATGAAGGCCGATACCTGGTCGTAGTGCGAGTCTTCTGATTGGTGCATGATGCGCCCGTCACGGGCGTCACGAATGTCGTCGCGCGAAATCGACGCCGTGGCGTCACGGGTAATCGCGATCGCGGTGTCGAGCGTGGTCAACAAGGATCGAGCGTCACCGTCGGCGCTGCCGACCAATGCCGCCAGGGCGTCAGCCTCCACGGTGCGATTGCGCAACCGGAGTGCGCGCTCCACCAGCGTGGCTAAGTCGGCGTCACTCAACGGAGCGAGTCGCCACAACGTGGTGCGGCTCATCAACGCCGCGTTCACTTCGAAGTAGGGGTTCTCGGTCGTGGCACCAATAAGGACGATTTCGCCCGCTTCCGTTGCCGGCAACAAGAGGTCTTGCTGGGACTTGTTGAATCGGTGCACCTCGTCAATAAACAACACCGTCAACTGCCCGGTTTCGCCCAGTCGTCGCCGAGCCCGCTCCAGAACTTCGCGGACGTCTTTCACCCCTGAGCTCACCGCGGACAGACTCTCGGCGTAGTAGCCCGCCGTGGCTGCGACCAACCGTGCCAGCGTCGTCTTGCCGGTACCGGCGGGGCCCCACAAGATCATTGAGGTCAGTCGCCCGCTCTCAACCATGCGACGCAACGCCCCGTTAGGCCCTATTAAGTGCTGTTGACCGACAACGTCGTCGAGCGATCGAGGACGAAGCAAGTCGGCGAGCGGTGCCGACGCACGAAGCCGTGCTTCGGCCGCCGAGTCAAAGAGTGAGGCCACTACACCTTCGGTGCGAACTTGAGGCGCAGGTCACGAACCTGTCGCTCCGTGATCGACTTTGGTGCACCGGTCATAACGTCGGCACCCGACTGCGTCTTCGGGAAGGCAATGACTTCGCGAATGTTGTCTTCACCGGCGAAGATGGCCGTCAAGCGGTCAATGCCGAAGGCAAAGCCAGCGTGTGGCGGTGCGCCGTACTTGAAGGCGCCGAGGAGGAAGCCGAAGCGACTCTCGGCCTCTTCGTCACTAATGCCCAGCGCGGAGAAGATGCGGGCCTGAATGTCGCCGCGGTGGATACGCACCGAACCCGATCCCAACTCCCAGCCGTTCAACACCAGGTCGTAGGACTGCGAACGCACCTTGAGAGGGTCGGTCGCAATAAGGTCCAAGTCTTCGAGGTTGGGCATCGTGAAGGGGTGGTGGGCCGCCTGCAGGTTGCCGTCTTCGTCAACTCCTTCAAACATCGGGAAGTCGGTAATCCACACGTAGTGGTGTGGCCCTTCGGAGACCGGAGGTGCCCCCAAGGTGAGGCGGAGTGCGCCCAGGACCTTGCAGGCCAACTCGTACTCGTCAGCAACCACGAGAATCAGGTCACCCACCTGCGCACCGTCGACGCCGGCAATCGCCGCGGCTTCAGCCTCATTCAAGAAACGCACCAGTGGCGAGTCGAGACCCTCCTCGGTGACGCGGAACCAGGCGAGGCCCTTGGCCCCGAGGCCCTTGGCCTGTTCGGTCAGGGCGTCAAGCTTGGACCGAGAAAAGGCGGCGCCGTCGGGCACGCGAATGGCCTTGACCACGGGTGCGGCAAATGCCTTCACTTCCGTTGTGGCAAAGGCGTCGGAGAGGTTCTGCAACACCATGCCAAAACGCAGGTCGGGCTTGTCCGTGCCGTAGAGGTCGAGGGCGTCGGCCCACGTCATGCGACCGATCGTGCCGGGTCGAACACCGGTCGCCATTTCGGCGGCGTCCACGACGGCCTCGGACACGAACGTGAAAATGTCTTCTTGGGTCACGAAGGAGGCTTCAATGTCCATCTGCGTGAACTCGAACTGCCGGTCGGCGCGAAGGTCTTCGTCACGCAGGCAACGCGCAATTTGGTAGTAGCGGTCAAAGCCACCGACCATCAACAACTGCTTGGCAATCTGGGGGCTCTGCGGCAAGACGTAGAACTCACCGGGGTGCAGGCGCGACGGCACGACGAACTCGCGTGCCCCCTCGGGCGTTGGGGCCCAGAGCAACGGCGTCTCAACTTCGCAGAATCCCTGGCGCTCCATCGAGCGACGGAGCGTGGAGTTAATGGCGGCACGAAGGCGGAGGTTGCGCTGCATCTTTTCGCGGCGAATGTCAACGTAGCGATAGCGCAGACGCACCTGCTCGTCCACGTCGGCGCGCTCGTCGATCTGGAAGGGTGGCGGCTCGGCGGCGGAGAGGATTTCCACCGTGCAGTCGGTCAACTCGACGCGACCGGTCGACAACTTGTCGTTCACGGTGCCCTCGGGGCGTGCGGCGACGGTTCCGGTAACGCGCAGCACGTACTCACTCCGGACATCAACGGAGCCGTCAACAACACACTGGACCAAACCGGAGCGATCGCGCAGGTCAACAAAGGCGAGGTGCTCGCCGTGCTCGCGGCGCTTCGCCACCCAGCCACACACCGTGACGCGCTGGCCGATGTGGCCCTCGGTAAGCGAGCCGCACAGCAGGTCGCGCAAACTGGTGGATTCGTATGGTGTCGTCATCATCACTTCTCTAATAGTTGGGCTACAACGGCTCGAATGTCGGCGCGTGGCACCGTGGTCTGGGCCTTGTCCACTTCATCACTTCGTAGGTCTCTCATCGTAATCTGGCCAGCCGCCTCTTCTTGAGGTCCAATCAGCAGAGCGTAGCGAGCACCTGATTTGTCGGCCTGCTTCATCTGCGACTTCATTGAACGACCGTCATAGGAGCGCACCGTCGCTACCCCATCACTTCGCAGCTCGTCAACGAGCGCCGTGGCAACATCGTTGCCCGTCGTATCAATGACGAAGACGTCTGGCGTGCGCTTGAGCAGTGGTTCATGGAGACCCTGAGCCTCACGCGCCAGTAGCAGACGTTCAATGCCACTGCCGAAGCCGATCCCGCTCGTTGGTTTGCCGCCGAGTTGTTCGGCCAATTTGTCGTAGCGCCCACCACCACCGATGGCGTTTTGGGCCGATCCCAAGGCGTCAGCCACAAACTCAAACGTCGTGCGGGTGTAGTAGTCAAAGCCCCGAACGAGCCGTGGCGTCAGTTCTGAGTCGATCCCGATTGAGGTCAGACCTGCTCGGACCGTGGCGAAGTGCTCGGCGCAGCTGCCGCACAAGAAGTCCGGCAATGACGGACCGTCAGTCGTGACCGCGATGCAGGGCTCCTTCTTGCAGTCGAGCACGCGCAGTGGGTTCTTCTCCCAGGACTTTTGGTGCTCGTCACAGAGCTGGTCCTTGCAAGCGGCCAGCACATCCTTGAGGGCCATCACAAAGGTGCCGCGGCACTCGTCGTGACCCATGGAGTTGATGAGCAAGCGCACATTGGTTAAACCCAGCGACGCGTAGAAGCGCCAGGCCAAGGAGATCACTTCAACGTCAATGGCCGGGTCGTCACTGCCCAGCACCTCCACCCCAACCTGGTGGTGCTGACGGTAACGACCGGCCTGGGGGCGTTCATAGCGAAAGGCAGGCGTCAGATACCAGGCCCGCCACGGCGTAGTGGGTTGGTGCTGCACAAAGGCACGGACGATCGAGGCGGTCCCTTCGGGGCGCAACGCCAGGGTGCGGCCGCCTCGGTCCTCAAAGACGTACATCTCCTTGGTCGCCACTTCCGAGTGCTCGCCGATGCCGCGGTTGAAGACGCCCACGTCTTCGAACATTGGTGTGTGCACCATCGTGAAGCCGTAGAGGTAGGCCAACTGGGCGAAGCGGGCAATGAGCCCTTCCCACAGCGCCGACTGTTCGCCGAGGACGTCGTGGGTCCCCGTGGGCGACTGAAAGGTGCTGTGTTCGCTCATGATCCCTTGTGGTGTCCGGGGAGTTGACGGAAGGCGTCGAAGACACCGTCGACACCCTTGATGCCCGAAATCAACGAGTTCAGGTGCGTGGGGTCGGCCAACTCAATATCAAACAGCATACGAACAATGCGCGAGCCCGACGTGGCAGAGGAGCTCGACACGATGTTCAGGTGAAACTCCGCGACGACGCGCGAAACGTCGAGCAGCAAGCGCGAACGGTCAAAGGCCATGACCTCCAGGGTGACCCGATAGGAGCCCTTGGCGGTGCCGTCCCACTCCACGTCGATGATGCGCTCCCCCAGTCGATGCGCCAGCGCCACGGCATTGGAGCAGTCGTCGCGGTGGACCGAGACACCACGACCCTGGGTGATGAAGCCCATGATGGCGTCGCCGGGCACCGGCGAACAGCATCGGGCCAGGTGAATCATGACGTCGTCGAGGCCTTCCACGTAGACACCGGCACCGCGGCGGGTCATCCGGTGAGTCTGTGGGGCACGCGTGACCGTTGTGGGCAGCTGCGGAGTGTCGCCGCCCGAGAGTTCTCGAGTCAGACGCTGAACGACGGCGGCACCCGAGACCTGGTGCGAGTCAATCGCCATGAACAAGGCATCAATGTTTTCGAGGCCCAACGCCTCGGCCACGGCTTCGAGCGCATTCGACGACAGCGTCGACGACACGGGCAGGCCCTCGCGGCGCAACGCCTTGGTCAGTTCGTCACGACCACCGTCAATGGCGTCTTCTCGGCGCTCGCGCTGGAACCACTGCTTGATGCGGTGCTTGGCGCGCGTCGACTCTACAAACGTCAGCCAGTCACGTGAGGGGCCCGCATCGTCGGACTTCGAGGTCACGATCTCGACGACGTCGGCCGAGTGCAACACGGTTTCGAGTGGCACCAGTCGGCCGTTGACCTTGGCGCCAACACAACGGTGTCCGACCTCGGTGTGCACGGCGTACGCGAAGTCGACGGTTGTTGCGCCTTCACCCAGAGCGATGACGCGCCCCTTCGGAGTAAACACGTAGACCTCGTCGTGACCCAGGTCGAGCTTCAAGGCCTCGAGGAAGGCAATGGGATCGGGCTCCTCGTCGTGGACGTCAGCGAGGCGCTGCATCCAGGCAATTTCGCCCTGGGAGGCCCCTTCTTTGTAGGCCCAGTGCGACGCCACACCGAACTCGGCCCGCCGGTGCATTTCGTGGGTGCGAATCTGCACTTCGACGGACTTGCCGCGAGGGCCGATCACCGTGGTGTGCAACGACTGATACAGGTTGAATTTGGGTGAGTTGATGTAGTCCTTAAATCGACCCTGCACTGGTGACCACAGGGCGTGAATCGCTCCCAGCACGGCCCAGCACTCGCGGTCATCGTCCACGATGACCCGCAGACCAACGAGGTCGAAAATCTCGTCAAACTCCTTGCCACCCACGACCATCTTTTCGTAAATGGACCACAGATGCTTTGGGCGACCGGTGAGGACGCCCTCGATGCCGAATCCGTCGAGCTTGTCGCGCAGCGATCCCATCACCTCGGCCAAGTAGAGCTCTCGTTCGGGCTGTCGGACTGCCACCATCTGTTCGATTTCGGCGTAGCGCTTCGGGTGCAGCGTGGCGAAGCAGAGATCCTCGAGCTGCCACTTCAGCGACTGCACACCCAGTCGGTGGGCCAAGGGTGCGTAAACGTCGAGAGTCTCTTGCGCAATGGCCCGTTGCCGGTGCATAGGCATCACCGAAATCGTGCGCATGTTGTGGAGGCGGTCCGCCAGTTTGATCATTAACACGCGCCAGTCCTGAGCCATGGCGATGAACATCTTGCGAATAGTGGCGGCCTGCTGGGCCTCCTTCGAGTCAAACTCGAGTCGATCAAGTTTGGTCACACCGTCAACGACCGCGGCAATTTTCTCCCCGAACTCACCTTCGAGCCACTCGGTAGTGACACCAGTGTCTTCAACGGCGTCGTGCAGCAAGGCGGCGGCAATCGTCGTTTCGTCGAGGCCAAGGTCGGCGGTAATGCCGGCCACGGCAATGGGGTGGGTCACGTAGGGTTCGCCCGTTCGGCGCAACTGCCCGTCGTGGGCGTTAATTGCCACCGTGCCCGCCCGTCGCACAATCTCGGGGTCAGACCCCGGATTGTGCGCAAGGAACGACTCGACGAGCCGCTCGACAGACTCCGTTAAAACGGGGTCCTGCTGTGCGACATCGGTCAGACTCACCATGGAGCCAGCCTAGGCTTTAGCGGCGCTTTTGCTTGCGAGGACGCGGCGCGATGACCGAACCGTCAGGACGACGAGCGCTCGCACCGGCGATGCGCTGTGAGCCTTCCGACGACAACATGGCGGCCTCACGAGCACTAAAGATGTGCGACTCGCCCTTTTGTGCCACGCGCAGCGCCAAGTCGGTGAATCGAGGTTCACGTTCCTTGAGCCCAGCCAAGAGCGGACTAGCGATGAAGATTGACGAGTAGGCACCGCTCATCAGGCCAACGAACAGAGCCAGACCGTAGTTCTGCAACGTCGTGGCGCCGAGGATGTAGGCACCAACAACGAGAATCGACAGCACCGGCAAGATGGCGACCAGCGAGGTGTTGATCGAGCGCGCCAGGGTCTGGTTCATCGAGAGGTTGACCATGTCGGAGTACGTCATCTGGTTGGACTTCAAGACGCCGCCGGTGTTGTCACGGACGCGGTCAAAGACCACCACGGTGTCATAGAGCGAGTAACCCAGAATCGTCAAAATAGCGATGACGGTGTCGGGCGTGATCTGGAACCCGAAGAGCGAGTACACGCCGACAGTAACCAGAAGGTCGTGCACCATCGCCACGAAGGCTGCGAGTGCCATCTTGGGTTCAAAGCGGAACGAGATGTAGGCAACCACGGCGACGAAGAAGACCAGCAAGGCCTCCAAGGCGCGCGACGTCACCTGGCCACCCCACGTTGGTCCAACTGAAGCAGTCGAGACCTGAATGGGGTTGACACCGGCCGTCGTGGCCATGGCGTCAACGACCTTGGTGGTCAGTGCCGCCTGTGCACTCTGCGACAGTGAGTTGATATCTGCGGTCACTTGGTACGTCGAGCTACCGAGCTTGGTCACCGTTGGCTGGGGCAGCCCAGCGTTCTGCACTGCGGTCGTCATGGCGCTCACCGACGAGTGCGGAGCCAGGACTTCCCAGGAGGATCCACCCTTGAAGTCGATGCCGAGGTTGAATCCACGAACGCCGAGCGAGCACAGACCGATAACAATCACAATCAGTGAGGCGGTGAACCAGACCTTGCGTCGGCCCACGAAGTTAATCGTCGTGAGTCCCTGGTACAAACGACCAAAGGCGTTGGGTTGACGGGTAGTCATGACATCACTCATGTGCGCCTCCAGGGGTAAGTCCAGCGGCCATCGACAGCTTCGAGTCGCCCTGGGAACTGCGGCGACCAAGCAAGATGACCAGCGGACGGGTGAAGTACCAGGTGAAGCCGATGTCCATCAGGGTCGACAGACCCAAGAAGAACGCGAATCCACGAACGTCGCCCACGGCGATCAAGTACAGCAAGACTGCGGCCAGCAAACTGACGAAGTCAGCCGCCAAGACGGTGCGCCACGCGGACTTGAATCCGCGGTCGACCGAGGTGCGGATCGAACGACCCGCGCGGGCTTCATCCTTCAGTCGTTCGAAATACACGATGTAGGAGTCGACGGTAATACCAATCGACACAATTAATCCGGTGACGCCCGAGAGAGAGAACGTCGGTGCAATCGCGGTGTGTCCCAGGGCTGAAATCACCGCCCACAGGAACGCGGCCGTTGCGCCAAGTCCGAGCAAGATGACCAGACCGAGCGCGCGGTAGTAGAGGATCGTGTAGAGCAGCACCAGGGCCAAACCAACGAGGCCGGCACCCAAACCAGCGACGAGGGCGCTGTGACCAAGGGTTGGCGACACCGTCTGCGTCGTCAACGGCACCAAGCGCACGGGAAGCGCACCGAACTGCATGGCCACGGCGAGGTTCTTCGCTGACGACTGGGTGAAGGAGCCAGAGATCTGACCCTGTCCGTTGTAGCTCGTGAATGCTGATGACGCAGGAAGGATGAGAGGGGCCGACTGCACCACACCGTCAAGTTCGATAGCGACCTGGCGGTGGAAATTCGTCTGCGCGACGTTGTCCCAGAGTGGCGATCCCGACTTCGTAAGGGTGTAGTTGACCACCCAGGCGTTGGTCTGCGTCAGTGAGGCAAAGGCGGTGCCAATAGCGGTGCCGGAGAGCTGTGCCGGTCCGAGAACTAAACGAACACCAGGGTTACCGAGCTCCGGCAAAATCACTACATCGCTCGCGACGTCTGCCGAAGCCGACGTTGAGGCGATCGAGGAGAATGCGGGGTCTGGTGGAATGCTCTGATTCATTGAGAAGCCGTTGACCGAATTGTCTGGCGTCACCGCCAAATTGGCCTCAGAGTCGAGATACTGCGCACCACAGGCGGGCAGCTTCGACGGCGCAACGTAGTGCACCACCTTGGCAGTTGTCGTCATGCAGAGCACCGGACGGAACAACAACTGGGCCGTCTGCCCCACCGCAGCCAGAACGCTGCGGGCGTCCTTGACACCTGGGGCCGAAACGACAACGTTCTTGCCCTGCAGTTGCACGGTGGCGCCTGAGACGCCGAGCCCGTTGACGCGAGCGTTCAGAATCGTGACGACTTCCTTCATGTCAGCCGGGGTCGCTGGGGTTGCGGGCTTGTAGACCACGGACAGGCCACCCGCGAGGTCCAATCCCAACTTCGGGCCCCAGCCGAGACCAAGGGTCACGCCGAGCGAGCCAAATGCGATGACCAGCGAGAGAATCAGGCTGACCAGCAGTGAGCGCTTTGATCCAGTTTGCGTCGCCATTAGTGGTCGTGACCTTCTTCGATCGCGGGCTCTGCCTGAGCGGTCTCGACAACGGGCTCAATACGGCGAGCAATTGCGGTTGGGACAAAGTCCAGTTCAGCGCCAGAATCGGCCTTAATCGTCACCAGGGTGTCGGTGCGCTTCACGACCGTGCCGACAAAGCCGCCGATGGTCTGAGCGCGCTCGCCCACTTCAACCTGACGGGCTTCGGTACGCGCAGCCTTTTGCTTCTTGGAGCGTGGACGAAGGTACAGGAAGTAGAACGCACCGAAGATAACGAAATACAGAAGAATCAGAATGCTGCCGTTCCCCTTGGAGGAACTCGTAGCGGCGATCATGAACATGAAAAATCCCTTCGTCAATTGACTGTAGAAACCTTACTCTCAATATCGCCGGGACTTAGACCAAGCCACCGCCCGGTGGCTGGACGTTTAGGTGGCGGAAGGCCTTCTCCGTGGCGATGCGACCCCGAGGCGTGCGGATAATGAATCCCTCCCGCATCAAAAAGGGCTCGTAGGCGTCCTCGACGGTGGCCGTTTCTTCGCCGCAGGCGTGTGCCAGCGTTGTGAGCCCGACTGGAAGAGCGGCAAATTGGCCGGTGAGAAGCCCCAATATCCGTCGGTCGACCTTGTCGAGCCCGAAGGCGTCAATGCCGAACAGGTCCAGCGCCTCGGTCGCAACCGCGATGTCCACCCGAGCGGTCTGACGCACGGCAGCAACATCACGGACCCGTCGTAGCAGCCGGTTGGCGATGCGCGGCGTCCCCCGCGACCTTGTGGCGATAACGCCCGCGGCCTCATCACTCATGGGGAGCCCCAAGAGCGCGGCTGACCGCTGCACGATGAGTTGGAGTTCGTCGTCATCGTAGAGATCTAGCTGACCAATAAAACCAAATCGATCGCGCAACGGAGCGGCAACCAGACCGGTGCGAGTGGTTGCACCGACCAAGGTGAAGGCCGGCAAGTCCAGCCGGATACTCCGGGCGGAGGGGCCACGGCCAATCATCACGTCCAGGCGGCGGTCTTCCATTGCGGGATAGAGGACCTCTTCTACCGCTCGGGGCATGCGATGAATCTCGTCGATAAAGAGCACGTCACCCTCTTGCAGATCGGTCACGAGCGCCACGAGATCACCGGGGCGAGAGAGGACCGGCCCGGAAGTAACCCGCAAGTTTGATCCCATTTCGTTGGCGATGATGGTCGCCAACGAGGTCTTACCGAGTCCGGGTGGGCCCGCAAACAGGAGGTGGTCGGCGTGTTGTCCACGTGACTTGGCTGAACCCAGCACAATGCGGAGGTGACCAATGAGATCACGTTGCCCAACGAAGTCGTCCAGTGCCGTCGGGCGCAGCGACGCCTCAATGGTGCGTTCGGTCTCGCTGGCAATTGGCGCTACGACCCGTTCGTCGCCCTGAATGACGCTCAAATCAATTTCGCGCCGGCTCATTGGCGCCTCAACAAGGTGAGGGCCATCTTCAGCGCTTCGGAGTCATCGTCTGGCAGCGTGACGTCACGCAGCGCATCACGGACTTCCGCCGACGAATAGCCCCACGATTTCAAAGCGTCTTCAATATCGGAGCGAACCCGCTCCACCGAAGGTGTCGGCTCGTCACTGTGCAGGACCAACTTGCCCTTTAGCTCCAGCACGATTCGCGAGGCCGTCTTTGGACCGACGCCGGGAATGAGTCCAACGCGCTTCACGTCCCCCGACTCGATGATCTGCGCCAGCTCCTCGCCACCAAAGGTGCGCAGTGCGGCCAACGCGGTCGACGGGCCGACGCCTGGGGTTGCCAGCAGTGTCTCAAATAGGTGGCGATCGTCGAGCGAATCGAAGCCGTAGAGAATCAGGGCATCAGGCCGGACAACTGTGTGAACAAACACTTCGATCTCTTGACCTGCCACGAGCGTTGCGGTGCTGGCGAGTGAAACTTCGTACCCCACTCCGTTCACGTCGAGGATGAGTGGCGAGGGGCGCACGAGGGAGGGCGCAACCACCACGCGGCCGCGCAGGTACCCAATCATGAGGCCACCGTGTCATAGCGACGTTCAATGCGCTCCACCATGAAGTAGGTGATAGCGAGCGCCAAGGCATCGGCGGCGTCGGCGGGCTGGGGAACCTCTCGCAGGCCGCAGAGCTTCGCCACCATCCCCTGCACCTGCGCCTTGTCGGCCGCCCCGTAGCCCGTCACCGCCATCTTGACCTGTTGCGGCGTGAACTGCCGAGTCGGCAGACCGCGGCTGTCGGCCAGCCCCACCGCGATGCCGCTCGCCTGAGCGACGGGAATGGCAGTTTTCGCGTTGCGTTGAAAAAAGACCTTTTCTACGACGACGGCATCAGGCTTGTACTCATCAAGCAGTGTGTTCAATTCAATGAGCAATCGACCGAGCCGGTGCTCAACATCCGTGGTGTGCTCGGATTCAATGACGCCAGCGTGGCGCGCCACGAATGACTCCGGTCCCGTCATTGATCCTTCAATGAGACCAAATCCACACCGGGTGAGTCCGGGGTCAATTCCTAATACGAACATATGTTCGATACTACTCACCACGCGACGTGGTGGAGCGGCACTTAGCCCTCGAAGTTCGCCAGAATTTCGTCGGAAATGTCGAAGTTGGCGTAGACGTTCTGCACGTCGTCGTGGTCGTCAATGGCTTCCATCAAGCGCAGGACCTTGGTCGCCTCAGCCTCGCCCTCGACGGGGATCAAGTTCTGTGGCACCAAAGTCAGGTCAGCGCTGACCACCGTGAGACCAAAGCCTTCCAAAGCGTCGCGCACCATACCGACTTCGGTGGGGTCTGTCGTCACCACGAAGTTATCGCCGGCGGGGCTGAAGTTCTCGCCGCCTGCTTCAAGGACCCATTCGAGGAGCTGGTCTTCGTCGATTGGTCCCTTGATCTCGACAATGCCCTTGCGGTCGAACTGCCAGGACACCGCGCCGGGCTCGGCGATAGCGCCACCGTTCTTTGACAGCAGGTGCTTCACTTCGGCGCTCGTGCGGTTGCGGTTGTCGGTCAGGGTTTCGATGATCAGGGCAACGCCACCGGGTGCATAGCCTTCGTAGGAGATGGCGTCGTAGCGAACACCCTCGAGTTCACCCGTACCGCGCTTAACGGCGCGCTCAATCGTGTCGATTGGCACGGAAGCTTCGCGCGCCTTCTGAAACATGGTGCGCAAGCTGGCGTTCGCTTCGGGGTCACCGCCACCCTCTCGAGCGGCAACTTCCACCTGACGAATCAGCTTGGCAAAGACCTTGGCGCGTGCGGCATCCTTCGCACCCTTACGGTGCTTCGTTGTTGCCCATTTCGAGTGACCCGACATAATTCCTCCTGCCCCACTGGGCGCAAATAATGGTAGCCGCCTACAGCGAGTCCACGAACAACTCGTGGATGCGCGTGTCCGGCGTAAGTTCGGGGTGGAACGAGCACCCCCAGGCGTTGCCGTGGCGAACCAGGACTGGGTGTGCGCCATCGCCGTGGTCGTAACTCGCGAGCACCTCGACGTCACCCCACTGCGTCATGCGGGGAGCTCGAATAAAGACACCAGGGACAGCGCCGATGCCCGCAACCTCGATCGGCACTTCAAACGAGGCAATCTGACGGCCGTAGCCATTGCGGCGCACCGTCACGTCGAGTGCACCAAAGGCCCACTGATCATGGCGACCATCCAACACGTCCGTGCTCAGCAAAATAAGTCCGGCACAGGTACCAAAAACGGGCAGGCCCTCAGCAATGCGGGCGGTCAGGACTGGACGAAGACCGGAAGTGCCGAGCAGGTGGGCGATGGCCGTCGACTCGCCCCCCGGAATGACGAGTCCGTCAAGACCGTCGAGGTCAGATGGGCTCTTCACCAACGACACCTGCGCCGATGTGGCGGCGAGTGCAGCGGCATGTTCACGGACGTCGCCCTGAAGGGCGAGAACGCCGACGCGCGCCATTACCAGCCGCGCTCAGCCAGACGAATCTCCAACGTCGAGGTCTCGAAGCCCTTCATCGCCGCGCCCAAGCCCGTCGACACGCGCGCGACGACGCTCGCGTCCTGGTAGTGCGTCGTCGCCTCGACGATGGCCTTGGCCATCAAGACGGGGTCGTCACTCTTGAAGATGCCCGAGCCAACAAAGACTGACTCTGCGCCCAACTGCATCACCAGCGAGGCGTCAGCGGGGGTGGAAATACCACCGGCGCAGAACAGCGGGACTGGCAACTTGCCTGTTTCGGCAACTTCGCGTACCAACGGCAGTGGTGCCTGAAGGTCCTTGGCCAAGGCG
The DNA here is from genome assembly GCA_036742195.1 of Acidimicrobiales bacterium. Taxonomy (GTDB): domain Bacteria; phylum Actinomycetota; class Acidimicrobiia; order Acidimicrobiales; family RAAP-2; genus RAAP-2. The sequence goes on from DAINRA010000002.1 coordinate 74,671, forward strand.
TACAACTCGGCCTCATCGGCGGTCTGCAGACGACGGATCTGGGCGTTAATGGTGCGCAGGTGACGCACGGCTTCCACGACGTTGCCGGTGCCAGCTTCGCCCTTCGAGCGAATCAAGCAGGCACCTTCGCCGATGCGGCGAAGGGCCTCGCCCAGGTTGGTTGCGCCGCACACGAAGGGAACGGTGAAGCCCCACTTGTCGATGTGGTTGGCCTCGTCAGCCGGGGTCAGCACTTCGGACTCGTCGATGTAGTCGACGTCGAGGGCCTGCAGGATCTGGGCTTCGGCGAAGTGGCCGATGCGGGCCTTGGCCATGACGGGGATGGTGACCGTCGCCTGAATCTCTTGGATCATCTGTGGGTCGCTCATACGAGCCACGCCACCATCGCGGCGAATGTCCGAAGGCACGCGCTCGAGGGCCATGACGGCAACGGCGCCGGCGTCTTCGGCAATACGAGCCTGCTCGGGATTAACGACGTCCATGATGACGCCGCCACGCAGCATGTCGGCTAGGCCGCGCTTAACGAGGGAAGAACCAGTGGTGGAAGATGATGAAGTCATGCGGACCAGCCTAGCGGCGAGGTCCGATCACCATTCCTCGAGCGCCAAGGCCCGAAGCTCCACGTCGTCCAAGTCGCTGAGGTCGTTGTCGCGGCGGTCACTGGCCACGTCGAAGAAGCTAAAGCGCCACTCGTTGTAGAGCGGTGACGAGAAGAAGGAGTTAGGACCAACCACCTGGCGCGCACACTTGCGCAGGGCCCCGGCGAGGCCCAATGGGTAGCGAATGGCTGCGGCGGCAACTTCATCGGCGCGATAGGCATTGCCCTCCCCCGCCAGCTGACGACGCTGGTCGTCGCGCAGGGCGAGAGCCGAGGCGGCTGCCGTCCGAGGCAGCAGCCCCAAGCGGTGGCGAGCGAGGAGGTGGGCCACAATGCCTTCAATCTCAATGAGCTCGAAGTCGCTCATCACGGCACTCGTCACGAAAAGGGCAATAGACGTACCGTTGGGCACAATGGCGGCGTTGTAGCCCTCATCGGCAACAATGAAGGCGCTCACATCATTCACGCCAAATGTTGCGGCCAAACGGTCGAGAACGGTCACGAGACGCTTGCGGTCGGTGGGCGATCCGCCGGGAGTGAAGTGCTCCAGCATGACCGATCCAAGAGCGGCACCCTTCGACTCGCCGGCACCGAGTCGACGCTGAGCCGCGAACGCCACTCCGAGCAAAACGGCAACTGCAGCTATCGCAGCAAGTGGTGTGACCAGTACGGCCGCCACAATGCAGGCCACAACGACCAGGGCGCCGGCGAAAAAGAAGGGGCGCTGCTGGGCGAGCAGGAAGGACCTCGTCGCAGCGGCGTTCGCGGCACGCTCCGCCGCCGAGGCGGCGTAGGGGCTCTCCCACGTTGGGTCAAGCACCGGTGTCACGTAACGAGGGCCGCGCGAGCGAGAGGCGTCCGAACGACGAGAGCGAGAGCGTTGCGAAGTAGCCATAACCTCAAGGCTACCGTGCGCGGTAGCGCGTCTTGGCCTCTTCGTAGAGTTCGACATAGCGATCAACGAGTGCGGCCATTGACCAGCCCCGCGCGTGCTCACGGGCGGCATCAAGACTCGCAGGCGTCGCCGCGAGCGCCGTGGCAATCGCCCGCTCCATGTCAGCCACATCCCCGACTCGGAATAAAGCGGCATGCGACGAGGCCGCTTGAGCGTACCCGGGAATGTCACTCGCCACCACGGGAACTGAGGAGGCCATGGCTTCGAGCAGGACGAGGCCAAAACTTTCACCATGCAAAGCGGGGCAGAGTGCCGCAGAGGCCTCCCGCAGGATCCGCCGCTTTTCCTCGTCACTGACCGCACCCACAAACGAGATGCGACCATCAGTCACACTCGCCATCAACGCAGACCGCTGCGGACCATCCCCCACGATGAGGAGTCGCCACTCGTCGCCGGGGGCACATCGTGCATTGTGGTGCTGGACTGCCTCGATCGCCACCGCGACACCCTTGCGCTCCTCGAGGCGGCCGACGGTAATCAGGGTTGGCGTCGCGGGAATACTCCTTGGATACATCGAGAATCGATCCATTTCGAACCCGTTGAAGAGCACTTCAGGGTCGGCACCGCACGCCTCGCGTGCCGTCGACGCGGCCGTGGGTGACACTGCCGCACTGACCTCAATGGTGCGAGCCAAACGTCGCAGCAGTGGTCGCGTCAACGATACGGCAGGCCCCTCACCATTGCGGTGGAAGGTCGCCACCGATGGGAACTCGTGTGCGCGAAGGGTTGCGTAGCCGACCCGCGGCGCGAACGGCTCATGGAAGTGGACGACGTCGGGCGCGAACGACCGCACCGCCTGCCGTGCCGCCACCGACGCAGCTCGCGACAGCGTGAGTGGGGCCCGCGATCCATTGGCGGGAATCGAAAACAGTGAACCGAATCGCTGCACCGTTGCCGGAGTGTCGTAGGTCGTGCGATCGTCGCCATCGGGGGCGACTACCAAGACCTCGTGTCCCCGAGCGGTCAACTCTCGACTCATGCCGAGGACCTGCTCCTGCACGCCACCGAAGACGCTCAGTGCGTAGGGAGAGACCAGGGCAATCTTCATGCGTTGGCTCCAAATCGATCTTCCAGCACGTGCCACTGTTCGGGTGCGCGGCGAATGAGACCCTCGAGCGACGTCGTCACGGCCTGCGAAATTCGGTACACGTCATCACGCATGCGACCCTGGCGCTCCGCCTCAATGGGGGGCGTAATGACGGCGTAGTGATCGTCGCCGGGGCCCATGTAGCAAGCGGCGGTCAACAGTACGGCCCCCGTGCGCAACGCCAAGGTGGCCGGTCCCGCTGGCACCGTTGTGGCAACACCGAAAAAGGAGACCGGTGCTCCCCCGCCTTGGATATCGCGGTCACACAACAAACCAACAACGCCGCCCTCTTTCAAGGTGGTGAGCAGCTTCGTGCCGGCATCGGCGTTCAGCCCTTCTACGGTGATGCCAATCTGCGCCCGCTTTTGACAAAACCACTCAAAGAGTTCGGGTGGGTCGACCTCTTCGGCCACGACCGTCATCGGCATGCCGTGGTCCGCGATGATCGCGCCACCCCACTCCCATGACCCCGTGTGCGGTAGGGCAACAATGACGCCACGGCCGCTCGCGTATGCCTCTTCGAGGTACTCGAGACCTTCCGCGATAACGAAGTGGCGGCGCATGGTGGCTTGGGGCAGGTTTGGCAGCTTCGCCCCCTCGGCCCAGTAGGCGCCGTAGGTTGCTGCACCTCGCGCCGTCTGACGATCGAGGTCTGCGCCAGTGCCTTGGCCGCCACTGATGACGGCAATATTGCGGCGAAGATGATGCCACTTGGGTGACCGACGCAGAAGGCGCGGCGCAAGAGCCCGCGCCACCGAGGTGCTGAGTCGCAGTGGCAGATGCTCCAGCAGCGCGCCAACGGACTGAAAGACGGCAGTCTTGAGGCGTGGACCCATTGCTACGAACGCGGCGATCGCCTCGAGCGCCGGTCAGCGGGGTCGGCCGGCACCGGAGACTCCGCCACCTGCCAGACTCGGTAAAAACGTCCAATCATGGTCATCGAGGTCAGAGCCAAGAGCCCCCAGAGAACCGGGATGAAAACTGCGTGGTTCGACAGCGCCACTCCGATGAGCACGAGCCGCTCGGCGCGCTCCATCAGTCCACCTTTCGCCGCGATGCCGAGGCTCTCTGCCTTGGATCGCTGGTAGGAGATCATCAAGAAGGTGCAGACCAGACCAAAGGGCAGCAACACCAACTCACCGGGGTGGTGGCGCACCAGCCAAAAGGCGATGCCGCCCAGAATCGCCGCGTCGGAAATGCGGTCCACTACCGAGTCGAAGAAACTGCCGCGCTGCGATGAGCGCTTCGAGGCCTTCGCCACTGCGCCATCAAGCAGGTCGTGCACACCCGACACAATGAGGGCCGCAATCGCCCACCAGAAGTAGTCCTCGGCGATAGCCCACGCGCACACCAGCGCGAAGACCAGGCCCGAAAACGTCAAGGCGTCGGCGGAGAAACCGAGACCAACCAGGAATCGCCCGACGGGCGAAATACCGGCATCAACTGATTTGCGGAATTTACCGTCGAACATGAATCCCCCGGACTCGTCGCTTCAGTCTACCGAGGGGTCGGTCGGCGCCAGTGTCGCCAGTGCGGCAGAGACCTTTTCCCACGTGGACTGGAGTGATTCGGGCAAGACACGGGTCTCACCGATCGTCGTCATGAAGTTGGTATCGCCATTCCAGCGAGGCAGCGCGTGCACGTGCAGGTGCTTTGGAATACCCGCGCCGGCGGCTTGGCCCATATTCATGCCGATGTTCATGCCATTAGGCGCGTACGCAATTTCCAATGCCTGCACCATGCGTCGCTGCGCGAAGGCCAGGGCGGCGTACTCGGCGTCGCTTAAGTCGGAGACGCTCGCAACGTGGCGGCGTGGTAGTGCCAGGAGATGACCGCTGCCGTACGGGAAGGCGTTCAAAATGATGAAGGCGTCGTCGTTCATCCAGACAACGCCCGACGAGATGCTCACGCCCATGTCCGCGAAGGTGCAGAACACGCACGCCCCCTCATCGCGAGCGTTCGCGCTGGCCTCAGGGCTTGTTACGTACGCTTCGCGCCACGAGGCCGCGAAACGCTCAAGCGCCACGCGTCATCTCCGGCGAGCCGTGTGAAGCAATTTCCGCCAGCAGACGGGTGCGGAACTCGTCGACGCCAACTCCGCGTTCGGGGTCGTTCGCCCCACGGGCATTGATGCCCAAGGTGCGAGCAGCGACGTCTTCGTCGCCAACCACCAAGATGTACGGAATCTTCTCCAACTTGGCGCGGCGAATACGTGCACCTAGTGGCTCGTTGGCGGGGTCAACGCTGACGCGAACACCGTCGGCCTTGAGCTCCTTGGCCACCTCGTAGGCGTAGTCGTCGTGGTCGTCACGAACACCGAGGACGCGCACCTGCTCCGGGCTCATCCACGTGGGCAAGTTGCCGGCGTAGTGCTCGATCAAAATCGCCATGAAACGCTCCACCGAACCAAAGAGTGCACGGTGAATCATGATGGGGCGAGTACGGGTGTTGTCCGACGCGATGTAGCTGGCGTCGAAACGCTGCGGCAGCTGAAAGTCGAGCTGGATCGTTGACAACTGGTGCGTTCGCCCGATGGCGTCCTTGGCCTGCACCGAGATCTTGGGGCCGTAGAAGGCGCCGCCACCGTGGTCCATGACCAGCTCGAGACCCGCGGTGCCCGCAACTTCAGCCAACGTCGACTCAGCCTCCTGCCACTCTTCGTCCGTGCCGACCGCCTTGCCGGCGGGACGCGTCGAGAGTTCCAGGTAGAACTCGTTGAGACCAAAGTCGCGCAGCAAGTCGAGCACGAAGGTCAGCAAGCTCACCAGTTCGTCGCGCATCTGTTCGCGGGTGCAGAAAATGTGCGCGTCGTCTTGGGTGAGACCGCGAACGCGGGTCAAACCGTGGACGGCACCGGACTTCTCGTAGCGGTACACCGTGCCGAACTCGAACATTCGCAGTGGCAGTTCACGGTAGGAGCGCTGGCGCGCCTTGAAGATCAAGACGTGGAACGGGCAGTTCATCGGCTTGAGGTAGTACTGCTGGCCGTCGTCGAGGTCCATCGGCGGGTACATGCCGTCCGCGAACCACTGCAAGTGTCCCGAGGTCTCAAAGAGCACGGCCTTGGTGATGTGCGGCGAGTTCACGAACTCATAATCAGCGGCCACGTGACGAGCGCGTGAGTACTCCTCCATGACGCGACGCATGGTGCCGCCCTTGGGGTGAAAGACCGCGAGACCTGGTCCTAGCTCGCTGGGGAATGAGAACAGGTCGAGTTCGGTGCCCAAGCGACGGTGGTCACGCTTTTCGGCTTCGGCCAACTGCTCGAGGTGAGCGGCGAGGGCGTCCTTTGACTCCCAGGCCGTGCCGTAAATGCGTTGCAGCTGCGGACGCTTTTCGTCACCGCGCCAGTACGCACCGGCAACACGCATCAACTTGAAGTGACCCAAGCGCGCCGTCGATGGCACGTGGGGGCCGCGGCACAGGTCTTTAAAGGCGGGTGAGTTTGAGTAGGCCGACACGACCGAACCGCTCACTTCACTGGCGTCTTCCGGGGTTGCGCCGTCGCGGACACCACTGATGATCTCGACTTTGAAGGGCTGGTCTTTGAAGACTTCGAGACCTTCGTCGTAGGAGTATTCCTCGCGCACAAACGGCTGGTTCTCCGAAACGATCTCACGCATGGTCGCGTCGATACGCTCGAGATCATCGTCACTGAAACTGGCACCGCCGGGCAACGAGAAGTCGTAGTAGAAGCCGTCGGTAATTGCTGGTCCAATGGCGTAGTGGGCGCCCGGCCAGAGTCGGGTCACTGCCTGGGCTAGGACGTGCGCCGTCGAGTGGCGCAGTACGTCACGACCATCGGCGCTCGCCGGAGTAATGATGGCGACGGTCGCTCCTGCGGGCAGCGGGCGATACAGGTCCACCATCTCGCCATTCACCGTCGCAGCGAGGGCATCCTTCGCGAGACGGGCGCCGATCTGCGTTGCCAGATCGAGTGCCGTAGCGCCGGCGGGAAGCTGGCGAGCACTGCCGTCTGGAAGAAATACTTCAATGTCCGACATGGGGGCCTTTCGTTGCCTACAGCGTAATACCCAGCAAAGCAGCGGCTGGGGCAACGTTGAAACCGGCGTGCGCCGCGGCGTCCATTGCCGCAAGGGCGGCGGGCGTGTCAACGTCGTTATCCAAGGCTGCGCGAACGTCATCGAGCACGCTGCCGCTACGGGTGCTCAGCAGCGTTGAACGCCACGTTGCCAGACGGGATTGGGCCAGTGCCAACTGGTCGTCGGTCCACTCCCAGTCAGTGCGGTAGTGGTGGTTGAGCAGGGCGAGGCGCACGGCTGCGGGTTCCGACTGATCAACCAAATCAGCGACAAACGCCAAGTTGCCAAGCGACTTCGACATCTTGATGCCGTTGAGTCCCACGAGGCCAACGTGGAGCCAGTGCTTCACGAAGGGCTCGCCGGTCACCGACTCACTTTGCGCTGCTTCGCAGTCGTGGTGTGGGTAGGCGAGGTCGCGCCCACCGCCATGAATGTCGAGGGTGCTGCCGAGGTCGCGCATGGCGAGGGCTGAGCACTCAATGTGCCATCCGGGGCGACCCGCACCCCAGCGCGACTCCCAACTGGGCTCGTCGGGCAGCGAGGGCTGCCACAAGACGAAGTCGAGTGGGTCCCGCTTGCGGGGGTCATCGGGGTTGCCACCGTGAAGTGCCGCCAACTCGAGCATCTCGGCCCGTGTGGCGTGTGACACCTGACCAAGTCGAGGGAAGGTGGCTGCTTCGAAGTAGACCCATCCGTCAACTTCGTAGGCGTGACCGCGATCGGCCAGTTCACCCACCAGCGTCAAGATTTCGGGGATCGCACCCGTGGCTCGGGGCTCGCTGTAGACCGGCAACAGATTGATGAGTTGCATGTCGTGGTCGAACTTCGCCATCTCACGTGCGGCCAAGTCGAGGTAGTGGACCCCCAACGAGCGAGCCTTACGCAAGATGTCGTCATCCACGTCGGTGACGTTGCGTACACATCGTGTTTCGTAGCCCGCGTCGCGCAGGCGACGCTGCACGACGTCAAAGGTCAAGTAGACGAAGGCATGGCCCAGGTGCGCCGAGTCATACGGCGTAATGCCGCACGAGTACATGGTGACCACGGGCCCCGCCTCGAGCTCAAAGACACCCTGGCGTGCCGTGTCGTAGAGGCGCATTAGCGCGACATTCCCGCGAGCTTCACGTAGCTGTGCGCCTTGTGGCGAATGTTGATCGAAATGCACACCGCGGTGAAGGCCTCAACGGCGGAGGCGAGTGACATGGTGCCGGCGATGATGGGAGTCAGGCCTGGCATGTCGGCAACGAGGGCCGCGCCAATCTCACGAGCCTCGGCGTCGTCGCCAAAAATCACCACGTCAGCGTCCAGACCGCTGTCAAGTTCCTGCATCTCCGATGCGGGCAAGTGGTGGAATGCGCCAATGACGCGCGCGGCTGGAATGGCGTGAGCAATCTGGGCGGCCATGGAGCCACGTGGTGGGTACAACGGCAGCAGCTCGCGGCCTTCGCGCGTCAGGGCGTTCACCATCGAGATGACGACTTTGCCCGCGAGCGCGTCCTTCAGTCCGGCAACCGTAGCGACGGCCGAGTCCCACGGGGTGGCCACCACCACGATGTCGGCGCCGGCGGCGTCCTCATTCGTGCCACCAGCGATGGTGCCACTTCCGCGGGGCGCTAACTCACTCGCCACGCCCGCGGCGCGCTCGGCGTCGCGCGACCCAAGAATTACGTTGTGACCACCAGAGGCCAAGCGCAATGCCACACCTCGTCCGGCGGGACCAGTCCCACCCAAAATTCCAATCGTTGACATATGCGCCCTTTCTTTCGATTCAGTTTAGGTACGCTAATGACATGGGTCTTCTCACTAATCACCGCATCCTCGTCACTGGCGTCCTCACCGACGACTCCATCGCTTTCGGCATTGCCAAGCGTGCGCTCGAGGAAGGTGCCTCCATCGCCCTGTCGGGTGCTGGTCGAGGACTGTCGCTGACGGAGCGCACCGCCCGCAAATTGGCCGAGTTTGGCGACGTGGGCGAGATTATTGAGCTCGACGTCACCAACCCTGAGCAGGTTGCGAGCGCCGTGACGGAGATTGAGCAGCGTTTTGGTCGCCTCGACGGCCTGATTCACGCCATTGGCTACGCCCCTCAGTCCTGCCTGGGCAGCGGCATGTTTACCGCTCCCTTTGAGGACGTCGCCACCGCGATGCACATTTCGACCTACTCGCTCGCTGCACTGGTGGGCGCATTCCAGCCGCTGCTGCAGAAGTCACAAGCCCACGGCGGCGCTTCGGTGGTCGCCCTGGACTTCGACGGCACGCACGCCTACCCCATGTACGACTGGATGGGCGTCATGAAGGCCGCCCTGGAGTCACTGGGCCGCTACCTTTCACGTCAGGTAGGCCCCGATCACATCCGCGTCAACATGCTGTCTGCCGGACCAATTCGCACCATGGCTGCCAAGTCGATTCCCGGCTTCTCGGTCTTCGAGGACACCTGGAACGACAAGGCCCCATTGGGCTGGGACGTCACAGACTCCTCCGCGGTGGCCGACACGGCCATTGCCCTTCTCTCACCACTGCTGCGTAGCACCACCGCCTCGATCATTTACGTCGACGGTGGCGCTCACGCCATGGGCTGAGTCAACCCTGCCCCTGAAACTGGCGTTCGTAGAGGTCCTTGTAGAGGCCTCCGGCGGCGAGCAGTTCCTCGTGGGTGCCTCGCTGCACCACCCGACCGGCGTCAATCACCAGAATCTGGTCGGCCCGTCGAATCGTTGAGAGTCGATGCGCGATGACGAGTGACGTTCGCGACGCCATCGTTTCCTCGAGCGCGGCTTGCACGAGTGCTTCGGACTCGTTGTCCAAGTGGGCGGTCGCCTCGTCGAGTACGACAAGTCGTGGTGCCTTGAGCATCAGGCGGGCCAGCGCCACGCGTTGCTTTTCTCCACCCGACAAGCGATAGCCACGTTCACCGACAACGGTGTCGAGACCGAGCGGCAGCGCATCCACCATGGCGGCAATCTGCGCCGAGACCAGGGCGGCGCGAATCTCGTCATCGGTGGCATCGGGCTTCGCGAACAGAAGGTTCTCACGAATCGTTGCGTGAAAGAGGTGGGCATCCTGACTGACGACACCCACCGTGTCACGCAAAGAGGCGAAGGACGCATCGCGAACATCCACGCCATTCAGCGTGACCAAGCCGTCGCTCACGTCGTAAAGGCGCGAAACCAGCATTGACACTGTGGTCTTACCGGCACCACTCGGGCCCACCAGTGCGGTCAGGGTGCCGGGGGCCACGCTGAACGACACATCGTGCAGTACCGAGGTGCGACCCGTTGTCTCAAGTTTGGCGACCGCTTCGAGCGACGCCAGGGAGACCTCTTCGGCGCTCGGGTACGAGAAGGACACGTGATCAAACGTCAGTGACACGGGACCGCTTGGAATTGTTTGTGGCGACATGGACTCCGCAATCATCGGGGTCAAGTCGAGGACCTCAAAGAGGCGCTCGAAGCTGACCATCGCTGACATGAAGTCAATGTTCAAGTTGGACAACTGTGTCAGTGGGCCATAGAGGCGCGTTAGATAGGCCGTCAGCGCCACCACGGTGCCGATGGCGAGTGCGCCGTGCAGCACCTCTACCCCACCAAAGCCGTAGGCGAAGGCGGTGGCCAGCGAGGCGATGAGTGAGAGCGCAATAAAGAAGAAGCGCTGAAAGGTTGATTGGCGAATGCCAATGTCACGCACTTGGGCGGCGTGGTCATCAAAATATGCCCGCTCGTCGGCCGGTCGACCGAACAACTTCACCAGCATTGCACCCGCCACGTTGAACCGCTCCGACATCACCATGTTCATCTCAGCGTTGAGTTCCATCCCCCGCTGAAACAAGGTGCCCAGTTTGCGACCAATGGTGCGTGCGGGAATCAAAAAGGCAGGAAGCAACAACAACGCGATGAGCGTGATCTGCCAGCTCAGGACGAACATCGTTCCCAGAATGATGGTGACGAGTACCAGATTGCCCACGACGTTGGAGAAGATGTCGGTAAAGGCCTGCTGCGCACCAATGACGTCGTTGTTCAATCGCGAAATTAATGCGCCAGTTTGGGTGCGCGAAAAGAACGCGATGGGCATTTCTTGCATGTGTGCAAAGACCTTCGAGCGCATGTCAAAGATCAATCCCTCGCCGATATTGGCCGAGATGCGACGCGTCACAATTGACAGCCCCGCATCAACAAGTGCCAAGAGCGCAGTCGCAACGGACAACGTAATAACGAGGCCTTCGTTCTTGCCCAAAATGCCCTTATCAATAACGGCGCGCAGAACCAGAGGCGAAACGGATGAAACAACGGCGTCCAGCACCACCGCCGACAGAAAGACCGTGAGTAGCGTGCGATACGGGCGCGCCAACTTCAGGACTCGTGGGAAGGTGCCCTTTTTGATTTGGTGGTCGAGGATCTTACGGTCCTTGACCAGCGACTTCATCCCAGCGCGGCCTCCGCCGCCTCCGCCATGCATACTCATTACGATCCCCTTTTGCGGTGGCGCACCACCTGGCGCGTTACTCGGCCCAGGACTTCAGGGTAACGATGCTGGCGGGTGAGAGTCCCCAAATCTGCAGCAAGACGTCGCTTAAAGCCCCGGCGGCAGCAAAGCGCTGCGGTGCCGTAGTTACAACGTAATGCCAATTTGGCGATATTGATTCGGTGGGCGCCGTGAAACCCAACTCGGCTAAACGCGCTTCACCCACTGGCGTCGTTCGCGGCGCTGTCTTCATGAATTCATTGGCCATGACTTCAACAAGCAGCTCAGACTCAAGTGCACGGAACTGCACGTAGCGACCATCGGGAGCCGATATGACGCAATAGGAGCGAGCCTTCGATGCCACCAGGGCCTCAATCAACTCCGGCACGTTCGCCAGCAAGAGCCCGAGCCGCACCTCGACGCTGTTGTTTCTTCCAGTCAGCTGTACTTCCACGCCTCAAAAATACGAAGCGGGTGTGACATGCAGAGAATTCGCGATCGGCATCGCAGGCCTTCCGAGTGGGCGCTGGGGGACTCGAACCCTCGACCTCAGCCGTGTGAAGGCTGCGCTCTAACCAACTGAGCTAAGCGCCCGGAGAGACCAGTCTACTTCGCTGACGCCAACACGACCGCCGCGAAGGGAACTAGCCTTGCATCCGTGTCTATGAACGAAAACCTTGAACCGCAACCACAGCCAGCACGGCGCTCGCTCTTCGGATCCAAGCCTGAAGGCCCCGTCACTCGCAAGCAGGTCATCGGCCTCGACGGACTCGAGCAGAAGATTGGCTATTTCGCCACCGCTATTGGCGTTGTGACCTCTTTATTGATTCTTCCCGCCTTCTTGAAGTTCAAAACGACATACCTGACGCAGACGGCCAAGCCCTCCGCCAGCCACCTGTGCCACACCGGCTACCACTTGGTAGCAACGTTGTGCGTCAAGCAGATCGCTCAGACGCACAGCTACTGGACATTCCTTCTTGTCGGCACCGCCGTCATGAGCCTCTTCCTTGGACTTGCTGCGTGGCGCCGCAATCGCCCGGCTCTCATTGTCGTTGGGATCCTGTTCGGCGTTTTGTCGGGCACCGCCGGGTTGCTCTTCTTGGTGATGTCCGCGTGGCTCATGATTCGCGCTTTCCGCCTTCAGCGATTCGGTGACGCATCATTCAAGGGGTCGAACGCGGTGGCCCGCGAGCGAGGTCGCAACCGTGCGCCCCGCGAGAAGCGTGGAAGTGCAGCCACCGTTGACGCCAAGCCAACACCAGCCGCCTCGAAGCGCTACACCCCCAAGAAGAAGCCACGCCGCTAACCCATGGCGAAGATCGGATTGGACTTTCCAACAAAGTGGGGGCGAGGGTACCCCGCACGTATCGCCCGAAGCCTGATCCTCGGCCGTGGCATCGTGCCCTTGATTCGACGCGCAGGTTCACTCCAGGTCTCTGGTGCCGAGCAACTCGAACACGGTGGTCCGTTTATCTTCGTGGCGAATCACACGTCGCATCTCGACACGCCAATTATGTTGGCCGCACTCCCCGCCTCCGTTCGCCGCAAGACGGTGGTGGCGGCCGCCATGGACAATTTCTTCATGGACCCCCGCAAGGCCTTTTTTACGGTCCTGGCGTTCAACGCCATTCCTTTTGATCGCCAGAAGCTCAATCGTCGTTCCTCACAACTAGCAATCGACCTCGTCGAAGACGGGTGGCACCTGCTGCTCTACCCCGAGGGTGGACGTAGCCCCGATGGCAACCTGCAGGAGTTCAAGGGCGGCGCCGGCTACCTGGCTGAACGAGCCAAGGCTGCAGTGGTGCCCACCTATATTCACGACGCTGGTTACCTTCGCGGGGCCAAGTACGCCAAGGCGCCCCTCTTCACCAAAGCCGCGCAGTTTCGCCGACGTCCGGTAACGGTCACTTTTGGCGAACCACTCGTGATGGCCGACGACGAGAACATGCGCAAGTTCGGTGCCCGCATCGAAGAAGCGGTCGCTGCGATGGGTCGTCACATCAGTGGGAACGACGACTACGGCGTCCACCCCTCCGACGAGTACTAGTTCCCGAGCACGGCCCGCACGCGTTGGGCGTGCAGGTCATCGGCAATGAGGTGCAGAGGCTCCAGGGATTGGTCGAGCGCCATCTCGAGCAGCACGTCAGCACACCATGGATTCAACGCCAGCGCTGGACCGTGGGCGTACGTGGCGATGATGCGCCCCTGTTTGTACCCGTCGACGTGACCGTCGTTGCCGACGCCACGCTGCATGGTGCCAAAGGGCGCGAGCCCCTCGCCCAAGGTGGTCACGCCCCCGTGATTTTCGAACCCGACCAACGTGTTGTCGCCCACTACGGCAGCCATGTCACCAACGGAACGGCGGGCGCCTCTGGTGGTGACCGCATCCACGAGCCCCACCCCTGGATAGTGGGCGTCACCCTCAACGGCAAACGAGGTCCCCAAGATCTGCAACCCTGCGCAAACGGCAAAGACGGACGCGCCATCGCCGACGCGACGAACAAAATCACTCTCGCGCAGCATGTCGGCGGCTAAGCGCTGTGGCCCGTCCTCGCCGCCACCCAATAGGTAGAGGTCGGCATCCACCAGCGCATCACCAACGCGCGTTTCCACAATCTCGGTGGCGATGCCCCGAGCGCGCGCCCGATAGGCCAACACTTGGGCGTTGCCGCCGTCGCCGTACGTGCCGAGGAGGTCGGGGTAGAGCAGTCCAATCTTCAACATGGTGCGCTCCGCTCGAACCATTCGCGAAACGCGGTGTAGTTGGCAATGAGGGTGACGGGGCCTTCGCCCGAGGCCAGCTCATCAATGTCGTCGACGACGCGCACGCCCTTGCCGGCGTAGGTGAGGCGCGTGGCGATATCGAGTCGTCGCTCGCCCAGGCAGGTCACCACTTCGTGCTGTACGTGCTCGAAGGGAGCGTCGTAGATCCACGAGGGATCGCGACCGTCGGCCACGTGGGCATTAATAGCAATCCACAGTTCACCATCGGCCTCATCGAGCTCGCTGAGCAACACCCCGACACCGGCCGGATTCTTGGCGAGTAACAGGCGAATCGTTCGTCCGGCCCACGTGCGCACACCGTAGCGACCCTGCACCGACGTGACCGTTGCCAGTCGGGCTGTGACGGCGCTTGGCGATTGGCCGACCACAGCGAGGGCCCGCAGGGCGAAGGTCGCATTGACACGGTTGAAGAAGCCGGGGATGCCGAGGTCTAGTGGCACCACTTCGCCATGCACCGAGATCGCACCGCGCTCGTCAACAATGGTGGTCGCCGTCGGCTGGGTGAACCCACACGAACACGACCAGTGGTCACCGAAGGTCAATGCGGCCGTGCACACTGGGCACGAGCGAGCATCTTCACGCCAGCCGTGCGGAACGGAAATCCATTCAACGTTTTCGGCGTCACCCACCGCGAACACAACCAGCGGGTCACTCGCGTTGGCAATGATGCGCAGTGCCGGATGCGCCACCGTGATGGCACGCCAACGCACCGCGAGCTGGCGAACTTCGCTGGCTCGGTCGAGCTGGTCACGAGAGAGGTTCAAGAGCACGACCGCCACGGGTGACGTCGCTGCGACCACCACATCCAGCCAGGCCTCGTCCACTTCAAGCACCACGCGCGACGACCGCGACGCGACCAAGGCTGCGACGTGCCCTGCGGGCATATTGGCACCAGTGGTGTTCGCCGCCACGTCGCCGCCCCACCCCTCGCGAACGAGCGCAGAAGTGGTCGTCTTTCCGTTGGTGCCGGTGACCACAATGATCTCGCGACCCCGTGCTAAGCGCTCCAGGAGGCGAGGATCGAGCCGGAGTCCGACGCGGCCACCAGCGACTGTGCCCGCGCCTCGCCCGAGTCGTCGGACGAGGCCGTTCGTCGCCGCAACACCGAGGGCAGCAAGACGAGAACGCACAGGAAGAGCCATTGGTATCAAGGCTAATTCCTTTCCAAAAGCACAAAAGGACCGCGCTCGAGAGCGGCGGTCCTTCTGCGAAACACTGTTTTGACCCTGGGGGGGTGGGTCAAAACAACTCGATTCAAGTATGGGCGACGCAGAGTCATCAAACAAGTGCATCACCACGATAAGGCTAATCGTTATACTCGATATCTATGGAGATACGTCAGCTCGAAGCACTCGTCGGCATTGCCGAACACGGCACATTTTCGGGTGCTGCCGAAGCACTGGGAACGGTGCAGTCCAACATTTCAAACCGCATCGCTCGCCTCGAATCCGAGCTCGGCTGCGAACTCGTGGACCGCGCCAGTGGCTCGATTACCGAGTCGGGAACCATCGTGGTGAATCGATCACGACGAATCCTGTCCGAGTTGAGCGCAATCGCCTCCGACGTCAGTGAACTCAACTCCGAAGTCCGTGGCCAGGTCTCCGTCGGCATGATTGGCACCGCCGGCCGTTGGGTCGTTCCACTGCTGCTTAACGCGCAGCGCAAGATCTACCCCCACATTTCACTGCGCATCACCGAGGGCACCAACTCGGTGATTGAGCCCCAGCTCGTCACCGGCACCCTCGACATTGCTGTTCTCGCCTGGCCAGTGGCGGCACCGGAATTGGCCGACACTGACTTGTACCGCGAGGACCTTGTCTTGATCATTGCTCGAACACACGAGTTGGCGAGCCGCGAATCGGTGACAATGGCTGACCTGACCAATATCGGCATCATGCTCCCCTACCCCGGCACGCCGTTGCGCCGAGAGATCGACGAGGCGGCCGCCAAGGCCGACGTCACCTTGGTCCCACTGGTTGAGCTTGACGGACTTCGCACCATTGCCTCGCTGACGTTCGACGGTCACGGTCCGTCAATCCTGCCCTCGACCATGCTGTCGCAGCACCTGCGACCAAACTTCGTGGCCATCCCGATCGAAGGCATTTCGCAGCGGCGCGTCGTCCTCGCTCGTCGCCGCTTCGGCTTCCCCGCCGCACCCGTGCGTGCCATCACTGCCCTGCTGGCCCAGGTCGTTCACCAGGCCCAGCAGGTTCCGGTCGGCGTCAGCGTCTCCCAAGACAACTAAGCCGTGGCCTCACGCGCCGAAATCGCGGCTGCGATCGTTCGAGCCGACCCATCATTTCGTTCGGTTGTCAAGCAGGCCGGTCTGCCGCCGACGCGCCGACCTGCTCCCGTGAGCGAACGCTTTGATGCTCTTATTCGCTCCATTACCTTTCAACTTTTGGCGACGGCTGCGGCCAACACGATCCACGCACGCGTCATCGACGCTGTCGGCGGCACCGTGACTCCAGAGGCCATCATCGCCGCAGGTTCTGAGGCGCTGAAGGGCGCTGGTCTCAACCGAGCCAAGTCTGAAGCCATGGTCTCGCTGGCCGAGCACGTGGTGCGCGGTGACGTTCGACTCGGCGACCACGGGCGCCTCAGCGACGCCGAGATTGTCAAGGAACTCACAGTTGTCAAGGGCGTAGGGCCCTGGACGGTCCAGATGTATCTGATGCACACGCTGGGCCGCCGTGACGTGTGGCCCATTGGCGACTACGGCGTACGGGTTGGCTGGAGCTTCATCCACAGCCTGCCTGACACGATCTCTGAGAAGGAACTTGCAGTCGCTGGCGACCCGCTCGCAGGACTGCGTTCCGACGTTGCCTGGTACTGCTGGCAGGCAGTCCATTTTTCCCGCGCCACCAAGTAATCTCAACGTGTGCCACTAACACTTGAAGATTTCGAGCGCGAGGCCCTGCCCACGCTCGAGACGTACGCCACCATCCCTTGTCAGTCCCCGGGCTACGACCCTGAGTGGGCCACGAACGGCCACCTCGAACGGGCCACCGAATTGCTCGCCGAGTTTGCGTTGTCGCGGAACTTCGAAGCCGCTGACGTCACCATTCACCGCCTCGAAGGTCGCACCCCGGTCTTGTGCGTGACCATCGAAGCCACGACCGATGACGAGGAAATCGACGACGACCGCGGCACGGTGCTGCTCTACGGTCACCTCGACAAGCAGCCCCCACTCTTGCCATGGTCCGAAGGCCTCCACCCCTACACGCCGGTGCGTCGCGGTGACCGCCTCTTCGCTCGTGGTGTGGCCGACGATGGCTACTCCACGTTTGCGGCACTTCTCGCCGTCGAGGCAATGGAAAACGATGGCATCCCCCACCCCCGCTGCGTCATCTTGATTGAGGCCAGCGAGGAGAGCGGCAGCCCCGACCTTGAGGCCTACCTCGACTACCTCAAGCCCAAGCTCGGCCAAGTGGAGCTGATGATCTGCCTCGACTCGGGCGCGCTGACCTACGACCGCCTCTGGGTGACGACCTCGCTGCGCGGTGCCTTGCACGCCCAACTCACCATTGACGTCCTCGAGCGCGGCGTGCACTCAGGCCTCGCCTCCGGCGTCGTCCCGTCGTCGTTCCGCGTCTTGCGTCAGCTACTCGACCGTATTGAGAATGCCGACACTGGCGAGATCGTTCTCGAGGAACTGCACTGTGAAATCCCCGAAGCGGTGCACATCGCTGCCGCTGCGGTTGCGGCCGAGTTCGGTGACGTTGCCGCCGCTGACATGCCCCTTGTTGCGGGCCTTCGCACTCTGGGTGACTCCGACGCCGACCGCATCGTTCGACGCACCTGGAAGCCCACGCTTTCAGTAACAGGCATGGACGGCATCCCCCACGTCGACGCGGCCGGCAACGTCTTGCGACCCTTCACCTCCGTCGTCCTCTCACTGCGCCTCCCACCGGCCGTTGACGCCGAGCGTGCGGTCAAGGCAGTGCGCGACGCGCTGACGACCGACGTGCCCCACGGGGCACGTGTCACCGCTGACGTCCAGGCTGCCGACGGCTGGTCCTCGCCGGAACTCGCGCCGTGGTTGGCCGAGGCGGTGCAGGTGGCCTCCCAGGATGCCTTTGGCAAGCCCGCCGGTTTCACCGGCGAAGGCGGCACCATTCCGTTCTTGGCCTCACTCGGTAAGCGCTACCCCGGTGTGCAGTTTGTTGCCACGGGTGTGCTGGGACCACACTCCAACGCGCACGGCATCGACGAAATGCTCGACTTGCCCACTGCGGTCGGCGTCACGAACGCCGTTGCCACCATCCTCGAAGCATTTACCAAGAGGAATGACCAATGACACAGCCAATTGATCTCTGGGTCTGCCCCATCTGCCCATGGGCATGGATCACCTCGCGGTGGCTCAAGGAGACCGAAACCGTTCGCGACGTCGAGGTGCGCCTCCACGTGATGAGCCTCGCGGTCTTGAACGAAGGTCGCGACCTGCCCGAGCAGTACGTCGAACTCATGCAAAAGGCCTGGGGACCCGCTCGCGTCATGATCGCGGTCGAGCAGCGCTACGGCACCGAGGGTCTCGTGGCCTTCTACGACAACTGGGGACAGCGTTTCCACATCAACAATGAGCGCGACGACTTTGACGCCACGATCGCGACCGTACTCGCGGACTGCGGCTTTGACGCCGACTTGGCCGCCATTGCCCACAGCAGTGACCTCGACGAGGCGTTGCGGGCCTCACACCACCAGGGCATGGACCCCGTCGGTTTCGACGTCGGCACTCCCGTCATTCACGTCGGCGATATCGCCTTCTTTGGTCCAGTCGTCACCCCAGCACCGAAGGGCGAAGACGCCGGCCGCCTCTACGACGGCGTTGTTGCCGTGGCGAGCACCCCCGGGTTCTACGAGCTCAAGCGTTCCCGCGACCTGGGACCGAGCTTCGAATGAGCAGCGTGACCCACAACACGACGCCCCTCTTCGTGGCGGGGTCACCCGAGGCGCCTCGTGCGCTGCTCGTAATTCAAGAGGCCTTTGGGGTAAATGACCACATTCGTGACGTCACGCAGCGTTTCGCCGCCGAGGGCTACTACGTTGTCGCACCCGAACTGTTTCACCGCACCGGCTCCCCCGAGGTGCCCTACGACGACTTCCCCTCGGCCATGGAGCACATGGGTGCATTGAACGCCGACGACATTTCATTCGACCTACGCAACGCAGTGGCATTCCTTACCGAGGCTGGATACCCCACCGAGTCCATTGGCTGCGTTGGCTACTGCATGGGCGGCACCGTGACCTTTGTGGCGGCCACGATGGGTTTCGTCGGCGCCGCAGCCCCGTACTACGGCTCTGGTCTCGAGAACGGTCGATTCGGCTTTCCTGGCCAGATTGCCCTCGCCCCATCGATCACCTGCCCCGTCATCGGCTTTTACGGCGACCTCGACACCGGCATCCCGATTGACCAGGTGGAAATGCTCCGCACTGCACTGGCCGCCACCGACTTCGACACACAGGTTGTTCGTTTCGCTGAGGCCCACCACGGCTTTCACTGCGAGGGCCGCCCCGACAAGTACAACGCCGACGCGAGCGCCGAGGCGTATCGTCAAACGCTCGACTTCTTCGCCACACACCTGGCCCCACGATGACGTCGCGGATTCTCGCCACCAGCGGTGGTTTTGTTACCGGCCCCACGCAAGGAACAGCGCGCGTCGGTGACATGGTCAACCAGGCACTGGGTCTCACCAAGCAGACGCGTCCCCGCGTGGTCGTGCTCGACACTGCCGGTGGCGATCAAGCAGCCAACCTCGCTCGCTATTTCGAGGCCTTCTCCGTCGCCGGCTGTGACGTCAGCGCCTTTCGGGTGTTCTATCAGCCATCGGGCGACCCGCTCGAGGTACTCACGAACGCTGACCTGGTGTGGGTAGCGGGTGGCTCGGTCGCCAACCTTCTGGCCCTGTGGCGGCTCCATGGCATTGATGAGGCCATGCGCGCCGCCTGGGAAAAGGGTGTCATCTTGAGCGGGTGCTCGGCCGGTTCCATCTGCTGGCACACCGGTGGCACCACCGACTCCTTTGGCCAGACCCTGCAGCCGATTACCAATGGGCTCGGCATTCTCCCCTACGCCAACGGCGTCCACTACGACGCCGAAGCACAGCGACGACCATTGCTGCACACGCTTATGCGTGACGGCGTCGTTGACCCTCGCGCCTACTGCACGGACAACAACGTAGGCATTTGGTACGAGGGCACCGAAGCAGTCCGGGTCGTCGCTGACCGACCAATGGATCCGGTCACCGGCCCCGCGGGCTATCTGGTGGAACTCGTCAACGGCGACGTCGTTGAAACGCGGGTTGCGGTAGGCGAACGCTTCTAGGCGCTCGGTGACGGCAGTGCCGCTCGCCGCGCCTCGGCGCCGGGCGTTAGTGCTGCCGCAATAGCGAGAGCGTCAGTGGCGCCAAGGCGAACGAGCCAGTTGGCGACAAGGGTGTAGCCCGCCTGCGTCAGTACCGACTCGGGGTGAAACTGCACCCCTTCAAGTGGCTTCGTCGCGTGGCGCATCGCCATAATGAGATCACCCGCTGAGGCCGTCACGACGAACTCGTTGCCCAGTGTTGTTGGGTCGACCACTAATGAGTGGTAGCGCCCAACCACTAGTGGCGAGCTCACGCCTTGAAACACGCCCTCACCAGAGTGCGAAATCGAACTGGCGCGGCCATGAAAGAGCGCGGGTGCCCGAACGACGTCGTAGCCAAAGGCTTCGGCGAGAGCCTGGTGGCCAAGGCAGACCCCAAACAGTTCGATGTTGTGGTCACCGCAATAGCGAATGATCTCGAGCACTTCTGGCGTGTCGCGAGGGTGGCCGGGGCCCGGAGACACGAGCACCCCGTCAAAGTTTCCTGCCGCAACATCGGCGACAGTCACTTCGTCACTACGGCGAACGGTCACCGCGGCGCCGAGTTCCTCGCAGTATTGAACAAGGTTGTAGACGAACGAGTCGAAGTTGTCGATAACCAGAACAGACGGACGCTGAGCCACCCTTGCATCCTAAAGCGTTGGCGGCATCAGTCACTAACCTAGGGAGATGGCTATTCCATCGCGCGAAGAGGTGCGCAGCCTCCTTGCGGAGGGCTTCAACACCATTGCGTTCACCCAGACGTTGCAGCTCGACCGTGAGACGCCCGTTTCGATCTATCAGCGCTTCGCCGGGGGCCGAGCCTTCTTCTTGCTCGAAAGTGCCGCCGTCTCCGACAACACCGGCCGCTACAGCTTCATTGGACTCGACCGTCAATGGCGCATTTGCGCACAGCCTGACGCGGAGCGCCTCGCGGGTCGTTGGTCTGACGCACCAAACCCCATGGAGGCCCTGCGTGAACGCTTGTCGTCGTATCGTTTGCACCAACCAGCTGACCTCCCTTCATTCCTCGGTGGCGCCGTTGGGTTCGTGAGCTACGACTACGTCCGTCGCCTCGAAAAGTTGCCCAAGAATCTCGGTGCGACGCCGTGGCCGGACATCGACTTCTCGTTCCCTGGCGCTGTCTTGGTGTGTGACCACTTGCGTCACTCCACCACCGTGGCCGTCCTCGCCACGTTCGACGGTGGCATCGACACGACCTACGACGAGGCTGTTTCCCGGGTGGAGAACATCGTGCAGACGCTGCTCTCCCCCGCCCCGCCCACCGACCTGGCCACTGAGCGCCTCGTCGCGATGGCGCCACAGCAGCGCGGATCCATCGACATCCGCGCTCGTGCCGCCTCGTACTCGAACTTCACCCTGGCCCAATATGAGGCCGCGGTCGAGGTAGCCAAGGAACACATTGTCGCCGGCGACATTTTCCAGATGGTTCCCTCCCAGCAGTTCACTCGGCCGACGTCCGTCTCGCCACTGACCCTCTATCGGGTGCTTCGCGCACTCAATCCCTCGCCGTACATGTACCTGCTCGACAACGGCGACAGCCAGCTCGTCGGCGCTTCGCCCGAGATGCTCGTGCGCGTGGACAGCGGCGTTCTCACGACGCGACCAATTGCCGGTACGCGCCCCCGCGGCACAACGCCCGAGGCCGATCGCGCACTGGAAGAAGAGATGCTGCACGACGAGAAGGAAATCGCCGAGCACGTCATGCTGGTCGACCTCGGTCGTAACGACATTGGCCGTGTTGCCACCCCCGGCACCGTGAACGTTGAGCGCCTCGCGCACGTCGAACGCTTTAGCCACCTCATGCACCTCGTGAGCCAAGTCCGCGGAACGCTGCGCGAAGGACTCGACGCGTTTGATGCCTTCAATGCCCTGTTCCCCGCGGGCACCCTGAGCGGTGCCCCAAAGGTGCGGGCCATGGAACTTATCGACGAGGCAGAAACTGCCGCTCGCGGCCCCTACGGTGGCGCACTCGGGTACTTCGCCCTCAATGGTGACGCCGACTTCGCCATCACCATTCGGACCATCGCCTTACGGAACGGAAATGCGACGGTGCAGGCCGGCGGCGGCGTCGTTGCCGACTCCAGAGGTGCCTTCGAATACCAGGAGTGCATCTCCAAGGCCTCCGCGCCACTGCTCGCCCTCGAGTTGGTTGACCCACTCTCCTAGTGCGTAACGCCCGTCACGCCGTTGCGTCCGCCTTCGACGTCAACCGCCGATCGATTACCCCCGTCAAGGGTCTCGTTACTGCACTTCCCGTTGCCGCCCTCTTTGCCGTAGGGGTCGTGGGGGTCGGTCGAACCACCGTCATTGCCATGGCCATTGGCGCCAATCTGATTGCCATCGTTTCCTTGGTCGGGGCGCCACGCCTCTCTCTGCGACTAGCGCTCATTGACGCACTCGGTATTGGATGCAGCGTGTTTTTGGGCGCGGTGAGTGCCTTCTCGCCTGCCCTTCACGACCTCGTGCTGTTGCCGTGGTGTTTTCTCATGGGCCTGGCGGTGTTGTTCGGTCAGACCCAAGGGATTATCGGCTCCCAGGTCATCGTGGCCTTCGTCGTGCTCGGTCGACAAGCGGCCAGCCCCTGGCACGCCCTCGCGCTCGCCCTGCTCGTCATGCTGGGTGCCGTTACCGAAACACTGGCCCTGCTGGCACTCCGTCTACCACCCTCCCTGCGCTATCAACGCCAAGTTCTCGCACAGGCCATGGATGCCGTTGCGACCTACGCGCTCGCCGACCCCGCCACCTCAGCACTTTCCGCCCTCGCCGCGATCGATACCGCACAGCGGGTCCTCTCCCCCGCGAGCCTCTTTGGGCGCGCCGACGCCCGTGACCTTCAGGCCATCATTGACCAGTTGCGTCGCTCCCGCATTGAGCTCACCGCACTCGCGGGACTGCGACTTCGTATGGGTGAGGTAACACTGGCCGACGCCATTGCGCGGTGCGAGGAGGCCTACGCGAACGCCCTCAGCGACATTGCTACCGAGATTCGCAGCCCACTGGTCGATGCGCCTGAGCCCCCTCAGTTCATGCGTCTCCGGATCGAAGAGCTGGCCTCGATGACGGCGCTCGCCGCTGGCACGGACGCCGTCTTAGGACGCCAAGCACACGCCCACCTCATCTCGCTGCGTGCACAATTGCGCACCTGTCGAGACCTGGCGCGAATGGAACGTGAGGCCTCGACTCGTTCATCGGTGACTTTCTCGAGTGACAACACACGCGCCGACATGAGCATGGCCGAACGGGTTGCGTTCATTCGCTCCCACCTACGGACCACCGACGCCGGCTTTCGCCACGCCATTCGCTTCTCCGTGGCGGTAACGGCATCCGCGATCTTGTCCCAGGTGCTGGCACTTCCTCGGGGCTACTGGGTGCCCTTCGCCGTGGCCGTCATTTTGAAGCCCGACTACAACACCCTGCTCAAGCGCGGTGTTTCACGCGTACTGGGCACCGCGATGGGTGCCACGTTGGCCGCCGTTCTCGAGGCCGAACTGCACCCCAGCTACGCGCTCAGCGTGGGCATCGTGCTGGTCGTGGCCAGTGTCGCTTACGCCGTCTGGCCCGCCAGCTTTGCCCTCTCTATCGGATTGGTCTCTTCGCTGGTCCTCCTCATGCTGTCGAGCGTCACGCATAACGCGTTGCACACCGCCGGCGACCGATTCCTCGACGTTGCCATCGGGGCGGTCATTGCCACCGCGGCCTATCTGTTGTGGCCTTCGTCGCAACGTGCTGACGTTGAATCGGCCGAAGCAGCGTTCGTCACTGCCTACGGCACCTACGTGCGCAGCGTGCTCGACCAGTTGCTCCGGCGCGACACCGTTGTCAACCACGTCCGCTTGTCGCGAAGTGCCCACTACGCCTTCGCTCGACTGGAGTTGGCGGTGCAGCGCGCCCTGAACGAACCGACCGCCACACGTGGCGATGGCGAGACGGGTTCAACGCTGGCCACCGCCCTTCGCCTCCTTCGAGCAACGCACGCACTTCGTTTGGGCAGTGCTCCCGAGGCCGTTGGCGATCATCCAACGGCCCTCATTCGCTATCGCGACAATCTCGGGCCCTGCCTCACTGGTGAGATCGACACCGGGGCGTTGGAAGAGGACTTCGAAGCCGTCCGCCGCGACCTCGCGTTGAGCGAGAATGACAGCCCCTTCATCGCCACCCTGGACGAGTTAACGAACGCTGTGACCACCTGGCAGGTCCAGCACGTCCGCTAGGTTCTCGCCCAAAACAAAAAAGAGCCCCGAAGGACTCTTTTTTATGGTGGGCCGTACAGGACTTGAACCTGTGACCCCTTCCATGTCAAGGAAGTGCG
>DAINRA010000003.1:0-91101 GCA_036742195.1 Acidimicrobiales bacterium
GTCCACGCGGGCGGGCGGGGCCGGGTTGGGCGACGTAGTCGGTGTCGGCGGCGACGCGCTGCAGCAATGGCAAACCGAAGCCCAGGGTTTTGCCCGAGCCCGTCTTGGCCTTGCCACAAACGTCTCGACCGGCGAGTGCGTCATGAATGGTCATCGCCTGAATCGGGAAGGCATTGATAATGCCCTTGGCCGCGAGGGCGTCCACGAGGGCGGGGGTAACACCGAGTTCGGCGAAAGTTTTTTTCGCGTCGTAGGAGTCGGCGGGATCTATAGCTGAGGGTGAGTCAGTCGTCACGGGCATGGGTCATTTCTGGTCGGACCCGGAACCGGCGAAAAGAAAGTGGGCCCAAGCTCATTCTTGAGCTTCGCCCCTAGTCTAGGTGCGCGTTGTAAAACTTCCGTGACGAAAGGATTCTCATGGCCAAGCTCTCTGTCGGCGACCTCGCTCCGGCGTTTACGCTTCCGAACCACGACGGTGACCTCATCACTTCAGCGTCACTTCGTGGCACCCGCTACGTGTTGTACTTCTACCCCGCCGACGACACGCCGGGGTGCACGCGTGAGGCCTGCCAGTTCAACGACACCCTGCACGAGTTTGCCGGGGCCGACGTTCGCGTCTTTGGTGTCTCACCCGACGACGAAGACTCCCACCGCCGTTTTCGCGAGAAGTACGGGTTGGACTTCGACTTGCTCAGCGATCCCGAGAAGTCAACCATGGCCGCTTACGGCGCCTACGGCGAGAAGCTCAACTACGGCAAGACGATCATCGGCGTTATCCGCTCGACGTTTGTGGTCGGACCCGATGGTCGCATCGAGCACGCGTGGTACGCCGTGAAGACGGATGGCCACGCGGGCCGCGTTCTCAAAGCGCTGGGCTAGCGACTTAGTGCTGGCGACGAACGGCGCGAATGCGCAGTCCGAAAAATGCCACGACGGCAATCACGCACAACGCAATAATCGGCAGCTGGAAGGTGTGCACCTGCTTGGAGACGTGGTCCCAGTTGTTCCCCGCGGCCCGACCCAGGTAGGCCAGCGCGGCCACCCAGAGGAAGCCCCCGATTGTTGACAACACCCAAAAGCGCGTGCGATTCATCTCGGCCAGTCCCGCGGGCAACGAAATAACGGCGCGGATGACGGGCACGATGCGTCCCACGAAGACCGAAACGGTGCCGTACTTTGAGAACCAGGCTTCGGCGTGGTCGAGGTCCTTGTGCGTCAGCAACAACCACTTACCCCAGCGGTCCACAATGGCGCGACCGGCGTAGCGACCGACTTCGTAGGTAATAACTGATCCGACTAAGGATCCGACGGTGCCCCAGAACAGCACGGCACCAAAGTTGAGTGCCGCGACGTGGTTCGACGAGGCGTAGGTCGCGCTGCACAGCGCACCGGCAAAGCCAAAGGCAACTTCCGATGGCAGCGGGATGCAGGCGGATGTAGCGACCGAGACGAAAAAGAGAGCCCAGTAGCCGTAGTGAGAGATAAAGGATTGCATCTTCGTATTCTCCCCCACCGCAGAGGTCGTTCGAGGGATTGCTTAGCGCTGGTGTAGCGAGCACCAATACGTGGTGCGTCCGCCAATGGTGGCGCTCAACATGGTGCCGCCGTCTCGGGGGCAGACGCCACCCGGCGTTCGGCCGTCCATGTGATCGCCTAGGTGCGACCCACCACGCTTTTTCAGGGTGCGCATGGTCTGGGTAAAGGCCTTAAAGAGGTCTGACTTCGCCGACGCTGACAGCAACCCCACCGGCGTCCGCGGGTCGATGCCGGCGCGAAACATGACTTCATCACCGAGCAAATTCCCCACGCCAGCGATAGCCGACTGGTCGAGCAAACGAGCCTTCAGCGCTGGCCCCTCACCACGGGCCACCGAGAGCGCCTCATCGAACTGAGCGCGCGTGAGTGACAGGGCGTCGGGACCGAGTTGGCTCAGGTCGGGATCAACCTCCACACGCGCCAGTCGTCGAGGGTCGTGCAGGAGTAGTTTGCGGCCGTCGCCAAAGGTGAGGCCGGCGCGAATCCACTCTTCCCGGTAGGTGTGCGGACCATAGAAGAGTCCATCAATCCCGGCGCTGTCATCGATCAGCAGCACACCCGTCATGCCAAAGCGCATCCCCAACGGAACGCCGTCCGTTTCAATCAGCATCAGCTTGCCCCGACGGCCGGTACCGGTGATCGTTAGACCGCGAACGGACCGGGCCCATTGGCTCGTGGACGTTAGTTTTTTGGCCGCGTACGCGTCGGCCCACCCCTTGACGATGGTGGCGCCGACGACACGGTCACAGAGATCGCGATACGACTCGACTTCCAAGATTTCTGGCACGAGGGCACGTTACCGTGCCCCAAGTGGCGTTAGTAGGCTTAGTTAATGGCACTAGAAAAACCGCACTGGAAAGAACTCTTTAGCGAAGTCGTCACGAGTGGCTTATGCACCGGCTGCGCGGGGTGCGTCATCGCCTGCCCCCACGATGTGCTCGACTACAACGCCGACAACGGTGCCTACAAGCCCTTCCACCTCGACATCGATGGTGGCACCAGCGACTGCACACACGGCGAAAAGGGATGCACCATGTGCACCCGTGCCTGCCCACGGTTTCGCAACTGGGAGGGTGAGATCGACACGCACCGCTTCGCCCGTGAGCGCACCGACGATGAGGTCTACGGCATCGGCGACGTCCTGCTCGCCCGTTCGGTGGACGAGTCACTGGTCGAAAACGGACAAGACGGCGGATTTATCTCCACGCTGTTGATCTACGCACTGGAAAACGACCTCATCGACGCCGCTTTAGTGAGTGGCCTTGAGGGTGACGGCTCCACGTGGCGCGCCGAGCCCCGCGTTGCGCGGACGCGTCAAGACGTGCTCGACACCGCGAAATCTCGTTACACCTACAGTGCCAACCTCCTCGCCTACCCCGCGGCCGTCGAGAGCGGCGCCGAGCGTATCGCCGTCGTGGGCATGGGCTGCATGGCTTCGGCCCCTGGTGCAATGCAGAGCCGCAAGGCCGGCAAGATTGCTCGTCGGTTGAGTTTGACGGTGGGCCTGCTGTGCTCCAAGACCTTCGACGACCGCATCTTCGAGGACCTCTTTGCCGCTCAGTACGGGATCCAGCGCGCCGACATCATCAAGATGAACATCAAGGGCGTTTTCCAGATTTGGACCCGCGACGGAGCCTTCCACGAAATTCCGTTGAAGGAAGCCCACCCCTTCACACGTGAAGGCTGCACCCACTGCCCCGACTTTGCCGCTGAGCATGCAGACATTTCCGCTGGTGGCATCGGTGCCTTCAACGACTGGACGCTGGTGATTGTGCGCACCGACCAGGGCCGCGCACTCGTGAGCGCTCTGAAGGAACACGGCCTCATCGAAACCCGTCCTGGTGACGACGACCCCGGTGCGGTCGCGCTGCTCCACAAGTTGGCCCAGTTGTCACGCAAGCGCTGGCCCGAGACTGCGGCACCCGGCCCTCGACGCATTCCCGTCAAAATCTCCTAACCTGCCTTCGTGCCCAAGACTCCTCCCGCCACCACACTGCTGCTCGTACGCCACGGCGTCACCGGCTCAACCGGCAAGGTGCTTCCGGGTCGTGCGCCAGGACTGCACCTCTCCGATGCCGGGCATGAGCAGGCGCGCGTTGTCGCGACTCGACTAGGCGAACTGGCCAAGAAGCCAACCGCGCTCTACGTCTCACCACTTGAGCGCACACGCGAAACGGCGGCGCCGATTGCCACCACGCTGGGCCTCAAGCCGCTACCCACGAAGGGACTTCTCGAGTGTGACTTCGGTGACTGGACGGGTCAAGATCTCGCCGTGTTGCGCAAAAAGCGTGAGTGGTCGGCGGTGCAGAACGCCCCGAGCACGTTCACGTTTCCCAATGGAGAGTCCTTCGTAGCGATGCAGCAGCGCATGTGGCAGACCCTCAGCGACATTGCTGAACGCCACCGCGGCGAAACGGTGGTGTGCGTCTCGCACGCCGACCCCATCAAGGCTGTCGTCACGTTTGCCCAAGGCGTCCCGCTCGACCTCTTCCAGCGCACGGTGATTTCGACCTGTTCGGTGTCGGCGTTGCTTTTGGGCGACAGCACCCCAATTGTTCTCAGTGTGAACAACACCGCCAGTTTGAAGGAGCTCATTCCCTCATGAACTACCTCTTTGACACCCCCGACAAAGTCATGGTCGGCACCCGCGGTGAGGTAGGAAATCGACTCTTCCTCCTCCAGGCCCGGCAGGACCGTCGACTCATCATCTTGAAGATGGAAAAGCAGCAGCTGGTGCAGCTGTCGGCGTGGATCAGTCAGTACCTCGAAGCACTTGGCCGCCCGGGGCACCTGCCCGACGACTTCAGTCTCGAGCCGGAGTACGAAGTTGACTTCGCCGTGGGCTCGATCACCATGGCCATCGACGAAGAACGCAACGTCATTGAGCTGACCCTGGAAGACATCGACGACGAGCACGTGTGCGTGCTCTCACTCACCAAGGAGTGGGCCGGCGGACTGGCGATTGCCATTACGCGACTCGTTGAAGCCGGTCGCGCGCCTTGCCCGCTCTGCGCTGGCCCTCTTGACCCCCGTGGGCACGACTGCCCCCGGACTAACGGTCACCGACCCCCGATCCGCTAGCCATGGCGCTGACGCGCGAGGAGCAGCGCGAGGTTCTCCTCAACGGCGACATCACCGTCGAGGGACGCATTGTCGCCTCGTCGAATCAGGCTCTCTTCGTCACGGTTCGCCACAACGGCGTGGAGGGCCTGGCCTGTTACAAGGCCGAAGCCGGTGAACGACCACTGTGGGACTTTGGTGATGGCTTGTGGCGTCGCGAAGTGGCCACCTACGAGCTCGACCTCCTGCTCGGGACTGACTTGGTCCCGACAACGATTGCTCGCGACGACGCTCCCTTTGGCGCCGGCTCGTTGCAGTGGTGGGTCGACGGCGCCACGGAGGATCACTACTTCACCTTGCGTGAGGACCCCGATCTCCTCGAATGGTTCGAAGACCTCGTGGTCTTTGACGCCGTGGCGAACAACGCTGACCGCAAAGCCGGTCACGTCATCTTTGACGAGATGCGCTGTTGGGCCATCGACAACGGACTGACCTTTCACGCTGAGGACAAGCTGCGCACCGTTCTCTGGGACTTTGCGGGCGAGCCACTGCCCGAGCGCTGGGCACCGCGTCTCACGGCGTTGCGAGAGGGCGACCTGGGCACACTGGGGTACTACCTCGACCGTGAGGAACTCGACGCGCTGCGCGGCCGCTGCGACCAGTTGCTCGCTGAGGGCATCTTTCCGATTCCCGATGAAGAGTCGGACTGGCCGCCCTACCCCTGGCCGTTGATCTAGGCCTCGACGCTCGCTACCGAGCCGGTTTCGAGCAGCACGAAGGTCACGAGTGCACCCAGGGCGAAGAACCCGGCAGCCCACCAGAAGGCCACGGCGTAGCCGTGGAGTGTGCCAACAACGGCGGGTGCCGTGGGGTGAAAGTTCACGTAGCGGCGATTGACTGACACGGCAATCGTGTTCAACAGGGCGGTGCCAATCGAACCACCCACTTGTTGCGTGGTGCTCACCACCGCAGCGGCCGGTCCGGCGTCTGGTCCTTGGGCGGCTGCAGTCGCCGTCGCGGCGGCGGGGGCGATAATGAGCCCGAGGCCGAGACCGGTCAGCACCAGCCCCGGCAGCACGTTGCCCCAGTACCCCTGACTGGGGTCGAGGCGAGTGAAGAGAATCATGCCCATCATGGCGAGCAACATGCCCACGGGAACCAGTGGGCGCGGCCCCACGGTGTCGAGCAAGCGAGCGCTGGCCAACGACGTTGACGTGATGAGTGCGGCGATGAGCGGCAGGAACATCAAACCAGTGGCCACCGGACTCTCGTGGATCACGTTCTCGAGGTAGTACGCGAGAAAAAGCGACAGCGCGAACATGCCAATGGCCGTAACGAAGAGTGCCACCAGCGAACCTACGCGGTTGCGGCCGGTGAGGAGCCACAGGGGCAGCACGGGATTTTGTGCGCGCATCTGCCAACGAAGGAAGGCCAGCACGAGGAGTGAACCAACGACCAATGACACCCACGTGGCGCGGTCCGACCAGCCCGAGTTCACCGCATTGGCAAACCCAAAGACAACGCCAAAGAGTGCCCCCGACGACAAGAGGACGCCCAGTGGATCAAATCCCCGCCCACGTTGGCCCTGATCGTGGCCCACACTGGCCACGACGCCCACGAGGGCCACCAGGGAAAGCACCACATTGACTTCGAGGCACGACCGCCACGACCAGGACTGGGTGAGGAGGCCGCCGAGAATCAGGCCGGCCGCCGCTCCCGATGCGGTCACGGTGCCGTAGAAGGAGAAGGCGCGTGAACGCGCCTGGGAGTCCTGAAACGTCGTCGTCAACGTGGCCAGGGCCGCCGGGGCCAGCAGTGCGGCGAACAGGCCCTGGATGGCGCGAGCGACCACCAACTGGCTGAAGTTCGATGCGTAGCCACCAACCCCCGACGCCAGTGCGAAACCGATGAGCCCAACGACGAGCGAGGTGCGTCGCCCCCACAGGTGGCTCAAGCGGCCACCGAGCAACAGGAGCGATCCAAAGGCCAAGGCGTAGGCGGTGATGAGCCACTGGCGGCTGCCCGCCGAGAAGCCCAGCGCGGCTTGGGCTTGGGGCAGGGCCACGTTCATGATGGTGACGTCAAAGGTCACCATCAGCTGGATAATGCTCAGGGTCGAAAGTATCCACCAGCGACGGTCGGTCGTGGCGGATGCGGTACTCATGACTCTCTAGCCTAAAGAAAACACGGCCGCCCGTTGCGCCACTGCCGCGACGCGCTTGCCCCAGATTGGCTGCAAAAACGAAAATTTCCCTTGATTAGCGACACCCCACCCTCTAAAATTGGATTCCTCCCATTTGGTACTTTCCGAGTGGAAGCCCCACGTTTTCGCCAATATTTAAGGGTTATTACATGTCGCTCATCTGGAACCGCACTCACGCCTGGGACGAATCCGACTGGCGTTCCGTCGCTGCCTGCCGCGACACGGAACCAGAGTTGTTCTTCCCCGTCGGGACGACCGGCATGGCCACGGACCAGATTGAATCGGCCAAGCGCGTGTGCTCAAACTGTGACGCCCAGAAGTCCTGCTTGGAGTTCGCCCTGGCCACCAACCAGGAATCGGGCGTGTGGGGTGGCACCACCGAAGACGAGCGCCGCAAGCTGCGTAAGCAGTGGCTCGCTGCTCGCCGCCGCGCGCAGAACTAAGTTCTAACGCTCCAGCGTCGTTGGGACGCTAATAACGACGCGCGTTCCCCCGCCTTCGGCGTACGGGACATTTTCCATGGACATCGTTCCGGCCAACTGTGCACGCACTAAGTCGCGCACAATGGACAGCCCCAAGCTCGTGGGGACGTCAAGAGAAAAGTCCTCGCTGAGCCCACGGCCGTTGTCACGGATTTCCGCAGTCGCGATATCAGTATCGATTGAGAGATTCAACGTAACGACGCCGACGTGATCGTTGTCGGGACCGCCGAAGCCGACGAAAGCGTGTTCGACGGCATTGGTCAACACCTCCGTTAAGGCCAGGGCCAGCGGCGTCGCAATGTCGGTCGGTAAGAGCCCCAGGTCGCCGTTCACCACGATCTCGACCGGGTGCAGCGCCAACACGGTGTCCTCAACCAGGTCCACGATGGAGCGCGTGATGTCGTCGAACGCCACCTCTTCACCGGGTTCGCGCGACAGCACCTCGTGCACCACGGCAATAGAACGCACTCGTCGCTCCGCCTCCTGCAAGGCCATACGCGTCTCGGCTTGGTCGGTGCGGCGCCCCTGCAGGCGAAGGAGCGAGGAGATCGTCTGAAGATTGTTCTTCACGCGGTGGTGGACTTCGCGGACCGCGGCCTCTTTGTTCATCACCATGCGATTCAGCTGGCGCACGTCTGAGACGTCGCGCAACAAGAGCAGGACGCCGGTCACGGCGTTGTGCTCAAAGAGGGGCACGCAGTGGAAAGTAATTACCACGTCGTGTGGTCCCGTGACTTCCTCGAGTGTGGGAATACCAAACTCGAGTGCGCGGTCAATGACGCGAATGGGAAGGCCCAAGTCGGCGAAGGAGCGACCGTCAAACTGGGCGTAGAGACCAAGTCGGTGCAGGGCGTTGGTCGCATTGGGCGTCGCGAACTCGATCTGACCAAGGTCGTTAATCAAGATAATGCCGTCGCCCACTCGAGGCATGCCCGGTCCGGCGACTGCATCTTCTCGAAAGGGGAACGTCGCCTCGGTCACCATCGTGCACAGGCGTTCGAAAATAGACAGGTAGGCCTGTTCATACAGCGAGGCGGGGCCGCGGAGGGGCCCCTGCATCCGCACCAAGACAGCAATGATGTCGGTCCCGTAGCGCACGGGAATAGACCACACCGGTACGTTGCCGACCTCGGCGATATCGACCTCTCCCACCACGCGCGTGCCGCTGGCGAAGGCCAGACGCACCGGCGCCCATCGCGTCATGGGCTCGTGGGCGCCCATGAGGTCGTTCACGATCATGGTGGCGCGGTTGTTGGGCCGAATCTGACTCAAGACAACGAACGAGTCGTCAGCGTTCTTATCCGGGGTGAGCAACACCATGTCCGAAAAGGACAGGTCGGCCAGCAATGACCACGACGCCGTCAGGCGCAGCAAGTGGTCGATCTGGTGCTCGTCGAGCGAGGTGTGCGACTCGGCAATTTCGATCAGGGTGCTCACGACAGACTCCTCAGGGGGACAAGTGTTTTTTGACGCGCATCAAAGCTGGCGAGCTGGTGGACCCCACGGGCCTCCAGCAGGGCGGCGAGGTCGGCACTTCGAGCACCCACTCGCTCCAGTCGGTGGGCGTCACTGGCCGTCGTGAAATCGACACCAGCGGCAACGAAGCGATCGAGCAGTCCACCGGCTGGGTACTGCTCGCCTACCGGCTTGAACCATCCGGCCGACGAACACTCCACGGCGACGTTGCCGGCCGCCGCAGCAACGGCCATGCGCTCCCAGACGTCGGTCGTTGATTCGGGCACAAACCCCGCAACCTTGATGACGTCGGGGTGGGCCACAACGTCGACGACGCCGGAAGCGACGAGTCCCGTGAAGGCGTCGGCGTAGTCGTTCCAAATCGTTGCGACGTCACGGGTGTGCCACTGCGCCATCTGATCGGGGTCGTCAAGGACGTCGAACTGCCACGTATTGAGCCAGTGCACCGAGCCGATGAGGACGTCAAAGGGATACTGCGCGAGGAGAACGCCCACGTCGTCCATCTGATCGGCGTAGTAGTCGACCTCGAGGCCAATCTTGACGGGAAGCCCGGCGTCTTTGGCCGCCTGGGCCAGCGTCACGTAGTCCTCCAGTGCAGTGCGCGCGTGGAAGTCGAAGTAGTCAGCCATCAACTGACTGGTCGGCTCATAGCCCCATCGCTCCCAGAATGAGCCAACAGTGGCGCGAATTTCTCTGAACCGAAATGCGTGTTCGGTGAGAGCGATCTCGCTCACCCCCTGCGTGGCTGCCTCCTCGCAATAGGCCGCCACCTGCTCAAGGTGGTAGTCCACCGAGGACTCCTCATGCGGCCACAGGTGGAGGTGGTAGTCAAGCACGTCGGTGCCTAGGAGCCGAAGCCCACAACCCGTTCGCTCGTGGCCGCCATCTCAACGTACGAGATGCGCGCGGCGGGAACGCCCAACGTGCGGCCCTTCTTGTCCGTTAGCCACAAGACGTCGTCGTCCTTGAGGGCGGCAGTGACCTGGGCGCGCAGGTCGGCGTCCGAGAGGCTGGCGGGCATCTCGAGCTCGATTTCCTTCATGGACTGCTGAATACCGATACGAATGTTCACGGGTCTCCTCCGTTGGTGCGCTCCCTCATGTTACGGCCTTCGGGCATGATGGAGAGCGTGAACATCGAACACGCCACGGAACGAAACCGGCAGTGGGCCGCCACCATGGCGGGATTCGTCGCCGATGATGTCGTCCGCGCTCACGCAAACTCCGTCGCGGCAATTGAGGCCGCACCAATCGCCACCGACGGACTCGTCCCTCGCGAAGCGCACGAGGATCTCCTCGACTCGCACCTCGCGCCTGGCGCTACGCCGAGCTACGGGGCTGGCAATCGCATCGTGGAAGAGGAACCCGACCCCTTTCGCACGTGTTTCGAGCGTGACCGAGACCGCATCCTTCATTCGTCATCGTTTCGCCGCCTGAGCGGCAAGACCCAGGTCTTCGTCTTCCCCGAAGACCACATGCGCACGCGCCTCACCCACGCCCTCGAGGTCGCCCAGGTAGCCGTCAGTGTGGCCCGCGCTGTTGGCCTGAACCCCGCCCTTACCGACGCCATCGCCCTCGGCCACGACTGTGGTCACGGCCCCGGTGGTCACGCGAGCGAAGAAGCACTTGACCCCTACGTCGATGGCGGATTCGATCACGCCACGTGGGGCGCCAACGTGTCGCTCATCCGCCTGAACCTCTGCGTGGAAACGCTCGACGGTATTCGTAATCACTCGTGGTCACGCCCCGCACCGAGCACCCCCGAAGGTGAAGTAGTGAGTTGGGCTGACCGCATTGCCTACGTCTGCCACGACTTTGAAGACGCCGTGTCGGCTGGCATTGTGCGCGTCGAGGATCTCCCCGCGCTGGTGCGCGACCGCTGTGGCACGACTCGCGGGCGCCAACTCGGCACCTTTATCCAGGCGATGATCGCCACGATTCAAGAAACCGGCCAAATCGGCATGGACCCACGCACGGCCGAGGCACTCGCTACCTTCCGCGCCTTCAACTACGCCGCGATCTACATGCGTGAACCTTCCCGTGTGCAGGCCCAACGAGTGGTGGGCATGCTGCGAGGTCTGGTCGAGCACTACGCCGCCCACCCGACGCTGCTTCCCGGCGAGGGTCTCTATGTCGAAGACATGTCCAACAGCGCCAGCACGTTAAGTGCAGCGGTTGAGTACGTGGCGGGCATGACGGACCGCTTCGCCTGTCGTAGTGCCGTCACGTTGCTCGACTGGCCCATTGACCAGTTGCCGAACGGTATCGACCGCTAGCGAACGGTGAGTCCCGGGGCGTAGCGCCGCGCGGGACCCTGGGTCTTGATGCGCTCGGCCAGGGCGGTAAAGGCCTGCCCGGCTGGGCTCTGTGGGTCCGAGACCATGAGTGGAGCCCCATTGTCACCACCGGCGCGCAGCGCCGGTTCGAGCGGAATCTGGGCCAGAAGAGCAACCTTTAAGTCACTTGCTAGCTGGTCGCCGCCACCCGCACCGAAGAGCTCATAGCGCGTGCCGTCGTCGGCGATGAACCAACTCATGTTTTCAATCACGCCGCGCACCGACAACTGCAGGGTGCGCGCCGCCAGTGCCGATCGCTGGGCCACGCGCTGGGCGGCCGGCTGCGGCGTCGTCACCACAAAGATTTCAATGCGCGGCAGAATCTCCGACAATGTCAGTGCCACGTCGCCCGTCCCCGGCGGCATGTCAATCAACAAGAAGTCAGGGGCGTCCCACCAGGTCTCGGTAATGAGTTGACTCACGGCCTTGTGCAACATGGGGCCACGCCACAACACGGGCTGGTCGTCGTCAACGAAGTACCCCATCGACACCGTCCGCACGCCGTGTCGCACGGTCGGGATAACGACGTCGCCGAGCACGACCGGTTCCCCCGCGCCACCCATCATCTTCGGGATTGAAAAGCCGTAGACGTCGGCATCCAAAATTGCCACCGTCGCACCGCTCTGCGCCAAGGCAATCGCCACGTTCACGGTGACCGAGGACTTCCCCACGCCACCCTTACCTGAAGAGATGCCGAGCACGCGCGTAGTGCTGTTGCGCTCAAGGAACGTCGGCACACCATCGGTACCGGTCATGGCGCCTCGGAGCTGGTTGCGCAGCGCGGTCAGTTCCGCGTCCGTCATCCCTCGCACCGTCAGCGTTGCCGTTGGCACAGCTGCCGCGATCGCCGACTCGAGATCAGACTGCGTGGGCCACGCCAGCACTGGCAGCACCAGGGTCACGGCCTCGGCGTTTCCTTCCACCATCCCGAGTTCGCCCAGCG
The DNA here is from genome assembly GCA_036742195.1 of Acidimicrobiales bacterium. Classification (GTDB taxonomy): domain Bacteria; phylum Actinomycetota; class Acidimicrobiia; order Acidimicrobiales; family RAAP-2; genus RAAP-2. The sequence goes on from DAINRA010000003.1 coordinate 12,036, forward strand.
AGCGACGCAACAGCGGCTCGACAATTTCGGTGACGGTGGTCGCAACGGACATGGGGCTCAATTCTGTGGAGGAAACGAGCAAAGGCTACCGGCTTTCCTTTCCTCACGCCCCGTTTCAAAGCAGGCGCACCCTAGAATGCTGTTCGTGGCACAGACCCCGGCGGAGCGCGAACTCGACCCAGCACTCTTTACCGCGACGGTAACGAGTTTGGCCCACTCCTTCGGTGACAACACCCGCCGAAAGATCTACCTGCACTTGCGCGAACACCCCGGCGCCACGGCCACCGAACTCGCCGCTCACTGCCACGTGCACCCCAACGTGGTGCGTCACCACTTGGAGAAGCTCACTGAAGGTGGCTACGTCACCTACGAGAACATCTCCAAGGCCACGGTCGGTCGACCCGCCAAGGGGTATCGCGTATGCGACACCGAGGTGGTCATGGAGGGCTCGATTCGACGCGACGCACTTTTGGTGGCGTTGCTCGAAATGGCGCTCGAACGACTGGGGCCACAAGCGGCCGAGTCGCTCGCCCACGACGTGGGCATGGAGTACGGACGTGACATCGCCCGCACCAGTCAACTGACCGAGACCGAACCCACCATCAAGGCCGCCATGACCTCGATTGCGAGCGTTCTCACCGCCCACGGTTTCGCGGCCCGCTTCGAAGACGCCGGACATGAACCGTCCGTTGTGTCAGACAACTGCCCCTTTGGTACCGCCGCGCAGACCCACCCCGTGTTGTGCGCGGTGGACCGCGGCCTCATCGCAGGAATGCTCGATGGCATGGGGGCGCACAGCACCCAGATCACGCTGACCTCTCGTGCTCGAGGCGACGCCGACTGTCGCGTTATTGCGTAAGGCTGAAATGACTACTTCCCGACTCCCCCTCCCCCGCCTTATTGGTGCATGGCTGCGCCTTGGTGCGCTCGGCTTCGGCGGCCCACCCGCGCACATCGCCATGTTGCGCACCCTGTGCGTGACGGAGAATCACTGGCTCGAAGCGGAAGAGTTCGAACACGCCGTCGCCACCACGGGACTTCTGCCCGGGCCAGCGTCGACCCAACTGGCGATCTACACCGCCTGGCGCATGGGTGGCCCACTTGGTGCCGTGCTGGGTGGCGCGAGCTTCATTCTTCCCGGCTTCGTGATGATCGTTGCCTTGTCCTGGCTCTTCTTCGCCCACCACCCCGGTGCCGTGCTGCTCGGTGCGGCCCTCGGTGCCGGCGCGGTGGTACCGGCCATCGCCTTGACGACCGCATGGTCAATGGTGCCCGCGAGCTACAAGGCAGTTCGTACCGACCAGGCCCGGCGGTTTCGCTGGGCCGCCTACGGCCTCATCGGCATTCTCACGTCAATTTTGTCGCCCGCATTCGTTGTGCTCGCCCTCGTGGCGGCCGGCATCATAGAAATCTTGTCGCGCCGTCTCGGTGGCTCCTCGCGCATGGCGCTGATCACCGGGACCTTTCACGCGGCCTGGACGGGGTCGCTCGGCGCGTTGGCCTGGGTGGCGTTCAAAGTCGGCGCCCTCTCCTACGGTGGCGGTTTCGTCATCATCCCCTTGATGCAGCGTGACGTGGTGTCGGTCTATCACTGGATGACCGGTGCGCAGTTTTTGAACGCCGTAGCCCTCGGCCAGGTCACGCCGGGTCCGGTGGTCTTAACGACCGCCGCCGTTGGCTTCGCGGCCCACGGCCTGAGTGGTGCGGCGCTGGCCACCGTGGTGGCCTTTGGCCCCTCGTTCCTCTTTATTCTTGCCGGTGCCTCCTCGTTTGAACGACTGCGCACCAACAAAACAGTCACGGCATTTCTCGGCGGTGCCGGCCCCTGCGTCATTGGCGCTATTGGCGGGTCGACGATTCCGCTGGCCTCACTCTTGGGCCACCTCTGGCAGATTCCGGTTGCGGTCGCGGCCGTGGGCTGGCTCTTGTGGAAGAAGGGGTCGACGGTGTGGCCACTCGTGGGCGCCGCCATTCTTGGCGCCGCACTCTCGCACCTCGTCGCGATCTAGAACTTCAGGTGCAGTCGGCGTAGATAGGGCGTCGCCACCGCGAGCTGCACGGCGCTGGGATGGGCCGCCACGAAAAGTTGAAACTGCTTGCGGGCGGTCGCCATGTTGTTGGGTGTCACGTAGGCCACGAGGGCGTAATACAGGTGCGGGGCGGCCTGTGATGGGGCCAGTCGAACGGCCTCACGCAAGTTTGCTTCGGCGAGCGTGACGACCGCCACGTTCCCACTGGCCGAACCGGCCGAGAACTCCAGCCATCCCGCTTCGGTGAGCGCCGTGATGTTGTGGGGGGCCAAGCGCAACACGTGTTGATAGGCCGCGAGGGCGGCCACGTTGTTGTTGGCGGCGGCGTCGGCCTGCCCCTCGATGAGGAGTTGGCTCACGAGCTGACTCTGATTGACCTGCACACCACCGGTCACCGAGTTGCCCGCCTGGCGCAGTGAGAGGTGCAGCACGGTAAAGCCGGTAGCGGCCAGCGCGATACACACCATCCCCACGACCAAGCGGCTGGTCTTGCGACGACGAGGTGCGCGCGTGACAACCGGTGCGGCGTCGACCGGTGCGTCAAGCAGGGCGGCGCGGGCTTTGTCCAACGCCGCGCGTTCGCGAGCAACGATCACATCAAAGGAGGCCTGGTCAAGTTCGCCGGCGGCCAATTCACGAGCGGCATCGGCCAGGGAGGCCTCGCGCAGAGCGATTTCGTCGCGGAGTTGTGCGGCGTTCATCGCCGCTTCCGGAGTCGCAGTCCTATGGCGGTCGCACCGACCACCACCGCGAGAGGTCCCGCCCACAACAGCACACCGAGGCCACCCGTGCTCGGGCTCAACAAAATGTTGGCACCGTAGGAGCGTTCAATAGTGGTCAAGATGGCTGTGTCGCTCTGACCGGCCTTCACCATGGACGTAATCTGAGCGCGCACCGCCAGCGAGGAGCTCTGCGTGCTTTGCGCCACCGATAGGTCGGTGCACGAGGGGCAGCGCACCAACGACTCCAGGTGGGCCACCCGGCTCTGCCAGGTCGACCCCGACGGGGTCACGACCACGGCGGCCACGGCCACCAGCACGACGGCGCAGAGCCAGAGGCGAAATGAGGCAAGGATGTTCACTGAGCCACCCGATTCACGACCTGGGTCAACTGCGCCACGGTCGTGGGGCCGACCAGCGTCGCGGCCACAATGCCCTTGGCGTTGATAACAAACGTGGTGGGTGGCGAGGTCACGCCATAGTGAAACGCAATTGCACCCTGCGCATCAATAACGGACGGGTAGAGCGAGCCGTAGTAGCGGGCGAAGGTCTCTGCCGACGCCACGGTGTCGTTGAAGACCACACCGATCACGAACACCTTGTGCGCTCGCTGCTGCCAGGCAAAGGTACTCAAGTTCGGCGCTTCTTGTTTGCACGGCTCACACCACGACGACCAGAAATTCACCACGACCACGTCGCCTCGGTGTGCCGCAAGTGAGAAGGTTCCCCCACCGAGCTCGGCGCCGCTCACGGCCGGAGCTACTTTTCCCAACAGCGGACTCTGCACCGAGCTCGCCGAAATGGGCTGGCGCGTCAGCAAGAACCACGACAGCGCCCCCACTACGAGCAAGGTTGCGAGTGCGCCGAGTGCGATGGATCGCTTCATTGCCCCACCTCGTCACGGTGACGGCGCCGGCCCATCGACAACGCCGAGCCGAAGCCAATGAAGAGGCCCCCGATCCAGAGCCACGCAAGGAGTGGTTCGACGGTCACGCCCAACACCACCGAGCCGGCCGCCACTCCGGTCTGCACTTGGGCACCGGAGACGCTGCTGTTTTGTCCGATGGCGTCAAAGGTCACGTAAACGTCGCGTAGGAGATTCGAGTCGATGGCGGGGGTGCCCACCGACTGACTCGATCGACCGTTAAAGGTAGTGATGGCGGGACGAATCGTCCGACCACCGACCGTCACCACGAGCTGCGTCTGGTGCTCCAACGCATTGGAGACCTGCGCGAAGCCGCCGAAGCCAATCGTCTGGCCGCCCACCACGGTGCGCTGCCCCGACGCGAGGGTGACCTCACTACGCGAGGTGTAGGAGGTAGAGACCACGATGCCGATGGCGAGCAGCACAACGCCAAGGTGCACCACCATGCCGGCAGTGGAGGGGGCGCGCCAGGCGCTCCAGAGATCGCCGCGCTGGCGGGCGGCCTGCACCACGCCGACGAGCGTGCGGGTGGCGGCACCGGCTGCGGCCACCGCTAAGAAAACAGCCACCAAGACCGGCCAGTGGTGCACACCTGCGAGCAGCAGGACCACGGTCGTGGCGAGCGATATCCAGGCGGTGGTGCGTATCCGCGACCACGTCGTGGCACCCGACACGCTGCGCCACGGCACCACGGGCGCCACCGCCATCAAGGCGAGCAGGAAGATACCTGCGGGGCCCGCGATAGCGGCGAAATACGGCGTGCCCACCGTGACCTGGACGCCATTAATGGCTTGGTAGAGCAGCGGGAAAACGGTGCCGAGGAGCACCACAATGGCGAAGCCGACGAAGACGATGTTGTTGGCGACGAACAGGCCTTCGCGAGAGAGGGGGTGCTCGACACCGGTCGCAGTGCGCAGAGCGTCACCGCGCCATGCGATGAGCGCAACGCCCAAACCTACGGTCACGAAGAAGAAACTGATCAGCACCGGACCCAGCGTGCTCGAGGCGAAGGCGTGCACACTCTGCAGCACGCCCGAGCGCGTGAAGAACGTGCCCAGAATCGTTAAGGCGAAGGTGGCGACCGCGAGTGACAGGTTCCAGACGCGAAAGAGGCCGCGGCGGTCTTGCACCACAACGGAGTGGATGTAGGCCGTGGCCGTCAGCCACGGCAGGAGTGCGGCGTTCTCAACGGGGTCCCAGCCCCAAAAGCCACCCCAGCCCAAGACCTGGTAGCTCCACCACGAGCCCAGCACGATGCCGACGCTGAGCGCGCCCCACGCCAAGACCGTCCAGTGCCGCTGCTCGAGCGGCCAACGCTCGTGCACCCGGCCGGTGGCCAACATCGCGATCGCGAAAGCAAAGGGAACGGTAAAGCCGACGAACCCGGTGTAGAGCAGCGGCGGGTGAATTGCCACCAAGATGTTGTCTTGCAAGAGGGCGTTGGGCCCTTGGCCTTGGAGCACGTGCGCCGGATTGTGGACAAAGGGGTCGGCCGGCCCCGCCATGACCAACAAGAAGAATGCGGCCACCACGAACATCACAAGGGTGGCCCAGACCACGACGGGGTCGCTGGCCTCGCGACGATAGCGAACCACCACTGCGCTCAACAGACCACCCAGCACGAGGGACCACAACAGGATCGACCCCTCAAGAGCCGACCAGACGCCCGTCAAGGAATACAGCAACGGGGTGAAGGTGGCGTTGTTCTCAGCCACGTAAGCCAACGAGAAGTTGTGGGTGACGAAGGCGAACTCCATCACGACAAAGGCGCTCGCGACACCCACGAGTGACACGACCGACCACAGCAGCGCTCGCGAGGGGGTGCCGCGTCGCAGCGTCAGCACTTGGGCGCCGATACCACCCAACGCCGCGAAAAATGCGAGGTAGATGCTGATGCGTCCGAGCCACACCAGCGTCATCGCGTCGTCCCGTTCGGTGCCTTGACCCGCTGCGGGTGAGCGGCAATGTACGTTGAGGAGTGCTTCACCATGATCTGATTTCCGACGTAGTGCAGCGAGCTGACCGACGCAAAGCGCCCCACCACGACGACCGGAATATTGGCCTGAAAGAGCTGCGGCGGCGTGCCGTTCACGCTGACGGCGACGCGGTGCGATCCCGACCCCGTCATCACGAAGGACGTGCCGGTAGCGGTACGTACGATGGTGCCCCGTGCGACCACGCCTTCGAGTCGCAAGGTCTGGGTACCCAGCGAATGCTTTTGGGCGAGGGCTTCGTCAACCGTCACGAAGTAGTTCAACGAGTGCAGTAGGCCCTGGCTCAACAGTGCACCCACCGCGAGAGCGAGAACGACCAGAACGCCAATGGAGCGCCGTCGGCTCCGGCCCGCCGTCGGCGGTGGTGCCACGGGCGAAAGCGTCGCCTCGTTAGTGTCGGCCACGGCGACCCTGCCACCAGATCACGGCGGCGTACAGCGCGGTGCCGCCGAATGTGAAGGCGTATCCAGCAATGACGTAGTTCATTTATGCCCCTTCACGCTGACGAGCAGCGATGGCGTCGGCTTGTTCTATCCCGCGGGCCTGCGTGGCCTGCTCCTCGACGCGATAGCGCGCGCGCAGCAGCCAGAAGAATTGGAAGGTGAAGGCAAAGAAGCTCAGCAGCATCGTCCACAACATGGAACCGTGCACGGCAATCTGGCCCGGTGTGAGCAGCGTCGGCCCTTGGTGCAATGTCTTCCACCACAAGACGGAATAGTGAATCACGGGCACGTTGAGAGCAATCAAGATACCGAAGACGGCGCTGCGGCGTGCGCGAATCTCGGGATCATCGTTGGCGCGGCGCAGTGCGAGATAGCCCAAGGCCAAGACGAGCAAAATGGCCGTCGAGGTCAGTCGCGCGTCCCAGGCCCACCACACACCCCAGGTGGGGCGGCCCCAGATGGAGCCCGTAATGAGCGTCAAGATGATGTAGACCACGCTGACTTCCATGGCGCAGTAGGCGATGCGGTCCATGACCATCGAGCGGGTGCGGCGCCACAGGTAGAGCGCCGAAGCGACCGTGGTGGTACCGAAAGAAACGTAGAGAGCGACCCAGGCGATCGCGGGGTGAATGTACAAGAGGCGAGCGAGATCGCCACCTTGAGCTTGCGTCGCCGGTGGGGTGACCCACAGGCCCAGAACGATCGTCGCGACCAATGTGACTATCGTCGCCACGCCGAGATAGCGCTGGGTGAACTTCATCAAGACTCCTCTAGAACGCCGTACAGCAGAACTCCCACCGCCAGATAGCCGACCAGGGCCACCGTGACAATGAGCCACCACTCCCACAGCGCTCCCCCGTGAAGGGCGGCGCTAAAGGAGCGCTCACCCGCCACCAGCAGTGGGGCAAAGGCCGGCAGGGTAACGACGGGGAGCAGCGTTGCTGGCCCATCGACACCTGCGGTCAGTGCGCCATACATCGTACCGGCTGCCCCCATCGCGCCAAGCGTGACGAGCACGCTCGGCAGGGCGTGGAGCGTGCCCACGAGCGACGTGTGGAGCAATAGGACTGAGCCACCCAGAAGCACCAGACCGGTAGCCCAGAGCTCCAGCGTGAGCGCCAGCGTTTTACCCAAAAAGACGCCCGCGGGATCGAGCCCCAGCGTCGCAATCGATTCACGGGTCCCCGGGGTGTGCTCAATACCGGCCGAGCGCGAAATCATCAAGAGCGCCACGAACAGTGTGACCAAGTAGAACAGCCCCGGTGCGGCCGACGACTTCCCGGCAGCAGCCGGACCCAGAGCGAGACCACTGAGCACGAGCGCCAATACGCCAAAGGGAACGACCTGCCACAACAACACCCGGCTACGGGCCTCGACGCGCAAGTCTTTGGTGGCGACGAGCCACGCCGTGCGCATCATGCGTGACCCACAATTCGTCCACCCGAAATGCGGTAGGTCGTGGGGGTGAGCGACGCTGAGCGCAGAGGGTCGTGCGCACTTACGACAACACTGGCTCCCGCCGCAACCACATCGTGGAGCACACCGTCGAGGAAGTCTCGACCTTCGTCATCGAGTGACGCGTAGGGTTCATCGAGCAACCAGAGCTCAGGTCGGCGCACCAACAGCCACGCCAATCCCAGACGTCGACGTTGACCGGCACTCAAGTCTTTGGCCAACGTGGCACTGCGCGTCGCCAAGCCAACGCGCTCAAGCGCGGGGGCGATGTCGCCGACGGGACGCCGCAAGGCCCGTGCCGCGAAGGTCAAGTTCTCGAGCACACTCAAGTCGCGATAAAACGACCCTTCATGGCCCAGCCAGCCCACGCGTCGACGGAGTTCACTGCGGTCACCGCTGCGCAACGAGACACCCGCGACAACGCCCTCCCCGTCACTCAAGCCGACCAGCCCACCGAGGAGGCGCAACAGACTCGTCTTACCGGCACCATTGGCGCCCGTCAGAACGACCAACGATCCCATTTCGACCGTGAGGTCAACGCCGCTTAACAGCGCGAAGTCGTTGTGCATGACAACGGCGTTCGACAGGGTAACGACGTTGGTTGACACGGTTATTTGTCGTACGTGGCCAGGTCGGCGGCCACCATCATCTCAATGAGGCGATAGAAGTCGACGTCGCAGGTCCACCCCAGCTCAGTGCGCGCCTTAGTGGCGTCTCCCACCAGCAGGTCAACTTCGGCCGGGCGCAGGAACTTGGGATCGGTCACGACGTAGTCCGTCCAGTCCAGCCCCGCGGCGGCGAACGCCACTTCGCAGAGTTCGCGCACCGAGTGCGTTTCGCCGGTGGCGATGACGTAGTCTTCGGGCACGTCACGCTGCAGCATCAGCCACATAGCGCGCACGTAGTCGCCAGCGAATCCCCAGTCGCGCTTGGCGTCGAGGTTGCCGAGGCGTAGTTCGGTATCAATGCCGTGCTTGATGCGGGCCACGCCGTTGGTCACCTTGCGCGTCACGAACTCCAGACCGCGGCGGGGTGATTCGTGGTTGAACAAAATGCCACTCGAGGCGTGCAGTTGGTAGCTCTCGCGGTAGTTCACGGTGATCCAGTGGCCGTAGACCTTGGCGACACCGTAGGGAGAGCGAGGATAGAAGTCGGTCTCTTCGTTCTGCGGCACGGCCTTCACGCGGCCAAACATTTCTGACGAGGACGCTTGGTAGAAGCGAATCTCGGGATCGACGGTGCGAATCGCGTCGAGCATCCGGGTGACGCCAAGGGCCGTTGTCTCCCCCGTGAGCACGGGCTGTAGCCACGACGTCTGAACAAAGGACTGGGCCGCCAGGTTGTAGACCTCATGGGGCTTGCACTCGCGCAGCACGTTGATCAATGAGACCTCGTCCATCAAGTCGCCGGACAGCAGTGTCAGTCGGTCTTGGATGTGCCCAATGCGAGAAAAGTTCTCGCTCGAGGAGCGGCGAACGATGCCGTAGACCTCATAGCCCTGCTCCAGCAGGAGTTCGGCGAGGTAGGACCCGTCTTGCCCCGTAATACCAGTAATCAGGGCGCGCTTGGCCACGAGGTTCCTCCATGCAACAGGCAACACATGCTCCCGTGTAGGTCCAATCCTACTACGGAGCCCTGAAAATACGCCTGCCCTAGGGTGGCGTAGTGGCCACCATTGCCTTCGTAAGTTTTCGACTCGGCGGGACCGACGGGGTTGCCATTGAGGTCGAAAAATGGCGAGCCGCCCTCGAACTACTGGGGCATCGGGTCTACGGTGTTGCCGGCGAGGGTTCAGCCGAGGTCATCATCCCCGGTTTGGCCATTTCGGCCATGGAGGCTCCCGAGGCTGCCGCAGTCGAGCACGCATTCGCTGGGGCCGATCTGGTTATCGTCGAAAATATGGGCTCGCTCCCGCTCAACCCCGCGGCCCGCGACGTCCTGCATCACATCCGGCGGGGAAAGCCCACGCTGTTTCACCACCACGACCTCCCCTGGCAGCGACCACACCTCGCTCACCTCGACGGACCGAGTCACGACGACGCGTGGGCGCACGTCGTCATCAACGAACTCTCCCAACGTGACCTCGCCGAACGAGGCATTGCTGCCGACCTCATCTACAACCACTTCGACTGCGACCCGCCTCGCGGTGATCGGCATCGAACGCGTCAGGCACTGGGCATTACGAACGAGCGGCTTTTCGTCCTGCCGACCCGAGCGATTCCCCGCAAGAATGTCGCCGGCGCACTCACCCTCGCCGAAGCATGCGGCGCGACGCTGTGGCTCCTCGGACCCCCCGAAGATGGATACGACGACGAACTCACTCGGCTCGTGGCAGCAACGAGCGCTCCCGTGCTCCGTGGGCCGGTGCCCAACACCACCATCCACGACGTCTACGCCGCCAGCGATCTCGTGGTGATGCCCTCGACGTGGGAGGGCTTTGGTAATCCCGTGCTCGAATCCGTCACCCACCAACGGCCACTCGCCCTGCACTGGTATCCCGTGGCGCTCGAAATCGCGGCCTTCGGCTTCCGCTTCCTCGGCCTCGATGACGTGGACGCCATTGTCCAGGAACTCACCGAGCCAGACCGTGACACGCGGGCCCACAATGTGGCCATCGCCCGTCAGCATTTCTCCCTGAGCGACGTACCCACCGTGCTTGACGACCTGCTCCGTCGTCACTTTCCCGGACTGCGCCGGTAGAGTCTCTGTCATGGTCTTACCCGACGAACGGCCCGTGCACGCTGAACGACGCGCACAGTTCCTCAACGTCGCCAAGAAGGTGTTCGCCCAAAACGGCTTCCAGCCCACCACGATGGATGACATCGCTCGCGAGGCCGGGTTTACCAAGCCGATTTTGTATCAGTACTTCGAGTCCAAGGCCACGCTGTACCAAGAAATTGTGGCCTCCACTGGTGCGGTGCTCATTAACGACCTCATGGCGGCAGTGGCCACCAAAGAACTTCCCCGCGAAAAGATTGAAGTGGCCTTTCAGGTTTACTTCAACATGGTGGTGAACGACACCGAGGCCTTCCGGATCCTCTTTATCCACGCCCACGACGGCGAGACGGCCGCGGAACTGCGCACAGTGGAGCTCGGCTTTGTCTCGTTCCTCGTTCCCTACATCGACTCATCGATTGGTCACGACGGTCGCCGCCAAATGGCGGCGGGCATTGTGGGCCTGGCCGAAGGTGCCGCCACCATCTGGCTGATGCAACAAGAAGCCAAGGGCTGGCCAACACCGGCGCCGGACACCGCACAGCGTTTGGCCGAAAACAGCGCCACCCTGGCCTGGGGTGGCCTGCGCGCACTGCTGCGCGATTAGTTCGCACCAAAAAGAAAAGAGCCGCCGCCCGAAGGCAGCGGCTCTTTGATATTCGAATGAATGGTTAGTTCAGGACGACGCGCTTGGCGAGTGGGCCACGGTCACCGGGCTCCACATCAAACTCGACCGTCTGACCCTCGACGAGCGTCTTGCGACCCTCACCCTGGATCTCCGAGTAGTGAACAAAGACGTCTGGCTGGCCATCAACAGCGATGAAACCCCAACCCTTCTCGTCATTGAACCACTTAACGGTTCCTACAGCCACTGGGGCCTCCTTGTTTCTTTGCAACCGGTTTGCACCGGCTCCGGAGGGAACCACAACGGCAACCTCACTGGCAACCATAGGCGCTATGGCCGCTACATACAAATAAATTCAGGATCGACGGATTTTCGTCCCGGTCGCGGCGTCTTCCACAACCCAGCCCAACGCGACCAGTTCGTCTCGCAGCTGATCCGCTTTTGCCCAGTCGCGCTCGGCTCGGGCAGCGTCTCGCGCACTAACCAATGCGGCCGATTCCGGGTCAATATCGTCGCCGGCACCATCCAGCGCGAGGCCCATGGCGGCGAAGTGCACGGCAATGGCAACTGCCAAATCACGGGCTTCATCAGGCTTATTGTCATCGGCAAGGCTGTTGGCCTGCGAGAGGGCCTCAAAGAGTTCCGCCACCGCAACGGGAGTGTTCAGGTCGTCGTCCATGACCGTCGCAACTGCTTCGGCCAGCTGTGCCGCAGCGCCGGTGAAGAGGTGATCACTTTCGCGCACGAGGCTCTCGCCCGCCAACTTGGGAAGCGAAAATCGCCGAGCCAGGGCGTCGAGCCGTTCGAGGCCACGTTCGGCGTCGGCGATTGTGGTCGGAGACACTTCAATCGGCGAGCGATAGTGCGACCGCAGCACTAAGAGTCGATAGGCGCGCGCATCAGTCTTGGTCAACATGTCGGTCAGCGACGTGAAGTTGCCGAGCGACTTGCTCATCTTCTGGTCGCCCACCATGACCCAGCCGTTATGGGCCCAGTGCTGGGCGAAGGGTCGGCCAGCTGCGACGGCCTGGGCGCGTTCGTTTTCATGGTGCGGGAACTTCAGGTCGAAGCCACCACAGTGCAGGTCAAATCCATCGCCCAGGAGCCCCAGTGACATCACGACACACTCGGTGTGCCACCCAGGTCGCCCATCGCCAAAGGGTGCGGGCCACGTGGGTTCGTTGGGCTTCGCGAACTTCCACAAAGCGAAGTCGAGGGGCGAGCGCTTCTCGTCATTGGCCTCGATGCGCGCACCCGCGCGCAACGACTCCAGCGGCTGGCCGGCTAACAGGCCGTAGTCATCGACTCGAGACACGTCGAAGTAGATGCCGTCACTAATGGCGTAGGCCACGTCGGCGGCGATGAAGTCAGCGATAAGGGCGACCATTTCCGTCACGTAGGCCGTGGCGTGGGGCACGTCGTCGGGCCGGGCGACGCCAATGGCGGCCATGGCCTTCCACCACTCGTCTTCGTAGGCGCCGGCCACCGCGGGCTCCGTGGAGCCCTCGCGCAACGCCTTGTTGATGATGTTGTCGTCGATGTCGGTGATGTTGGAGACAAAGTGGACATCGAGGCCGCGGAAGGTGAACCAGCGACGTGCCACGTCCCAGACGAGAGTAAAGCGACCATGTCCCAGGTGCGGCAGGTCATAGACCGTCGGCCCACAGACGTACATTGACAGGCGCCCCGGGTTACGCAGGGAGAGTGGACGTACCTCGCCAGCGACGGTGTCAAAAAGTCGAATCACCCCTCCAAACTACGACACCCAAGGGGGGTCGCTTGGGGTGGGCTCTAAACTCGACATCTATGACTGATATCTCGCCACGCGCCATTCCCGACAAGCCCACGGTCGATGGCATCGAGAGCCGATGGATCGCTGAGTGGGACGCGCAGGGCACCTATACCTTCGACCGCACCGCCGAGCGCCCCGACGTCTTCTCCATTGACACACCGCCACCCACCGTCTCGGGGTCGCTGCACATCGGTCACGTCTTTAGCTACACCCACGCCGACGTCATTGCCCGCTACCAGCGCATGGCCGGCAAGCACGTGTTCTACCCCATGGGCTGGGACGACAACGGCCTGCCCACCGAACGTCGCGTGGAGAACTACTTCGGCGTCCGCTGTGACCCGTCGCTCCCCTACGACCCCGACTTCGTCGCACCCGAAAAGCCCGCTGAGCAGAAGGTGTCGATTTCGCGGAAGAACTTCGTCGAACTCTGCCACCGCTTGACGGCCGCTGACGAAGAGATCTTTAAGGCCCTCTGGCGCCACCTCGGCGTCTCCATTGACTGGTCGCTCGAATACTCGACCATCTCGGCCCACGCCCAGGCGATCTCCCAGCGTGGCTTCCTCGAGATGCTCCAGCGCGGTCAGGTCTACGCCCAGGTCGCCCCGACGCTATGGGACGTCGACTTCCGCACTGCCGTTTCGCAAGCGGAGCTCGAAGACCGCGAGCGTCCCGGTAACTACCACCGGGTCTCTTTCCCCTTGGCTGACGGCAGCGGCGCCATTGAGATTGAAACCACTCGCCCCGAGCTTCTTCCCTCGTGCGTGGCGTTGGTCGCTCACCCCGACGACGCGCGCTACCAGCCCTTCTTCGGCCACCACGTCGTCACCCCCCTCTTCCACGTACCCGTGCCGGTGGTCGCTCACGAACTCGCCGACCCCGAAAAGGGCTCCGGCATCGCCATGATCTGTACCTTCGGTGACACCACCGACGTGACCTGGTGGCGCGAGCTCTCGTTGCCAACGCGGGCCCTCATCGGTCGCGACGGCCGCTTCCTGCCCGCCGACTTCGCGAGCGAACAGTTCCCCAGCGCCAATGCGGCGGCGGCCAACGAGTTCTACGCCACCCTGGAGGGCAAGACGGTCAACCAAGTCCGTGCCGCCATCGTCGAGGCGCTCAAAGAATCAGGCGCCCTCATTGGCGACCTGCGTCCGATTACTCACCCCGTGAAGTTCTACGAAAAGGGTGAACGCCCGCTGGAAATCGTCACCTCGCGGCAGTGGTTCGTGCGCACCTTGGCGCACCGCGACGAGTTGCTCGCCCGCGGCGAAGAGTTGCAGTGGCACCCCGACTTCATGAAGCACCGCTACAAGTCGTGGGTGGAAGGCCTCAACGTCGACTGGAACATTTCGCGCCAGCGATTCTTCGGCGTGCCGTTCCCCGTCTGGTACCCACTCGATGAGAACGGCGACATTCGTTACGACGCGCCGATCACCGCGCCCATCGACCAGCTTCCCGTGGATCCCTCGAGCGACACGCCCGCCGGCTATCAGGCCGACCAGCGCGGCGTGCCCGGTGGCTTCGTTGGCGACCCCGACGTCATGGACACCTGGGCCACCAGTTCGTTGACCCCGCAGATTGCTGGCCACTGGGGCAGTGACCTCTTCGAGCGCGTCTTCCCCATGGACCTGCGTCCACAGGCCCACGAAATCATTCGCACGTGGCTCTTCTCGACCGTGGTGCGCAGCCACTTCGAGCACAACTCACTGCCCTTCACGAACGCGCTGATTTCCGGCTGGGTGCTCGACCCCGACCGCAAGAAGATGTCGAAGTCGGTGGGCAATGTGGTTACTCCCATGCCGCTCATCGAACTCCACGGCGCTGACGCGTTGCGGTACTGGGCTGCCTCGGGCCGCCCCGGCACCGACACCGCCATCGATGAAGCGCAGATGAAGAACGGTCGTCGCCTGGCTATCAAGTTGTTGAACGTGACCAAGTTCGCACTGGGTCGACTCGAGGGTGCCTCGCCCTCCGCCGCCGACGTGACGATGCCCTACGACCGCGACTTCCTCGCGCTGCTCGCCCAGCTGATCACCGAGGCCACCGCGGCCTTCGCGAGCTTTGACTACGCCCGTTCCCTCGAGCGCACCGAAAGCCTCTTCTGGTCCTTCTGCGACAACTACGTCGAGCTGGTGAAGACACGTGCCTACCGCAGCGATGGTGGCGCCGACTCTGCGTCGGCCCGCGCCACGCTGGCCCTGACTTTGTCCGCCCTGCAGCGCCTCTTAGCCCCCGTCCTGCCCTTCGCCACCGAAGAGACCTGGCGCTGGTGGAACGACACCTCGGTACACCGCGCCGCCTGGCCCACCTTGGCCGAACTGGGCGACGCCCCCGTGGCGTCGGGTACCTACAGCGCGGTCAACGACGTGATCGAAGCGCTGCGTCGCGAGAAGAGCACCGCCAAAGTTTCCCAGCGCAAGGAAGTGGCCGAGCTGGTCATCAATGCCCCCGGCGAGTTCCTCGACCTCGTTCGTCAGGCCGAAGGCGACATTATTGACGCCGGAGCCGTCCTCTCGATTGTCTACGTCGAGGCGCCGGAACTCTCTATTGGCGTGACGCTGACCCCCGACGAGCCCCAGGCCTAGGCCGACCAGCGAGTGTCCTACACTCGCACTATGACGCAACCGGCGGCCCTGGCCGCACTCACCGGCACCGTGGGCATTTGGTCGTCTGCGCACGAATTCGACGCCCCCACCACGACGGGTGGCTTTGCCGCCGCGGTCGAGTCCATGGGATACCGCGCCCTGTGGTTCCCCGAATCGTGGGGACGCGAGTCCTTCACCTCGGCCTCGCTGCTGCTCTCGGCCACGTCGACGCTGCACATCGCTACCGGCATCGCGAATATCTGGGGCCGCGACGCCGTGGCCTCAGTGAACGCCGCTCGCACCCTCAACGCCGCCTACGGCGATCGCTTCGTCCTCGGTCTTGGCGTGAGCCACCAACCACTGGTGGAGCGACTGCGCGGTGGTCGCTACGACGCGCCCCTCGCCACCATGCGGGCGTATCTCGATGCCATGGATGCCGCTCCCATGCGGGCCCCCGAAAGTGGCCACCCCTACGCTCGCCTCATCGCCGCCCTTGGCCCCAAGATGTTGGCACTCGGGGCCGAACGCGCTGATGGGGTGCACACCTACCTGGTTGATGTCGAGCACACGGCACTCGCACGGTCCATCGTGGGCGACGCCTTTCTTGGCGTTGAGCAAGCCGTCGTCGTTGGCGCCACTCGCGAGGAGTTCCTCCGGCGGGCCCACACCCACCTTGAGTTCTATACCGGGCTCGAAAACTACCGGGCCAACTGGCGGCGTATGGGCTTTGGCGACGCCGACTTTGTCCGTGGGGGCAGCGATCGTCTCTGCGACGCCATGGTGCTCCACGGCGACGTCGATGAGGTCGTTGCCGGCATTCGGGCCCACGAAGCGGCCGGTGCGTCACACGTCTGTGTGCAGGTGCTCGGCGATGACCCCACCCGGGCACCACTGGCGGACATGACCACCATTTCCCGCGCCCTGGGCTACTCGGCGTGAGCGCTGACACCCTCACTAACATGGCACCATGCGTCACATTTTTCGTACTCTTGCCCTCAGCCTCGCTCTGACCTCGGCCGTGGTGCCCCTCACGACGGGTGCCGCGAGTGCGTCACCGTCGCCCAAGCAGTTCTGCACCGCCGCGGCCAATCTGTTCGGTACGCCGACCTTCGTTTCCCACGAATGGCCCGTGCTCTCCCCGACAAACACATCGAACGCCGCCATCATTTCGCTCATTCAGCGCATCAACAACAATTCGCCTTTTGTCTGGAAGACCATGGCCGACAACGGCGCGACCAAGGCAGTGCGCACAACCCTGCGCGCCATCAACCTGGCGGCGAACGCCGAGCTCACCGCAGCGAACGCGGTCTGGTACGGGCAGTTCCCCCAGTCCTCACCCAAGCGGCACGCCGATCTGGCGCTCATCGAACGCTCGGGCGCCGCGGTTCGGTCGCTGCTTGCGCCGATTGCCAGCACCATTGCCACGTCATGTGCGTCCTTCACCGACCAGTCGCTCTACAACCAGTTTGCGATCACCCTGACGCTGCACGGCGTGGAGCACGCCTTCTTGAATGGTTCGACGCCCGAGCCCGCCACCTTCCACGCTGCTATCGCGAGCGAAGGGCACCACATTGTGCTGCGCGACCTGGTGATGAAGGGCTACCACTTCTCCGAGGCGAAGTACAAGGTGCAGACCATCACCGGCTGGATCGACGTATGTACCACCATTCCGGCCAAAGCCGGCACGGTCATTCGCATCGCCAAGTGCTAGCTATCGCTCCGTTGGGTCAATAATGATGATCTCGGCGTCGCGCTCGCGACCCCGAGCCAACCGGAATAACACGGCGGCAAAGCCCACCACGGCGAACTCAAGCGCCCCGATGATGAGCCAGCCCAACGTCACCAGCACGAAGCCAATCACGACACCCTTAAAGAATCCGTGCCGAATAATCGCCGTGATCCACAAGGGGAACCAGGCCACCAGCCAACTCAGGATGGGGGCGAAAAAGACGGCGCCGGCACGTCGGGTCCACCCTAAGAAGGCCCCGTAGAGGACTGACGCGCTCACGCCAACCTTGACGGCGATGCCGTGATGTTGCGTGGCCGACTCCCACACACAGAGCGTGACCGCCATAACCAGCGACCAGAGAATGGTGGGGCCACCGGCGCGGGTGCGGTTCTTGATGGTCACGAACGTACTCATACTCCCACCCTAGCGAGGTGGTCGTGGGCAGCGAAGTGGGCTGTAGCGTGGGGATATGGCATTAGGCACCGTGGCTCTGTTGGGGTCTGGCGAAACAGGACCCGGCATGACGAAGGTGCACCGCGCACTCTTCTCCCAGGTCGGCGCTCAGTCGGGCGTCGCTCTCAACACCCCCTACGGCTTTCAGGCCAACGTCGACCAGATGACGGACAAGATTCTGACCTACTTCGACGTCTCGCTGCAGGCCGACCTCACCCCGCTCGACCTCCGCTCAGTCGCCAAGGCCTCACCCGAGGCCATCGCGCGCTTTAAGCACGCGGTCGCGACTGCGCCGTACGTGTTCTCCGGACCAGGCTCACCGTCGTACGCCCTGCACCAGTGGGAGCAAATCGGTCTGGACCAGGATTTGACGGCTGTTGTCGTCAATGGTGGGGCGTTGTGCTTCTCGTCGGCCGCCGCACTCACGCTCGGTGCCACGACGATACCGGTCTACGAAATCTACAAGGCGGGCGCCGAGGCGACGTGGCTGCCCGGCCTCAACGTCCTGGCAAACTTCGGGCTGCACTGTGCCGTCATCCCCCACTTCAACAACGCCGAGGGCGGTACCTACGACACCAGTCGCTGCTACATCGGTGAAGCTCGACTCCAAGAACTCGAAGCAATGTTGCCCGCGGGCACTGGTGTTCTCGGCATTGACGAGCACACGGCGGCGGTCATTGACTTTGACGCACGCACGTTGACGGTCAGCGGCAAGGGCGACGTCACGTGGCGCAAGGCGGGATCCCACGTGGTCTTTCACGCTGGTGACACCGTCTCCCTTGACGACCTGGGAGCGGCCACCGTACCGGTTCCCGTCGTCGCCCCCGTCGAAGCCCCTGAGGACACGGTGAGTGCGGCCGAATTGGCAGCGCGTGATGCTCGCGATCAGGCCATGGTGGCGGCCATTGACCAGATTCGCAGCGCGGCTCGCGCTGAAGGTAACTACGCCATCGCTGACGGCCTTCGCGATGCGCTTGCTGCTTTTGGTGTTGCCGTTCGCGACAGCGCTATTGCACCGAAGGCTTAGGAAGCGACCGCGCAGCGGTTCGGACCTAGCTCAATCTCGGCGGCGTCCAAGGTGACTGCTTCGTCACCCATATTCATGCGGACAATCTGCTGATAGTTCGGGGGGCGATCCTTCACGTGGGCAATCGCCCACGCAACAAACTCTTCTTCACTGAGTTTGAGCGCGGGCAGCGATTGGCGAAGTTCGCCGAGAGTCTTGGTAACGAACTGGCCCCCAACGACGTCAACCACCGCGCCGTAGTGAGCGGGGAACACGAGGGTCTCGTCCGGAAGCGCCAGCACGCGCTGGTGCAGGCTCTGGTAGAGGTGTGCGGCGTATTCGGCGGCCTGATCAGCCAAGTCCGGCCGACCCACGCTCTCTAAGAACAAGGTGTCGCCAGTGAATATTGCGTCCTCACCAAGCTGGTACATCTCAGATCCCTGCGTGTGCCCCGGCACACTGACGGCGGAGACCGTCAGGCCCACCGTGTCAGTCAACGCAAGCGCCAGACCGTCGCTGAGTGGCTGGTAGTCAAAGTGGAACGGATCGGAGGGGCTGAGCATCAACGTGGCTCCCGTGGCCTTCGCCAGGTCGCGAGCGCCCGAGATGTGGTCGGCGTGCAGGTGAGTGTCGAGCACGGTGGTGATCGTCCACCCATTGGCCTCGGCGATGGTCACGTACTGCTCAATCTGCAGCGAGGGGTCGATAACGACGGCCTTGTCACCCGCTCCCACCACGTAGGAGAGGCAACCCTTGCCCCGACGGCGAATCTGGACCACGGTGGCGCCGCCAATGTCCTGGCGTACCGTGTCATACGTCGAGGCCCACGCCCCCATACCGCCATCAAGAACGCGCGACGACACGCCGTGTTCGGCCAGAATTGCGGCGCCCTGCGCCGCGCGCATGCCCTTGGCGCAGATCACCACAATGTCTCGATCCAGCGGCACGTCGCCAATGTGGTCGTTCAGGGTGCCCAGTGGCATATTGACGACGCCGGGGATGGCCCAATCGGCCACCTCATCAGGTTCGCGAACGTCAAGCAAAAAGGGGACATCCGGGCTGTCGAGCAGCGGGAGAAGCTCGGTGGTGGACAGAAGTGACGTCGACGCTGGCGTAGTCATAAAAACAGTCTAGGGTGCTCTTTTGTGCGTCCACCGGAAGGTGCCGGGCTACTTCTTGGGGTCGAGAATTCCGCTTTTTGTGACCTTTTTGACGTTCTTTTCGTTGCGCTTCTCTTTGAGCGACTTTCCGACTTTTTTCACGTTGCGCTGATTGGGTGACTTCTCGGCCATGGCGGCTCCTTTGTTGTGCAATCCGGCGGATCGCGATCACCGGCACCCAAGTGGCCACACCCGTATCAAAGGGCACAACGTTCGTACGCGGTACCTCACCCTAGCCCCTCGGTGCTCATGTCACAGGGGCCGGTCATAGTGGAGATGTGGAAAACGTATTGTATGTGTCACACATATGTATTACATTTGTCATATGAAAGATATGTCACCATCACAGCGATTCATTTCCAGCAACAGAGTGTCAAAGAACAAAACCAGTCAACTCATCAGTGTTCGTCTGCCCGAGGACCTGCTTGAGCGCCTTGCCGCAGTTGGCAACGCTGAAGGATTCACCATGAGCGACACAATCCGAATCGTCCTCGAACGAGGACTCCGTGCAGCACCAAAGAAGAAGGGACCCACCCAATGACCACCACCCCAAAGACCGTTCACGTTTACTTCCTGCTTGACGCATCAGGCTCGATGGAAAGCCTCCGCCACGACGTCATCGGCGGCTTCAACAACTTCTGCCGCGAGCAGATCACGCCCGGCATCACCACGTTGATGACCGTCGTACAGTTCGACACGCAGGAGCCACAGCTGGTCGTCGCCAATGCCGTCGACGTCAGGGAGATCGCGCCACTCACCACGGACACCTACCGTCCGCGTGGAAGCACCCCGCTCTACGACGCCATGGGGCAACTCCTCATCGAGGCCACAATTCGCGCCGAAGGCAATGACTACGCCGAAGAGGTCATTTTTGTCGTCTTCACCGACGGCGAAGAAAACGCCAGTCGCGAGTACAACCGCGCCAAGATCTTTGAGATCGTCAAGAAGCGCGAAGAGCTCGGCTGGACCTTCGTCTACCTCGGAGCGAACCAGGACTCCTACGCCGCAGGTGGACGCGCCGGTTTTGACGACCGCTCGGTCCAGAACTTTGAAGCGAGCGCCGAGGGTGTCGACCTGGCCTTCCGTTCAATGTCGCGCTCGATGACCCGCGAAAAGGGCAAGATGATGCGTGGCGAAGCGCGCTTGCCGGTGGACTTCTTCGAAGGCGAAAAGGACGCCGAGCAGCGCCTCAACGAGAAGAACTAGTTCGTGGCGCCAAACACGGACTGAAGAAATCCGGTCAGTCCAAGCAGTGAGGCAATCTCGCCTCGCACCTTGATGCGGCCCTCGCGCAAGGCGGCAGCACTGTCGAGTGCTCCCCCGCTCAGCGCGAGGGCATCGTCATAACTGAGACGAATAATGGTGTCGGCCACCAGGCTGTCGCCCGCCACAATGCGTGCCCCGGAGGGCCCAACACTGAGTGTCAGGGCGTGCACCGCTCCGGCGGGCGCATCGGAAAACTCGAGCACAACGCTCTGATCATTGGCGGCGGCGTCACTCGACCCAGCCGCTACCAATCGGGCGTTGACCTCCGCGAACCACTCCTCGGAGAGGAACGCGGCGCTCACTATGGCGCGGGCTGCACCGCAGCGTCGGCGGCGGACACCTTCGTCTTGCGACGAATCTTGCGTCCCAGCCAGGCCACGGGGTCGTAGTGGGCGTCCACCACACGTTCCTTCAACGGGATGATCGCGTTGTCGGTGATGTGGATACCCTCAGGGCAGACCTCGGTGCAGCACTTGGTGATGTTGCAGTAGCCCAGACCCATGTCTTCACGAATGAGGTCACGACGGTCGTTTGTGTCGAGGGGGTGCATTTCCAATTCGGCGTACCGAATGAAGAAACGTGGTCCGGCGTAGTGCGCCTTGTTGTCCTCGTGGTCACGAATTACGTGGCAGACGTCCTGGCACATGAAGCACTCGATGCACTTGCGGAACTCCTGACCGCGCTGCACGTCCTCTTGGTACATGCGGTAGCCACCCTCGGGCATGGGTGGTGGCAACAATGCGGGCACCTTCTCAGCCATGGCGTAGTTGAAGGAAACGTCGGTCACCAGGTCACGAATGATCGGGAACGTCTTCATGGGCGTCACGGTCACGGGACCCTCGGGCAGCTGGTCCATGCGCGTCATGCACATCAGACGTGGCTTGCCGTTAATTTCGGCCGCGCATGATCCACACTTACCGGCCTTGCAGTTCCAACGGCAGGCCAGGTCGGGGGCCTCGGTGGCCTGAATACGGTGGATGATGTCGAGGACGACTTCACCCTCGTTTTGCGTGGTGGTGTAGTTCTCGAACTCACCGCCACTGGCGTCACCGCGCCAGACTCGTAGGGTTACGTCAGTCATTACTTTGCCTCCTCGAGAAGGGCCTGGAGTTCTTCAGGGATGGGGAGCAGCGGTGATTCGTTGGTCACGATCGGGCTGTCCCAGTTGCCACCATCGGTCGAGTGCGCCAAGTTGAACTTCGCGAACTCGGGGCTGGCGGCGGGATAGTCCTCACGGGTGTGGCCACCACGTGACTCCTTGCGCAAATGTGCACCAAGGGCGACACACTTCGACACGGTCAACATGGCGGGCAAGTCAGTGGCGAGGTTCCAACCGGGGTTGTAAGCGCGGCCACCCTTGACCTTGATGTTCTTCACACGCTCGGTGAAGACTTCGAGCTGGGCAATGGCGTCGACCAGTTCGGACTCCGTGCGGATAATGCCGACGTTGGCCTGCATCATCTCCTGGAGGTCGCGCTGGATGTCATAGGGGTTCTCACCCTCGGCAGCCTCAAAGGGCGCCAGAGCTTCAGCGACGGCTGCCTCGACCTCGTCTTGACGCATGGCGCCGGCCTTGCCGCCACCCTGGATGTACTCAACGGCGCCCATACCGGCGCGACGACCGAAGACGATCAAGTCCGACAGGGAGTTACCACCGAGGCGGTTCGCACCGTGCATACCACCGGCCACTTCACCGGCGGCGAAGAGTCCGGGCACGCTGGTGGCGGCCGTTTCGGCGTCGACCTTCACGCCACCCATGATGTAGTGGTTGGTCGGTCCAATTTCCATGGCTTCCTTGGTGATGTCCACCCCGGCGAGTTCCATGAACTGGTGGTACATCGAAGGCAGGCGACGGCGAATGAATTCAGCCGAGCGACGCGAACCGATGTCGAGGTAGACACCACCGTGGGGGCTACCACGACCGGCCTTCACCTCAGCGTTAATGGCGCGAGCCACTTCGTCGCGAGGCAGCAGTTCTGGCGGACGACGACCAGCGGTGTGGTCGTCGTACCACTTGTCGGCCTCTTCTTCGGTTTCGGCCGTTTCGGCGCGGAACATTGGGGCGACGTAGTCGAACATGAATCGCTTGCCCTCGGAGTTGCGCAGGACACCACCGTCACCACGAACACCTTCGGTCACCAGCAGACCACGCACCGACAGCGGCCAGACCATGCCGGTCGGGTGGAACTGGATGCACTCCATGTCGATCAGTTCAGCCCCGGCCCACAGAGCCATGGCGTGACCGTCACCGGTGCCTTCCCATGAGTTTGAGGTGAACTTCCACGACTTACCGGAACCACCCGTGGCCAAGATGACGGCCTTGGCGCCGAAGGTGACGAACTCACCCGTGGGGCGTCGATAGGCGATGGCACCGGCCACGCGACCTTCGTCGTCGTGCACCAGCTTGAGGACCTTGCACTCCATGAAGACGTCGGTGCCCATGGACACGACCTTCTGCTGGAGGGTGCGGATCAGTTCGAGACCGGTACGGTCACCGACGTGCGCCAAACGGGCGTAGCGGTGGCCACCGAAGTCACGCTGCAGAATCTTGCCGTCCTTGGTGCGGTCAAAGAGGGCGCCCCACTGCTCGAGCTCGAGCACGCGGTCGGGTGCTTCCTTGGCGTGGAGCTCGGCCATGCGGTAGTTGTTGAGGTACTTACCGCCGCGCATGGTGTCGCGGAAGTGGACCTTCCAGTTGTCTTCTTCGTAGACGTTGCCGAGTGCGGCGGCCATGCCACCTTCGGCCATCACGGTGTGGGCCTTGCCCAGCAGTGACTTCGTGACCAGGGCCACCGAGAGGCCCTGCTGCTTGGCTTCGATGGCGGCACGCAGACCGGCGCCACCGGCACCGATAATCAATACGTCGTAGTCGTGGTGTTCGTACGTCACAAGTTGTCCTTAGAAGAGGCGGAAGTTAGTAATGGCGCCGGAGGCGACCAGGCGGACGTAGACGTCCGTCAGGGCGACAAAGATCAGCGAGGACCAGGCGAAGTTCATGTGCTTGGCGTTCAGCGGCGTCACGAACTTCCAGAAGCGGTAGCGAATCGGGTGCTGCTTGAAGCTCTTGACCTGTCCGCCGCACAGGTGGCGGCAAGCGTGGCACGACAGGGAGTACAGCCACAGCAAGGTGGCGTTGGTCGTCAACACCAGGGTGCCCACCGTCACGCCAAAGTGACCGTTCTGCTGGAAGGCCTGGATCGCGTCGTAGGTCAACAGGGCGTTGAAGACGAGACCGAAGTAGAAGAAGTAGCGGTGGGCATTCTGCATGACCAGCGGGAATCGCGTCTCACCGGAGTACGACTCGTGCTTGTCCGACACGGCACAAGCGGGAGGTGACCACCAGAAGGCGCGGTAGTAACTGCGACGGTAGTAGTAGCAGGTCAAGCGGAACCCTAAGGGGAACAGCAAGATCAAGAAGGCCGGTGACAACGACCACCAGCTGAAGTGAAAGACGCCAAAGGTGGCCGCCTTGCACGAGGTGGCCAAGCACGGTGAGTAGAAGGGGCTAATCAGATTGTCGTGGCCCACGAAGTAGTCGTGCGGGTTAAAGGCCGACCAGCTCGAGTAGATAACAAACGCCGTCAGAATCGAGACGGTGATGACTGGCTGCAGCCACCAGCGGTCTTGGCGAAGGGTGGCAACATCAGGGCCTCCCCGCGTGCCGCCAAGCACCACATCCGTTTTGGTTTCCGTAGTTGACACAACTGACTCCTCACACGTGTCCGCGAACTCTGCCCGCGAAACCTCGCTTATCTTAAAACCCGTTCACGGGAGCCCAAGCACCCGTGAGGTACTTCATTTGTTACGACGACTTAGTGCGAACCGCCGCGACGACCCTCGGAGGTACCGCCAATAAAGGCCCAAGCGGCCAATCCCAAACCAGGGATCAACAGCCAGATACCGAACACCAGCGACAAGACGACAGAGAAGGCGCCCATGCCTAGGACGAAGGGAAAGATTGACGAACCCGGGAAGGTGCCGACAAAGCCAGCTCCTTCGGCCTGCGTGACGTCCTTCTTGTCCTCGGGACGCTCCTTCATACGGCGGCTCCACCAGTAGTAGTAACTACCTGGCAGGAAGCACAGCAGCATGCCCGCGAACATCATGACGCCACCGGCGTTTTCGAGGCTCCAGTTCCAATACACCGCACACATCAGGCCGAAAAAGAGCCCGAGGACGAGCAGCATCTTTGCTTCTACTTTCATGCGTGGGTCTCCTCGTGAGCGCCGTGGGCCAGCGATGGGTGGTCTGGGTGGTTGTAGTCCCACGTCGGACGCTCGGAGCGGATCTGTGGCAAGCGGTAGAAGTTGTGGTGTGGGGGTGGCGAGGTGGTGAACCACTCCAGCGTCTGTGCGTCCCATGGGTTGTCACCCGCGGGGTACTTCTTCCACGAGTAGCCAATGTTGACCACGAACAAGATGGTCGAGACACCAATCAGCAGGGCACCCAATGTTGAGAGCTCGTTGAGGTGCTGCCACTGGGGGTCGTGCGGGTACACCGCCATGCGACGTGGCATGCCGTAGAGGCCGAGGAGGTACTGCGGGAAGGTGAAGACCTGGGTACCAATGAACAGGAACCAGAACTGAGCCTTACCGATGCCTTCGTGCAGCAGGTAGCCCGTGAACTTTGGACCCCAGTAGTAGAGACCGGCCATGGCGCCGAAGACCAGGGCCATCACCACGGAGTGGAAGTGGGCCACGACGAAGTAGGTGTCGTGGGTCATGAAGTCCAGTGGCGGACTAGCCAGGTAGATACCGGTCAAACCACCAATGAGGAAGGTGAACAAGAACCCGATCGACATGAGCATGGCGGCCGAGAACCAAACCTGGCCTCGCCACATCGATCCAATCCAGTTGAACATCTTGATACCGGTTGGCACGGCAATCAGCAGACTCATGATTGAGAAGAAGGGCAGCAACACGACACCGGTGGTGAACATGTGGTGCGCCCACACGCCCAGCGACAGTGCCGCAATCGTCAAGGTCGCGAAGATCATGCCCTTGTAACCGAAGACGGGCTTCTTGGAGAAGACGGCGATGACTTCCGTCACCATGCCGAAGAAGGGCAGGGCAAGGATGTACACCTCGGGGTGACCCCAGAACCAGAAGATGTGCTGCCACAGCACGGGCACACCTCCCCCACTATTGGAGAAGATGTGCGTACCGAAGTGGCGGTCGGCGTAGAGCATGATGAGGCCGGCCGTCAGAACGGGGAAGGCCAGCAGAATCAGAATCGCCGTCACCAAAAGGTTCCAGGTGAAGATTGGCATGCGGAACATCGTCATGCCCGGTGCGCGCAGGTAGAAGATGGTCGCAACCAAGTTGACACCGGTGAAGATGGCCGAGAAACCGGTCAGCAACAAGCCACCAATCCACAGGTCAGCACCAGCACCCGGTGAGTTCAGCGAGTTCGACAGCGGGGCGTACCCGACCCAGCCGAAGTTGGCCGCGCCACCGGCGGTGAAGAAGCCCGACAGCATGGTGATCGAACCCGTCAAGTACAGCCAGTACGACAGTGCGTTCAAGCGAGGAAACGCCATGTCGGGGGCACCGATTTGAATGGGCACGATGATGTTGGCCAGCGCGCCGAAGGCGAAGGGGCCGGCAAACAGGTAGATCATCACCGAACCGTGCATGGTGAACAGCTCGTTGTACTGGGCCAGCGACACCAGCGTGCCGTTTGGCGACGCCAACTGCAGGCGGATGATTTCAGCGAAGAGACCACCGATGACGAAGAGAACGACGGCCGTCACGGTGTAGGACAGACCAATGATCTTGTGGTCCGTCGTGGTCAACCACTTGAGGATGCCCGAAGGACCATGGTGTTCGTCGTGGCCGTGACCGTGGTCGTCGCCCGTCGTCGGTGCGGTGTGCAGTACGTCAGTCATTATTGGCCTCCGAATTTGGTGTTGGAGATCTTCGACGGAGTTCCCGTCGCAAGCTGCTGCTGCAAGGCCACCATGTCCGCCTTCGCGGCAATGGCGTCCTTCTTGTTGTCAAAGGTCTTCAACCACGTCTGGTAGTCAGCGGGGCTCACGACCTTGACGCGGAAGAACATGATCGAGTGGTACATGCCGCACAGCTGGGTGCACTGACCAAAGAAGGTGCCGTTGTTAATGGCGCGGAACGTGAACTGGTTGTAGACACCAGGCAACGCGAAACGCGAAAAGTTGAAGTCGTGGACGTAGAAACCGTGGATGGCGTCGGTTGACGTCAGCGTGATGTGCACGTTCTCGTTTGAGGGCATCACCATGATCGGAGACTGCGTGGTCTGCCCGACAACAGCGGCGTTCGTTCCTGGGTAGAGGAACTCCCAGCCCCACTGGAAGGCGTTGACGTCAATGTTTACTGAGGTCTTGGGGTTGACGTCCTCGCGGTTCTCGACCACGAGCGTGGCGGCGAAGAGGCCGAACACCACGAGAATTGGAATCACCGTGTAGATAACTTCCAGCGGCAAGTGGTACTGCGTCTGGGCGGGAATGCTGTCATTGCGACGGCGGTGCGCGATGATGCTCCAGCCCATCAAGGCCAGCACAATGGCGCCGACGATGACAGCGCCGATCGAGAAACCCTGCCACAGGTGGTACACCGATCGTGACGAGGTGGTGTCGCCGGGGGAAACACCAAAGCCGGGCAGCTTGTTCATGTTGCAGCCGGATAGAAGGAGCGCGACGACGGGGAGCGCAAGGACGCGACCGAAACGGCGCAAGCCAGTTCGACGACCCTTGGCACCCTGAGGATTCAGGGCAGGATTGTGCACGTCAATAACACTAGTCACGAAACGTTTTCGGCCATTCTGGAAAATACCGCTGGGCCACTGATAGTGCCTATGCCGGTCGTCAATAGCGACCCGGCCGGCGGCTGCGACGGAGGCCTACTGCTCGGCGACTTCGTCGTCGGACTTCTTGGGCGTGTTCGTTTTCACGGACTTGTCGAACTCTTTCTTCGCCAAACCCAAGTTTCGGGCCAGACGCGGCCCCGCAAAGCCCAACACCAAGACGACAACGATCACAATGACCAGGTCGCCGTTCAACAGTTCACCAAGTAGCACGAGCACTCCTTTTCCAGTCCCACCTTAGTGGGGGTGATGGTAGAAACTGGGCGCTATCCCGCGAGCGCCACGCCGAGCACCAGCGCCGCGGTCGTGCTCACGAGGGCGATACCCGCCGACGCACCACGCAGGCGAACTGAGGGCGCCTTCACGTGAACGGCACTTGCGACACCCGCCAACAGAACGCAGAGCATTTTGACACCAAACACGGTGTTCCACGTCGACGAAACGACGTCGCCGTGGACTGCGGCGTAGTTCCAAAAGCCGGTAAATATGAGGATCCAGAACGCCGGCCAGCTCAGTCGGCCAAAGGCTTTGGCGAGTGTTCGGGGTGCCTCGGGACTGATCGTGCGGGCCGCGGGCACCAACGCGCCCATGGTGATCTGTCCGCCGAGCCACACGCACGCGGCAATCACGTGGAGACTGAGGCGCACTGTTGTCGTTAATGAGGCCACGTGGACCATAAAAACCCTTTCAAAATGGTCAACCACGACTCACGTTAGCCATCACTGAAGGCGCACGTGGTCGTCACGTGGGAAACTGCAGCGGTGGAATCTACCGCCGCCCTCTTGGCCACTCTCAACGCCTACGCCACCGAGGGCGGGCTTGATGGGCGTTACGAGCCCGCCACCTGCTTCAATCCCATGATTGCGTTGGGTCACTACCCCGCACCGGGCGATGCGCTCTCACTGTGGGCGGGCTATGAGCGTCTCTTGCAGTCCGCCAACGACCACGGCGTGCGTCACGTCCAACTGAATCTCTCGTGGGCCCGATTAGAGCCCCGCGAGGGCTCTTTCGACGACGAGGCCTTTGCGCGCTACCAGTCCGTCATTTCTGAAGCGCAACGCTGCGGACTTCGCGTTGGTATTGGCACCGGAGACGGCGCCTGGCCGGCCTGGCTCGGACTTGAACCTTGGGTCTGGCCTTGGACAACGCCTGTGACCCTGCGCTTTCTTTCCCGAGTCCACGATGCGTTCTCGCACGCCGACGCCATCGTGGCGGTGCCGAGCCCCGATGAACTTCTTCCCGGGTTTCTTCACCGCAGCGGTCCACCGTGGCGCAGCGGGGCGCACGAAGACGCACGCGTGGCCAAAGACAATTTGTCCGCAGTCCTCGATGAGGCCGCCCAGCGGGGCTACCTACGTCCGTGGGGAGAAACGTTCGCCACCACGCGGGCACTCGTCGCCGGTCGCGGCCCACTCAGCCAGCCGCACCCCTTGCTTCGGCGCGCTGGTGATGACTGGGTGTTAGTCGACTAAGCGACGGCGGCGGATGACCACCGTGGCCACAATGCCCACAATGATGACGAGCAGACCCCACGAGAAGTAGCCGATGTATTTCTCAACGAGTCCCAGCTGCGATCCCGCCGCGTAGCCGGCAAGGCAGCAGCCAATGCCCCACACCAATGCCCCCAACGCGTTCGCAATGAAGAAGCGTCGGTAGTGGAGTCGACTGATCCCCGCGAGTCCAGGCATCACCGCACGGAGGAAGGCGGTGAACCGACCAATGAAGACGTAGTGGGGACCACGGCGCTCGAGTTGCGTAAGTGCGCGATCAATCTCGTCGCGGTGACGCTGCAGCGGCTTCAAGTCGAGCAAGCGGACACCAAACTCGCGACCAATCAGGTATCCCACGCTGTCACCAACAATTGCTGCCAGAACGACCAGGACGCAGAGGGCGACAATGTTGATGCTGCCCTGGGAAGCGATGACACCGGCCACCAACACGGTGGTTTCGCCGGGTAGGACGAAGCCGACCAAAATGGCGGCCTCACCAAAGACCAGTAGTGCCACCACCGTGTAGACCAGGGCCGGCGACAAGTGGTGCAGTAAGGAGACGAGGGAGGAAATGATGGTGGCACTCACTCCTCCATCATGGCCGACAGCGCCGAAAACTTCCGAACTATTCACATTTGACCACCGACGACGTCCGTAGTATTGCCCCATGGCCCAGCAAAAGACCCAGAACGCACTGAAAATCGCCGCACCGTCGTTTTCTCCACCGCCAAAGGCGACGGCGCTGGCCGAGTGGGCGCTGCTCCCCTTGCGCTTCTTTCTCGGCTTCACGTTCTTGTACGCCGGTCTGCAAAAAGTAGCCAATCCCAATTTCTTCCTTGCGTCATCCCCCATTTCGATTCAGAACCAGCTGGCCGGCGCGGCACGCCAAAGCCCAATCCACGGCCTCTTGCACGCCATGCTCCCCTACGCCGGCACCATCGGATGGATCATCGCGTTCGCCGAAATCGCCATTGGCTTGGGCACCTTGTTGGGCTTCTTATCTCGGACAGCCGCCATCGGTGGGGCGGTCTTGTCCTTCAATCTCTTCTTGGCCATCAGCTTTCACTCGTCGCCCTACTTCGTTGGAGCCGACATCGTCTTCTTCTTCGCCTGGTTGCCGCTCGCCCTGGCGCCCGGAGGGCGCCAGCTCTCACTGGACGGCTACATCTCTCGGGTGGTGCGCGCCAAGGAGTCCGTCGCACCCGACGACGTTGTCGCCGTCGATTTCGCCACCATACGCAGCCTCTGCGGCAAGTACGTCGAGTCCAATCACACGTGCCGTGCGCAGTCGGGGGCAGCGTGTGGTTCGCAGGGTTGCCCCGTACTCCGCGATCGCGCAGCCGCGAGTGTCACCTCCGTCTCGATTGAGCGCCGGCGCGTCGTTGTCACCGGTGCCACGGCCGCTGGCTTGAGTGCGGCTGCGGTGATTTTGGGTGGTGGCGTGGCCGCAGTCGGCAAGATGATTGGCAATGCGGCGTCGAGCCCCTCGACCACCACGACAACAACAGCCGGCCCAACGGGCACTACCGGCAGTGGCTCCAGCAATCTGCTTGGCGACGCCAGTGGCATTCCCGTCGGCTCCAGCGCCGTCTTTACCAACCCTACGACTGGCGACCCGGGAATTATTATTCACCGCGGCACGAACGACTGGGTGGCCTATGACACCGTGTGCCCCCACGCCGGGTGCACCGTCGGCTGGCAGCCGGGGTCGCCGTACATGGTCTGCCCCTGCCACGGCTCGCAGTTCCAGCTCACCAATGGCGACGTCTTAAATGGCCCCGCACCTCACGGCCTGACCGCTATCGCTATCCAGGAACGCAACGGCAAGCTCTACTTGGCGTAGGTCACACCTTCGAGCGCGAGTAAGTAGCGCTTGACGTCGAGACCGCCGCCGTACCCACCGAGTCCGGTCGACGCCACCACCCGGTGGCACGGGACCAAAATCGGCCAGGGGTTGGCGTGGTTCGCGTTCCCCACCGCACGAGCGGCCAAGGGCCGACCAATAGCGGCACCAATGTCGGCGTAGGTAGCAACGTGACCAAACGGAATATCGCGCAGCGCTTCCCAGCAGTCCAGCTGAAATGCGGTGGCCGCGACGTCGGCGAAGTGAACGTCAAACGCGGTGCGCTTGCCGGCAAAGTACTGGGCGAGTTGGCGGGCAGCAGCGCTCACCGCACGTGGCACGGGTCCATCAGTCGGTGGCGCCGACTGATGCGGCATGCGCACCATGGTGACGCCGTGCACTGTTCCCTCGATGCCCCACTCGCCTACCGGTGACGCGACATTCACACGGACGATCTGCATGGTCATTTTCTAGTGCGCATCTGCACAAGGGCGCAAGCGAACCCTCTCGGAAGAACCCAAAAATATCGGCTTTTTCTGGTTAACTTGCATAATGAAGATTGCCCTTTGTAAGGAGTCTCGCCTCGGCGAAACTCGCGTGGCCTTAACCCCCGATGCGGTAAAGCTCCTCATCAAAGATGGCTGGAGCGTCGACGTGCAGCGTGGCGCTGGCGCGGCGGCCCACTTTGGCGATGACCTCTATGTCGCCGCCGGTGCCACCATTGTCGATCAGCCCGCCGGCGACGTCACCGTTCGTGTGAATCCGCCCACGCTCGATGAAGTGGCGCTGCTGTCGGAAGGCTCGCTTCACCTGTCATTTCTCTCGCCCCTGCTGGCGAGCGACATCGTGACGGCGATGAATGCTCGACGCATCACCACCTGCTCGTTCGACCTGCTGCCACGCATCTCGCGCGCCCAGTACATGGACGCGCTCTCCTCACAGGCCACCGTGTCGGGATACCGCGCCGCCCTGGCGGGTGCGACGTACTTTGACCGTTTCTACCCCCTCTTGACCACGGCGGCGGGCACTATTCGCCCCGCCAAGGTTCTCGTTATGGGTGTCGGTGTGGCTGGCCTGCAGGCCATCGCCACCTCGAAGCGCCTCGGCGCCAAGGTCCGCGCCTACGACGTTCGCACCGCGGCCAAGGAAGAGGCGGAGTCCGCTGGCGCCGTCTTCGTTACCCTCGGGGTGACGGCCGACGCTGCTGGTGGCTACGCCCGCGAGCTCACCGATGATGAGCGTGCGCAGCAGCAGGCGGCCCTGTTGTCCGAAGTTGCCAACGCCGACATTGTGATCACCACGGCGGCCGTACCCGGTCGCAAGGCGCCAATTCTCCTCACCCAAGCGATGGTCGAGGCCATGAGCGAAGGGGCCATCGTCATTGACATGGCCGCTGACGGTGGCGGCAACTGTGAACTCACCAAGGCTGGTGAGGTGGTGGAGCACCAGGGGGTTCGCGTGGTGGGCTTGACAAATCCCCCCGCCGAGATGGGTGCCTCCGCCTCGTTTATGTACGCCAACAACGTCGTCAAGCTCCTTGGCCTCTTCGGTAGTGGCACACTGGCTCCCGACTGGAACGACGAAGTGGTGCGCGGCGTCACCGTCGCCCACAACGGCGGCATTACGCACGCCCCCACCGCCGAGAAGCTCGGCGTTGCTGTCACCGCCCTCGTCACTGACGTAAAGGAAGAGAACTAATGGTTAACCAGCTGCTGCAGTACGCCACGGTATTGATGCTGAGCATCTTCGTCGGCATCGAAATCATCGCCAAGGTCCCGGCCATTTTGCACACGCCGCTGATGAGTGGGTCTAACGCCATCCACGGCGTGATCTTGGTCGGGGCCATGCTGGTGCTCGGCTCCGCCACCACCAACCTTGAAGAGGTGCTCGGTTTCGTGGCCGTGATTCTCGCCACCCTCAACGTCGTTGGCGGCTTCGTCGTCACGGACCGCATGTTGGAGATGTTTAAGCCCAAGGCCAAGGCCGTAAAGAAGGATGAGGTCTCCCAGTGAGCCGCGCCACACTTATTGACTTGCTGTACCTCTTCTCGGCGACGACCTTCATCGTGGCCCTAAAGGCGCTCGGTTCACCCAAGCGCGCCCGCCTCGGTAACTTCGTTGCGGCCGTAGGCATGATCGTGGCCATTGGTGCCACGTTCTTCACGCGCGTCGATGGGCACGCGTTGCGTCACGTCGGACTCATTGTCCTAGCCATGGTGATTGGACTCATCATTGCGGTTCCGGCGGCCCGATTCGTTCGCATGACGGCCATGCCGCAATTAGTGGCCATTTTCAATGGTGTGGGTGGTGGTGCCGCTGCACTCGTCTCCATCACCGAGTTCAGCCACATTCACAACTCGCACCCCGCCACCTACGTCACGCTTGAAGTACTGCTGGGGGTATTGATCGGTACGGTGTCGTTTTCCGGCTCGGCGGTCGCATACGCCAAGCTGCAAGAACTCATGACGGGTCGCCCCGTCACTTACCCCGGTCAGCAGATCCTCAATGGCCTCTTCGGCCTCGGTGGACTCGCTCTCATCGTCGCCATCTTGGTGAGCGGTACCACCTCATTGCTCTGGGTCCTGTTGGCGCTGAGCTTTGTGCTTGGCGTGGCGTTGGTGCTCCCCATCGGTGGCGCCGACGTGCCGGTGTTGATCTCGCTGCTCAACTCCTTCACCGGTCTGGCCGTTGCCGCTTCGGGTTTCACCCTGGGCAACAACCTCTTGATTATCGCCGGCACCCTGGTGGGTGCGTCGGGCATATTGCTCACTCGCTTGATGTCCAAGGCCATGGGCCGTTCACTGGGCAACGTGTTGTTCTCAGCCTTCGGGTCGGCCACCTCGGCCGGTGCCGGTGCGGCCGGCGAACAGCGACCCGTGCGCTCGGGCAGCCCCGAGGACGCGGGTGTGTTGCTGAGCCTCGCCTCACGCGTGGCCATCATCCCGGGCTACGGTCTGGCCGTGGCGCAGGCCCAGCACGTCTTGCGTGAACTGGCGGAGGAGCTCGAGGCCAAGGGCATTGAAGTCTTTTACGCCATCCACCCGGTTGCCGGTCGTATGCCGGGACACATGAACGTCCTGCTCGCCGAGGCCAACGTTCCCTACGAACAGCTCAAGGAGCTTGACGAAGCCAACTCGGAACTGCAGACCTGTGACGTGGCACTCGTCGTGGGTGCCAACGACACCGTAAACCCGGCGGCCGCCGACGACAAGAGTTCACCGATCTACGGCATGCCGATTATTCACGCCGACGCCGCTGAAAACGTGATCTTCTTAAAGCGTTCGATGCGACCAGGCTTTGCCGGTATCGAAAACGAACTGCTCTATAACCCCAAGACCACGTTGGTGTTTGGTGACGCCAAGGACACCGTGACCAAGCTGGTTGCGGCCGTCAAGGCCAACTAACCACGCACGTCGTCTTGAATCCGTCGCCTTAGTTGGCGTCGCTGGTCACCAGGTTCAACGTCGCCAACTGCGCGTCCGACAGTTCGTGCACGGCGGCAGCGTTCGCGGCAATCTGACTGGGGTTCGAAGCGCCAGCGATGACTGAGGCAACCTGCGGGTGGGCCAAGAGCCACGAGAAGGCCAGGTCGAGCATGGAGTGACCCATCTCTTCGGAGGCCTCGAGGAGGGCGCCGACCTGCGTCATGATTGACTCGCCAGTCCAGTGGGCCGCACGTTCTGGTGACATCAGTGAGAGTCGGGTGCCCTCGGGCAGTGGCTGGCCGGGACGGACCTTGCCGGTCAAGAGACCGTTGGCCAGTGGGTAGTACGGCAGGAACGAGATGCCCAGGTCGGTGCAGGCCTGGAGCACACCGTCGGTTTCCGGGGCGCGGTAGAGCAAGGAGTACTGGCTCTGGACCGTCTGAAAGCGTGGACCAGAACCGGCGGCGGCGTGCGCTTCGCGCAGCTGATCGGCCGAGAAGTTGGAGCAGCCAATTTCACGCACCTTGCCTTCGGCAACGAGTTCCTGCATTGCCCCCAAGGTGTCGGCGATGGGCGTGACGCCATCTGGGAAGTGGTACTGGTAGAGGTCGATGTAGTCGACACCGAGGCGCTTGAGCGATTCGTCGCAGGCCTCCTTGACGCGCGCGGGCGAACCGTCAAAACCGGCCATGTCGCGCGTGAAACCGAACTTGGTTGCGATGACTGCTTCGCTGCGGCGGTCGCCCAGGGCAACGCCCAGCAACACTTCCGACTGCCAGTCGCCATACATGTCAGCGGTGTCGAAGAAGGTGATGCCGTTGTCGAGGGCCGACTGCACCACGGCAGTGGTCCCCGCTTGGTCGAGGCGAGCACCAAAGTTATTGCAGCCAACGCCTACTTCAGAAACGGTAAGAGAACCAATAGTGCGTGTCTTCACGACACTCCTTTGCGATGACGAAGGGCCAACCCCGTGGAAGCCCCCTAAATACTAAGGTGGAAACATGAAATTGTGCGGCACGCCCCAGTGGTCGCCCGCCCCAAGGAGTCGTTCATGACTGCACCCCGCGTTCGCTTTGCGCCGTCGCCAACTGGCTATTTTCACGTGGGCTCCGCTCGCTCAGCCCTGTTCAACTGGCTGATTGCTCGCCAGTCACCCGAGGGCGTCTTTATCCTTCGCATCGAAGACACCGACGAGGATCGCAATCGCGAAGAGTGGGTCGACGGCATCGTCTCGGCCATGTCGTGGCTCGGTCTGAACTGCGATCTCGGACCCTTTCGCCAGAGCGACAACGCGGCGGCCCACCGAGAGGCCACGCGACTGCTGCTCGAGGCTGGCTACCTGTACTACTGCGACTGCACCGGCGATGATGTGGCCGCCCGAAAGGGTGACAACAAGACCCCCGGCTACGACGGTTTCTGCCGCACCCGCCAGCTCGCGCACGGCGAGCGTACCGCCCTGCGTTTTGCGACCCCCCGCGACGGTGTCACGATCGTGCCGGACCTCATTCGTGGGCAGGTGGAGTTTCAAAATGCCGTCATTGACGACTTCGTGGTGGCCAAATCCTCCGGTGCGGTGTTGTACGCACTCGCCAACGTCACCGACGACCGCAACGATGGCATCACCCACGTCATTCGTGGTGAGGAGCACCTGCCCAACGCACCAAAGCAGATGCTGCTGTGGGCCGCGCTCAATGACGTCACCGGCACCCACGTGCCACTCCCGACCTACGCCCACTTGCCCCTGTTGGTCAATGAGCAGCGCAAGAAGCTCTCCAAGCGCAAGGACCCTGTCGCCACCGAGTCGTACCGCGACGAGGGCTACCTACCCGAGGCCTTCATCAACTATCTAGCCATGATGGGCTGGAGCCCTCGTGGTGACGAAGAAATCGTGCCCGTCAGCACGTTGATCGAACAGTTCCGACTCGAGGACGTCTCACACTCGCCGGCCTTCTTCGACGTGAAGAAGCTGCGGGCCTTCAACGGTGAGTACATCCGCCGCATGAGCGCAGAGAAGTTCATTGAGGTTGTCGGCCCGTGGGTGCGGCCGTGGGCCACTGCGTGGCAGCCGACCGACCGGACCGTGCCGTGGCGCGAAGAGCAGTACGACCCGGTGCTGTTTGCCCAGATCGCCCCACTCGTGCAGGAGCGCATTGCGCTCTTGAGCGACGTCGTGCCCATGGTCGCTTTCTTCTTCCTCGAGACGCCCGAGTTCATCGAAACTGACTTTGACAAGTCCATTCGTAACGACCCACTTGCCCAGGCGTTACTCGCCACCGCGGTGGAGCGCTTTGCCGAGGTGCCCTTCA
Source organism: Acidimicrobiales bacterium (assembly GCA_036742195.1). Lineage (GTDB taxonomy): Bacteria > Actinomycetota > Acidimicrobiia > Acidimicrobiales > RAAP-2 > RAAP-2. Next base: position 48,830 of record DAINRA010000003.1, read on the forward strand.
CAGCCGAAGTCCTGCACGAAACCGTCGTCAACTTGGGTGAAGGTATGGGACTGTCACTGCGCAAGGCCCAGGCCCCCATTCGCTGTGCCGTGACCGGCGCACTGATCGGACCACCACTCTTTGAATCACTCGAAATTCTGGGCCGCGAGCGGGTCATCGCTCGACTCTCCGAGGCGTTAGCGCGTTGTTCCGGCTGATTTTTGCGCCGTTGCGCATCGCGATCAAACTCGCGAGTGCACTCGTCGGCATTGTCGTCTTCTATTTCGCCTTCACCTTTGGCCAAATCTGGATGACGAGTCGCGTGCACTCGACCGGACCGGCCCAGGCCATCCTGGTCTTCGGAACCACCGAGGACAACGGCACCCCATCGCCGGCACTTCGCGCCCGCCTGGATGAGGCACTCGCCGTCTACCGTGGCCGACGGGCGCCCTGGGTCGTGGTGACCGGTGGGCGTCGTCCCGGCGACGTGTACACCGAGGCCGAAGTCTCCGCTTCCTACCTTGAGCAGCGCGGCGTCCCAGCGAGCCACGTCATCGTTGGTAGTGGGAGTGACACCTGGCAAAACGTCGCGTCGGTCATCGCTCGCATGAAGGCAGCCAACCTCATTCACGTCATTTCCGTGACCGACCCGTTTCATGAGTTTCGGGCCATGGCCATTGCCTCAGCCCAAGGATTACAGCCCACACCCTCACCGGTTCCCTCGTCGCCAACCATTAAGGGATCACTCTTTGGCTACTACCTCAAAGAGACGCTGGACGTTGGCGTCGGCCGCATTATTGGCTTCGGAAACCTCAGCCGATGGGTGACATCCAGCCACATTTCACTCCCGTCTGGCGGCTGAGGCTCCACCTCGGTTAGAATTACCAAGCCCTTCGGGGGTGGTGTAATTGGCAACACAACTGGTTCTGGTCCAGTTATTCAGGGTTCGAGTCCTTGCCCCCGAGCGAAGTGAGAGGTTGATTCCACAACCTCTCACCTCATGGTCCCATCGTCTAGTGGCCTAGGACAATACCCTCTCAAGGTATAGGCACGGGTTCGAATCCCGTTGGGACTGCCATTCGTTTTATGATTTTCGCCACAAGTTGGCGACTTCATTTTCGGCCGCCTTCTGCGCCGTCGTGGCAATCCGGGTGGCACGCGTTTCAGGCTTCTTGGCCTGTGCAATCCACTCCCATGTCGAATCCATCGTCCTAGTACGAACGGACTGGTCGGACTACTTCAACTCGGATCGCTATCTAGCCCACCCCGTTCTTGACGGTCCAACAATTGAGTTTTTGCTCGGTCGAGGTGTTCGCACGATTGGCCTCGACTTCTTGTCGCTCGACGCCACCCCCGAAGATGTTTCAACGATGACGTTGGAGAATCACTATCGCTGGAGTGAAGAAGGCGGCATCATTATCGAGAACCTCACCAACCTTCGCGCGCTGAGCGACGACACCCCGTTTGTGTCGCTCCTCCCCCTCAATCTGGGCGCCAGTGACGGCGCACCAATTCGTGCGGTCGCGACGTCACATTTTGACGTTCGTCACTAAACCGCGGATTGGAAAAATAGGAGTAATTCAAACGCTTCGCTAGAGGGCTCGTTTAAAACATCTCCCGACCTGCGCTTACAAATATTCTTACTATTCGCAGTGGGAATGTGCCCTATTTTCATGAAGACTTGAGGAATGAAGCGTTTCTCCCCCGCCCTTATCGCCGCCATTAGTGTGGCGTTCTCCTTCGTGCAACTGGGTCCAGCGGCCAGTGCCGCATCCTCGCCCACGACGACCTACACGGCCGTCGTCACGGTCTCTCCGCCGCCAAACAGCACCTACGTCGGCACCGGTGGTGGTGACGGTTGGGGTCTTGGCTTTATGCCGGACAAGGTCTTCAATGTGTTCCACCACGCCACCATGTTGCAGGTCGAGTGCCACCTACAAGTTGACGCCAGCCAGTGCCCCGCCAATGGTGCCCTGACGTGGCCCGCCGTCGTCACTGACAGCACTGGTGGCAACTTTGCGGTGCAGGCCCAGCCCTCACTCTGGGTCGATCAGGCCACGGGTCGTCTCTACGTCTACGCCACCCAAGAGTCCACGTTGACCGCAGGCGTTGTCTGTGTTGACACCAGTGCCAACGTCGCCAATCCCTTCTGCGGATTCACTCCGCTGTCGCAGCCGGGAGACTCCCCGCTCCTGAACAGCATTTCGAACATTTCTCATGCCGTCATTGTTGGTGGCAATTTCTATGCGGTGAACTTTGCTTCGAGCCTGGCCCCAAAGCCGGGTGCAAACAAGGGCTCCGAGAACACCTTGATGTGCTTCAGCTTGACCACCTTCAGTGCCTGCGCTGCGCAGCCCTACGCGCTGGCCTTGGGCGCCGGTGTTATCAACGTCAACTCCTACCCTTCGCCCAGTATCAGCGCCGTAGGTACGGACATCATCGTGCCGTACTCGACCACGCCGGGCGGCAATGGATTGACCTGCTTCGACACCACGACCGGCGCCACCTGCGCCGGCACCTGGCCGGTCAGTGTCGCCGACAGTCCTAGCTCCGGTGGCGGTGGCCTCCCCGTTTTGTCATCGACGGGAACGCCGACGGGCTACTGCACTCGCACCACCTCAGAGTGCGTGACCCTCACTGGCGCCAAGATCGCAGCACCTGCCGGCTTCCCCCTCTCCGCCGGTGAAGGGTGGGCGGGCCCACCCGTTGTGCTGGGTTCACGGATCTACGTGCCCTCCTACGTCGCGGCGGGCTACGGCGTCGACTGCTACGACTACGCCACGGCCGCTAGATGTGCGCACTACCCACTGGCGCTGAGCAACTACAACCTCGCTTACTCCATCAACCTGGACCCCAACCGCCAGGGCTGCCTCTGGGTCAACTCCGACGACGGCTCGGGTCAGATTCAGAACTTCGACGCTTTCACGACGGGGGGCTGCGGCGTTTCGGGTGACCGCGTACTGATTTCTCAGTTCGTTGCGCCGGGTCAGACGTGTGTCCCAACCACCTATCAATCCATGCAGATTCTGTCACCGCTCCCCTCGCTCTACACCGGCGGCACGGTGCAGTTCCAAGACGCCAGTGGCGCCGCATTGCCCGGCGTACCAACATTGACCTTTGACGCCACCGGCACTGTCAACTTGAGTACGTATAACTTCTCAACGGCCACGGCATTGCCGCAGGCGATCATCAATCTGACGGGACCCAACGTCACTGGCCAGCCCGTCACCGTGCAACTCACGTGGTCGGCGGCTAACACCGCGGCATGCAATCTGCCACCGACACCCGTGCCCACGATTGACGACACCCTGGTACAGAACCCCGATACTTCAGTGTCGGCCGACGTCACCTGGACGACACCAGTGTCTGACGGCAACAGCGCGATCGAGGACTACGTTGCCACGGCGCTGCCCGGCGGACAGTCGTGCACCACCACTGCACTGACCTGCAACATCAATGGCCTGGTCGCCGGTACCAAGTACACCTTTACCGTTACCGCCAAGAACAGTGTCGGCACCAGTACGCCGACGAGCACGGCAGCGAAGATGGTGACACCGAGCTATCTGGTCACCTACAGCGTCGGCACGGGGGCAACCGGCACCCCACCCGTCTCCAGCACTACGCCGTACTTGGCCGGCACGAGCATCACACTCCTCGGGGGTGGCACTTTGGCCAAGGCAAACTTCGTCTTTGCCGGTTGGAGCACGGCTGCCAATGGATCAGGGACTACCTATGCGCCCGGTTCGAGCCTTACCGTCACTGGCGCTACCACCTTGTACCCCGTGTGGAAGGCCCTCTACAAACTGACGTACAGCGCTGGTAGCGGGGCCAAGGGCAAGGCCCCCGTGGCGAGCGCGCCGACCTACGTGGCCGGTAGCGCCGCGGTGGCCGCGGGTGCGGGAACCTTGACCAAAGCGAACTTCATTTTCGCCGGGTGGACAACGTCAGCCACCGGCACCTCAGTCATGTACGCCCCAGGTTCCTCAGTGACCATGTCAAGTAACCTCACGCTCTACCCCGTGTGGACGCCGCTCTACAAGGTGACCTACTCCAAGGGCAGCGGTGCGACGGGTAGCGCGCCCGTGGACGGCACGAATCCTCACCCGTCAGGCACCTACGCGACCGTGTTGTCAAACGGAACGCTGAGCAAGAACGGGTTCACCTTTGTGGGATGGAACACGTTGAGCAGTGGCGCGGGCACCTCCTACGCCGTTGGCTCGTCATTGCCCGTGACTGCCAACACCACCCTCTACCCCGTGTGGACGTCCACCTTCTACTCACTGGTCGGGGCATCCCCCATGTTGTTCGCGGGCACGTCGTTGACCATCTTGGTCTCGGCCGGTACGGGAACGGGAGCCGTGAGCTACAAACTCACCGGTGACACGACCGGTGGCACCTGCATGCTGCACGGAAACGTACTCTTTGGTGATTCACCGGGGGTGTGCACCGTGACGGTAACCAAGGCGAAGTCAGCGACCTTTGGAGCGCAGAGCTTCGTTCTCCCCGTGACGGTCTACGACAACTAAGTATCACGGCGCGATCGCGGGGGTCATCACTGAACCTGCCGGTCTCGCAGCTGTTTTCGAAACAAAAAAAGGCGCCCTCACCAGGAGGGCGCCTTTTTTCTTAGACAGTCGGCTTAAATCAGGCCAAGTGCGCGTACTTCGTCACGCTCAGAAATCAATTCGTCAGTGGTGACCTTGATACGAGCAGCGGCGAATTCGTCAATCTCGAAGCCCGACTTCACGCTCCAGCCACCCTGGCCGTCAGCCTGAATTGGCAGACCGAAGGTCAGGCCCTCTGGCACGCCGTACTCACCGGTGCTGGTCACGGCAACCGAGACGCAGTCGTCGGCCGCGGTGGGCGTCGTCAGCGACACCACGGTGTCAATGGCGGCGTTGGCAGCCGAAGCAGCCGAGGAGAGCCCACGGGCCTCGATAATGGCGGCACCGCGCTTTTGCACCGTCGTAATGAAGTCGCCCTGCAGCCACTCGGTGTCGGTGATGACGTCAGTCGTCTTCACGCCACCAATCGTCGAGTTGGCGAAGTCGGGGAACTGCGTGGCGGAGTGGTTGCCCCAAATCACGAGGTTCTTCACGTCGGCGACGGGCGCACCGGCCTTCTTGGCCAGCTGCGTTTCGGCGCGGTTCTGGTCGAGGCGCGTCATGGCGAACCAGCGGTCAGCGGGGACTTCGGGGGCGTTCGAACGTGCAATCAAGCAGTTGGTGTTGCAGGGGTTGCCGACGACCAGAGTACGCACATCACTGGCGGCGTTCTCGGCAATAGCGCGACCCTGGGGCTTGAAGATGCCACCGTTGATGTTGAGCAAGTCACCACGCTCCATGCCCGCCTTGCGGGGCACGGAGCCAACGAGCAGGGCCCAGTTGGTGTCGGTGAAGGCGTGCTTCAAGTCGCTGGTGTACTCAATACCGGCCAGCAGTGGGAAGGCGCAGTCGTCGAGTTCCATGACGACACCCTCGAGGGCCTTCATCGCGGGCTCGATTTCGAGCAGGCGCAACACGACGGGCGTGTTTGCTCCGAGGAGCTGACCCGACGCAATGCGGAACAACAGCTGGTAACCGATCTGGCCGGCGGCGCCGGTAACGGTGACGTGAACGGGCTTGGTCATTTCATTTCTCCTTGGTGGTTACAGACGGTCGACGATGGCCGAGGCGAACTCGGAGCACTTGACTTCAGTAGCGCCGTCCATCATGCGAGCGAAGTCGTAGGTGACGACCTTGTCGGCGATGGTGGCTTCGAGCGCGCGCACGATGTCGTTGGCGGCGTCCGTCCAACCCAGGTGTTCGAACATCAACACACCCGACAGCAGCACCGAACCGGGGTTGACCTTGTCCTGGCCGGCGTACTTCGGCGCCGTACCGTGGGTGGCCTCGAAGATGCCGTGGCCGGTCACGTAGTTGATGTTGGCGCCCGGGGCGATACCGATGCCACCGACCTGTGCGGCCAAGGCGTCGGAGAGGTAGTCACCATTCAGGTTCATGGTGGCGATGACGTCAAACTCCTTGGCGCGGGTCAGCACCTGCTGCAGGGTGATGTCGGCGATGGAGTCCTTCACCAACAGCTTGCCCTCAGGGTTGCCGCCACAGTCGTCCCAGCCGACCGCCACATCGCTGAACTCGTCCTTGACCAACTGGTAGCCGTACTTCATGAAGGCACCTTCGGTGTACTTCATGATGTTGCCCTTGTGCACCAGGGTCACGGATTCACGCTTGTGGTCCAGTGCGTACTGGATCGAGGCGCGGATCAAACGGTCCGAACCGAACTTGGAAATCGGCTTGATGCCAATGCCCGAGTTCTCACGAATGTCCCAGCCGAAGTTGTCGTGCAGGTAGGCGCGCAGCTGCTCGGCCTGCGCCGTGCCGCCCTCGAGCTCCATGCCCGAGTACACGTCTTCGGTGTTCTCGCGGAAGATAACCATGTCAACGTCCTGGGGACGCTTCACGGGCGAGGGCACACCCTCGAACCAGCGCACGGGGCGCAGGCAGACGTAGAGGTCGAGGATCTGACGCAGGGCCACGTTCAGCGAACGGAAGCCGCCGCCAATGGGCGTCGTGAGCGGCCCCTTGATACCGATGAGGTACTCGCGGAAGGCGGTGATGGTCTCGTCGGGCAGCCAGTTGCCGGTCTCGTTGAAGGCCTTCTCACCGGCGAGGACTTCCATCCACTCGATGGTCTTGCCGTACTTCTTCGCGGCGGCGTCGAGCACCAGCTTCGCGGCGGGCCAGATGTCTACGCCCGTGCCGTCACCCTCGATGAAAGGAATGATGGGATTGTCAGATACCGTGAGAACGCCGTCGGCGCTCATTGTGATTTTGTCAGCCATATCTTCATCTTACGACGAAGATTTTGCCCACTTCTTAGCGCAGTGCCTGCGGGCGGCGATACCCATCATCATCAAACAGGGCCTGGTGAATTTCCCGCGCTGACGAGGAGCGATTCAGGGTGTAGAAGTGCAGTCCGGGAGCCCCGTCGTCCAACAATTCCACGCACATGTCGATGGCGGCGCGAATACCTTCGGCGCGTACCGCTGACGCTCCCCCGCGTAAGTTCGCGGCCTCGAGGCGAGCGACGAGATCTGCCGGCACGGCAGCACCCATCTGGGCCATACGACCAATGCCCGTCATCGTCGTCACGGGCATGATGCCGGGCAAAACGGGCTTCGTCACCGAGAGGGCGCCGAGCTCGTCCACCAACGTGCGCCAGGCCGACGCTTCAAAGAAAAACTGCGTCACGGCGAAGTCGGCCGCGGCCAACTTTTGTGCCAAGTAGTGGCGGTCACTCGCCAGGTCGGGTGACTGGGGGTGGCCCGCCGGGTGCGCCCCGACACCAATGGAGAACGTGCCAATCTCTCGCGCCAAGGCCACCAGTTCGATGGCGTGCGAAAAGTCTGAGGTCGCCAACGTTGCGTCACTCGGCACGTCGCCGCCGAGCGCCATCACGTTGCGCACGCCAGCGGCGGCGTAGGCCGTCAACATGTCGGACATCTGTGTGCGGGTGTGGCCCACGCAGATCAGGTGCGCCATGGCCGTGGTGCCCTCGTGCTGAATCGACGAGACCAGTTCATAGGTTCGTCGCTGGGCGTCGGGGGTAGCGCGGTGGTGGGTGACCGACACGAACGAGGGGTTCAGTCGGGTTAGCTCCGCGATTGTTGCCGTCAGCGAGGTGGTCTCCTCGGGCGTCTTCGGTGGGGAGTACTCAAAGGAACGCGTTAGTTCCTGGGCGAGGAGTTCGTGAATCAGCACGTGCGATTAACTGCGACCAAAATCGTCGTCGAGACGAACAATGTCGTCTTCGCCAAAGTACGTACCGGTCTGCACCTCAATGAAGACCACGTCACTCGTGCCGCGGTTCTCACAGCGGTGCGCTTGGCCCACGGCGATGTCAACCGACTCGCCCGGTGCCAGTTCAAACTCACGACCATCGAGGGTCACGGTCGCCACACCCGAGACAATGAACCAGTGCTCGGCGCGCTTCTGGTGCGTCTGGTAGCTGAGACGCTTGCCGGGTGCAACGACGATGCGCTTCACCTTGTGATCGTCGCAGACGTCGTCGAGCACGGTGAAGTTGCCCCACGGGCGCTCGTCGTATTCTCGGTGAAACGAATCGGTCATCTTTAGTGCACTTTCTCAGCGGCCAACACCGCATTGCGCAGCAACATAGCCCGAGTCATCGGACCGACGCCACCAATGCGAGGGGTAATCCATCCTGCCACGTCGGCCACGTCATCAGCGACGTCCGAACGCAGGGACTTGCCTTCCCAACTCACGCCGGCGCCGACTACGGCCGCGCCGGGCTTGACCATGTCCTTGGTCACCAAGTTGGCCACACCGGCCGCCGCAATAATCACGTCAGCTTCGCGCGTGAGGGCCGCCATGTCGTCGACACCCGTGTGCACGACGGTGACGGCGGCGTTGCAACCGGGACGCTTCATCGCTAGCAGCAACGAAATTGGACGACCAATAGTGAGGCCTCGGCCAATCACCACGACGTGCTTGCCCTCGACGGGCACCCGGTAGGCGGCGAGGAGTTCCACAATGCCGGCTGGGGTGCAGGGCAGCGGTCCCGGAGCGCTCATCACGAGGCGACCCAGGTTCGTTGGGTGCAGACCGTCCACGTCCTTGGCCGGATTAATGCGCAACAAGACGGCCTCTTCGTCGAGCCCCTTGGGGAGCGGCAGTTGCACGAGGATCGAGTGAACGTCGGGATTGGCGTTGAGTTCGTCGATCACCGCTTCCACTTCTGCTTGCGTTGCCGTAGCCGGGAGTTCGTGATGGAAGGAACGAATACCGACCTCATCACAGTCGGCGTGCTTCATCGCCACGTACTTGGCACTGGGGCCGTCGTCGCCCACGAGCACGGTGCCGAGACCAACGGGTCGGCCGGCCGCCGCCAAACGCATAGCGCGATCGGCCAGCTCCATCTTGATGCGACCAGCAATCAGATTGCCATCGAGTAGTTCAGCCATGAGTGCTCCTAGTGCCTAAAGTGACGCTCGCCGGTGAGCATCATCACAATGCCTGCCGCGTCTGCGGCAGCAATGACTTCCTCGTCGCGGACCGACCCACCGGGCTGGACCACTGCGGTCACGCCCACTGAGGTCAACGACTCGAGACCATCGGCGAAGGGGAAGAAGGCGTCCGACGCCGCGGCCGATCCGACGGCATTCTCCCCCGCCTTGGTCGCGGCGATACCGGCCGCCACCACGCGCGACTGCTGACCGGCACCGATGCCGACGGCGACCCCGTCGCGAGCCAGCACAATGGCGTTTGAGGTGGTACGGGCACACACGCGCCAGGCCACCTGCAGGTCTTCGAGCTGCTGGGCGGTGGGCTGCGCCTTGGTGACGCAGCGCCACTCCAACACCGGTACCAAGAGTTCGTCGGCGTTCTGCACCAGGGCGGTGTCGCCAAAAGTGCGAATCGATCGACCGAGGGCCTCGGGAGCGGGCGCCGACAGCAAGCGAGTGGCCTTGCGGCGCGCGGTCAAAATGGCAATAGCCCCAGGGGTCAATGACGAGGCAATGATGACGTCGGCCTGCGGACCGGCGGCAATCGCCTCCGCCAGGGACTCGTCCAGCTCGCCGCCAATGGCCACGATGCCACCGAAGGCACTCTGCGGGTCGGCCTCGAGGGCCTTGGCGAAGGCGTCCACCAAGGAACTGCCCAGAGCGGCACCGGAGGCGTTGGCGTGCTTGATGATGGCGACGGCGTAGCGGCCGGGGACGTCAGCGGCCAGCTCGTGCACCAGGCGCCACGCCGCATCGGCGTCAAAGAGGTTGAGGTACGACAGCGCGGTGCCGGCGTGCTTTTCCACCTTGTCCCACCACGGCGTCGTTCCGGCCACGCGGTAGCGCGCACCAATCTGGTGCGGGTTCTCGCCGTAGCGCACGATGTCAGCGCGCTCCAAAGTGAGGTGAATTGTCTCGGGCACGGTCGCCTCGACGTCCGTGGGGGCCGCACCGAGTGCGCCGCCGCCGTCAAGCCAAGCCACAATCTCGGCGTCGTAGGCGGCCGTGTGCGCGAACGCGGCACGGGCCAAGTTGTGGCGCGTCTGATCGCCCAGTGCACCCAGTTCACGCAGTTCGTTCAAGACCATCTCGTACTGCGCGGGGTCGGTGATCACACCAACGCTGTGGTGATTCTTCGCGGCCGCGCGCACCATGGTCGGGCCGCCCACGTCGATGAGCTCGATGGAGGGGTTCGAGGTGAAGGGGTAGAGATTGCAGACCACGAGGTCGATGGCCCCAATACCGTGTTCGGCCAAGGCGGCGAGGTGCGACTCCTTCGATCGGTCGGCCAGAATGCCGCCGTGAATCTTGGGATGGAGCGTCTTCACGCGACCGTCGAGCATCTCGGGAAAGCCCGTAACGTCGGAGACATCCACGTGCGCGATAGCGGCGTCGGCCAGGGCCTGAGCGGTGCCACCGGAGGCGATGAGCTCGACCTTCAAGTCACGCAGCCCACGGGCCAACTCCAGCAGTCCGGTCTTGTCGTAGACGCTGAGTAATGCTCTCATGGGTTCTCCTTAGGGGGTTACGTGAATATCGGTGGGCTCGCCACCACGGTCAAGAACTGCCAAAACCTTAGTAAGCACGTCGGGGTAGAGCGTCCGCTCCACCGACTTGATGCGTTCGTGCAGGGTGGACTCGTCATCGTCGGGGGCAATGGCCACCGCGACCTGGGCCAATATCGGACCATCGTCCAGTGCCTCTGTCGCGACGTGCACCGTGCATCCGGTGGTCGTCGCCCCGCTCGCCAGCGCGTCGCGCACGGCGTGCCAGCCCTTGAAGTCGGGCAGCAAACTCGGGTGGGTGTTCAACACCCGACCAGAGAAGTGCCGGTGGAGATCGTCGGTCACTACCGTGCCAAAACCGGCCATGGCGATGAGGTCAATGTCATGGCCAAGCAACACGTGCGCCAAGGCAGCGCTGTATCCCGCACGGTCAAAGCCCGGGCCAAAGCCACCAAATGTTTCGCGGTCGACCAGCAGCGATGCCACACCCGCCTCTGAGGCCACCTTCAGGCCGCGACAGTCGCGGTCCGAAGCAACCAGGGCGACGTCAATACCGGCGTCAAGAATTGCTTCGAGAATCGTTCCCGATCCCGACACCAAGACGCAGCAGCGGGCCAAGAGTTACAGGCCCAATGAGCGGACGATTTCGACCATCTTTTCGCCGGCTTCGGTGGGGTTCTGGCAGACGTACACGCCGGCCTCGGCCAGTGCGTCCATCTTGGCCTGCGCCGTTCCCTTGGAGCCCGAGATGATGGCACCAGCGTGGCCCATCTTGCGGCCGGGGGGCGCGGTCACGCCCGCGATGTACGACACGACCGGCTTGGTCATGTTGGCCTTGATCCACTCGGCGGCGCGCTCCTCTTCGGAGCCACCGATCTCACCAATCATCATGACGGCCTTGGTTTCGGGGTCGGCCTCAAAGGCGGCGAGGCAGTCGATGAAGTTGGTGCCGGGGACGGGGTCGCCACCGATGCCGACGCAGGTCGTCTGACCGATGCCGTTCTGGCTCAGCTCGTGCAGTGCCTGGTACGTCAAGGTACCCGAACGCGACACAATGCCCACGGGGCCGCCGGGCAGCGCAATGTCGCCCGAGGTAATGCCGATGTTGCACTTACCGGGGCTGATGATGCCCGGGCAGTTCGGGCCCAACAGACGCACGCCGGGGAACTCCTCAACCAAGCGGTTGTAGGTCACGGCTTCGTCGTGCGCCGGGATGCCTTCGGTGATGCAGACAATGAAGGTGATGCCACCTTCAGCGGCTTCGAGGATGGCCGCAGACGCGAACTTGGGTGGCACAACGACGAATGAGGCCGTAGCGCCCGTGGCAGCCACTGCTTCCTTCACCGAGTTGAAGACGGGAATACCGTCAACGTCGGTGCCGCCCTTGCCGGGGGTCACGCCGCCGACAATCTTGGTGCCGTAGTCGCGGTTACGCAGACCGTGGAACTTGCCCTGCCCACCGGTCAAACCCTGGACAATGACTTTGGTGTTTTCGTCAACAAAAATACTCATGGCGCTCCTTAGGCGTTCGCGAGGGACACGGCGCGACGTGCGGCATCCAACATGGTCGGTTCGGTAATCAGGACTTCGTTGAGGTGCGGCGCAAGAATCGCGCGGCCCTCGACAGCGTTGGTGCCGTCGAGTCGCAGGACAATTGGGGAGGTGATGTTCACGCGGGCGAGTGCTTCGAGCACACCCTTGGCCACTTCGTCCACGCGGGTGATGCCTCCAAAGATGTTGACAAAGATCGCCTTCACCTTGGGGTCGGCGTTGATGACCTCGAGGGCCGCGGCCATCACGTCGGCGTTCGCGCCACCACCAATGTCGAGGAAGTTCGCGGCCGAGCCACCCACCTGGTTCACGACGTCGAGCGTGGACATGGCCAGTCCGGCTCCATTGGCAATGATGCCCACCGTGCCGTCGAGACCGATGTAGTTCAGGCCCTTTTCGCGGGCCATGATCTCACGGGGGTCCTCGGTGTCGGTCAAGCGGAACTCGTCCCACTCGGGGTGACGGAACGCGGCGTTCTCGTCCAACGTCACCTTGGCGTCGAGCGCCTTGACGATGTTGTCGGGAGTGAGGATCAGCGGGTTGATCTCGGCAAGGTCGCAGTCACCTTCGGTGTAGCACTGGTAGAGCTTCACGAGCAGCTCCGCGGCCTGTTCGCGCGCTACCTCGTCGAGTTGTGCCTCGGCCACCCAGCGGCGCGCCGTCTCGAGGTCGAGGCCGCGAACGGGGTCGATGGAGATGAAGGCGATGGCGTCGGGGTTTTCCTCGGCGACCACTTCAATCTCGACGCCACCTTGTGCACTCAGCATGCCCAGGTGCGTCTTGTTGGGGCGGTCCAGGGTGAAGGAGGCGTAGTACTCCTTGGCGATCGAACTGGCCTCTTCGACCCAGAGGCGTCGAACGATGTGGCCCTTGATGTCGAGGCCCAGGATGGTGCCGGCGTGCTCGCGCACTTCGTCGGCATTGGCGGCGAGCTTGACGCCACCGGCCTTCCCGCGACCGCCGACTTTGACCTGCGCCTTGAGCACGACGGGGTAGCCGATGCGCTCAGCGACAGCGAGAGCTTCTGCAACGGTGTCAGCTACATCGCCGTTAGGGGTAGGAATGGCGAAGCGCTGGAAGTACTGCTTGCCTTGATACTCGAAGAGATCCATGGACGTCTACTTTCTGTGCTCTACGACGGCCGTCGCGGGCGGCGACAAACGTGCAATTGAACCTATTGCAGTCAACCTGATGTGGGCGCGAAAAACACCCTCACGAGCTGGTTCTGCCTAGTTTTTTACTATCTACAACCGGCATACAGTGCCGACGGGCATCACTACGAAGATCTATCTTAGGTCCGTTTGACCTGCGCTCTCCCTGGGCCCATTGCGGTACCCCTACTAACCTTGAGAACTGTGAGCGACGCCACCCCCCAGAGAGGCTTTTTCCGAGCCCTGATTTCGGCGCTGCGCGTTCGCCAGTGGGTGAAAAATGGCCTCGTCGTGATTGCCCCGGCGGCCTCGGGCACCCTCTTTCACCACACGGTCTTTTTCCACACCTGCATCGCCTTTGCCGCCTTTTCCTTGGTGGCCAGCTGCGTCTACGTCTTGAACGACGTTCATGATCTCGCCGATGATCGCCAACACCCCACCAAGCGCTCCCGCGCCCTGGCGGCGGGGCAGATATCGGCTCCGGTTGCCGTCACAGTGGGAATCGCTCTGGGCGTGGTGGGCGCCGCTCTCCCGCTGCTGGCGCACATTGCCTGGGCGTTTTACGTCGTGTTGGGCATCTACGTCGCCGAGTCCCTGCTCTATGTCTATGGCATCAAGCGCGTGGCCATCGTTGAGCTCATCTTCGTCGCTAGTGGGTTCTTTCTGCGTGCCATTGCCGGCGCCAGTGCGTCGCACATCCCCGTCTCCGAGTGGTTCCTCGTGGTTATCTCATTCGGTGCCCTGCTGTTAGTGGTGGGCAAGCGAGCGGCCGAGAAGCGCCACGTCTGCGGCGATACCCGCGCCGTGTTACACGAATACACGCCGGAGTTCCTGCACTCCGCGCTCACCCTCGCCGCCACCGTCGTCATCACCGCCTACTGCCTCTGGGCCTTTAACACCTCTTCCACGGGCCTCTCTTCGATTCGCCACCACGTGGTCCCGATTCAGTTGTCGATTGTGCCCGTGGTGGTCGCTATTTTGTCCATCATGCGCGGCGCCGAGTCCCCGAGTGGTGAGTCGCCCGAAGATTTGATCTTGAAGGACCGCACGGTCCAAATCCTTGTTGTTGTCTGGGCGGCGCTCTTAGCGATTGGGGTGTACGCATGACACGGCAACGCCTGACCGGCTGGGGCCGCACCGCGGCCACGTGGGCCGATGTTCACAGCCCCGCGACAGAAGAGGCCGTGCTTGAGGCACTCGCCACCGGCCCCGTCATTGCCCGCGGCCTCGGTCGTAGCTACGGCGACCCCGCGCAGCTCAGTGGCGGCGTTGTCCTCGCCAACGAGTCTCTCGGTGGCATCAGTGCGATTAGCGACGACGGCATCGTCACCGTCGGCGCCGGCGTCTCCATCGACGACCTGGTGACTATCTCGATCCCGCAGGGCTGGTTTGTGCCCGTCACCCCAGGCACACGCCAGGTGAGTTTTGGTGGCGCCATCGCCGCCGACGTGCACGGCAAGAATCACCACGTTGATGGGTCCATTGGTGACCACGTGTTGTCCATGCGCATCTGCACTCCCCGTGGCGTCTTCGAGACCTCCCCCACCGTGTACCCCGACCTCTTCTGGGCGACCATCGGTGGTATGGGGCTCACGGGTGTCGTCACCTCGATCACCCTTCGGTTGTTGCGTATTGAGACGGACCAGGTCTTCGTGGACACCACCCGCTTTTCAAACCTTGAATCGGTCATGGCGGCCATGCTCGCGGGCGACGATGACTATCGCTACTCCGTGGCGTGGGTTGACTGCATGACCAAGGGCGCCAACATGGGCCGCGCCATCTTGACCCGCGGCGATCACGCGACCCGTGCGGAGTTGCCCGAGGCCACCTTGCGCGCACCGACGGGCGCCAAACTCACGATTCCCTTTGACGCACCGTCGGGCCTGTTGAACCCCTTCACTATTCGCGTCTTCAACGAGGGCTGGTTCCGGATCGCCCCCAGTCACCGTGAGCACGAGGCACAGCCCCTCGGCACGTTCTTTCACCCACTCGATGGCCTCAACAGCTGGAACCGCCTCTACGGGCGCCGTGGGTTCGTGCAGTACCAGTTCGCCGTCTCCGACGCGCACGCCGACGTCGTCGTGCAGGCCATTCAGCGACTCTCCTCCTCGGGGGTGCCGAGCTTCCTCGCCGTCTTGAAGCGCTTTGGCGCGGCGAACAATGGACCCCTCTCGTTCCCCGTGGGCGGGTGGACGTTGGCCCTGGACCTCCCGGTCGGCCCCGGCGCGTTGCCGAGCGTGCTCGATGATCTCGACGAGATGGTGCTCGCCGCTGAAGGGCGCGTCTACCTCGCGAAAGACTCCCGCCTGCGCCCCGAAGCCCTGCGCGCCATGTACCCGCGACTCGACGAATTCATTGCCGTGAAGAACACCTACGACCCCGACCACCACCTAACCAGCGACCTCGCCCGTCGCCTCAACATTGGAGTGCACTAATGGAAAACGCCTTCGGACAGCCCCAGCGCATCATCGTGCTGGGCGGCAGCTCAGAGATTGCCCGTTCCGTCACCCGCAAGCTCGCCAGTGCGCGCACCCACACCGTGGTGCTCGCTGGTCGCAACCCGGAACTCCTCGAGGCCGCTGCCGCCGAGGCCCAGGAGTACGGTGCGACGTCAACGCCGATTGTCACACTCGACGCCGAGAACCCCGCGTCGGCCGCCGCCACCGTCGACGAGGCCTTCGCCGCCGCGGACGGCACCGTTGACCTGGTGATTGTGGCCGTGGGCCAGTTGGGTAACCAGTTCGATGACGAAAAGGACCCCGAGGCGGCCCTGCGCATGATGTCAGTGAACTTCACGTGGCCCGTTGTCGCCTTAACGGCCCTGCGCAACCGCTTGGTCGCCCAGGGCAGCGGTCGCATTCTCGTTATTTCGTCAGTGGGTGCCGTGCGCGTACGTCGCAGTGCCTACCTCTACGGTGGCGCCAAGGCCGGACTTGACCGCTTGGCCGACGGCCTGGCCGACTCGCTCGAGGGCACCGGCGTCACATTGCAGATTCTGCGTCCCGGCGCGGTCCGTACCCGCATGACCGCCGGACTGAAGGAAGTGCCCTTCACCACCGGACCGAACGAAGTTGCCGACTACGTCATCGCCGGGCTCGCCACCTCCAATCGCGTGATCTGGAGTCCCCCGATTTTGCAGTGGGTCTACCTCGTGCTTCGCCACCTGCCCAAGGCCGTGTGGCGCGCGATTATGGACCGCGCTTAACGACCCGACGAGGCTGATGTGGTCGTGAGCTCCTTGGGGCGCAGACTCATCACGTAGAAGTCGCGCGTCCACCAGTTCGCGAAGAAGATCGAAGGCCGCTCCAACATTGCGTTGCCGCCTACGTTCTGGCCGTTCAGCATGTTCACGCCGGCGCTGCCATTAATCGGGTGGTTCAGCGGACCACTGAAGGTGGAGTAGATCACCCAGTCGGTGTTCATGTCCGTTTCGAGACCCTCGACTGCGCCAGCGCGCACTAACACGCTGGCCAAGTCGGCGATCGACAGGGCCGGCCCGCCGACGTAGACCAGGGCGCCATCCTTCGTCACGCCGAGGCCCGAGCGCCACACGTTGAAGGTATTGCCAGTCACCTTGCCCCACGAGGCGTTGTTCTGCTGCGTCAAGCCCGCCACAGTCGTCCCGTGGTCAACAATGAGATCGAGGTTCTGGCGCACCGAGGACACGCCCACCAAGGAGTGGAAGTCGCGTCCCCACTCGCCAATGGTGATGTTGCCGTTGTCGTAGGTGACGATGGACGCCGCCCCCACTCGTAGGGGGATCAACATCTTGTGATCGGTGTAGTAGCCGCCCTGAGCGTCTTGCATACGGAAGCCCGAGTTGAACGCGGCCACGATCGACCCCGAAGCCGGTGCCGAAATGGGGGCGGTGTGCGAATAGGGCACGCCCATCTTTCCGGGAATCTGAGAACCCGAATAGAGCTGGGCGCTCAAGAGACGGGTGTCCATCCAAGCGACTCCCACCACGTAGCTCGTGTGCTGGGCGTCAGGACGAAGAAAGGCTTCGTAGACGGCGGGAATGCCCGAGGCCGTTTCGCGTCCGACCGGGTGCCACACACCCTCACCCGGGTAGGGGTGGGCCGCCGGTGAGATCAAGGTGGGCGGCAGCGGCAGTGGACCGGCCTTCGCCTTCACGGTGCCGCCACCAAAGGCGTTGGGGTTCGGGTTGCCGCCGACCTTGGCGGGGTTCAGTCGGTTGTAAATGTTCTCGGCCCAGGTGACGAAGCCACCGATGCCCTCGTTGCGACCCCATTCGGCAATGCGGGCCATGGAGGATGCACCGTAGGAGGGGTTGTTGAGAGCCTGATAGAGCGTCACGCCGTAGTAGCCAAAGACGAGCAGGGTGAGAACGACACCCACGGCGATGGCGCGGCGGATGTAATAGGTGAGTTTCGACACCGGTCGGCGATGGCGCGCGGCGCGGTGAGAAACCATAGGTATCTAGTTTGCCACCTCACCCCTGGCGCCAGGCATGTTGCCGAGCCGAAAGTGACTAAGAAATAACTAAATACCTGGCCTAGGGCCGGCGCAGGGGGGTCATCGCCAGCATCAGCTGCTTGGGGCCATGGTCGTCGAAGTTGACCGTGGCGCGAGCGCCCGTGCCACTGCCCGAAGTCTTGGTCACCGTGCCGAAACCGTAGCGATCGTGCACCACTCGCTCGCCCACGCTCAGATTCAAATTCTCAGCACCCGTTGAGCGCACCGGTGGCGCAGTGCCCGAACCGAAGGCAGCACCTTGAGCGAAGGAACTGCGGCGCCCCTCAAAGCCATCTTCTTCGTCGCGGAAGATGGCCCGACGGGTCGGCGTCGTCTTCGAAATATCGTCAAGGAGTTCGGCCGGAATCTCCTGCAAGAAGCGACTCGGAATAGCGTCTGCGCGCTGGCCCCACATCGTGCGGCTCCACGCGTGAGTCAACAACAGATACTTCATGGCGCGCGTCACGCCGACGTAACAGAGTCGGCGCTCCTCTTCGAGCTCGGCCTCGTCGCTGAGCGCGCGCTTGTGCGGGAAGATGGTCTCTTCGAGACCGGTGATGACCACCAGGGGGAACTCCAGACCCTTGGCCACGTGCATGGTCATCATCGAGACAGAACCGGCTCCCCCGTCGAGCTGGTCGGAGTCGGCCACCAGGGCCATGCGCTCAACGAACTCCATCAACGTGTCGTACTGCGCGGCCGCCGACGCGAGTTCGCCGAGGTTCTCCAAGCGCGAAATCGCTTCGTCGGAGTTCTCGGCCCGCAGTGCTGCCCCCATGCCCGTTTCACGGACAATGGCGTCGATCATTTCGCGGGGACTCAAGTCGTTAGCCATGGCCCGCAACTCGTCCATCATGAAGGCGAAGGAGTCTGTGCCTGACAACGCCTTGGCTGTCAAACCGGCCGCGGCGGCGTGGTGCACCGCTTCGGCGAACGAGATGCCATTTTCGGCGGCGAACTGACCCAACTTGGTCTGAGCGGCGTCACCAATACCGCGCTTGGGCTCGTTGATGACGCGACGGGCCGAGGCCTCGTCGCGGGGGTTCACAATGAGGCGGGCGTAGGCCAGCGCCGTCTTAATTTCTTTGCGGTCGTAGAAGCGCATGCCCGAAATAACGCGATAGGGCACGCCCGCGCGCAGCATCTCTTCTTCCAAGACACGACTTTGCGCGTTGGTGCGATAGAAGACAGCCATGTCGTTCCACTCAACGCCTCGTTCGGTGCGAGCACGGCGCAGTTCGGTCGCGATCCAGCGGCCCTCGTCGTATTCGTCACCGGCACGGTAGAGGCGAATCTTGTCCCCGAATCCCTGGTCGGTGAAGAGGTTTTTGGCGTGGCGTGAGGCGTTCTTGGCGATGACCGCGTTGGCGGCATCCAAAATCGTTTGGGTGGAGCGAAAGTTCTGCTCCAGCAACACCACGTCGGCGTCGGGAAAACGCTGCTCAAACTGCAAGATGTTGCGAACGTCGGCGGCGCGGAAGCGATAGATCGACTGGTCTGAGTCACCCACCACACACAAGTTCCGGTGCTCGGCGGCCAACATCATCACCAGCTCATTCTGGACACCGTTGGTGTCCTGAAACTCGTCGACCAGTAGATACTTGAACCGCTGCTGGTAGGACGCGAGGACACTGGCGTCGGCGCGCAGCATCGCCACGGCGTTGAGCAGCAGGTCGTCAAAGTCCATGGCGTTGGCGACCTTGAGGCGGTTCTCGTAGAGGGCGTAGATCTCGGCGATGCGACGGTGGTTCGGGTTGTTGTTGTCGACACTGTCGCGGTAGCGCGTCGCCGACAGCATTTCATTCTTCGCCGCCGAAATAGCCGCGTGGACACTTCGCGGGGAGAGCCGCTTGGTGTCGATGTCGAGTTCCTTCATGATGCGGTCGACGGCCGTTTCGGCGTCGCCCGCGTCATAGATCGTGAAGCCACGTTCGTAGCCCAGGACGTCGGCGTGGCTGCGCAGCATGCGCAGACAGGCCGAGTGGAAGGTGGAGACCCACATCGACTTGGCGTCGTCGCCCACTACATCCACCACGCGGTGGCGCATCTCGTCGGCCGCCTTGTTGGTGAAGGTAATGGCCATGATCTCGTAGGGGCGAGCGTCACCCGTGGCGAGAATGTGAGCAATGCGGCGCGTCAGGACACGGGTTTTCCCCGAGCCGGCACCGGCGACCACCAGCAGTGGTCCATTGCGCTGAATGACGGCCGCACGCTGCGGCGCCGTCAGCCCTTCGAGGAGACTCTCGGGATTCAGGGCAGATGAGTGATTCTCTGGGTCGTTGCCCCACAACGCATCGTCAGAGAACGAACGACGACTCACTCCCACTCAATGGTGCCTGGTGGCTTACTCGTGACGTCGAGGGCGACACGGTTGACGCCAGACACTTCACGAATGAGACGATTCGCGATGGCCTCAATGACCTCGTAGGGCAAGCGGGCCCAGTCGGCGGTCATCGCGTCGTCACTCGTC
This sequence comes from Acidimicrobiales bacterium, assembly GCA_036742195.1. Classification (GTDB taxonomy): domain Bacteria; phylum Actinomycetota; class Acidimicrobiia; order Acidimicrobiales; family RAAP-2; genus RAAP-2. The sequence goes on from DAINRA010000003.1 coordinate 68,990, forward strand.
ACTGCCCGGATGACAATCGGGTACTCGTAGGTACGGCCGTCACCCATCACACCAACGGTGCGTACCGCGGGCAACACGGCGAAGCTCTGCCAGAGTTCGCGGTAGAGACCGGCCTTCTTGATTTCGTCGACCACGACGTAGTCGGCGTTGCGAAGAATGTCGGCACGCTCACGGGTGACTTCACCGATGATGCGCACGCCCAGGCCGGGGCCGGGGAATGGCTGGCGCCAGACGATTTCACCGGGCAGGCCCAGCTCCTCGCCCACTTTGCGCACTTCGTCCTTAAACAGGGTGCGCAGTGGCTCCACCAGTTCAAAGCTCAGGTCCTCGGGCAGTCCGCCCACGTTGTGGTGGCTCTTGATGTTGGCCGCGTGTCCCGATCCCGATTCGATGACGTCGGGGTACAAGGTGCCCTGCACCAAGAACTTCACACCGTCTTCGGCGAGTTCGCCGGCCACGCGCTCAAACTCACGAATGAAGAGCTCGCCAATAATCTTGCGCTTGCGCTCGGGGTCAGTAACCCCCGCCAACGCGTCGAAGAAGCGATCGGCGGCCTGCACGTGAATGAGCTCCACGCCAAACTGCTTGGTGAAGGTGGCCTCAATCTGCTCACCCTCGTTCTTGCGCATCAAGCCGGTGTCCACGAACACACACGTCAACTGCTGCCCCACGGCCTTAAAGACCATGGCGGCGGCGACGGCGGAGTCAACACCACCCGAGAGTGCGCACAGCACCCGCTGGTCGCCGACTTGGGCGCGAATCTTCGCGACCTGATCGTCGATGATGGAGGTGTTGGTCCACGTGGGGGCAATACCCGCACGCTGGTGCAAGAAGTTCTCGATGATTTCCTGGCCACGCTCGGAGTGGGCCACTTCGGGGTGGAACTGGACCGCGTAAAAGTTGCGAGCGGGGTCCTCCATGATGGCGATGGGTGCCAGTGGCGTCGAGGCCGTCACCGTGAAACCCGCGGGTGCTTCGGCGATGGCGTCACCGTGACTCATCCAGCACGACGATGCTTCGGGCCATTCGGCCACGAGGACTGACGAGCCCTGACGCGTTAACTCCGTGCGACCGTATTCGCCGCCACCGGTGTGCGCGACAGTGCCGCCCAACTGCTGGGCCATGAGCTGGGCACCGTAACAAATGCCCAGAATTGGCACACCGAGCTCGTAGATCGCCGGGTCCAGCGAGGGTGCGGGCACTTCGTAGACCGACTTTGGCCCGCCCGACAAGATGATGGCCGAGGGGTTCTTGGCGCGCACTTCATCCGCCGTAATCGTGCTCTGCACGATTTCGGAGAAGACGCGGGCCTCACGGACCCGTCGTGCGATGAGTTGGGCGTACTGCGCCCCGAAGTCAACGACAAGGACCGTCAATGGCCCATGCCTACACCCTGGGAGCGCTGCAACTGCTTGCCCTCAGTCTGGAGTGATGGGGCCAGCATGATTTCCGCCTTCTGGAACTCCTTGAGCGTCTCGTAGCCACAGGTGGCCATCGAGGTCTTCAAGGCACCGAAGAGGTTCAGGCGACCGTCGTTCTCGTGCGCTGGTCCGATGAGGATCTCCTCAAGGGTGCCGCGAACCTTCGTGCGCACGCGGGTACCGCGTGGCAGCGTTGGGTGGAAGGTTGCCATGCCCCAGTGGTAGCCACGGGCCGGCGCTTCGATGGCGCTGGTCAGTGGTGAGCCGATCATCACGGCGTCAGCACCACAGGCGATGGCCTTAGCGATGTCGCCACCGCGGCTCATGCCGCCGTCGGCGATGACGTGCACGTACACACCGGTCTCGTCGAGGTGGCGCATGCGCGCTCCGGCAACGTCGGCGATCGCGGTGGCCTGCGGCACACCGATGCCGAGCACACCACGCGAGGTGCAGGCGTTGCCTGGTCCGACGCCGACGAGCACACCGGCAGCACCGGTACGCATCAGGTGCAGCGCTGCCTGGTAGCTGGCGCAGCCGCCCACGATGACGGGCAGTTCGTACTCACGGATGAACTTCTTCAAGTTCAGTGGCTCAATCGTCTTCGAGACGTGCTCGGCCGACACGACCGTGCCCTGGATCACGAGGATGTCGAGGCCGGCGTCGAGAATGGTCTTGCTCATCCACTCGGTCTTGGCGGGCGTGACGGAGGCCGAGGTGCGAATACCGGCGGCCTTCATCTGGCGAATGCGCTCACCGACGAGCTCAAGCTTTACAGGCTCGAGGTACATCTGCTGCATGCGGGCCGTGGCCTTGTCGTCTTCGAGTTCGGCGATCTCTTCAAACAGTGGCGTGGGGTCTTCGTAGCGAGTCCACAGACCTTCGAGGTTCAGCACACCGAGGCCGCCGAGGCGACCCATTTCGATGGCGGTCGCGGGCGAAATCGCACCGTCCATGGCCGAGCCAAGCACGGGGAGCTCAAACTTGTAGGCATCGATCTGCCAGGTGATGTCGACATCTTCGGGGTCGCGGGTGCGGCGTGAAGGGACAATTGCGATGTCGTCAAAGCCATAGGCCTGACGCGCGGACTTGTAAATGCCGATTTCTACTTCTGCCATGTGAGCCTCCCAGAACCGTCGCCACCGTGAACGAGTTGCCCTCTAATCTACCGGACTCCACTGACACGACTGTCGCCCCTCAGGATGTGAACAAAGGGCAGCCGGCGACCTTTAAGGTGGGGGCGTAGTTTGCCCGCGTCCCCCGACCACTTTCTTTCCGTCTAAGGAGCTCTCATGAAATCTCTCGCCCGCTTCGCCGTGCGCCGCCGCTGGGTCATGTTGGCCATCTGGCTGGTTGCCGCCATCGGCATTAACGCCGCTGCCCAAAACCTCGGAAGTGCGTACTCCAACTCGTTCTCGCTGCCTGGCACCAACTCGATCCACGCGCTGAAGTTGCTGGAATCGGCGCAGGTCCGCGGCGCCGCGGGTGACACCGGTGAAATCGTCTTCCACGCCACGTCCGGTACCGTCGCCGAGCAGGCGAGCGCAATCACGACCGTCTTGGACGAGATCAAGGTACTGCCCGGCGTGGGCAGCGTTACCTCGCCCTTCTGTGAACCCGGCGCCACGCCGAAGACCTGCCCCGGCTTCGCTCAGACCAGCCGCGACGGCACCATCGCCTACGCCAGCTTCAGCCTGCTGAAGCGGGCCCAACTCACCCCCGCGTCGACGCTGAAGACCATCATCCGCGATGCCAACTCCCTGAAGTCGTCGACCATGTCGGTCTCGGAAGGTGGTTCGGCCATCATTGCGGTTGTCGCTCAAAAGGGCAGCCCGAACGAGGGCTTTGGTCTGTTGGCCACGGCCATCGTCCTCATCCTGGCCTTCGGTTCATTCATGGCCATGTTGCTGCCCTTGGGTGTCGCACTCTTCGCTATCTCCATTGCCTCCGCTGCCACCACGTTGCTGAGTCACGTCGTGAGCATTGCGTCCTTTGCCCCCATCCTGGGGTCGCTGATTGGTCTGGGCGTAGGCATTGACTACGCCCTCTTCATCGTGACTCGTGCCCGCCAAAACCTGCAGCAGGGCATGAGCGTCGAAGACGCCATCGTGACCTCGCTCAACACCTCGGGCCGCGCCGTGATCTTTGCCGGTGCCACCGTCTGCGTGGCCCTGCTGGGCATGCTGTTCTTGGGCTTTGGCTTCTTGAGTGGTCTCGGCGTTGCCGCCTCGAGCACGGTCATCATCACGATGCTCGCCTCAATTACCTTGTTGCCCTCGCTCCTCGCATTCTGGAAGACGACCATCTTGAGCCGTCGTGAGCGTCGCTCACTGGCAACCAACGGTCCTCGCGGTGTGGTGATTGAGGGTGGTTGGAAGCGGTGGTCGGAGATTGTGGCCAAGCACCCCAAGAAGCTCTCCTTGGTGGCCCTGATTGCCATCGGACTCTTCGCCGCCCCCATCGCCTCCTTGCGCATGGGTCTTTCCGACTCGGGCTCGGACCCCGCCGGTTCGACGACGCGCATCGCTTACGACACGTTGGCGACGGGCTTTGGTGCCGGTTCGAACGGACCCCTCGAGGTCGTCGGCAAGATCGCCACGCCCGCCGACTACGCCGCCATGCAGCAGCTCGACGTTGTTTTGAAGTCCAACACCGATGTCACCTTCGTGGGACCAGTTATTCCCGTCTCCAAGACGGTGGCCTTCATTCAAGTGATTCCCGTCTCGGCACCCCAGGACGCCAAGACCAACACGTTGATTGACACGATCCGCAACGTCTACGTGCCCCAGGTGACCGCGATGTCCCACACCGGCATCTACGTCGGTGGCCAGACGGCCCTCGGCATGGACTTCTCGTCAAAGCTCGACTCGAAGATCCCACTGTTCTTGACGATCATCGTCGTCTTGGGCTGCCTGTTGTTGATGATTGCTTTCCGCTCCTTGCTGGTGCCACTCACGGCAGCGGTGATGAACCTGCTCGCGGTCGCCGCTTCGTTCGGTCTCGTCGTGGCGGTCTTCCAGTGGGGCTGGGGCAGTTCGCTCATTGGTTCCGGTACTGGACCAGTAGAGGCCTATCTCCCCATCATCATGATCGCTATTCTCTTTGGTCTCTCAATGGACTACCAGGTGTTCTTGGTCTCACGCATGCACGAAGAATGGACCCACACTGGTGACAACGAGCAGGCAATCTTGCGTGGTCAGGCCAATACGGGCCGCGTCATTACCGCTGCCGCACTCATCATGATCTGCGTGTTCCTCTCCTTCGCCTTCGGTGGTCAGCGCATCATCGCCGAGTTCGGCATCGGCTTGGGTGGCGCCGTCTTGATTGACGCCTTCATCATCCGGACCGTGCTCGTGCCGTCGCTGATGCACTTCTTCGGCAAGGCCAACTGGTGGTTGCCCACCTGGCTCGACAAGATCATCCCCAACGTGGCACTGGAAGCCGGCGAGTAATCGTGGGGTACCTCCTCAGCCTCGAAACCTCGACGCGCGCTGAGGCCTCATGGTCGTCCAAGGCGCTCGCCGTCTTTGAAGAGCACTACCTCGCCGCTCACCCCGGGGCCACGATTCGTCGTCGCCACACCCAGGACATCCCTCACTTGGATTTTCTCGCCCAGCTGGCGGGACGCACGCCGATTGACCAGCACACGCCGGAACTGACGCAGGCCTGGGCGCTGGCGGACGAACTCACCACGGAGCTTCTTGGTGCCGACGCGCTGGTCATCGCCACTCCGATGTATAACTGGGGGCCACCCAGTGCCCTCAAGGCGTGGATTGACCGCATCATCAATGTGCGGACCTTCTACGCCCCCGACGGCTCGCTGGCCACCTTGCCGGTGACGGTGATCGTGGCGAGTGGTGGCCTCTACAGCGAGGGCGACAACGTCGTGCACGACCACTTGCGTCCGCTGCTGCGCGAGTGCTTCACCCGCGTTGGGATTACCGATCTCGTCTTCGTCAACTGCGACCCCGCCGGTGCACTCGACCGCGGGGCGATTCACCCCGACACCGAGGGCAGCGCCTGGCACAAGGCCGTGGCGGCCATTCCCGCCGCCGCGCAGCGTTCGCGCTAGTTCATCCACACCGACGCCTCGACGTCGAACTGATGTACCACGCACAAGAGCCGGGCCTTTCGGCCCGGCTCTTGTGACAACACCCAGTGGGCGCTGCTTACATCATGCCGCCCATGCCGCCGTCGTGGCCACCACCAGCCGCAGCGGGCTCGGGCTTGTCGGCCACAATGGCTTCGGTCGTCAGCAACAGTGCGGCGATGGAGGCCGCGTTCTGCAGTGCGGAACGGGTCACCTTGGCGGGGTCGATCACACCAGCAGCCACCAGGTCGACGATCTCGCCGGTGAGGGCGTTGAGACCGAAGGAGCCAGAAGCGTCGGCAACTTCACGGACCTTGACGGCACCCTCGAAGCCCGCGTTCGCGGCGATGTGACGAAGTGGCGCCTCGAGTGAGTTGGCCACGATGCGAGCACCCGTGGCCTCGTCACCGCTCAGGGTGGCAATCAGCGCGTCAACGGCAGCACGGCTACGCACCAGCGCAGTACCACCACCGGCAACGATGCCCTCGTCCACGGCCGCACGGGTGGCGCTCAGGGCGTCCTCAATGCGGTGCTTCTTTTCCTTGAGCTCGACTTCCGTCGCGGCGCCGACCTTGACGACGGCAACGCCGCCGGCCAGCTTCGCGAGACGCTCCTGGAGCTTTTCGCGGTCCCAGTCAGAGTCGGTGTTCTCGATCTCGGCCTTGATCTGGGCGACACGGCCAGCGACGTCGGTGGCCGAACCGGCACCCTCGACGATGGTGGTGGCGTCCTTGGTCACGACGATGCGGCGGGCACGACCCAAGAGGTCAATGGTGGCCGACTCGAGCTTGAGACCAATCTCTTCGGAGATGACGGTGCCACCGGTGAGGATGGCCATGTCCTGGAGCATTGCCTTGCGGCGCTCACCAAAGCCCGGGGCCTTGACGGCCACGGAGGTGAAGGTGCCGCGAATCTTGTTGACCACGAGGGTGGCGAGTGCTTCGCCATCGACGTCTTCAGCAATGATCAGCAACGGACGAGCGGCCTGCATGACCTTTTCCAGCACGGGCACGAGGTCGTGCACGGCCGAAATCTTGCCCGAGGTGAAGAGCACGAAGGCATCTTCCAAGACGGCCTCCTGGCGCTCCTGGTCGGTGACGAAGTAGGGCGAGAGGTAGCCCTTGTCGAAGGCCATCCCTTCGGTGAGCTCGAGCTCAATACCGAACGTGTTGGACTCTTCGACGGTCACGGTGCCGTCCTTGCCGACCTTGTCGATGGCGTCAGCGATGACTTCACCGATTGAGGCGTCAGCGGCCGAGATCGTAGCGACCTGGGCAATCTGCGTCTTGTCGTTGACCTCACGGCTCTGCTCGTGGATCGAAGCGACGGCCGCCTTGACGGCCTTCTCGATACCGCGCTTGAGGCCAGCGGGGTTGGCGCCAGCGGCCACGTTGCGCAGGCCTTCCTTGATGAGGGCCTGGGCCAAGACGGTCGCCGTCGTGGTGCCGTCACCGGCCACGTCGTTGGTCTTGGTGGCGACTTCCTTCACCAACTGGGCACCCATGTTCTCGAAGGGGTCTTCGAGCTCGATTTCACGAGCGATGGAGACACCATCGTTCGTGATGGTGGGGGCACCGAACTTCTTGCCGATCACGACGTTGCGACCCTTGGGTCCCAGCGTCACCTTGACGGCGTCGGCCAACTTGTCGACACCGGCTTCGAGGCCGCGACGGGCCTCTTCATCAAACTTCAACAGCTTTGACATGATGCTCCTTACTTCGTGATGGTGGCGAGAACGTCACGGCTGGAGAGGATCAAGAGGTCCTCACCGTCGACCGAAATCTCGGTCCCGCCGTACTTGGAGTAGACGACCGTGTCGCCGGCGGTGACGCCGGTGGGGATCAGCTCGCCCGAGTCGGAGCGGCGGCCGGGGCCCACGGCGAGGACTTCACCCTGCTGGGGCTTTTCCTTGGCGGTGTCGGGGATGACGAGGCCGGAAGCAGTCGTTGCTTCGGCGACGTTCGGGCGGACCACAATGCGGTCTTCAAGCGGTTGCAGCTTCATTTGTATGCCTCCTGGTTAATTAGCACTCAGTGCTTCTGACTGCCAATTTAGCAGACTATCGGGAAGAGTGCCAGACCACGACGCGCGCTGTGGCCAGCCGATCGCTGCACCCGTTGGTTACGGCGCCTGGCGTTCCAGGTGCCAGCGGCCGTCACGCAGGTCGTAGAGCACGCGGTCGTGCAGGCGGTTGCGGCGGTGCTGCCAGAACTCGAAGTGATCGGGCGTGAGCAGATAGCCGCCCCAGTACGGGGGGCGGGGGATCTCCACGCCGTCGAACATTGCCTCGATCTCCGCCAAACGGGCGTCGAAGACGTCACGGCTTTCGAGCGGGGTGCTCTGCGCGGACGCGTGGGCACCGAGCTGGTGACCGCGGGGGCGCGAGGCGAAGTAGGCGTCGGACTCTTCGGCACTCATCTTGGTGACCGCACCCTCGATACGAATCTGGCGGCCCAGGGGCTCGCAGTACCAGAGGATGGCGGCAAAGGGGGTGGCGGCGAGGTCGTGGCCCTTGCGTGACTCGTAGTTCGTGAACCAGCCAAAGCCACCCTCGTCGTGACGGCGCAGCAGCACCATGCGTGAACTGGGTCGGCCGTTCGCGTCCACGGTACTGACCGAAATGGCTTCGGGCTCGCGCACTTCAGCGGCGCCCTGGGCGAACCACGTTTCAAACTGTGCGAAGGGGTTGGGGTCGGCGTCGGCGACGTCGAAGGGCACCCAGCGTTCACTCATCGCACGTCCGCCAGTGGCCAGTTGGGACGGGCCGAGAGGTCAAACGGACTCGCCCCGTTCGTGGCGAATCGATAGAGGCCGGCCGCGCCAATCATGGCCGCGTTGTCGGTGCACATCTTCAAGGTCGGCAGGTAGGCCGGCACCCCAAAGGACTGCGCCAGTTCACTCATCCCCGCGCGCAACGCCGAGTTGGCCGCGACACCACCAGCCAGGGCCACGCCCTTCACCTCGGTGCCTTCGAGCACGCGACGCACCTTGCGCAAGAGTTGTTCGGCCACGGCCGCCTGGAACGAGGCGGCCACGTCGTTCAGTGCAACGCCCTCGTGCTTCTGCGTCGCGCGCACCACGGCCGTCTTTAAGCCGGAGAAGGAGAGGTCGAAGTCCTCCCCCGTCATCGAGATGGGAAGCTTCAGCGCCTTCGCGTCGCCGGTAGCGGCCAGTCGGTCAATCTCGGGTCCCCCGGGGTAGGGCAGACCAAGCCAGCGGGCCACCTTGTCGTAGGCCTCACCGGCGGCGTCGTCGATGGTCTCGCCCAGCACTTCATGCTGGCCGGGGCCGTGCTGCATGACAATCATCGAGTGTCCACCCGAGACCAGCAAGGTCACCATGGGCCACTCGAGGTCGGGCTGTTCGAGCAAGGGGGCGAAGAGGTGGCCCTCCAGGTGGTTCACCCCGACGAAGGGCGTGCCCCAGGCGAGGGCGTACGCCTTGGCGGCCGAGAGTCCGATGAGCAGCGAGCCAATCAACCCCGGACCACTGGTCACGGCCACCACGTCAATGGCGGGGTGGTGGGGATCAAGACCCGCGTCGAGCAGGGCCTGTCGCACTACGGGGCCCACCGTCGTCAGGTGGGCACGACCGGCGAGCTCCGGCACCACACCACCAAAGGCGCGGTGCTGGTCGATCGAGGACTCGATGACCGAGGAGTGGACGTGCAGGTCCGAGTCGACAACGGCCGCGGCCGTGTCGTCACAGCTGGTTTCGATAGCGAGCGCGAGCACGATGTCAGCCTAGAAGTCCGACGTGGACACTGCGTCAGCGAGCTCGGCCCACATGATCAAGGCGTCCTCGCGGGTGCGCTCGTAGTAGTTCTTGCGAATACCGACCGGGGCGAACCCGTAGTGCTGGTAGAGACGCTGAGCGCGCGTATTTGATACGGCCACTTCCAACGTGGCCCGTTGCACCCCACGGCGACGGGCGTCGGCCCAGCCATCGTCGAGCAGGGCACGGGCGATACCGCGGCCTTCGTAGTCGGGCAGCGTGCCAATGGTGTTGATGTGCATTTCGTCGTCCATCACGTACATCAGGCCCAGGTAGCCCACAATCACCGCTCCGTCAGTGACCACGGTGTAGCGGCGGGTCTCGGTGTTGGCGATTTCGTCGCGCAACATCGTGGCCGTCCACGGCTCGGAAAACTGCGCAAGCTCAATCTCGTGCAGGGCCTTCACGTCGTCTGGCGTGGCCGGGCGAACTGGCCAGTGACTCACGAGCGTTCGCGCGTCGAGAAGTTCGCGACCGCGTCGGCTTCACGCAGGTAGAGCGGATCCACAACGTCGGAGGGAGTCCGGGTGAGCCCCAGACGTAGTGCCGCCGTCACCGAGGGCACGTCCTGGGTCTCGACGGTGCCGTTGGGCACCGCCGCGAAGTCACGGAGGTACCTCGTGACCCCGTCGCCAGTGAAGGTCACCGGCACGGCGAGGGTCGCCCAGTGAATGACAACCTCGCGGGGCACGGCCACCGTGGGCTCCGACGTCGCCACCACCTCGTCACCGAGTTCAAAGGTCTGCACGAACACTTCTCCACGCCGGCCATCAACGGCACCTACCAGAGAGCCGCGGGTGCCACTCTCGTGCGCACCCTGGGCCAGCAGTTCGAGCGACGTCACGCCCACCAGCCCACAGCCCAGCGCCTGTGAGAGCCCGAGAGCGGTGGCCAGACCGACGCGAAGCCCCGTGAAGAGACCCGGTCCACGGTCCACCACAATGCGGTCGAGGCTGGCGGGGGTGAGATCAAACTCGCGCAGCACCCGGTCAATGGCCACCGTCAGGGCTTCGGTGTGGTGGCGGTCGTCGTCGACCACCCATCCCATTTCGAATCCGTTGGCGGTGCGCAGACCAATGGCGCAGGCCGTGGTGGCCGTTTCAATAGCGAGAATGTTCATGCGTTGCTCCACTCAGCGAGGCGCTGTGCTCGATCGGCGTCAATGGCGCCGGCCACGGTAATGGTGCGGGTGTCGTCATCCGCGGGCGCGATGGTGATCGTGAGGACGTCACGGCCAAAAATCGACTCGGCCAGTTCGCCCCACTCCACCAGCGCCACCGCCGCTTCTTCAACGAGTTCGCCCAAGTCGAGATCGAGCACTTCGCCCAGACTCTCGACGCGGTAGACGTCGCAGTGGTGCAGGGTTGTGATGCCGAGGTCGTTGCTCGCCTCGTGTTGGCGCACCATGGTGAAGGTCGGACTCGTCACGCGCTCACGCACCCCGAGCCCCCGCGCGACACCCTTGGTGAACGTCGTCTTGCCGGCGCCGAGCGGACCCGAGAGCAACACAATGTCACCGGGGCGCAGCACGGCGGCGAAGGCCTCGCCCGCCGCTTGCGTGGCGGCATCATCGACACAACGCCGCGACGTCATAAACCGAGGAGTCCTCGAACAATGGTGAGATCAGCGCGCATCACGGCTACCACGTTAGGACCTCCGCGCAGCGCCGCGGCCGGGTGATAGGTGGCCACCCCCACCCCAGACGACAAGGTCACCACCTGGCCGTGGGTCTCCCCCACGCCGGCGACGTGTCCGAGAACGGCCCGGGCCGCCGTGTTGCCAACGGCCAGCACCACGCGAGGCCGCTCTTCACTGAGCTGTTCTTCCAACCATGGGCCACAGGCCGCGATCTCAGTTCGCGTCGGCGTCCGATTGGCCGGTGGCCGGCACTTCACCACATTGGTGATGAAGTACTGCTCGCGCGCCAAACCCAGCTCGTCGGCGATGAGGCGTGTCAGCAACTGCCCACTGCGACCGATGAAGGGAGCACCCCCTTCGTCCTCGGACTTGCCGGGTGCCTCCCCCACGACCATCAAGGCCGCGTGACGGGGGCCGGAACCCAGCACAACTCGTTGGCGGGTGTGGTGCAACGCGCAGCGCGTGCAATTCAGCGCATCGGCGAGCGACACGGCTCGCTACTCGACGACAACGCGCGCCACGCGGGCGCCGATGTCGCAGAGGACTTCCCACGTGATGGTGTCGCGACGACGCGCCCACTCGTCAGCGTCAACGACCTCGTCGCCCTGGCGACCCAGCAGCACGACGTCGTCGCCTAAGGCCACATCGAGATCGCCCACGTTGATAATGAGCTGGTCCATGGTGACCACCCCGGCCAGACCACAGCGCTGTTCGTGAATCAACACGTCCTGACCCGCATCAAAGAGCGAGCGCGCAAAGCCGTCGGCGTAGCCGAAGGGAACGGTGACAATGGTCGTCTCGGTCGCCAGCGCGCGGCGACGTCCGTAGCTGGGACGTTCACCGGCGGCCACGCGGCGCACCGCGGTGATGCCGGCTCGCAACGTGAGCACGCGCTCGAGGTGCAGCTCCTGCTCCTCGAGGGCGGCGGCGAGCCACGGTGCGGGCACGTACCCGTAGAGGGCGAGTCCCGGGCGAATCATGTGGGTCTGCCCCTGCTGAGCACCAAGCACGCCCGCCGAATTGGCAATGTGCGTCAAGGAAGGCAAGAGGCCCTCGCTGGCCAATCGTTCATTCAACGCGGCGAAGGCGTCGCGCTGGGCCGACGTGAAATCGTGATCATCGAGCGCGTCGCCGTCGGCGACGGGAAAGTGGGTGAAGATGCCCTCGACCTCGACGCCACTGCCCTGGAGCAGCCGCAGCACATCTTCCACATCACAGAGCGCGAGGCCTTGTCGATACATGCCGGTGTCGACTTTGACGTGCGCGCGCAACGGACCGGCACTCGCCGCGGCGATGGCGGCCAGGGCCCCCTCACGGGACCCGATGGTGACGGTCACGTCGTGGGCAATCGCGTCGGGCAGTTCGACCGGTGAGGCCTCCCCCATGACAAGAATGGGCGTGCGCACCCCCACGTTGCGTAGTTCGAGTGCCTCATCAACGAGGGCCACGCCGAAGTAGTCGACACCCGCATCGGCCAACAGTGGCCCGACCACGGTCAGGCCATGGCCGTAGGCGTTGGCCTTCACCACGGCGCAGATCTTTGCGCCGTCCGCCACGGCCCGCACCACCGAGAGATTGTGCAGCAGGGCCGAACGAGAGATCTCGGCCCGGCCACGGCGTTGGAGGGTGACGTCGCTCACGAGTTCCCCTGCGCGCTCACGAAAGCGACGGCGGTGGCGTCAGAGTGCGACTGCGACACCAGGATTTCAGCCACCCCTCGCTCGCTGGCCAGTTCGGCGGCACGGCCGCTGAGGCGCACCGACGGGACCCCCGAGGCGGCACGAACCAATTCGATGTCGTGCCACTTGGCCGCACCAACGCCAGCGTGCAGTGACTTAAGAACTGCTTCCTTCACGGCGAAGCGAGCGGCCAGCCGTTCGGCCTGACCGCGGGCGTCACGACGCTCCTGGTCGGTGAAGAGGCGGGCTTCGAGTTGGGGGCGACGCGCTAACAGTGCCCGAAAGCGCGGCACGTCGACCACGTCAACACCGACCGCGACGGTGCGCATTATTCGACCGTGACCGTCTTGGCCAGGTTGCGAGGGCGGTCAACGTTGCGGCCCAGTCCCACGGCCGTGTGATACGCGAACAGCTGCAGCGGAACGATGTCGACCATGGGCGACAGCATGGCGTCAACGGCCGGCACCCGCAGGACGTAGTCGGCCACGGCGTCAATCACCGTGTCGTCATCGCGAGCCACCGCCACGACACTGGCGCCACGGGCCTTCACTTCGGCCAGGTTCGACAGAATCTTTTCGTGCATGTCGGGGTCGGTGCAGACGGCCACGACCACCACACCGGGCTCAATGAGCGCGAGCGGGCCGTGCTTGAGTTCACCGGCGGCGTACCCTTCGGCGTGCAGGTAGGTGAGCTCCTTGAGCTTTAAGGCACCCTCGAGCGCCGTCGGGAATCCCACGTGGCGACCCAAGTAGAAGTAGTCGCGCGTCGCCAGGAGGTCGGCGGCCACCGCCTTGACGTCGGCTTCGCGCTCGAGCGTGGTGGCAATGGCGTCGTGGACCTGGGTCAACTTGGTGAACATCTCGTCGATCGCTGGAGCGCTCAACGTGCCACGGACCTGCGCCAGGCGCAGTGCCAACAGCTCCAGTGCCGCGACCTGGGCGACGAAGGCCTTGGTTGAGGCCACCGAAACTTCTAGTCCGGCGCGGGTGTAGAGGACGGCGTCAGCCTCGCGGGCCAAGGAGGCGTCGACCACATTGGAGATGGCGATAACGCGCGCACCCCGACGTTGGGCTTCGCGGGTGGCCTGAATGGTGTCGATGGTCTCACCACTCTGGGAGACGCCAATGACGAGAGTTCCGATCTCCACGATGGGGTCGCGGTAGCGATACTCCGAAGCGATGTCGACTTCCACGCTGAGCCGCGCCCAACGCTCAATGGCGTACTTGGCGACCTGCGCGGCGTGGTGCGACGTGCCGCAGGCGACCAGCACCACGCGGCGAATCTCGCGCAGCTCGTCGTCGCTCATGCGTAGTTCGTCAAAGACCAGGGTGCCGTCCTCACGACGGCGGTCGAGCAAGGTATTGCGAATGGCCTGGGGCTGTTCGGCGATCTCCTTGGACATGAAGTCGTCGTAGCCATCCTTCTGGGCCGTTTCGAGGTCCCAGGAGATGTGCAGTTGCCGCAGGCGCACCGGCGCACCTTCGAGGTCGATGGCCTGAAAGCCAGCGGGCGTCAGGCGGACAATCTCGTCGTCGTTGACGCCGTAGAAGGCGCTGGCCTTGTCCAGAATTGCCGGCACGTCCGAAGCCAGGTAGGTCATGCCATCAGCGGTGCCCACCACCAGCGGGGAGATGCGGCGTGCGGCGACGATGACGTCGGGCTCGGAGGCGTCCATCACGGCCAAGGCGAAGGCACCACGCACCCGCAGCAACGTGCGGCGAACGGCCTCGACGAGCTCATCACCGGCCGCGCGCTGCTCTTCAATAAGGTGGGCGACCACTTCGGAGTCGGTGACGGAGGTAAAGACGTGGCCGCGCTCGCGTAACTCGTCGCGTAGGGCGACGTGGTTCTCGATGATGCCGTTGTGAATGATGGCGATGTTGCCCGAGCAGTCCAGGTGCGGGTGGGCGTTAATCGCCTCGGGCGCACCGTGGGTGGCCCAGCGGGTGTGACCAATGCCGGAGGGGTAGTTCGCGGGGGCACTCTCGCACTCGGTGCGCAAGGCGGCCACCGATTCGGTGCCCGAAGCGGCACGGGCCCGCCACGTGTGGCCGGGGCGCACCAGCGCCACACCGGCCGAGTCGTAGCCCCGATACTCGAGGCGCTCGAGACCCTCTAAGAGGGTGCCCAGCGTGTCAGTGGATCCAACGACCCCAATGATGCCGCACATACGTGGAAGTCTACTCGCACCCCTATTTTTCTTGGGGCGTTGGTGACTAGACGGTCGCGAAGTGGGCGTTGACCGCGACGACGAAGTCGTCCACGAAGGCCGCGCTGAGTGCTTCAATCATCACGCGCACCAGCGGTTCGGTGCCGGAGGGGCGAATAAGCAGGCGCACGTCGTCACTGGCGACGCCGTGGCGCAGGCGCAGCTCCTCGAACACGGTACGCACCGCAGCGTCGTCGTAGGCGTCGCGAGCCACGTTGATGAGGGCCTGGGGCACGCGCTGCCAAGCGGCGTCGCAGAGTTCGGCCAGGGGGCCACGGTGAGCCACGAGTTCACACACGCGCAGTCCCGTCAAGAGACCGTCACCCGTCGGGCTGAGGTCGCGGAAAATCAGGTGGCCGCTCTGCTCACCGCCGAAGGGCCAGTTGAGCTCCTCTAAGGCGATCAACACGTTGCGGTCACCCACGTCGGTTTCGCGCACCGCCACCCCGGCGGCGGCCATGGCGCGGTGCAGGCCGAGGTTGCTCATCGAGGTCACGACGAGGCCACGCTCGCGCACCTCGGCCGCATCGAGGGCGAAGAGCACCATCAGGTCGTCTCCGTCGCGAATCGTGCCGGTGGCGTCCACCGCAATCAGGCGGTCGGCGTCACCGTCAAAGGCCAGACCCAAATCGGCCCCGAGTTCACGAACGGCCGCCACCAACGCGTCGGGGTGCGTGGAGCCGCAGCCCTCGTTGATGTTGTGTCCATCGGGCGCGTCGTGCAGGGTCGTAATGCGGGCGCCGGTCATCGCAAAGAGTTCGTGCGCCACGTGCGAGGCCGCACCGTTGGCGCAGTCGAGCACGATGTGCAGGTTCGCGAGGTCTCCGGGCACGAGGGCGCGCAAGTGTTCGGCGTATTCGTGTTCGGCTGCTGCGTCGATCTCGACGGGCGCAAAGTGGTCAGCCGGTGCGGGCGCGGCGGCGTTTAGTGCGGCCGTAACCGCTTCTTCGGTAGCGAGGTCAAGCTTGGCCCCACCAAGACCGAGCACCTTGAGGCCATTGTCGTAGTAAGGGTTGTGCGAGGCCGAGACGACAATGCCGACGCCACCGCGGCGCTGTGCGATAACGGCAACGCCGGGCGTCGTGAAGATACCGAGGTTGTGCCCCGAAGCGCCCGCGTCACGCAGGCCCGCCAAAACGGCGGCCGCGAGGACGGGTGAACTCTCTCGGGTGTCGTAGCCCACGAACACGTCGGCGGCAAAGACCTGCCCCACGGCACGACCCAGCCGATAGGCGAGGTCGACCGTGATGATCTCGTAGGCGGTACCGCGAATGCCGTCCGTGCCAAATTGCACGGCCATGGCCATTAACGCTTCGAGTACTGTGGCGCCTTACGGGCCTTCTTGAGACCGTACTTCTTGGTCTCCTTCTTACGCGAGTCACGCGTAAGCAAGCCGGCCTTCTTCAGCGTCGGACGAAGTTCTTCGTTGAGCTCGAGCAGCGAGCGGGCGATGCCCAAACGCAGTGCGCCGGCCTGGCCAGCGGAACCGCCACCCTCCATCGTCGCAACGACGTCGTAGGTTTCGGCCAGCTCGGTCAAGCGCAGTGGCTCGACGACCATCATGCGGTGCGTGGCTGAGGTGAAGTAGTTCTCAAAGGCGCGGCCGTTGACGGTGATGACACCGGTGCCGGGACGCAGCATGACGCGCGCAATAGCTTCCTTGCGGCGACCAGTGGTCTGAGTAAGTGGCGTAGTCACGAAAGTTCTCCTTAGCCGCGGCGGATGGCCGAGGTGTCGAATGCGGCAGGCTGCTGGGCCTGGTGGGGGTGCTCAGCTCCGGCGTACACGAAGAGCTTGCCCATCTGGGCGCGGCCCAAACGGTTCTTCGGGATCATGCCCTTGATTGAGTCAAAGACCAGCTTGGCTGGGTCGTTGTCGTGCAGTGACTGCCACGACGTCGCGCGGATACCACCGGGGTAGCCCGAGTGGCGGTAGCGGAAGTTCTGAGCGAGCTTGTTGGACGTCACCACGACCTTGGCGGCGTTGATGATGATGACGTAGTCACCGGTGTCCATGTGTGAGGCGAAGGTCGGCTTGTGCTTGCCGCGCAGCAGTGATGCCGCCACGGTCGAGACACGGCCCATGACGAGGCCCTCGGCGTCAATCACGTGCCACTGGCGAGTGATTTCTTTTTCTTTTGGTGAGTACGTACGCACGTTTCTTCCTTCAGCGATCTCATGCAGTGCCCGTGTCGAGACAGGGGACTTTTTATTCTACAAAGCCGGAGGGTCCTCCGGCAAATTCTTCATATCCCACCCGAACCAGACTGAGCCCCCCAGCGGGTGCGGGGGCGGGCAGGTGGAGACGTTGGTGAGACAAAAGCCTAGTCGATACTTCGTTTTCGGGGAGCTTGCCCTGCCCAATGGCGACCAGGGTCGAGGTGAGCGACCGGACCATGTTGTGGCAGAAACTGGTGGCCCGAATCGTGAATCGGACCACGGGCGCACGCTCGGGGCTCATCTGCCAGGTGTCGGCGAGGCGCTCCCACTGCGCGGAAATGACGTGGCGACGCAGTGGCTCGTCGGGCGTCTTGTCGACGGGTCGACGACAAAACGCGCGGAAGTCGTGGGTGCCAATAATGTCGGCGGCGGCTCGATTCATGGCGGCCACGTCGAGTGGTCCGGGCACGGTCCAGCTAAAGGAGTCGTGCAGGGCCAGCGCCGGTGGCGTCGTCTCTAGTACCAGGTAGCGGTACTCACGCCACTGGGCCGAGAAGCGGGCGTGGAACTCGTTGGAGACCTTCTGCGCCTTCACGATGCGAATACGACCGCGCAGTTGCAGGTTCAGCGCGCGGGCGATGCGTTGCTCGTCGGGCGCGCGCTCGTCACGAAAGAGGGGGTCGGGCAGATCAACGTGGATGACCTGCCCAAAGGCGTGCACCCCCGTGTCGGTGCGACCCGCCCCGATAATGAGTGGTGGTTCGTCGAGCCGGAGGGTGTGCTGCAACGTGTCACGCAGCAGTCCGGTAACGGTCGTTCGATCCGCCTGGAGGGCAAAGCCGTAGAGTCCCGCGCCGTCATAGGCGAGGTCCAAGCGCCACCGTTGCGTGGCGCCCTGGGGTGACTCAGACGAGCTCAATGCGCGCCATAGGGGCGTTGTCGCCCTGACGCGGCCCGAGCTTCAGGATGCGGGTGTAGCCACCGGGACGCTCGGCGTAGCGAGGCGCCACTTCGGTGAACAACTTGTGCGCCATGTCCTTGTCGCGGATGAAGGCGACGACGCGACGCTGGGCGTGCACCGAACCCTCGGGCGAGTTCTTCGCGGCGGTGATGACCTTCTCGACGATGGGACGCAGCGCCTTGGCCTTGGCCTCGGTCGTCACGATGCCCTCGGCGGCGATCAACGATGCCACGAGGTTGGCCATCATGGCCTTCTGGTGTGCAGCGCTTCCACCGAAGCGCTTGCCCTTCTTTGGAGTTCCTAGCATGACTTAGTCCTCTGCTCGCAGGGAAAGACCGCGCTCTTCGAGACGGTCGATGACATCCTTCAACGACGTGTTACCGAAGTTGGTGATGGAGATCAGGTCGCGCTCAGTGGCGTTCACCAACTGGGCGATGGTGTTGATACCGGCACGCTTGAGGCAGTTGCGTGAACGCTCGGTCAGACCGAGGTCCTCGATGCGGGCGTTGTTCAACTCCGAAGCCTCGGCCTCGGCCTGGCCAACGTCACCGAGCTTGGGGGCTGGTGCTTCGTTGTTCAAGTCGGCGATGATCGAGATGAGCTCGCCCATCGTCTTGCCGGCACTGGCCAGCGCGTCACGGGGGCTGATCGAACCGTCGGTCTCGATGTCGAGAATCAACACGTCCTGCTCACGTGACTGCTCGGAGCGCTTGGGCTCCACCACGAGGCTCACGCGGCGCACGGGGGTGAAGATGGCGTCCAGTGGGATGACACCAATGGTGCCGGTGCCCTTGTTGTACTCAGCGCCCACGTAGCCCTTGCCCTGCTCGACGGTCAGCTCGAAGGCCAGCTTCGAGGATGCCGAGGTCAAGTAGGCCAGCTGCAGGTCGGGGTTCAAGATCTCGACGTCGGCCGTCGTTGAGAGGTCGCTCGCGAAGACGGGGCCTTCGCCGCTCTTCTCGAGACGAAGCACAACGGGCTCGTCGGAGTGCAAGGTAACCAGGAGGTCCTTCAGGTTGAGGCAGATGTCCTGGACGTCTTCCTTCACACCGTCGATGACGTCGAACTCGTGCAACGTGGCACCATCGAACTTCACGCGGGTCGCGGCAGCGCCGGGAATCGACGACAGCAGGGTGCGACGCAGGGAGTTACCCAACGTGTGGCCGAAGCCGGGGTCGAGCGGTCCAATACGGAACGACTGGCGGTGTGCGGTCTCTTCACCAATTGGCTCGATGACGGGGCGTTGAATCAGCAACATGGGGACTCCTTACGATCTAAAAGTGGGGGATGACTACTTCGAGTACAGCTCGACGATGAGCTGTTCCTTGATCGACTCGTCGATCTGCTCACGGACGGGAACAACGCGAACGGTCACGCTGAAGCCGTTGTCGCCGGCCTCGAGCCAGCCGGGAACGGCGCGGCCGAGGACGTCACGGTTGCGAACAACGTTGAAGTTCTCGCGGGTGGCGTTCTTCAGTGCGACGACTTCGCCGGGGCGAACGCGGTACGAAGGAATCGTCACGCGCTTGCCGTTGACGGTCACGTGGCCGTGGCGCACGAACTGACGGGCCTGCGAACGTGAGGCACCCCAACCGGCGCGGTAGGCGACGTTGTCGAGGCGCAGTTCGAGGAACTGCAGCAAGTTCGTACCGGTCATGCCGGGACGACGGCTGGCCTCTTCGTAGAGGTTGCGGAACTGGTTCTCCAGCAGACCGTAGATACGACGAGCCTTCTGCTTCTCACGAAGCTGGCCGAGGTACTCACTGCCCTGACGCTGACGTGCCGAGCCGTGCTGGCCTGGTGGGAACGCGCGCTTCTGGCGGTCGGAGTTTTCTGCAACGGGGCACTTCATCGTGTGGCAACGCTCACCCTTGAGGTAGAGCTTGGTGCGCTCACGACGGCAAAGTCGGCAAACGGGTCCTGTGTAACGAGCCATGATATTCCTTAACCGCGCTTCCGCTTCTTGGGGCGGCAGCCATTGTGTGGGAGTGGGGTGACGTCCTTGATGGCGACCACTTCGATGCCGGCACCGGCAATCGAGCGGATCGCGGTCTCACGACCTGATCCGGGGCCACGCACGAGTACGTCTACCTTCTTGACGCCGTGTTCAATTGCCGCACGGGCACACTTCTCAGCGGCGAGCTGGGCGGCGTAGGGGGTTGACTTACGTGAACCCTTGAAGCCGACCTGGCCGGATGATGCCCACGAGAGCACGTTGCCCTCAGGGTCGGTGATTGACACGATGGTGTTGTTGAACGAGCTCTTGATGTGAGCAACGCCGAAGGCAACGTTCTTACGTTCCTTCTTGCGCGTCTTACGAGCAGCGGTGGGCTTAGCCATTACTTCGTTACCTTCTTCTTACCGGCGACAGTGCGCTTCGGACCCTTACGGGTGCGAGCGTTGGTACGGGTGCGCTGTCCACGGACAGGCAGACCCTTGCGGTGACGGATGCCCTGCAGGCAGTTGATCTCCATCTTGCGCTTGATGTCCTGGGCGACGTCTCGACGCAGGTCACCCTCAACGGTGATGTTCTGGTCGATGTAGGCACGAAGCTTGTTGACTTCGGCCTCCGTCAAGTCCTTCACGCGGGTCGACTCGTCGACACCAGTGTCGGCGCAAATCTTCTTCGCGGTGGTTGGTCCAACACCGAAAATGTAGGTGAGTGAAATCACCGTACGCTTCTCGCGTGGAATGTCTACTCCGGAAATACGGGCCATGTTCTTCCTCTCCTAGCCCTGGCGCTGCTTGTGACGCGGGTTCTCACAGATCACACGGACGTGACCGGCCCGGCGAATGACTTTGCACTTCTCACACATGGTCTTAACGCTGGCGCGAACCTTCATGTCGTTTCTTTCTCGATCTCTTTACGAACTGAGTTATTTGTAGCGGTAGGTGATGCGGCCGCGGGTCATGTCGTAAGGCGTGATCTCTACTTGGACCTTGTCACCGGGCAGAATACGGATGCGGTGCATGCGCATTTTGCCGGAGCTGTGGGCGAGTACGGTGTAACCGTTCTCGAGTTCCACACGGAACATGGCATTGGGTAGAGGCTCTACGACGGTTCCCTCAACGGTAAACGCGTCTTCCTTTGGCTTACTCAGGTCATTCTCCTTGGTACGGTACTGCGACGTGAAGGAACAACGAGTTCCATCACGGGGACCCTGTTTAGAGGTCGGCTGACTATTCTACCGAATTTCTCAGCGAATGCAAAAGCGCAGGATTTCAGCGACCGTATGGCGTCTTTTTCCTAGGTTCAGCTGATTGATCTACCTTCACGAGGAGCCAGCGGACTCAAATCACTTCGGGCGCAACCCAATGATCAAAGGAATCAAAACATGCAAATAAGTAGCGAAAAGCCAATAGCCAGAGAGTTAACTTGTTATTATGTTATTATTCAGCAATTGAACGGAGTTGCCCAATTTCCTCTTCGAGCACCCGTCGGGCATTCTTTCGGAAGGAAGGGTCGTCGCGGAGAGTGCAGAAGTGGAGAGTAAGTGCTCTGGTTACCAGGGCATTCATACTGATTCCTTCAATTCGACAGACCGTTTGGGCGAAGGCTTCAAGGTCTGCCGGTATACGAATCGCCGTTTGCTTAACCATCTAGTCCATTATACGCCTTAGTTGAGAAGTTTGTGACAATGTTCAAAAATAACTGTTCAACCTGTGCATCTAACAGCGAAATTCTGTCTCTCCTTGAAATGGCAGCAATTTCGGAGAAAATTAGTAAGCACGAAATGCTGGTTCGAGCTCTACGAAGTTATTTTGAACAATCATCCGAAAATTTCGAATAAACAAAAGAGGCATGTCTCTTGGCCACACCGAGGGGCGTACACCATTCCATGATTGTCTGAACTATTTGACTACCACCGTGTAGATAAATTTGGCGTTATCCAAGTACGCATCGCGCAAACGAATTACGAACCGGTGAATACCCTTGACTAGCACGCGCGACGTCGTGACTTTGCCACTACTTGACACTTTGAAATTAATGTCACCGCCAATTTTGCTGTACACGACAGGGCCAACATTACGAATCGCCATCAATTGGATAGCAAAATTGGCAGATGCGTTACGTGTAACCACAGAAGACATTGAGCGAACGCCGAGAGTGATGGGCACGATACTTAGTGTGTAGCTAAAGGTGCCCGAGTCACCGTTGGCGTCACTCGTGGTGCCCGACACCG
>DAINRA010000004.1:0-66481 GCA_036742195.1 Acidimicrobiales bacterium
GACGTCGCGTCAACGGCCACGAGGCCAGTCGAGCCCTCTGGCCGGGTGATTGGCATCATGACGCCCGTGGACGTTTCGTTGTGGGTCAACGCGTAGAGGTCCACGCCTTCACGAGCAACGGCGCGCGAGTGGGTGCCGGGTTCGGCGGAGATGACCTCGGGGTCGCTCAAGAACGGAGCGGCCTTGACGGCCGAGGCGAACTTGGAGGAGAACTCACCAAAGACGAGGTGCTGGGAGTGCTGCTCGACGAGGTGGAAGGTGGCGGCATCCCAGAAGCAGGTCGATCCACCGTTGCCCAACAGCACTTCGTAGCCGTCGGGCAAGTTGAAGAGGGCGCGTAGTCCGTCGCGTACTTCGCCCACCTTGTTCTTCACTGTTGACTGACGGTGCGAGGTACCCATGTACGAGGTGCCGTCGGCGAGCAGCGCCTCGAGTTGTGCGGTGCGCACCTTCGAGGGACCGGCGCCAAAGCGGCCGTCGCGGGGGAGGAGCTCGGCGGGAATCTTCATGTTTTCGGGGGAGGTCATAGACTTAATGTTAGATAAGAAACGGAGTGGGCATGTCAGCACGAGTAAGTGACCTTTTGGGAGGCCTCGCGCCGTCAGCAACTTTGGCGGTTGACGCCAAGGCCAAGGCCCTCAAGGCCGCCGGTGAGCCCGTCATTGGCTACGGTGTCGGTGAGCCCGACTTCCCAACGCCCGCCCACATTGTGGAGGCCGCGGCGCAGGCCTGTTACGTGCCCTCGAACCACAAGTACACCCCGACGGCCGGTCTGCCCGAACTGCGCGAAGCCATCGCCGCCAAGACGTTGCGTGACTCCGGCGTCGAGATCAAGCCCAGCCAGGTCCTCGTCACCAATGGTGGCAAGCACTCGGTAGCGACCGGCTTCATGACGCTGGTCAATCCTGGCGACGAGGTCATCATTCCGGCTCCGTACTGGACTACCTACCCCGAAGCCGTCTACCTCGCCGGTGGTATTCCGGTTCCCGTCATGACAAGTCAGGAAAACGGCTTCCGGGTCACGGTCGAAGACCTCGAGCGCGTGCGTACCCCAAAGACCAAGCTGGTGGTCTTTTGCTCCCCATCGAACCCCACCGGTGCCGTGGTGGCAGCCGAGGAGGTCGCCGCCATTGGCGCGTGGGCTGCCGAGCACGACATCTGGGTGATGTGCGACGAAATCTACGAACACCTCACCTACGGTGACGCCAAGCACGTGTCAATGGCTGCGGTGGCGCCCGAGCTTGGTGATCGCTGGATCATCGTCAATGGTGTTGCTAAGACCTATTCAATGACCGGCTGGCGCATTGGCTGGATGATCGGTGCGCCCGACGTCATGGAGGCGGCTATTAACTACCAGTCGCAG
Source organism: Acidimicrobiales bacterium (assembly GCA_036742195.1). GTDB lineage: Bacteria > Actinomycetota > Acidimicrobiia > Acidimicrobiales > RAAP-2 > RAAP-2. Next base: position 1,364 of record DAINRA010000004.1, read on the forward strand.
ACGACGTCGAACATCTCGAACGTTTCCCAGCGCGCCGCTATCGCCGCCCTCAACGGCGGGCTCGACGAAGTCTTCGCCATGCGCGAAGCCTTCGACCGCCGTCGCCAGACGATGGTGTCGCTGCTCAATCAGATTGACGGCGTGACGTGCCCCGTTCCCGAGGGCGCCTTCTACGCCTTCCCCAACGTGACCGGCCTGCTGGGCCGTTCGTTTGGTGGCCAGGTGGCGAACAGTTCCTCGGAACTGGCCTCGATTCTTCTCGACACGATCAAGATCGCTGTCGTGCCCGGTGAGGCCTTTGGCGCCCCCGGTTTCTTCCGCTTCTCCTACGCGCTCAGCGACGAGCAACTGGTTGAGGGACTGGAGCGTTTCGCTTCATTCGTTGCGGCGGGCTGATCTCCCGACGTAATCATTAGTCTTTTAGTCAACAATTGAAAGGACCCTCCCCATGGCCCGTGTTCTCGTCACTGAAGAGATTGCTGCATCCGGACTCGAGGCACTCCGTGCCGCCGGTCACGAGGTAGACATCCAACTGGGGTTGAGCCCGGAACAACTGCTTGAGGCCATCGTTGGCGCCCACGCGTTGATCATTCGTTCCTCCACGCAAGTCAACGCCGCCACCTTGGAGGCCGGCAAGGACCTCATCGTGGTGGGCCGCGCCGGTATCGGTCTGGACAACGTCGATGTGACCAAGGCCACCGACCTCGGTGTCATGGTGGTGAACGCACCCGTGTCCAACATCCTCTCGGCCGCCGAGCAGACGCTCGCGCTGATTCTGGCCCAGGCCCGCAACATCCCGCAGGCACACTCGGCCCTGAAGCAGGGCAAGTGGGAGCGCTCGAAGTGGGAGGGCGTTGAGCTCCACGGCAAGACCCTCGGCGTGATTGGCCTAGGCAAGATTGGCGCCCTGGTGGCGCAGCGCGCCATGGCTTTTGGCATGCGCCTGGTCGCCTACGACCCCTACATCACCGACGAGCGCGCTCGTCACATGGGCATTGAGAAGATGTCGTTGGACGACCTACTCGCGCAGTCGGACTTCATTACCATCCACTTGCCCAAGACGAAGGAAACGACCAACCTCCTGAACGCCGAGTCATTGGCCAAGTGCAAGCCAGGCGTGCGCATCGTGAACGTGGCGCGTGGTGGCATTATCAACGAGGCCGACCTGGCCGCCGCGATCACCTCCGGTCACGTGCAGGGTGCTGCCCTCGACGTTTTTGAAAAGGAGCCGACGACGGAGTCGCCGCTCTTTGACTTGCCCTCCGTTGTCGTCGTGCCCCACCTGGGCGCCTCCACCGTTGAAGCGCAGGACAAGGCCGGTATTGCCATCGCCGAGCAGGTGGAGCTGGCGCTGGCCGGTGACTTCGTGCCCTTCGCGGTCAATGTCGCGGCCGGACAGGTGTCGAACTCGGTGCGCCCCTTCATGGGCCTCGCGGAGATTCTCGGTCGCTTCATTGGTGGCCTCCTCGACGGCGAGCCCGCCGACCTCGAAGTCATCTATCAGGGTGAGCTCGCCGGTACCGGCACCCAGATCTTGACGCTGTGCGCGCTCAAGGGCTTGCTGGTCGCCACCGGACACGACTCAGCATCGTTCGTGAACGCCCCGCAGCTGGCTGCCGAGCACTCCATCACCTACGGCGAGGTCTCGACACACGAATCGCCAGAGTACGTGAACGTGATTACCGTTCGCTCGGGCGACCACGCTGTGTCGGGCACGTTGATGACGATTGGTTCACGCGTGGAAACACGCATCGTCAGCGTTGACGGTCACAGTGTCGAGATTCCACCAGCGTCGTCGATGCTGGTGGTGCGCAACAACGACCAGCCCGGCATGATCGGTCACGTCGGTTTGGCGCTCGGCGAAGCCGGCATCTCCATTGCCTCAATGGCCGTGGGTCCCGACAAGAACGCCGGCACGGCGCTGATGGTCCTCTCCACTGGCCAGCCCACCCCAGCTGAAGTGGTCGAGCGCCTCCGCGCCAACCCCGGCATTCTGGGCATTCACGTCATCGCCCTTCGCTAACACGAGATCGCAACTGGCGGTTCGGGCCGCCATGACGACCGGTACGCTGACCTGACAGTCGCGAGGGAGTTGTCATGGGTGAGTTCGAAAACAAGGTCATCGTTGTTATTGGCGCTAGTGGTGTCTTTGGTACCACGATTGCTCGATCGCTTCGCAACGAGGGTGCCGACGTGCGCCTCATTGCTCGCACCGTGGCTAACGTTGCCGCGGACCTGAGCGACCTTCCTGTGGCGAGCGCCTCGATTGCCGACCGCGCCGATCTCGCTGCCGCCTTCGACGAAGTCACACTGGGCCGCCCGGTGGACGGCATCATCAACTGTGCCGGCGTGGTCGCCTTCGGTCCATTCGCCGACCTCGACGAGCGCGTCGCCACAGAACTCTTTGCCACCAACGCGCTCGGTACGGTGAACGTCATCTCATTGGCCCCGCACATTACCCCCGAAGGGTTCCTCGCGTCCTTCACGGGCGTTGCCGCCGACATGGTGATTGCCGGCATGGGTGCCTACTGTGCCTCGAAGGCCGCGGCCGCGGCCGCTATGGCCGTTGCGGCCAAGGAACTGCGCGCTAAGAAGGTCGCAGTCCTCGATATTCGCGCACCCCACACCGAGACCGGACTCGTGAATCGCGCACTGGCCGGCACCGCACCCAAGATGCCCACTGGCCTCGAGCCCCAGGCCGTGATTGATCGCGTCCTGCTCGCCCTGCGCACCGGGGAGAAGGACCTCCCCGCCGACGCATTTGTTTCCTAGGCTGGTGACATGAAGTTGAGCGACTCCCCATCGGTAAGTGTCTCCACCGTTATTGCCGCATCTCTGGAGCGTGTCTGGGAGGTGGTGAGCGACATCAACACGCCCGCCTCGTTCTCCCAAGAGTTTCAAGGTGCCCAGTGGCTGAGTCCCGCACCCCACACCGTGGGGTCGACCTTTCGAGGCGTGAATCGACGCGGCGACAACGAGTGGGACACGACCTGCACCGTCACCGCCTGGGTGGCGAACACGATCTTCACCTACGTCGTGGAAGACGTGAACGAGCCCGTGGCCATCTGGTCCTACACCCTGAGCCCCGAAGGCCCACGAACACGACTCACCTTCACGGCCGTTGTGGGGCCTGGTGAGTCTGGGCTGACTCGTGCGGTCGCTATGAGCCCCGAAGACGAAGAGCGGGTCATCGAGGTTCGCTTGGCCTTGTGGCGTGGCAACATGGCGGCGACAATCGCCGGCATGAAGGCGCTCGCCGAGGCTTAAGCCGAGAGGTGCGCGAGTGCCGCTTCGGCGGCGCGACGACCACTGAGCATGGCACCTTGAATGGACGGCGTCTGCAGGTAGTCGCCGGCGACAAAGACGCCATCGTGCTCCACCGGTCGATGCAGATCAAGTGGGCGTGCAGCAACGGGAAGGGCGCGCTCGATGAGCTGACGCTCAATGACCTCAACGTCAGAGGTCGCTACGTCGTAGAGGCGAGCCACGGTCGTTGTGATGTGTGGGTCGACCACATCGCTCGCGGCCGAGGCGACGACGAGGCTTCGACCGACCGGCGCTCGTTCGGGGGCCACCGACGACATGTCGAGGGTGTTCCACAGTCCGCCCACCGCGTCAATGCGGAGCTGCGCGGCGTGGTCAACCTTGGGCAACGAGCACCAATACGCACTCTGGCGTCGCCACTGGGGGGCCGGCGTTCCGATGAGAGATGCGGCACTCGCGCCATCGAGGGCAACAATGACTGCACGGGCCTGGTAGGTCTGCGACGTCGTCGTGACCGAGGTGGCTGAGACCGCGGTTGCACGCTCGCCGTAGACGAGGCCGGCGCCGGAGGCCCGTACCAGTGCCTGGGGGAGGGCCCCAGCTCCCGTGGCGGGGGTACCCGGGCGACCTGACACGAATGACTTGAGCAACATCTTGGTGAATCGCCACGAGGAGTTGAGCTCATCATCAAGCAACGCGCCACGCAAGAACGGCTGCAGAACGCCGGCAACGGTTTCCTCCGAAATTCCTTCGGCAAGCAGTCCATCCCAGGCGGAGCAGTCGACACCGCGGGTAAGGCGATCCTCGGACGAGAACGCAATGGTGCCCAACAGGCGAGCCACGTTGATGGCGGACTTCAGCGACATCTGTGGATGGCGCAAGGCGCCGAGTGCCTGGAGCGGCCGCCAGCGAGGATCGACGAGGTCGTAGGAGGAGGTGTCGCTGACGTAGCGAACGGCGGGGTCAAAGGAGCGGAGGCCTAGGACAGGAAGGACGCCACTGGCCTTCAGTTCGGGGTACGACGGATTAATGAGTTGGAAGCCGTCATCGAGGATGAACCCGTCCACAACGTGGGACTGAATGCGACCACCCGGTGCGTCGTCGGCCTCAATGATGACGACGGAAAGACCGGCTTCGGCAGCGACCTGCGCGGCGCGCAGACCAGCAACACCGGCACCAACAATGAGAAGGTCAGGGGCACTCGTCACGGATAAACCTTAGTGAGAAAACAAAAAACATCCCCGCCGCAGACTGAGCTGCGGCGGGGGAGTTTCGTGAAACTTAGGCGGCGTTGATCGCGTCGATGCGGGCCATGATTTCGTCGGTCAGCAGAGGCACGACGTCGAGGGCGGCCATGTTGTCGCGAACCTGCGCAGCATTCGACGCACCGGTGATCACCGTTGACACGTGAGGGTTCTTCACGCACCAGGCCAGCGACAGGTGGGTGAGTGACACGCCCAGTTCGGTGGCGATGGCCTGGAGCTGGTCGACCTTGGCCAAGTTGGCCGGGTCGGTCAGGGAGTCCTTGAGCCATTCGTAGCCGGGGAGTGAGGCGCGTGAACCAGCGGGGATGCCGTTCTGGTACTTGCCGGTCAGCAGACCCGAGGCCAGCGGGGACCAGATGGTGGTGCCCAGACCAATGTCTTCGTAGAGGCGGGCATACTCCTTCTCCACGCGGGTGCGGTGCAGGATGTTGTACTGCGGCTGCTCCACCACTGGCTTGTGCAGGTGGTGCTTGTCGGCGATGAGCCAGGCCGCACGAATCTCGTCGGCGCTCCACTCACTGGTACCCCAGTAGAGGGCCTGACCACGTGAGACCATGTCGGACATGGCCCAGACGGTCTCTTCGATCGGCGTGTTGGCGTCGGGGCGGTGGCAGTAGGCCAGGTCGACGAAGTCGAGGCCGAAACGCTCGAGCGAGCCCTCGATGGCCTGTGAGAGGTACTTGCGGTTCAGTGTCCACTTCATGTTCGGCATGTCGCCGTTGATGCCCCAGTAGAACTTGGTGGAGACCACGTACTCGTGGCGCTTCCAGCCCAGGTCGCGGAAGGCCTGTCCCATCACGCGCTCGGACTCACCGCGGGCGTAGCCCTCGGCGTTGTCGAAGAAGTTGACGCCTGCTTCCTTGGCGACGCTGAGGCACTCAGCGGCCTGGTTGGCGTTCGCAATCTGGTTGTCATTGGCGAAGGTCACCCAACTGCCAAACGACAGCACTGATACTTGGAGGCCGGAACGGCCGAGACGACGATATTCCATGTTTGCCATGATGCTCCCCTTTGAGGTCTATTCGTTCGCGGCGGATTCGCTGGGAACGTCGAACCACTCTTCTTCCTTAGTGTCGGTCGCGGCCTTCGGCAGCAACTTCGCGGCCGCGGCGATCGCCGCACCGAGGAGTGCTACCAGCCCGAGTTTGAACACTGTTTTGAAGAGTCGCACAAGTGCGAGGTTAGCGGCACCCTTTGGCACGTGGCACCGCTTTGGGTAGGATGAGGGGATGACGACTCGCCGTGGTGCACTACTTCTGCAGTAGGGGAGAGCACGCGCTCACCCCACGCCCCGCCACCGGCGGGGTTTTTTTGTAGGCGCGATGGCGACGAGGAAAGGGAAGACCATATGGACAAGCACCCCCAGCAGCCAAGCCCCATGGCGCACGCCAAGTACCGCGCGACCGTTCCCGTCGAACTCCCTGACCGCACCTGGCCCAACAAGAAGCTCGACCACGCGCCCATCTGGTGCAGTGTGGACCTGCGCGATGGGAATCAGGCCCTAATTGACCCGATGGACTTGGAGCGCAAGAACGTCATGTTCGCGCATCTGGTCGCCATGGGCTTTAAAGAAATTGAGGTGGGGTTCCCCTCGGCCTCACAGCCCGACTTTGACTTCGTGCGCCACATCATCGAAGGCGATGTGATCCCCGATGACGTGACGATTCAGGTCTTGACCCAGTCGCGCGAAGAACTCATTCGCCGCACGTACGAGTCGCTGCACGGGGCGCGGCGCGCCATCGTCCACTTCTACAACTCCACGTCGACGCTGCAGCGTCGCGTGGTCTTTGGCCTCGACAAGGAAGGCATCAAGCAGATCGCCGTGAAGGCGGCGTTGTTGTGCAAGTCGTTGGAGTCAACGTCGCCATCGACCGAGTTCCTCTACGAGTACTCGCCGGAGAGTTTTACCGGCACCGAGATTGAATACGCCCTCGAGGTCTGCAACGCAGTCATTGCGGCAATTGACCCAACGCCCGAGCGCCCCTTGATTCTGAACCTGCCAGCAACCGTCGAGATGTATACCCCCAACCTCTACGCCGACGCCATCGAGTACTTCTTGCGCCACGTTGATCGCCGTGAGTCCATCATCTTGTCGCTGCACCCACACAACGACCGCGGCACCGGTGTCGCGGCGGCCGAGCTGGGTGTCCTCGCGGGAGCCGACCGTGTCGAGGGAACCTTGTTTGGCAACGGTGAACGCACCGGCAACGTCGACGTGGTGAATCTCGCTTTGAACCTCTTTTCGCAAGGGGTAGACCCCGAGCTGGACATCCGTGACATCGACAAGGCTCGCCACGTCGCCGAGTACGCCAATCGACTGCCTATCCACCCTCGCCACCCCTACGTGGGCGAGTTGGTCTACACCGCTTTCTCCGGCTCACACCAGGACGCCATTAAGAAGGGCATAGCGGCCGTGGGTGAGGAGTACGAGATCTGGGAAGTGCCGTACCTGCCCGTTGACCCCAAGCACCTGGGCCGCACCTACGAAGCGATTATTCGCGTGAACTCCCAGTCGGGTAAGGGTGGCGTGGCCTACCTGCTCTCGACCGAACACGGCCTGGAACTGCCTCGTGCCATGCAGGTGGAGTTCTCCAAGACGGTCCAGAAGGTGACCGAAGAGACCGGCACGGAAATCTCACCGGCCCAGATCTGGGAAGTCTTTTCCACGACGTATCTGCCCGAGAACGCGACGCTGCAGTTGCTGGCCAGTGAAGTGGTGGCCGATCAGAACAACACGCGCATCACGGCCCAACTGTTGGTCGGCGGCGAGCACGTCACGGTGACCGGTGAAGGTAATGGTCCAATCGACGCCTTCATGGCGGGGCTTCGCCAAGAGCTCGACGTGACCTTCAAGATCAAGGACTACACCGAGCACGCCCTGACAGCGGGATCAGGCGCCTCCGCGGTGGCCTACGTCGAAGCCGAAGGCGCCGACGGTGTCACGTGGTGGGGCGTCGGTATGAGCTCGTCGATCCTCGACGCCTCGCTCGCTGCGGTGATCTCGGCAGCGAATCGCCGCCGCTAGGCACGTGGGGGCCTAGCCTGAACGGGTGAATCTAGGTGCCTACGCCGTCTGCGGAGATCTCGGCGTTGCCTTTGGTGTGATGAGTACCTTGTTGCAGTTCGCGCGCGTGCGCCGCGATGGCATCGATGGGGTATCGCTGGCGACGTGGCTGTTGTTCTTGTACACGGCCGGGTTCTGGATCGCCTACGGACTGCTCGGATCGCATTCGGCACAGGTAGTGCTGGGCAGTCTGTTGATTTGGCCCTTCCAGATCTCTATCGTCGCCAAGCTCTCACCCTTCGCGCACGGAGCGACGGTGGCGAAGACCGCCCTCTTTTCAACCTTCTTCTCGTTTGCACCAATTCTGCTCTGGGGTTGGCAAGGTGGCGTTTTCGGCACCGGCATTGCCATGACCTTGATGCGCGCGCCGCAACTGATCGAACTCATTAAGGTGCGTCACGCCGACGGCGTGTCGGCCAGCGCCTGGTACGCCGGCGTTGCCTGCTCGGCCCTGTGGCTCTTCTACTACGGCGGTGCCCACTTGTGGGCAGCCTTCTATTCCACCCTTGGCGCCGGTCTGGCCAGCTTGGCGGTGGCGCTGATGACGACCGTGCGCCACGTCCAGTCCCGCCGCAACGCCGCGGAACTCGTTAGCGCGTAGTGCGACCCGTGGCGTCAAAGACGCCACGCAGGGTGGGTGACGTCGACGTCGTTTCAAACGAGGTAATCGCCTCTTCGTGACGCAGGGTGAGGCCGATGTCGTCCCATCCATTGAGGAGACGCTGTTGGGTCATGGGGTCGAGGGCGAAGGTGCGGCTCCAGCCCTGACTGGGGACCTCCACCGTGGTGCGTTCGACGTCAAGCACGATCAACACCGCCGCGTCGGCCTTCACAAAGGCGGTGAGTGCCTCAACGTCTTCGGCGGACAACTGGGCAATGACCAGACCCTGCTTCGACGCATTGTTCTTGAAGATGTCACCAAAGCTCGGGGCAATAATGGCGGCAAACCCGTAGTCCATGAGTGCCCACACGGCGTGCTCTCGCGAGGAGCCCGTGCCAAAGCGCGGACCAGCAATTAACACGGAGGCGCCGGCGAAGTCAGCATTGTTCAAGACGAAGGCGGGGTCGTCGCGCCATTCTGAAAAGAGACCGCGACCAAAGCCGGTGCGCTCCACGCGCTTCAACCAGTCCGAAGGAATGATTTGGTCGGTGTCGACGTCACTGCGCTCCAGCGGGACGCCGCGTCCTTCAAGCACGTGCACGGCCTTCATCGCGCCACCTCCGCAGGGGAAGCGAAGCGACCGCAAATGGCGGTCGCCGCGGCGACGACGGGTGAGACGAGGTGCGTGCGGCCACCGCGTCCCTGACGACCCTCAAAGTTACGATTTGAGGTGGAAGCAGAGCGCTGGCCGGCGGTGAGCTGGTCGGGGTTCATCCCTAAGCACATCGAGCAACCGGGCTCGCGCCACTCGAAGCCCGCCGCGAGGAAAATCTGGTCGAGGCCTTCGGCCTCGGCCTGTTCCTTCACGCGGCGCGATCCTGGCACCACGAGGGCGCGAACACCATCGGCCACGGTGTTGCCACGGGCAACATCAGCGGCGGCGCGAAGGTCCTCGATGCGTGAGTTCGTGCAAGAGCCGATGAAGACGACGTCGACGGGAATCTCTCGGATGGGAGTGCCAGCGGAAAGGCCCATGTAGGCGAGGGACCGCTCGGCCGCGGCCGCGTCATCGGCATTCGTGAAGTCACTGGGTGCGGGCACCACGCCATCGAGGGCCACGACCTGGGCGGGGTTGGTGCCCCACGTCAAGAAGGGGGCGAGTGAATCGGCGGGAATGGTGACGACCTTGTCGAAGGAGGCGTCGTCGTCTGATGTCAGGGTTCGCCACGAAGCGGCGAGAGCGTCGAACTCGTCGCCTGCGGGCACACCGGGGCGGCCACGCAGGTAGTCAATGGTCGTCTCGTCGACGGCCACGAGTCCGGCACGCGCACCGGCCTCAATGGACATGTTGCAGACCGTCATGCGGCCTTCCATGGAGAGATTACGAATGGCCTCGCCCTGGTACTCCACGACGTAGCCGGCACCGCCACCGGTGCCGAGGGTGTGCACAATCGCCAACGCGATGTCCTTGGCGCTCACCCCGGCGGGAGCGGGGCCGTCGATGACCACGGCCATCGTCTTGGCCTTTTGCTGGGGGAGCGTCTGGGTCGCCAGCACGTGCTCGACCTCGCTCGTGCCGATGCCGAAGGCCAGCGCACCGAAGGCGCCGTGCGTGGAGGTGTGCGAGTCACCGCAGACAATTGTCATGCCGGGCTGGGTCACGCCCAGCTCTGGTCCAATGACGTGCACGATGCCCTGGTTTTCGTGGCCACGGGGGAACACGGTGATGCCGAACTCGGCACAGTTTTCTTCGAGGGCCTCGAGCTGGCGGCGTGAAATCGGGTCGGTAATGGGCGTGCTCAGCGGATCGGTGGGCACGTTGTGGTCGGCCGTGGCGAGTGTGCGATCGGGGCGACGCACGGTGCGGTTGTTGAGACGCAGGCCGTCGAAGGCCTGGGGGCTTGTGACTTCGTGCACCAGGTGCAAGTCGATGTAGAGGAGGGAGGGCTCGCCGGCCGGAGCGGCGACCAGGTGGGAGCGCCAGATCTTGTCGTAGAGCGTTTCGGCCATCTAGCGCAGACCCACAATGGTCACGGTGATGGCACCCGAGGGGGCGTCGTAGGTGACGTCGTCGCCGATGCCATGTCCCATGAGGGCAGATCCCATGGGGGACTCCGGTGAGGCCACCTGCACGCCGTCGGGCTTTTCTTCAATGGAGCCGATGAAGAACTCGAGGGCGTCGTCCTCGCTGTCGCCCTCGTAGACGATCTTGACGATGGAGGCGTGCTGGACGGCGTTGGCCGTCTCGTCGCGCTCGACGAGCTCGTGATTACGGATTACCTGGTCGATTTGGCGAATGCGCGACTCCATCTTCCCCTGGTCATCCTTCGCGGCGTGGTAGTCACCGTTTTCGCTCAAGTCGCCCAAGAGGCGGGCGGCCTCAATGATGCGGGCAATCTCGGTGCGACCGACCGTGGTGAGGTGGTGGTACTCCTCTTTGAGCTTTTCGAGAGTCTCTTTGGTGATGCGGTGAATGTGTTCAGCCATGTCATCCTCAACTTGCGCGTGGTGCTCAATTCTACCGAGACCAACGATCGGGCTTTTCAGTGCTTTTGACGCTTTCGGTCTCGGGCGAGCAAAATGGGTAAAAGGAAGGTTCACCATGCAGCGCACGCACCGCATCGCCGTCATTGGCGGCGATGGCATCGGCCCCGAAGTAACGAGCTGCGCCCTCACCGTGATGCGCGCCGCTGGCGTATCGGTGGAAACGACCGAGTTTGACCTCGGTGCAGCGCGATATCTTCGCGACGGCTTCGTCCTCGACAACGAGACGCTCGCCTCGCTGAGGGGCTTTGACGGCATCATGCTGGGCGCCATCGGGCCCGCCATTGGTGACACCCGCATTCCGGGCGGCACCCTCGAGCGCGGCCTGCTGCTCAAGATGCGCTTCGGTCTTGACCTCTACATCAACTACCGGCCCTTCCGAGGAGTTCCTGGTTCCTTGGCGCAGGGCTGCGAATTCGCCATCGTGCGCGAAAACACGGAGGGCCCCTACGCCGGTGAAGGTGGCACCTTGCGCCACGGCACCCCCCACGAGATCGCCACGCAGGGCTCGGTGAACACCCGCTTCGGCGTGGAGCGCTGTGTGCGCTACGCCTTCGAGCGCGCCAACGGCCTCGCCCGCAAGAAGTTGACCCTGGTGCACAAGACCAACGTCTTAACCTTCGCCGGTGAACTCTGGAGCCGCGTGGTCCGCGAAGTCGGGGCCGAGTACCCCGAGGTCGAAGTTGACTACAACCACGTCGACGCGGCCTGCATCTACTTGGTCGAGAGTCCGCAGCGCTACGGCATTATCGTCACCGACAACCTGTTTGGCGACATCTTGTCGGACCTGGCGGGTGCCGTTACCGGTGGTATTGGCTACGCCGCTTCGGGCAACATCAACCCCGAGAAGACGTCCGCCTCGCTCTTTGAGCCCGTCCACGGCGCCGCGCACGACATTGTGGGCCTCAACAAGGCCAACCCGCTGGCCGCGGTCTCGTCCGCGGTGCTGCTGTTGGAGCACCTGGGCGAGCTCGACGCTGCCGCACGGATCGACCGCGCCGTGCGAGACTTTGACGGCGACGCCAACGCGCTGGGCACGACCGGCATCACGAACGCACTACTAGAGAGGTTGTAAATGCCTATTACCCCTACCAAGAAGATCTGGATGAACGGCGAGCTTGTCGACTGGGACAACGCGACGACCCACGTCTTGAGCCACACCCTGCACTACGGCATGGGCGCCTTTGAGGGTGTTCGTGCCTACAAGACGGCCTCGGGTCCGGCCATCTTCCGCCTCCGTGAGCACATGGAGCGCCTGGCCCGCAGCTGCAAAATTCTCATGATCGACCTGCCCTACAGCGTGGACGAACTCTGCGAAGCCGCCCTCGAAATTGTGCGCGTCAACGACCTCGCTGATGGCTGCTATATGCGTCCCCTCGTCTACCTCGGCTACGGCGAGATGGGCATTTACCACCGCACCTCCAAGGTGGAGACCGTCATTGCCGCCTGGCCGTGGGGTGCCTACCTGGGCGACCACGGTCTCGAAAACGGCGTTCGCATGATGATCTCCTCATGGACGCGCCACGCCGCGACCTCGATGCCAACGGCGTCGAAGACCATTGGTGGCTACGTCAACTCAAGCCTCGCCAAGGACGAAGCGCTGCGCGCCGGCTACGACGAGGCCATCATGCTCGGCCACGACGGCCGTATTTCGGAGTGCACCGGCGAGAACATCTTCATTGTGCGCGACGGCCTCATCATCACGCCACCACCATCGGAAGCCGGTGCGCTGCGCGGCATCACCCAGGCCAGCATCGCGACCATTGCGCGCGACCTCGGCTACGAGCTCAGCTTTGAAGTGCTGCGTCGTGACGACCTCTACCTGGCGGACGAGGCCTTCTTGACGGGAACGGCCGCCGAAGTCGTGCCACTGCACTCGGTCGACGACCGCGTGGTCGGCACCGGCACGCCCGGCCCCATCACGAAGCACATTCAGTCCACGTACTTCGCCGCCGTGCGCGGTGAGCTGCCCCAGTACGAATCGTGGCTGTCGCGCGCCTAAGCCGGTAGTCTCAAGACGTGACCCAACCCACCTACACCCCCGTTCTTCGTAGTGGAGAAGTTCGTCCTACCCGTCCGACCGCCACGCCCGAACTTGGTCGCGCGCCCAAGGCCGGCCTCTTGCGCCACAAGGCCTCGAGCGCTCTGGCGGGCACGCCTTCGCCTAACGAGGGCTACGCCTTAACGCTCGCGCACCAGGCCTGCCACGAGTTGGTCCTGCCGGCCGGCGTGGATCACCACGACATTGAAATCGGCATTGGGCTCGTCGCCGCCAAGTTGGCGAGCGCCGCTCACCGTGGTCCCACCATTTACGACGTTCGTCGGGCCATTGCGCACTTCGGCCTGGACCAGTCGCCAACGGCCGCGTCGTTGCGTGGCTTCGGTGGCCTCGGCCACTCCTACGCCGCGCAGCGTCGATTCGTCGACAGCGTGGTCATGGCGGAACTTCAGTAATCTTGTTCCAGTCCCGTGAGGCGTTGTCGCCTCGCTCTCGGAAGGAATCTTGATGTCCGCTCTTACCGCCAGCCCGAATGACCTGATGCGCCGCGCCCTGGTGGCGATGGACCAAGACTTCGTCCTTGAAGTTGTTGACTCGATCAACCTCGTTGGCGTCAAGTTGCCCGCCGTGGTTGCCGTGCCGCTCAAGAGCCTGCAGAAGAAGCACGACCTGGCCTCCTTTGCCGCCGGTGCTCCCATTGACGCCGTGCTGGGACTTCTCGAACTGCTGTCAATGGACGCGCTGGAAAAGATCATCGAACTCCTCGGCGACCACGCCGAAGAGCCCAACTACGACCAGCTCAAGGCCGCCGTTGATGCACTGCGTGTCGATGGTGGCACCCGCAACCACATCATCGCGGTGCTCGCCTTCGCCGCGGGCCAGGAATTCCCCGCGAGCCCCTCGTGCCGCCGAATTCTCGACGAAGAGGCCGACCTGCACTTGCCCGAACTCGAGGTGACCACCGGCACCGCGTCGCTGCTGAACCCCAAGGAGCAAGACGCCGCCATTCTCGAGCAGCGCCGGCTGCGTCGCGAAGAAGAGAAGGCCAAGAAGAAGGCCCAGGCCGAGAAGGCCAAGGGCAAGGTCAAGTACGAAAAGAAGGCCAAGCCCGCTCCGGCGGCTGCCCCTGTCGCCCCCGTGGTCGTGGCTGCACTCGACGTCACCCGTCGCAGCGTTCCCCTGACTCCCGCTGAGGCGGCCAAGTTCGACGCGGCGCACCCGCTCGCTGGGTGGGTCGTGGCCACCGACGTGCCCTTCGACGCCATTGACCCCGCGATGCCTGACGTGCACTCCAAGGTCCGTCCTGCTGTCGTTGTTGCTGCTTCGCAAGAGGGTGTGCTGGTCCGAGGTATCTACTCCAACGAGACGCCGTCGCGTTCACTCTTTCAGGCCTGGCGCCGCGCTGGTTTGGACCACGCATCGTACGTGGACAGCGTCCGCATCGCTATCGGTCCCGACGTCGAGGTCGAGAAGCTCGTCAAGTTGACCGACGAAGAGTGGAACAGCCTGTTCTAGTGGTACGCGCTGGCCGCTGCGGCGTCGGCGCTAATCGTTGATCGCACGGTGGCCACGACTGCCGGGGTCGTTGTCACGACACCGAGCTCGCGGTTGTAGGTGAGCGATGAGGTCGAGAAGTTAATGCTGCCCACGAAAGCGGTCCCCGAATTGCCGACGCAGTCGGCGCACATGGCTTTGGCGTGAATATAGGTCTGCCCACTCGACATCAGTCGAACGTGGACGCCACCAGCCGTGATGATGCCGAGATCCTTCACGTACTTTGACGAGTAGGTCATCACGACCGTGACGTTGACGCCCCGTTGGGCCGCGGCGACGAGGGCATCATCAATGTCGTAGGAGTACATCTCCTCGTTCTCGACCAACAGAGTGTGCTTCGCCGAGGCGATAAAGCCGCTGATGGCCGGCTCTGACCCGGGGCTCCACACCAGTCCGTTTGACGTGGCGTTGATGCTTGCGCCGGCGACGTCGCTGTTGAACGTGGCGAGCATGGCGCCAACATCGCTCGACGTGGTGTCTTCGACCCAGAAGTCACGGGTGCTGGGGTAGTCGTAGGCCACGAAGTTGCCGGTGCCGATGTAGGCCCGGACGCCGTCAATGACGAGGTACTTCGCGTGAAAGATCTGCGAGCTCGGTGCCCAATACACGTGGACGTGGTGCGTCGACAGGAATGACACGGCCGGGGCGTTGCGACTGCTTTCGTACTTGGTGTCTATGAGTACACGCACCGGGACCCCGCGAGCGGCGGCTGCGGCGAGCGACTGTTCCATGGTTGGGTCAATAATCTCGTACATCGACAGGGCCACGCTGTGGGTCGCCGAGCGCACGGCCGCGTCTAAGAACCCGTAGCCGGCCGACGGTTCGACCCAGACGCCGGCGAGCGGCGATGGCGCGGCTTGTGCGGGAGTGGAGACGGCCACGGAGGCGCAGGCAATGAGGGCGGTGAGGACGAAGCGGCGAAGAGTCATCTCTTAGTTGTAGCGCACCGGTGTTAGATGGAGCGGCGGCGCCAGACGCGAGCTACCAAGATGAGGCCGCCAACGCACAACGCCAGTCCCGCGAGCTGTACGCCCAGTGACCCGCTGTGGGACTCATCGCCTAAGAGCCAGCGTTCGTCGTAGGCCCGCACGAGGCCCCACACCACCATGGCCACGCCGGTGATGGCACCCTGCGGCTTGGTCTTCCACCACCGCTCCTTGGCGAGCAGGCCGAGCCAGAGGGCGCCGTCTTCGAGGGCTTGGATCAGTGGAACGGGCACCCGTTTGCCGACCTGGCCGTGGTAGTACATTCCGATCCACGAGTGCGTGAGATGACCGCCACCGGCGACCATGAACTGCGGTCCCAAGAGGCGGCCCAACGCCCAGCCGGCGACCACCGCTGGGATGAGGCCGTCACAGAAAGCGAGCAGCGAGACATGTGGCCACCAGCGCCGCTGCAGCCACAGGCCAACCGGAAGGGCAAGGGCAATGCCACCGAAACTGGCGAGGCCACCTTGCCAGACTGCGATCCAGCGGCCCCAGTGGCCGTTGTAATAGGGCCAGTTCGTCGCGATGTTGGCGAAACGAGCACCAATGAGCCCTGCCCCGAGCAAGTACGCGACGTAGCGGCCAAACCGGGTGACATCGATGCTGCGGGCCCGCAGGCGGCGCTCGGCGTAGCTAAAGGCGACATAGGCCGCAATGGCGAGGCCGAGCCCGTAGAGGTGGAAGTAGAGCGGCCCGAGTTGAAAGCCGACGGGGAACGGTCCCATCGCTAGGCCCGTGGACGGCCTAAGCCCCAGAATCCGTAGCCGAGTCGAATGGGGGTGATGTGCACTTGTGTGCCTGTTGAAGCTGCTTCAATCATGTTGCCGTGGCCGACGTACATCGCGACGTGTTCGTCGCCGTTGTAGCCGTAGAACAAGAGGTCGCCCGGCTTAATGTCCCACAGTGGGACGCGCTGGGTCTCCTCGTACATCGCGCCGGAGTAGTGCGGGAAGTAAATGCCGGCCGCTTGGTATGCCAGCATGATCAAGCCCGAACAGTCAACGCAGGAACGCGACGCGCCGCCCCAGCAGTACCACGTGCCGAGGAAGGTCTCGGCTTCGTGAATGGCGACGTCGGCCTGGGGGTCCGGTCCGGGCACAAAGCCATTGGTCGGGTGGGCCGCTTCTTCGGCGGCGAGCTTGGCCGCCGCCTTGGCGGCTGCCGCCGCCGCGATAGCGGCGTAGTAGCTAGCGATCTGCCCCTTGACGGCGTTGAGGGAGCTTTGGAGCTTGTTCTGCAGTCCGGCAGCCTTCTGATAGGCCTCGGCGGCAATGTGATTCTGCTCCTCAGCCCTGCCGACTTCGGCGTGCAGGAGGGCTTTTTCCGACGTCAGGGTCAGGCGCTGGTTGTTCAGGGAGTTAATGGCAGCGCCAATATTTCCCTGGGCCAGGTTGTTGTAGAGGTTGGTGGCACCGACGTTGTTGGCGTTGGTGGCGAAGAGGGGGCTGGTGGAAGCGGCGGCCCCATTGGTGACGTAGGCGAAAATGGCGTCGGCGGCCAGCTGTTTCTTGCCCACCGAGACCTGGGACTCAATCTGCTTGACGACCTGTTTGGTGTTGGCGATTTCGTTGAGAATCTTGACCAGCCGAACGTGGGCGAGGTCGTACTTCTGTCCCAACAGCTGGGTCTGGGCCGTCATGGACTGAATCTGGTTGTAGAGAACGGCGGCTTCGGCCTTCTCCTGGCTAATGGTTGTCGCACCCGCGGTGGCGGGGGCGGTCACGAGCCCGAGGACGAAGCCCACCGTGACGAGGATCGACGAAAAGGTCGAGCCACGACGAGAAGCGGACGAGGCCGTCGAAAAGCGCCCAGAGCGCTCGACGTAAGTCATGGGTACAAGGCTACCGGCTCCACCCCGCCGATGGAGCAAAATGAGCGCCACCAGTAATCAAAACTCCTGATGGAAGGGGTTGTTGAGGCGCCGCCGGCCGTGGTTTTGGTGCTTTGGGCGGCCCCAAGAGGGTCTCGGCTGCCCTAGTCTCGTAGGCATGAACGTAACCATGATGCTCGCAGATGCCGTCCAAGTTGCCGATGGCAAGCTCTACATTCTCGGTGGCGGCTGGGACATTACGGGGCCAGCCCCGACGCCCGCCGGAGTCGCCATTCGCTTTGAGGTCCAGCCCGCCGAATTCGACAAGGGCCACCACTGGGAGCTCTTCTTGGAAGACGCCGATGGGCAGTTGGTGATGCTCGAGACCCCCGAAGGGCCTCAGAGCATTGAGGTGCGCGGTGACTTTACGGCCTCCACGCCAGTTGGCGCGGCTGTGGGCACCCCCTCGATTGTGCCAATTGCCATCAACTTCGGACCGATCCCACTGGCTCCCGGCCAGCGCTACACCTGGCGACTGATCGTCGACGGCGAATCGCTGTCGGGCTCAACCGTCTCCTTCTCAACCCGCCCGGTTGCCGCTGAGTGAGCCCGGTGGCCGCGACGGGCGATGCGCTCGCGCCACTGCGCCGCGCGCTGCTCTTCAGTGCGGGGGCCATTGAGCGCGATCTGCCCTGGATTGCTATTGGTGATCCCTGGGCCGTCGTCGTCTCGGAGTTCATGCTGCAGCAGACCCAGGTAGCTCGAGTAATCGCACCCTGGGAACGGTTCATGGCCTCATTTCCGACCCCCGCGGCCTGCGCGGCCGCCCCGCTGGCGAGCGTCGTTCGCCACTGGGAGGGTCTGGGTTTTCATCGCCGAGCCAAGTTCTTGCACGACGCCGCCAAAGCCATGGTCGAGCGCCATGGTGGAAAAGTCCCTGCTGACCCCGACGCCTTGCGAGCGTTGCCGGGCATTGGCCCCTACACCGCGAACGCCGTTGCCTCCTTCGCCTTTGGCGCACCAGTGGGCGTTCTCGACACCAATGTCGGCCGGGTGTTGGCCCGAGCCGTGGCCAATCGGCCATTGACTACGAAGGAAGCGCAGGCCATGGCCGATGCGCTGGTGCCGCCATCGGACTCCGCCCGCTTCAACCAGGCGCTCCTCGATCTCGGCGCCCAGTTCTGCGCCTCGTCGCCACGGTGTGAAACGTGTCCGGTGCGCCGCATCTGTCGCTGGCAACGTGACGGTGGCGACGACCCGGCGCCACGGTCGGCGGGCGTCTCGAAGAAGCAGTCACCCTTCGCCGGTTCCGACCGCCAGATTCGAGGGCGACTGCTGGCGACGCTGCGAGAAAAGTCCGTGGGCTTCGCCGCTCTCTGCGTGGCGGCGCAGAGTGATGACGTCGAGCGCATCCGACGGTGTCTCGACGGTCTCGAGAGTGATGGCCTCGTGGTGAAGCGCGGTCGAACGTGGGCCCTCGCCGGCGAGTCACGGTAAGGTGCAGGCGTGTCCAGCGCCGATCCTTCTCGTTATAAAGATGTGCTCGGCCGATTCGCCACCGGCGTCGTTGTGGTGACGGCACAGACCGCGGACGGACCCGCTGGCTTAACCTGCCAGTCCTTTGGCGCCTTGTCGATGGACCCACCACTGGTCTTTTTCAACGCAACCTCGACCGGCTCCTCCTGGCAGAAGATTCGCCACGCGAGCGCCATCGGCATTTCGGTGCTCTCGGATGAGCAGTCCGAGGTGGCGATGCGTTTTGCCACCTCCGGCATCGACAAGTTCGCCGGTGCGGACGTTGTCGTCGCCGAAAACGGAGCGCCACTGCTGAACGGCGCTCTTGCCCATATCACCGGCGACATCATTTCAGTCGCGACCCACGGGGATCACGACATGGTCGTAGTCGCGGTGACGGGCCTCGACGCCTTCGAGGGTGAGCCGAGTCTCTACTACCGCGGCGCCTTTCGCCTCCTCAAATAACGGCGGACTTCTCGCTACGCTGACACTGTCGGCAATTCGTGAAAGGTGGCGAGATGACTCAGTGGTTGTTGGTGCTCGTCATCGTTCTCGTGTTGGTGGCCGTTGGCCTCTGGTGGCGTCGCCACCGTCGCGTCTCGGTGTCTGATCGCTTGGCCCGCCAGCCACTTGCTCCACCGTCGCCCTACGGGGTGGCCAAGGGGTTCAAGCTTCTCGAAGGTGACGAACTGCCTAGTGATGAGATTGCGATCGAGGCGCCTCGTCTTGAGGGGGATGGCGAGTTGGTGTTTGGCGACGGCATGCCCGTGAAAGAGTTCGCCATCGTTCCCGCGTCGATTCACCACGACGAGAAGTGGGCGCTCGAGCGGTCTTTGCGCAAGATGCCACCGACGCGACTCCACCGTCGACGTCGCGTGATTGCGCTCGCCGCTGCCGTTATCGTCGTCGTGGCGATCGTGTTGTTCGCCTTCGGCGTTCTCTAAGCCGCGCCAATCTCCGTCAATAAGAAGGCCAGGCTCTTCGCCTCGTCGCGCCACGAGTCGTAGCGACCAGACGGGCCGCCGTGGCCGGCGTCGAGGGTGAAGTCAGCGATGGCGACGTTTTGAGGATTCACGTCACGAATCTTGGCGACCCACTTGGCGGGCTCCCAAAAGCCCACGCGGGAGTCGTTGAGGCCGCCGGTCGCGAAGAGCTTCGGGTAGCGACGCACTGACCCATCGGGGTTCGTGCCGCTCACGTTGTCGTAGGGCGAGTAACCCTTCATGATGCGATAGGTCGCTGCCGACGCGTCGGGATTGCCCCACTCCTCCCACTCACCAACGGTGAGGGGGAGCGATGCGTCGAGCATGGTGGTGAGTGCATCGACGAAGGGCACTTCGGCCACGATGCACGAGAAGAGCTCCGGCGCGAGGTTCATGACGGCACCCATCAAGAGACCACCCGCTGAGCCACCACGTGCGCCGAGCTGCGGTGGCGTGGTCCAGCCGGCGTCGATCAGGTGACGCGCAACGGCCACGAAGTCCGAGAAGGTGGTTGCCTTCTGGTCCAGTCGACCCATCTCGTACCAGGCGCGGCCCATTTCGCCCCCACCGCGCACGTGGGCGACGGCGAAAATGACGCCACGGTCGAGCACGCTTAAGCGGATGGCCGAGAAGTAGGGGTCGGTCGATGATTCGTAACTGCCGTAGCCATTGAGAATGAGTGGTGCGGTCTGTGGGGCGCGCAGGGTGCCGTCATCGTTACGCACCAGCACACCCGAGCGTGCGACCACCGTGACGGGAATCTCCACACCGTCGCTTGCGGCCACCCAGAGCCGCCCGGTGATGTAGCCCGACTCGTCGTAGCCACCCTTGACGGTCTGCTGCTTGCGCACAATGCGCTCACCCGTGACAACGTCGACGTCAGCGACGAGACGGGGCGTCACCATTGACATCATCTGCACGCGCAGCAGCGGTGTGTCGTAGTCGCCGTTCGAGGATAAGAACACCGAGGCCGGATACTGACCGGGGTCGATGAGGGAGCTGCGCTCTAAGAAGTCGTCACCGAAAGGGTCGTCGCCGTCGAGGGCCGGCACGATGCGCAGGCTCGGGCAGCCCTCAAAGCGCTCGATCACCACGAAGAAGTTCTGGAAGGCCACGACGGTCTCCAAGCGGACCCCGGCACGCTGCGGAATCAGCTCGCGCCACTCGCCGCCGGCGACGGGGCGCACCAGCGCGCGAAAGTCCTTGGCCTCGTCGTTAGTCGTCTGAATCCACCACCGGGCTCGATTCGGGCGCGAGTAGTGCTCGAGGTCAACCTCTCGACCTGGCACACGATTGCAGATGGTGCGGAACTCGCCCGTCGGCGTCGCGGCGTCGAGGACGCGAACTTCGGTCGTGCGTGATGAGGACATCGCCAGGTACATGACCTGGCGGTCGAAGCTGCGTCCGACGCTGACGTTGAACTCGGCGTCGTCTTCTTGGTGTACCAACACGTCAGCACTGGTGTGCGTACCGAATTCGTGGCGCCAGATTTGGAACGGCCGAAGGGCGTCGTCGACGCGGGTGTAGAAGCAGTAGCGCGAGTCTTCCGACCAGGTGAAGCCGTAGGAGACGTCGATGAGTTCGTCGTCACAACCTTCCTGGCCGTCGAGGGGGCGGAAAGTGACGTGGTGGAGTTCGTTGCCGTCGAAGTCCACACCCACGGCAACCCAGCGGTCGTCGGGGCTGATGGAGAAGACGCCCACCGAGAGAAAGTCGTGGCCCTCGGCTTCGAGGTTTTCGTCGAGCACAATCTGCTCGCCGGGGTAGGGCGTGGCCGGGTCGATGATCGGTGGGGTGCGGTCGTCACCGTCGACGGGCAGCCGGCAGATAATCGGGTAGGAGAGGCCCTCGACGGTGCGGGCGTAGTGCCAGTACTTTCCTCGACGCGTGGGCAGCGAGATGTCCGTCTCTTCGATGTGGGCCTTGAACTCGGCGAAGAGGTCGTCGCGTAGTCCCTGTTGGGGGGCGAGCATTTCGGCCGCGTAGGCGTTCTCGGCGCGCAGGTGGGTGAGGACCTCCTCGTCCTCGCGCCCCATGAGCCAGTAATACGGGTCGATGCGGGTGTCCCCGTGACGGGTAATGGCGAAGGGGCGTTGCGCGGGGCGAGGAGGCGTGGGCATCCTTCCACTCTGCCAGACCGGTTGAACAGCCGAGGGCAGTTAGTACTATGGACGTAGGGAATATCCCTAAAGGAGCCACATGTCGATTGACAATCTTGATTTCAGCCGGTACCAGCTGGGCTGGTCGGACGACCAGATTCCCGTCTTCAAGCCGAAGAAGGGCATCAATGAGGCCATCGTCCGTGAAATGTCCGGTATCAAGAACGAGCAGCCCTGGATGCTCGAGTTCCGTCTCAACGCGCTGAAGCGCTTCGAAAAGAAGCCCATGCTCGACTGGTTCGCCACGCGCATGCCCGACCTCGACTTCAACGACATCTACTACTACATCAAGCCCACCGGCGGTCAGGTTGACCGCTGGGAGGACCTGCCCGACGCGATCAAGAACACCTACGAACGTCTGGGTATCCCCGAAGCCGAGCGCAAGTACCTCGCCGGCGTGACCGCGCAGTACGAGTCGGAAGTGGTCTTCCACCGCAACCGCGAAGACCTCGAGCGTCTCGGCGTCCTGTTCTGCGACATGGACACCGCGGTGCGCGAGTACCCCGACCTCGTCAAGAAGTACTTCGGTTCGGTAATTCCACCGAACGACAACAAGTTCGCGGCGCTGAACTCGGCAGTCTGGTCGGGTGGTTCCTTCATTTACGTGCCACCAGGGGTCAAGGTTGACCAGCCGCTGCAGGCCTACTTCCGCATCAACACCGAGAACATGGGCCAGTTCGAGCGCACCCTCATCATCGCCGACGAGGGCTCGCAGGTGCACTACGTCGAGGGCTGCTCCGCGCCGGTCTACTCCACGGACTCGCTGCACTCGGCCGTGGTCGAGTTGGTGGCCCTGAAGGGTGCGCGCATCACGTACACCACCATTCAGAACTGGTCGAACAACGTCTACAACCTCGTCACCAAGCGCGCACGCGCCGAAGAAGAGGCCCACGTCGAGTGGATTGACGGCAACATCGGCTCGCGCCTGACCATGAAGTACCCCTCGGTCTACCTGATGGGACCCAAGGCCTCGGGCGAAGTTCTGTCCGTCGCCTACGCCGGTAACGGCCAGATCCAGGACGCTGGCGCCAAGATGGTGCACTGCGCTCCCGAGACGACGTCGACCATCGTGTCGAAGTCAATCTCAAAGGACGGCGGTCTGACGACCTATCGCGGACTCGTCAAGGTTGAAGAGGGGGCCACGGGCGCCAAGAGTTTCGTGCGCTGTGACGCACTGCTGTTGGACGAACTGTCAATCTCCGAAACCAAGCCCTACATGGAAGTGGGCGAGCAGGACGCATCGATTGGTCACGAGGCCACGGTCTCGAAGATTGGTGACGACCAGCTCTTCTACTTGATGAGTCGCGGTCTCACTGAGAGCCAGGCCATGGGCATGATCGTGAACGGCTTCATTGAGCCGGTGACGCGCACGCTCCCCATGGAGTACGCCGTGGAGTGGTCGCGCTTGATTGAGCTCCAGATGGAAGGCTCAATCGGCTAACTATGCCGAAGCGTTGATCTCGTCGATCAGCGCGAGCACCCGACGTTCAATCTCGTCACGAATAAGACGCACAGCGTCCACACCTTGACCGGCCGGGTCGTCTAACGCCCAGTCGAGGTACTGCACCCCGGGGAAGAACGGGCACTCGTCGCCACAGCCCATGGTGATGACGTAGTCGGAGCCCCGCACGATCTCGCTCTCCAGCAATTTGGGCGTTGCTCCCATCGCGAGTAGGTCGATGCCCTTTTCGGCCATGGCCTCGATGACGGCCGGATTGATCGTGGACGCGGGCGCGGTGCCGGCCGAACGAACGCTGATGGCACCATTGGCGTGCGTCAGCAAGAAGGCGGCAGCCATCTGACTGCGACCGGCGTTGTGCACGCAGACAAAGAGGACTTCAGGGGTAGTCATACTCATTCCTTTTCGGGAAGCAGGTAGAGAACAAGCCCAATGCCGATGAGCGCCCCGAGAGTCTCGGCGACGAGAAAGCCGGGCACCGACGCCGGCGCAATACCGGTGAAGGTGTTGGTGAACATCCGACCAATCGTGATGGCGGGGTTCATGAAACAGGTCGCCCCGGCAAAGAATGCCGAGGTGAAGATATACGCCGCCACGACGGGGGCAATCTTGCTCTCTTCGCCGTTGCGAAGCAGCCCAAAGACAACGAGGATGAGGCCAGCGGTGGCGATGACTTCAGCGACCAGGTGTGCCATCGACGCGCGGTGGTGCGTGGAGATCTGCCAGGTGGCCAGTCCAAACATCACGTTGCTCACGACGGTGCCCGCGCTGCATCCGAGAATCTGAGCGCCGAGGTAGGCCAAGCCGTCGCGGAATCGGTGGCGACCAAGGCCGACGTCGACGAACGTCACCAGGGGATTGAAGTGGGCGCCCGAGAGTGGGCGAAACAAGATAATCAGGACAAAGAGACCAACTGCCACTGCCGCGGCATTTTCGAAGAGTTCGAGGCCGACGTTTCCCGGTGAGAGCGTCTGGGCCGCGATGCCGGAACCGGCGACCATCATGGCCAGCAAAAAGCTCCCCAAGACTTCAGCGACGAGTGCCCGCGCGGTGAGCGCCCTCATTGAGTAACCGCGGGACGCCACATGCCGTAGATACTAGCGCTGTCCGGCGTGGGCTGAATGGTGTGGCTGTGGGCGAAGCCGAAGCGTTCGTAGAAGTGGAGGTTGTCGGGGTTCTGTGTTTCCAAGTGGACACCGACCTGTTCAGAGTCGGCCCGATGGAGACCATCGCGCACCAGCGCGGTACCGACGCCGCGATGCTGCCACTCCGGTGCAACGGTGAGCGACCAGAGGTACCAGTGGGGCGTGCGGGGATGGAGTTTCACGATGTGCTGCTGAAAGCTCTTGCCGCGACGAAAGGTCTGTCGGTGGCCACGCAGGGCCTGTAGCCCGAGGGGGATCTGCCGCAACTGGGAGAGAGGCGGTAGAGGAAAGCCACCGGGGCGCAGCCAGACGGCGACACCAATAACGGCGCCGTTCTCGTCGCGAGCGTGCACCACGCAACGTCGCGGCGCGCGAAGTTCGAAGACGGATTGATGGGTGAGGGCCACCGAACGCTCGCGCCGGCGGGGATTGGTGAAGATGTAGGCGAAGAAGGGGTCGTTCGCATAGGCCCGCGCCGAAAGGGCCGCCGCCGCCGTCACACCGGTGGCGTCGAGGTCGCCTTCCACCAAAGTGAAGGGGTGCGCGCTCACCTCTGCAACGCTACTCACGTTGCAGGGAGGTGGCACACTAGAGGCATGGGAATGCGTGAAGAGTGCAAGCACTACCAAAGCCGGACATACAACTCAGGTGAGGTCGCGCGGTTTTGCTCCTTGGGCAACGCCCCCGACCAGCCGTGGGCCTGCCCAGCGGACTGCATAACCTTTGAGCCACGCTTCGCTGACGTGGGCTGGCAGCACGGATCGTTGGCGCGACGCCCGAACGTGGAGCAAGAGCCGGCCCCCGAAATTCCAATCGAGGACCGTCGCGATATTTTGAAGGCCGCGAGCGAGATTGTTGAGTCGGTGGCGCCAGAACTTATTGAGGAGCGCCGCCGCGAGCTCGGCGTCTCAGACACCGCCCCCAAGCGTCGGTGGCAGTTCTGGCGCAAGTAGCGCTGGAAGAATTTCCCCCTCCCATTACACTGAAGCGGTCCCGTTATGAGTACTTTTTCTGAGTCCGCGCACGCCCTAGTTTCTGGTCACAGCGATTCGTCACGTCGTGCCGCCTTTGACCGTTTCGTAGCAGTGGGTCTTCCCACAACGTCTGACGAGGTGTGGCGCTACGCCCCGCTGAGTGATTTTTCTCTCGACAACTTCTCCTTAGACGCGGTCACCACCGTGCCGGCGTTCACGCCCTTTGCGACCGCGCTCCGGTCCCGCGCTGGTGTCGTCGTGCACATCGTGAACGGTTCGCTGGTCTCAGTGGAGGGCTCGGTCGACGGTCTCAGCGTCACCCAAGAGGCGTCGAGCGTGGCCGAGACGGCCGACCGCTACGCCGGTGATGCCTTTGCCCTGTTGAACTGCGCATTGACGCCCAACGTGGTGTCGATCACTGTGGCAGCCCAGGCCCAGATTGCGCAGCCCGTGCTCGTCGTGAACACCACGACGGCCGGGGCCAGCTTCCCCCAGCTCAAGATATCCCTGGGTACCTCAAGCGCCTGCTCAATCGTCGAGTACGTCGATGGCGGTGCGAATGCCTTGGTCGTGCCATTGACGGAGTTCCACATTGCCGACAACGCCGCGCTACAGATGACGACCTACCAGCGCTTGGAAACCTCCGCCTGGCACGTTGCCCGCTCGAACGCCTTCTTGCACCGCGACAGCCGCCTGCGCCAGTCGGTGCTGTCGGTTGGTGCGCACTACAACCGTTCGCGCAACGACGCCGAAATCCTCGGTACGGGTGCAGAGAACGAACTGCGCACGACGTTCCTCGGTGCCGGTTCACAGATTCACGACTTCCGGACCCGTCAGTTCCACAAAATTGGCCGGTCGAACTCCACGCTGCTCTCCAAGGGCGCCGTCGCCGACCACTCGCGCTCGGTCTACACCGGCGTTATTGAAATTGAGAAGGGTGCGAAGCGCACGGACGCCCGTCAGACGAATCACAACCTCTTGCTGTCGCCGCACGCGCACGCTGACTCGGTGCCCAACCTCGACATTCGTGAAAACGACGTCGTGTGCGCCCACGCGTCGAGTGTGGGTCCACTGGACGAACTGCAGCGCTGGTACCTCGAGTCTCGTGGTGTGTCGCGCCACGACGCCGAACGACTGATGATCCAAGGATTCTTCTACGAGATGTTGGCCACACTGCCATCGGGACTCGCCGACGTAGTCGAAGAGGACCTGGCGCAGGTCCTGGCCGACGTTGCGGTGGTGACGCCATGACGACCATCGACCTCGGTGTTCTCGACGACTACACCTCGGGTGCGGCAACGAGCGTTCCCGCTGCGGGTCGCGTCCTCGTCGTGGTGCGTATCGACGACTCGCTCTACGTGCTTGATGACCGTTGCTCGCACGCTGACTTCCCCCTCTCTACGGGTGAGGTCAACGCCGAAACTTGTGAAATTGAGTGTGACCGCCACGGTGGCAACTTCTCATTGGTCACTGGTGAGCCGACGTCTTTTCCCGCAACCCGTCCTGTGGCTACCTACGAGGTAGTGAACCGTGACGGACGATTCGAAGTGGTGGTGCCATGACGTCAACCTTGACCATTGCCGGCCTGCGCGTTTCTGTCGCCGGTAAGGAAGTTCTGAAGGGATTCGACCTGACCATGCAGTCAGGCGAAGTCCACGTCATCATGGGCCCAAACGGTTCAGGCAAGTCAACGTTGGCCCACGCGCTCGCTGGACACCCTGGCTACAAAGTGCTCGACGGATCGGTCACACTCGACGGCGTTGAACTTCTGTCACTGTCGGCCACCGAGCGTGCCCGCCACGGTCTGCTGCTCGCACTGCAGCACCCCATGGAAGTGCCGGGCGTTCGTCCCGCTGACATGTTGGCGGCAGCCGGCGCCAGTGCCGATGGTCTGCGCGAGCGCATGCGCGACGAATCAATCGCCGTTGACCTCAAGCCCGAGCTACTCGACCGCTTTATGAACGTTGACCTCTCCGGTGGTGAGCGCAAGCGCGCCGAGATGGTTCAGATTGGTGTGCTCAAGCCCCGCTTCGCCATGCTTGACGAGATCGACTCTGGTCTTGACGTGGACGCACTTGGTGCCGTGGCCCGTCGTTTGCAGGCAGCCACGACCGAGTGGGGATGCGGCGTGTTGGCCGTGACGCACTTCAGTCGCCTCCTGCAGGAGTTGACCCCGACGGTGATTCACGTGGTGACTGATGGTCGCGTAGTGGCCACGGGCGGACCTGAGATGGTCGAGACCCTCGAGCGCGACGGCTACGAGCCGTTCCGCACCCGCTAACGCCTTAGGGCTGTTCCGTTAACGCTTCCGTCAGCGTGTTCCACGCCAAGGTGGCGCACTTGATGCGCACCGGAAACTTCACGACACCCGCGAGAGCGGCAATTTCACCGAGCTTGCGCAGATTGACCGGCTCGTCATCGACGGCCTCCTCTAAGCCCATCAAGCGCTTAAACGTCAAGATCTTTTCACGGGCTTCGTCAATGGTCTTGCCCTTAACGGCGGCACTCATGAGTGAGGAAGAGGCTTGCGAGATGGAGCAGCCCTGGCCGGAGATCTTGATGTCCTTGACGACACCATCTTCGACGTCCAGGTAGACCGTGATCTCGTCACCACACAGGGGGTTGAAGCCTTCGGCCTTAATGGCGGGGTCGGGCAACTCGCCGCGATTACGCGGGGTGCGGTAGTGGTCGAGAATGATCTCGCGGTAGAGGTCGTCGAGGTTGCTCATGCGGCACCAAACATAGCGATGGCGTCGTGCAGGGCCACGATGAGGGCATCGGTGTCGCCGGTAGTGGAGTAGGGGCCGAAGGATGCGCGGGCCGTGGCGTTGAGGCCGAAGCGCTTCATCAGCGGCTTGGCGCAGTGGTGGCCGGGGCGAATGCAGACGCCGTGCTGGTCGAGCACCTGGCTGACGTCGTGAGGGTGGACGCCCTCGACATCGAGGCTGATCACGCCGCCACGGAGGTCGGTTGTGGTTGGTCCGATGATGCGGACGCGCTCGCCAAACTCTGCGGCCAAGCGGTGAAGCGCATCAGCGGTGAGGGTCTGTTCGTAGGCGGCGATGTTGTCCATGCCCAGTGCCTCGAGGTAGCGCACGGCGGCACCGAAGCCGACGGCCTCGGCGATGGGCGGGGTACCGGCTTCGAACTTGGCGGGCACGGGGGCCGTCGTGAATCCCGAGGTCGAGACGTCGCCAATCATGCCGCCGCCACCGAGGAACGGGGGCATGGCTTCGAGCAGCTCCAATCGACCCCAGAGCACGCCGAAACCAGTCGGTCCGAGCATCTTGTGGGCCGAAAAGGCGAGGAAGTCGATGTCGAGGTCGGCGATGTCAGTCGCCGAGTGGGCCACCGACTGGGCGCCGTCGACGGCGATGAGGGCACCGACGCGGTGGGCAGCCTGAGCGAGTTCCTTGATTGGGTTGATGGTGCCCAGCACATTCGACATGGCGGTGATCGACACCAACTTCACCCCGGCCAACAAGGCGTCGAGGTCCGTCAGGTCCAAGCGGAAGTCGTCGGTGACGGGGATGAAGCGAACTTCAATCCCGTGGCTGTCACGCAGCTGGAACCACGGCACGATATTGGCGTGGTGCTCCATCTCCGACAGCAAAACGACGTCACCGGCACCGAGATTGGCGGCGCCCCAGGAGCGTGCCAAGAGGTTGAACGATTCGGTGCAGCCCTTGGTGAAGATGATTTCTCGGGCGCCACCGGGCGCATTGAGGAATCGAGCGGCCGCCTCGCGGGCACCCTCGTAGAGGGCGGTGGATTCGGCCGCCGTTTGGTAGACCCCACGGTGCACGTTGGCGTGGTTGTTCTCGTAGTAGTGGCTCATGGCCTCGATCACCGGGCGTGGCGTCAGCGAGGTGGCACCGGAGTCGAGGTAGGTGATGGGGTGGCCGTTAATGACACGACCGAGCAGGGGGACGTCGCTTCGTACCGCGAGCGGGTCAAAGTGCGTCATCAGACCGCCGACGGACGCAGCTGGTCGTAGCCGTGCGCCTCAATCTCCTGGGCCAACGTGGCGTCGCCGGAGCGCTCAATGCGGCCGTCAATCAACACGTGGACGCGGTCAGGCTGGATCTCTTCGAGCAACTTGACGTAGTGGGTGACGACTACGGCGCCCATGGTGGGGTTTTCGTCGCGCACCGTGCGCACGCCGCGCGCCACAATGCGCAGGGCGTCAATGTCGAGGCCAGAGTCGGTCTCGTCGAGCAGCGCCAGGACGGGCGTCAACAGCGCCATCTGCAGCACTTCGTTGCGCTTGCGCTCACCACCGGAGAAGCCGTCGTTGAGGTGGCGTTCAGCGAAGGCGGGGTCCATGCCCAAACGGTCCATCCACTCCATCAGGTCGAGGCGCACTTCGAGCACGCTGAGTTCGTCGAGGCCGCGACGCGCGGCAATGGCCTGACGCAGGAACTGGACGACGGAGACGCCACTAATGGCCTCGGGGTACTGGAAGGCGAGGAAGATGCCGGCGCGAGCGCGCTCGTCGGGGTCCCAGTCGGCGATGTCCTCGCCGTTGAGGAGGATCTGTCCCTGGGTCACGGTGTAGCCAGGGTGGCCCATGATGACGCTGGCCAGCGTGGACTTTCCCGCGCCGTTGGGTCCCATGAGGGCGTGTACTTCGCCTTCGTTAACGATCAGGTCGACGCCGCGCAAAATGGGCGAGCCGTCGGCTTCAACGTGCAGATTCTTGAGTTCGAGAAGGGGAGTAGCCACGTCCCTAGCCTACCGGCGACACGGAATTGGCGTTCCAGCGTTCTAGGCTGGGGCTTCACTCTCATGCTCGACCACGCACAGATCTCCAGCGGCCCTTCGCTCATCGACATTCGCATCGCTCGCCCTTCGGGGCGGAGCGCGGCGGCGCACACGCTCGTTCTGGTGCACGGTCTGCCTCGCACTACCGGCATGGGCCGCCAAGCGGCCGCTCTGCTGCCCGAACTGGCGGAGCACCTGGCTGCCGAGTCGGGCTGGGTTGTGGTCACCGGCACACTTTCGGGCGTGGGGTCGAGCTCGGGCTCGTTCACCCCACAGCAGTGGTGCGCCGACTTGGCCGCCATCACGGACTACATCGATGAAGATGATCGTTCGCTGTCTCTGGCGGGTTTCGGATTCGGCGGTGTGCTGGCGCTCAATCGCGCCGCGGCCGACGAGCGGGTGCGTGGCGTGGCGACCTTCGCCACCCCGGCCCACTTGGCGCAGTGGATGGAGGACCCCGCCGCCTTTCACCGGGCCGTGCAGAACTCGGGTGTAGTCCTTGAGCCCGACACCTTCCCCGACATCGAGACGTTGTGGAACGACGTCCTGTCGCTCGATCCCCGTGACGCCATTGGCGAAATTCCGCCACGCCGGCTCTTGATCGGTCACGGGTCAGAAGACCTCGAAGTACCGGCCCAGGACGCACGCGACCTCGTCGCGGCGGCCGACGGACGCGCCGAGTTGCGCATTATTCAAAGTGCGGGACACCAACTGCGGGCCGACCCGCGGATGGTGGCGACGCTACTGGGCTGGCTCGACCGCCACCGCTGAGCGAGCACTTTCGTAGGCGTCACGCAGGGCGCGCGCGGCGGCAAAGGGATCGGCCGCCTCGGTGAGGTGGCGTACCACCACAAAACGGCGAAGTCCTTGGGTGACGAGATCGCCAATGGTGTGGTCGTTCACACCACCGGTAACGAAGACGGGCAGGCTCGTCTTGTTCTGGCACTCGACGGCGTATGCCACGCCGGTGCCCTCGCGTCCAGCCTTGGTGGGCGTCTCGACAATGGGACCGGCACTCAGGTAGGTGACGGCTTCGGCGAGTCCGGCGTCAAACTCGGCCGGGGCGTGAGTGGAGAGACCCACGATGGCGTCGGGACCCAAGAGTTCACGACAACGGGCGACCGATGTGTCGTCCTGGCCGACGTGGACGCCGTCCGCTCCTACCTCGAAGGCCAGTTCGGGGGAGTCGTTCATGACGAAGGGCACCGCAAAGTCACGGCAGATGGGCACCATAATGGCCGCCATGGCCCGGCGCAGGTCGTCGTCCCCGTCCTTTTCGCGCAGTTGGACGACGTCAATGCCCCCACGCAGCACCTCGGGCAAAAAGGTGGCCATGTCGGCTCGAGCGCCAACGCAGAGATAGAGGTTGCGGGTTGCGAGTGATTGCACGGAACCAGCCTAGGCTGGTATTGCCACCTTTCCTATGGGAATGGGGCAGAATGGACCTATGCAGATTCCCGCCAAAGCCGAATACGCGATTCGCGCCCTGCTCTGCCTCGCCGCCAGCGACCACTCAGTGAGCGCCGAGCACCTGGCCCACGACCAGGACCTGCCCGCCAAGTTCCTTGGGGCCATCATGTCCGACTTGCGTCGCGGTGGTCTCGTGACCTCGCAGCGTGGCCCCGAGGGTGGCTTTCGTCTGGCACACAACCCCGACGAGATCATGATTGCCGACATTTTGCGCGTGGTTGCGGGTCCATTGGCCGGCGTGCGCGGCATGCGCCCCGAAACGCTTAACTACGAAGGCGACGCCAGCCACTTGCGCGACGTCTGGGTCGCCGTGCGCGGCGCCCTGCGTGAAGTCTTAGAACACGTCACGCTGGGCCAAGTGCTCCGTGGTGATTTGCCCGAGTCGGTGACGCGCTTTAGCGACGATCCCGACGCCTGGCAGACCCGTTCACTGTGAGAAAGATCTATACCGACGGCAGCTGTCGCGGGAACCCCGGACCGGGCGGATGGGCGTGGGCTAGCTCCAAGGAACACTACGGCTCGGGGGCGGCAGCCCACACCACCAATCAGCGCATGGAGATTCAGGCCGTTATTGAGGCTCTCAAGGCCAACGATGACGATCCCGTCGAAATTGTCTCGGACTCCACCTACGTCATTAAGTGCTTTCACGATCAGTGGCACAAGGGCTGGCTGCGCCGGGGGTGGAAGAACTCCCAGGGCCAGCCGGTGGCCAACCGCGACTTATGGGAAGAACTGTTCGCGTTGGTGCTCACCAGCGGTCGCTCCGTGACCTTTACGTGGGTCAAGGGCCATTCGGGCGACAAGGGCAATGATTTCGTCGACCTGCTCGCTACCAATGCCGCTGATAGTCAGTATGGACAGACCAGTTCGTAATTTTTGGGGTCCGTTTCACCGCTACCGGTAGGATTTACCTCGGGAGAAATCCAAATACGAAGGGAATTGTCGTGGCGAACGAGATCCAGAAGTTCGATGTTGTCATCATTGGTGGCGGTCCTGGCGGATACGCCGCCGCCCTCTACGGCGCAGCTGCCGGTTTGAACGTGGCGCTCGTCGAGCGCGACAAGGTGGGTGGCACCTGCCTGCACCGTGGTTGCGTTCCCGCCAAGGAGTTCCTCGAGACCGCGCACGTGCGCCGCACCCTCGAGCACGCCGGTGCCTTCGGCATCACGACCAAGGGCGTGTCGGTCGACTTCGCCGTGTCGCAGGGTCGCAAGAACGACATCGTTGACAAGCTCCACAAGGGTGTCTCCGGACTGCTCAAGGGCCGCAAGGTCACGACGTTTGAGGGCACCGGTCGTCTCGACGCCAACAACACCGTGACCGTGCTCGACGGTGCCGACGCTGGCGTCGTCGCCCAGGGCACCAACGTGATCATCGCCGCTGGTTCCGTGCCCCGCACGCTGCCTGGTTTCGAGGTCGACGGCAAGATCGTGGTTACCTCCGACGAGTTCCTCGACTTGACGGCACTGCCCGAGACGGCCGCCGTCATCGGTGGTGGCGCCATTGGTTCTGAGTTCGCTTCCATGCTCTCTGACATGGGCTCCAAGGTCACCATCTTGGAGGGCCTGCCCTCGATCCTCGCTGGCTGCGACACTGAAGTCGCCACCGTTGTGCAGCGCGCCTTTAAGAAGCGCGGTATTGAAATCGTTACCAACGCCAAGATCACTGGTCACACGCCCGGTAAGAAGGGCACCACGATCAACCTCGACGGCGCCGACGACATCACCGTGGACATGGTGGTCGTCTCGGTGGGCCGCCGCCCCCGCACCGAAGGCCTGCTGGGCGAGGGTACGGGCGTCGAAGTGAACGAGCGTGGGTTCGTTGTTGCCGACGGCTACATGCGCACCGCTAACGCCAACGTCTTCGCCATCGGTGACGTCGTGGCCGGCACGCCACAGCTCGCACACGTTGCTTTCGCGGAAGCGATTGTCGCCATCAAGACCATCATCGGTGAGCACGTCGTGCCGGTCGACTACGACCGCGTGCCGTGGGCCATCTACTCAAACCCCGAAGTTGCCTTCTGCGGCCTCACCGAGGCTGCCGCCAAGGAGCGCGGCTACGACGTCGTCGTGAAGAAGGACCCCTTCGGTGGCAACAGCCGCGCCCAGATCATCGGCGAGACCGATGGCGTGGTGAAGATCATTGCCGAGAAGCGCGCTGACGGCACCGCCGGTCAGATCTTGGGTGTCCACATGGCCGGTCCATGGGTCACCGAGCAGCTCGGTGCTGGCTACTACGCCGTGAACTGGGAAGCCACGGCTGAAGAGGCCGCCGCGCTGATCCAGCCACACCCATCGTTGTCCGAAACCTTCGGCGAGACCTTGCTCGCCCTCGCAGGCCGCGGTATCCACGTTGGCTGAGGTTACCCTCCCATCGCTGGGTGAGTCGGTCACCGAAGGAATCATTA
Organism: Acidimicrobiales bacterium; assembly: GCA_036742195.1. Taxonomy (GTDB): domain Bacteria; phylum Actinomycetota; class Acidimicrobiia; order Acidimicrobiales; family RAAP-2; genus RAAP-2. The sequence continues at coordinate 35,327 of DAINRA010000004.1, forward strand.
CCCAATGGTTCAAGAAGGTGGGCGACCTCGTCGCGCGTGACGAGGCGCTCTTCGAGGTTTCGACCGACAAGGTTGACTCCGAGATGCCCTCACCGGCCTCGGGTGTCTTGACCCAGATCCTGGCCGCCGAAGGCGACACCGTGGAAACCGGTGCCGTCGTGGCCATCATTGACGAATCGGCCACCGAGGCTGTGCCCGGTGCCGCCGCCGCGGCCGCTGCGCCCGCGACGGCTGCTGCACCCGCCGCGCCTACGGCAGCTCCCGCGGCTCAGGGCACCGGTGCAAACGGTGTCGTCCTGTCGCCAGTGGTGCGTCGCATTCTTCTCGACGGTGGCGTGGAGCCATCGACGGTTGCCGGCACCGGCACCGGTGGTGCCATTACTCGCCGCGACGCCGAGCGTGCGGTCGCCCAGGGTCCCACCGAAGCCGTGGTCCGCAAGCTCTCGAACGGCCAGCGCCGTATGGGTGCGCACATGTCGGTGTCGTCACTGTCGGCACCGCACGGCTTCGTCGCTATTGAAGTTGACGCCGCACTCTTTGATCAGGTCGACGCCGCTGGTCGTGAGACCAGTGACGGCTTCGCCTTGACCGACGAAGTTGTTGTCGGCCTGGCCGCCGTTCGCGCCCTGAGCGAGTTCGAGGTGTTGAACGCGTTCTACCTCGACGAGGAGCTGGTCCTGCAGCGCACGGTCAACGTGGGCTTCACCCGCCACGTCGAGGCCGACGGCATGTTGGTCCCCGTGGTTCACGCCGCTGCCGGCCTGACGCTGCGTGCTTTGGCTCGCCGCGTGGTCGAAGTCGACGAGCGCCTGGCGACACGCCAGCTCACCACCGATGACTTGATGGGCGGCACGTTCACCGTCGCCGGCGCTACCAGCGCGAACACGCTCGTCAGCGCACCGATTCTCATTCAGCCCCAGGTGGCCGTGTTGAGCGTTGGCGCCGTGCGGACCGTGCCGGTTGTCGACGTCGTTGACGGCGAAGCAGTCGTTCGCGTGGGTCGCCGCGTGGTGTTGGGTCTGTCGTTTGACCACCGCGTCTGCGACGCCGCCGTAGCGACGTCCTACCTCGAGCGAGTCGGCGAGCTGTTGGCCGGACTCGACATTAACGCCGAGCGATAAATGCTTCGCCGCCGTCATCTGGGCCGCGTGAGCTTCGCGGAAGCCAATGACCTGCAACGTGCGCTCATGCACGCCGCCGATGACTACATCCTCATTATGGAGCACCCCCCGACCTACACCAAGGGGATTCGCACCAGTCCAGACGCTTTCAAGGTAGACCCCGCAACGCTCGACGCCGACGTGGTCGATGCCGACCGCGGGGGCGACGTGACGTACCACGGCCCCGGGCAAATTGTGGCGTGGCCGGTCATCACCGTGGTGGACGATCCTGCCGCTGGCAAGGACCACGTCACGATGATGGAAGACGCCATTATCGCCACGGTGACCATGCTGGACACGGACCACGTGCTCGGTGAGGTGGGCCGTCTGGACGACTACCCGGGCGTCTGGGCGCACCTCGAGTCCGAGCCCGTCAAGATTGCGGCCGTGGGCGTGCGCACCAAGCGCAACAAGCACGGCGTGCGCCGCACCCTGCACGGACTGGCACTCAACGTGACGACGGACATGAGCGCCTTCGAGGCCATTGTTCCCTGCGGCATTCCCGACAAGCCCGTGGGCTCGCTGCAGTCACTCGGTCTCGACGTGCCGTTACTCGAAGTCGAAGAACTGCTGGGCCAAGAACTGGTCCGTCGCATCGGTGGCGAGGAGCGTGTGGCGCGCGTTGACCGCTCGGTCGCGACCGTCTCGGATGAGCGCCCGTTGATTCGCCGCCTGCGCAAGGCCGGGGTGAACCCCGATGAGGCCCTGCCGATTACTACCCGCAAGCCCGAGTGGCTCCGCATTGAGGCCCACATGGGTCAGGAGTACCAGTCGCTGCGCACCTTGACCGAAGATCTTCGCTTGGTGACGGTCTGTGAAGAGGCGGGCTGCCCCAATATTTTCGAGTGCTGGGCCGACGGCACCGCGACCTTCATGGTCAACGGTGAACGCTGCACCCGCGCTTGCGGGTTTTGCCTGATTGACACGCGTAAGCCCTTTGACCTCGACCCCACGGAGCCCGAGCGGGTGGCCGAAGCCGTGGTGCGCCTCAAGCTGAGCCACGCCGTAATTACCTGCGTCGCCCGTGACGACTTGGCCGATGGCGGCGCCGGTGCAATTGCCGAAACCATCTACGCCATCCGTCGTCGCTCACCTGAGACCAACGTCGAAGTGTTGATCTCCGACCTCAAGGGCGACCCCGAGGCGTTGCAGTTGATCATTGACGCCCGTCCCGACGTCATGAATCACAACATTGAGACGGTGGCGCGCTTGCAGCGTGCGGTGCGCCCCAGCGCGGCCTACCACCGCTCACTGACGGTGCTGGCCCGGTCCGTCGCGGCTGGCCTCACGGCCAAGTCGGGCATGATGGTCGGCCTCGGTGAGACGCCCGAAGAGATCGAAGAGACGCTGGCTGACCTGGCCGCTATTGGCGTCTCGATTGCCACCATTGGTCAGTACCTGCGCCCAACGGCCAAGCACTTGCCCGTGGCTCGATACTGGGAGCCAGCGGAGTTTGACGAACTGGCGGCCCGTGGCATGGCGCTAGGTCTGTCGCACGTGCAGTCCTCGCCGCTGACGCGTTCGAGCTACCACGCCAAGAAGGCGCTGAGTGACGCGACGCCCCTCGGGCTGCCCACGCGCCGCTAATTAGTCAGCGACGAAGTATTTCGCCTTCGGGTGGTGGCAGATAATTGCGTCAGTGGTCTGTTCCGGGTGCAACTGGAAACCCTCGGAGACCTCAACACCAATGCGGCTGGCTTCGAGGAGCTCGGCGACCTTGGCGTTGTCGGTGAGGTCAGGACAGGCGGGGTAGCCCCACGAGTAGCGGCCACCACGGTACTGCTGGCGGAATAGCCCAAAGAGGGTGGGGCCGTCTTCGTCGACGTAGCCCAACTCTTCGCGAATGCGCTGGTGCCAGAGCTCGGCCAAGGCCTCGGCCATTTCGACACCGAGGCCGTGGATCTTGAGGTAGTCGCTGTAACGATTCTCATCGAAGAGCTCCTTGGCGTAGGCCGAGACGCGCGAGCCCATGGTCACCAACATGAAGCTGGCGTAGTCCTTATCGGGGGAGTCCACCGGGCGGAAGAAGTCAGCGATGCACAAGTAGTCATCCTTGTGCTGGCGCGGGAAGTGGAAGCGGGTGCGCTCCGTGGTCCGGGTATCGTCGGTGAAGATTATGAGGTCGTCACCGTCGGAGGCGGCGGGGAAGTGGCCGTAGACGACCTGGGGGACCAAGAGGTCCTGCTCCTTGGCCAACGCCAGCACCGAGCGCAACTCGGCACTCACGCGATCCTTGAACGCGGTGTCGTCTTCGCCCTCTTCGGGTCGATAGCCCCACTGGTTGCGGAAAAGAGCCGTCAAGTTCAAGTAGGAGCTGATCTCGTCCACGGACATGCCCTTGGCGACGCGGCTGCCCAGGAAGGGTGGCGGGAAGAGTGGGTTGTCGCTGGCGACCGCCGGGCTGCGCAGTGGGAGATCAGCGGGTGCCTCACGCTCTTCGCCGCGCAGTTTGCGATAGACCTTGCGCTCGGAGATTTCGCGACCGAAGGTCTCGTCACCCTCGCCGGTCTTCTTGAGTTCACCCAGTCGGTCGAGCACGCGCAGGCCCTCGAAGGCATCCTTGCCGTAGAAGAGGCGACCGGGGTAGATCTCGCGCAGGTCGCGTTCCACGTAGGTGCGGGTGAGGGCGGCACCACCGAGGACGACGGGCAGGTCACCCAGTCCCTGGTCGGCCAAGATTTCGAGATTTTCGCGCATGATGAGCGTGGACTTCACCAGCAACCCACTCATGCCGAGGGCGTCCGCGTCGTGTTCCTTCACGGCCTGGATCATTTCGTTGATACCGACCTTGATACCGAGGTTGATGACTTCGTAGCCGTTGTTGGTCAAGATGATGTCGACCAGATTCTTGCCAATGTCGTGGACGTCGCCCTTGACGGTGGCGATCACGAAGGTGCCACGGCCACCCTGGTCGGCCTTCTCCATGAAGGACTCGAGGTGGGCCACGGCGGCCTTCATGGTCTCGGCACTCTGCAATACGAACGGCAGCTGCATTTCGCCGGAAGCGAAGAGTTCGCCCACGACCTTCATGCCGTCGAGCAAGATGTCGTTGACGATGGCCAACGGGGCCAGGCCCGCGGCCATGGCCTCGTTTAAGTCCACGTCCATCCCGACGCGAACGCCGTCAATAATGCGACGACGCAGGCGCTCTTCGAGTGGCAACTCCTCGAGATTCGTGGCGTTGTTATGTGAGGTGGTGACACCCTCGAAGAGTCGCAGGAGTTCCTGAAGGGGGTCGTAGTCGGGGGTGCGACGGTCGTAGATGAGGTCGAGGCAGACCTGACGGGCTTCGTCAGAGATGCGCGACAGCGGCAAGATCTTCGAGGCGTGCACGATGGCGGCGTCTAAGCCGGCCTCGGTCGCTTCGTGGAGGTACACACTGTTGAGCACCTGGCGAGCCGCCGCGTTCAAGCCAAAGGAGATGTTCGAGAGACCAAGGATTGTCCGGACACCTGGGAGCTCGGCCTTGATTCGGCGAATACCCTCAAGGGTCTCGATGCCGTCGCGGCGCGACTCTTCCATGCCCGTCGACAGCGGCAGCGCCAAGGGGTCGATGAAGATGTCGGTCGCCTTGAGGCCGTAGCGAGTAACGGCCAGGTCGGTGATGTTCTTGGCCGCGCGGAACTTCCATTCGGCGGTGCGCGCTTGGCCTTCCTCGTCGATGCAGGTCGCCACCACGGCGGCACCAAATTCGGCTGCGAGTGACAAGAAGCCGTCCAGACGGGTGCCCTCGCCGTCGCCTTCTTCGAGGTTGACGGAATTGAGCATGGCCTTGCCACCCAACCAGGTGAGCGCCTGACGGGCCACCTTGGTTTCGGTGGTGTCGACCATGATCGGCACCGAGGACTGCGTCGCGAGGCGTGACAGCACCTCGTTCATGTCCGAGACGCCGTCGGCGCCGGTGTAGTCAACGCAGACGTCCAGGACGTGCGCGCCTTCCTTGATCTGTTCGCGACCAATGGCGATGCAGGTGTCCCAGTCGCCGGCCAGCATGGCCTCACGGAACTTCTTGGAACCGTTGGCGTTCGTGCGCTCACCCACCATGAGAACGGAACGGTCCTGCTGGTAGTTCACTGCCGAGTAGATCGAGGCGACCGAGGGGTCGAGTTGCGGCGAGCGCGGGGCGGGCGTCAGCGGGCGAACGGCGTTGACGACTGCTTCGAGGTGCGCTGGGGTGGTGCCACAGCAACCGCCCACAATCTGCACACCAAACTCCGAAACAAACTTGGCCAAGTGTTCGGCCAGTCCCTCTGGCGTGAGGTCGTAGTGCATCTTGCCATCGACGACGCTGGGCAGGCCGGCGTTGGGGAGGCAGGCCAGTGGCATGGGGGCAGTGTCAGAGAGCTGGCGCAGTGGCTCGTACATCTCGACGGGACCGGTCGCACAGTTCAGACCAATCGCATCAACGCCAAGGGCACTCAGCGAGGTGATGGCGGCGCCGATTTCGGTGCCGGGCAGCATGCGTCCGGTTAGCTCGATGGTGACCTGAGCCTGAATAGGCACCAGGCGGCCGTGGCGGACCATGGCCCGCTGACAGGCGGCGATGGCGGCCTTGCCCGAGAGCAGGTCGAACATGGTCTCGACCAGCAGGACATCAACGCCACCCTCGAGGAGGCCGTAGGCGAGCTCTTCGTAGCTGGCGCTCAACTCGTCGTACGTGATGTGGCCCAGCGTGGGAAACTTGGTGCCCGGTCCGATGGAGCCGGCCACGAAACGCCGGTGCGAGGGCGTGGAGTACTCGTCGGCCACCGTGCGGGCGATGACCGCCGACTGGTGCGCGAGTTCGAAGGCGCGGTCGGCGATGCCGTACTCCGCCAGCACGACGCCAAAGGAGCCGAAGGAGTCGGTCTCGATCACGTCAACACCGACGTCGAGGAACGAGCGGTGCACCTGCTCGATTGCCGATGGCTTGGTGACGACCAAGAGCTCGTTGCACCCCTCAAAGGCAGCGCCGCCAAAGTCGTCAGCGGTGAGGTTTTGCAGCTGCAAGTTGGTGCCGGTGGCCCCGTCGTAGATCAACACGCCCTTCGCCAGGGCCGCCAAATAGGGGTCGTCGGCGCCGGGGCGAGAAAAGGGGGGCTTGGTAGCGAGGCTCATTACCCCTTAAGGCTACCCGTTTGGGTTTTCTAGTCATTACGCTGGGCGAGTGAAGATCTATACACGTAAGGGCGACGACGGCACCACGGGACTCTTGTTCGGTGGCCGTATTAACAAGGACGCAGCAGCCATTGAACTCAATGGCGCCGTCGACGAGGCGCAGGCCGCGCTGGGGTGGGCTCGCTCACTGCAGGAACCGGGCTCCGCACTCAACACGACGATCGCTGAGATTGAACGTGACTTGTGGATCTTGATGGCCGAAGTGGCCACCCAGTACGAGAACCGCATCAAGCTCGAAGAGGGCCGCTCAAAGGTGTCGGCCGCCATGGTGGATGAGCTCGAAACCCGCATCGACTACTGGTCACACCAGGTCGAAATGCCGACTGAGTTTGTCGTGCCCGGGGAGAATCAGCAGTCGGCTGCCCTGGACGTTGCGCGTACCGTCGTGCGTCGCGCCGAGCGCATCGCCGTGGCGTGGGCCGTGAAGGAGTCACTCGTCGTGGCGTACCTCAATCGCCTCAGCGACCTCGTGTGGACGCTGGCCCGCGTGGCTGAAGGCCCCGAACACCGCACCGCCCGTTCGATGTCCGGGGGATCAAAGTGATTGAGCACGCACGGGTTATCGCACTTGACGACACGCGACACGCCGGCGTCATTGCCGTGCCGGTCATCGTCGACAACCAAGGTGGACATCTCGCGGAGTCCATTCCGGCCTCGCTGGGGTCACACGAACTGCCTCGGCATCTCTCGCCCGAGTGGTGCGCCGCCAACGGAGTCAAGGACGTCGCTGGCTCGGCCGCGTCACTTCGAAGCTTCGACGGCCCTGCCATCATCCTGGTGAGCATTGGCGAGTCGTATAACGACCTCGAAGCGTTGCGCTTGGCCTCCGCTGCGGTGGTGCGCCGAGCGCACGGTGCATCGGTGGCCTTTCTTCTCCCAACCGAAGCGCTGCACAATGTGGCTGACGCCACGCAGGCCGTTGTTGAAGGAGCGATGCTCGCTTCCTACGACTTCAAAAAGCCCGAGAGCGATGCCGAGATTCTCATCGCCGCCACCGGCGTACCACTGCCAACGGTCACCGCGCACGAAGACGCGGTACTCGGCGCCCACCGCGGAGCGGTCATTGCGACCACCACGAACTGGGCCAAGCGATTAGTTGACACGCCACCGAATCTGATGACGCCCAAGGGTGTCGCCAAGGCCGTTGAGGCTCGCCTCGACGGCCTTGAGCACGTCACGCTCGACGTGTGGACGGAGTCAACAATTCGTGAAGAGCGTCTCGGTGCCGTGATGGGCGTCAGCCAAGGCTCGGCCGAGCCTGCGCGCGTCATCATCGCGACGTACACACCGCCCAAAGCCTCGGTCCACATCGCCCTGGTGGGCAAGGGCATCACGTTCGACACCGGTGGCCTGAACCTCAAGCCGCTGCCCGGCATGATGGAAATGAAGACGGACATGAGTGGGGCCGCCGTTGTTACCGGCGTGCTGGCCGCTGTAGCCGAACTCAAGCTGCCCATTGAACTGACCGTGATTGCGCCCTGCGTTGAAAACATGCCCGGCGGCAAAGCCGTGAAGCCCAGCGACATCCTCACCTCGCGTTCGGGTCGCACGATCGAAGTCATGAACCCCGACGCGGAAGGCCGCCTCGTTTTGGCCGACGGCCTGACGCTGGCCGTCGAGTCTGAACCCGATGCCGTGATTGACGTCGCCACGCTGACCGGCGCCATGGCCACGGCCTTAGGTGGCGAGTGTGCCGGCTTCTTCTCCTCGACCGACGATCTGGCCAAGCGAGTGACAGCCGCCAGCCACGAAACGGGCGAAGGCTTCTGGCAGATGCCACTCTTCGCGAAGTACGAAAAGGACATCGCGTCGGATGTCGCTGACCTAAAGAACATGGGCAACCCGTCGGGCCGTGGTGGCGCTATCGCCGCCGCCTTGTTCTTGCAGCACTTCACCGAGGGCCTGCCCTGGTTGCACCTGGACATTGCCGGACCCGGCCGTGCACCGAGCGCCAGCGGCTACACCACCAAGGGTGGCACCGCGTGGGGTCTGCGCACACTGGTCGCCTTGTTGCGCGACGCCGCGAAAGAGTCGGTGGCGTAAGACATGCGTATTGGTATCACTGGATCAACGGGCCTCATTGGCTCACAAGTTGTTGCGGCCCTACAGGCCCGCGGCGACGAGATCGTTCGGTTTGTTCGTCCCGACACCAAGGCCGTGGCCGAACGGACAGTTCGCTGGAATCCTCGGTTGGGTGACGTCGACGAGACCGACCTCGCGAACGTAGGCGGCCTTGACGGCATTATCCATCTGGCCGGTGCCGGCATTGCTGACCGCCGATGGACCCCAACGTATCGTGCGGAAATTCTTTCGTCTCGGACCACGACAACGTCGCTGCTCGCGGAGATTGCCAGCCGACTTCCCGACGGACTTCCCACCTTGGTTAGCGGATCGGCCATTGGCTACTACGGCAATGGTGGCGACCGCGTTCTCGACGAGGCGGCCGCCTCTGGCACTGACTACGTCGCAGAAGTCTGCCGCGCGTGGGAGGATGCCGCCCAGCCATTAACGGCCGCGGGCACGCACGTGTCTTTCGCGCGCACGGGCATCGTATTGAGCCCGCGCGGTGGCGCACTGGCCAAACTGCTGCCCATCTTCCGACTGGGCGTTGGCGGGCAGATTGGCAACGGTCGTCAGTGGATGAGCCCTATTGCCATCGACGACGAAGTTGCCGCCGTGCTGTTCGCACTCGACACTCGCATGACTGGTGCGTTCAACGTCGTCGCGCCGGAGCCGTGCACCAATAAGGACTTCACCAAGGCATTGGCGAAGCACCTGCACCGTCCCGGTCTGTTTCCTGTGCCGAGCGCGGCGATGAAGCTGGTGCTGGGCACGGAGTGTGCCGACAATACGGTGCTGACGAGCCAGCGCGTGGTGCCCACGGCGTTGTTGGAACAGGGCTTTACGTTCCGCGCTACGAACATTGCCGAGATGCTTCGGGCCGTGCTCTAGGCGAGGTGCCGTGACGCACGAGACTCGCTCGGCCTACGAGCTTTTCGCCCCGTTCTACGACGCGGTCAATGGTGAGCCGGAAGACCGCATTCACGACATTCTGGGACTCATTGACACCTTCGCGCCTACCGCGGCGTCAGTGCTCGAGCTGGGGTGCGGCACCGGCGCCGTGCTCGCCGGACTGGGTGATCACCTCCGACTCGCCGGGGTTGATTTTTCACCCGCCATGCTCGATGTGGCCCGTCGCCGCGTCCCACGCGGCACATTCACCCTCGCCGACATCACATCATTTGCCCTGCCCGACACCTTTGATGTGGTGATCAGCGTGCTCGACACCTTGAATCACGTCACCACTGTCGAGGGGTGGCGAGCGGTGTTCGCCGCCGTTGCGGCGCACCTGGTTCCCGGAGGAATCTTCCTCTTCGACGTCAACACGGTGGGACGCATGGCCTCACTCGATGAAATGGCACCGTGGGTGCACGACTTTGGTGACAACACCCTGGTGATGTCACTTTCCTACGAGGCACCATTCGCGCACTGGGACATTCGCGTCTTTGAGCACCTCGACGACGACATCTACCGATGCCGTCAGGGTCGCATCACCGAACTGGCCTTGACCTTAGAAGAGATTTGTGGCCTGGCAGCTGAGAACTTTGAGGTGCTGTTGAACAACGACACCGAGGGCAACGCCGCCAGCGACGAGGCGCCGCGAGCCCTGTTCGCGCTGCGGCGTCGTTAACGAACGCGAACCCGCTCGGCACGCGTCGGCGTTTCACGATCGAGTGAGGCGGATCGATGGTCTTTGCCATCGGGCACACCAATGAGGACGGAGCAGAAGAGTTCCTCGTCGCTGATGCCGGCCCAGGACAGGAGGGCGTCAGCGTGGCGAAAGCTGCCCCAGAATGCGGCTCCCAGCCCCTGCTCTTCGAGGAGCAGCAACAGATTCATTGTGGCCATGGCAGCGTCGGTGTGCCAGTAGGGCAGTGGCCACTGGTCTCGCTTCCCGAGGCCGGAGGGTTCTTTGTCGTGCGCTCGGTACCGTGCCTCGTAGTCCTGGGGGCGTGACGTCATTACGACCACGGCCCCGGCCCGCGCGAGGCCCTCGTACCTGGGCGACGTTGCTCGCCACGTCTCATCCGTGGCGATCTCGAAAAACTCGTTCACCTGCGCAATCGGGACAATGGTGCAGCGAACGCCGGCACTATTGCCGGCCGTGGGTGCCCGAAGCGCCTGTTCGCACAGTGTTCGCAGGTGGTCGACGGCCACGGCGTCGCCGCGAAAAGATCGGGTCATGCGCCGCTGGGCTATGGCTTGGGTGAGTTCCACCCCTCCGGTTTACTCGGTTGCCTGACGGGATGAATTGGAATGTTGACTAAACAAGTAAGATTTAGAGAGAACAAAGGAGAGACGTGTCTTCACCCAGAGATCTGCTCAACGCGGCTAAGGCTGCGATCACCGAGATCGACCCCCACGACGTTGCAGCCAACCTCTCGCACTATCAGTTGCTGGACGTGCGTGAGCCGGACGAGTACGAGCAGGGTGCCGTTCCCGGCGCCGTGCACATCCCTCGCGGTCAGCTTGAGTTCAACGTCGAAGGTCGTTTGACCGACAAGAACGCCCCCATCGCGGTCTACTGCGCCGGCGGTGTGCGCTCGGCCTTCGCCGCCAAGACGCTCCAGGAACTTGGCTACACCAACGTCGTTTCCGTTATTGGCGGATTCAACAAGTGGAAGGACGAGGGTCTGACCTGGGCCACGCCCCAGACGATGACCTCTGCCCAGCGCATCCAGTACCACCGCCACCTGCTCTTGCCCGAAGTTGGCGAAAAGGGGCAGCTGAAGTTGCTCGGGGCCAAGGTGCTCTTGCTCGGTGCTGGTGGCCTCGGATCACCCGCCGCGCTCTACCTGGCCGCGGCCGGTGTTGGCACCATTGGCATCATCGACATGGACGTTGTCGACACCTCGAACCTGCAGCGCCAGATCCTGCACAACCTCGAGCGTGTCGGCATGCGCAAGGTCGACTCAGCGCGCAAGACTCTCGAGGGCATGAACCCCGACATCAAGGTGAACACCTACGACACCCGTCTGGGCGCGGACAACATCCTCGACATCATCGATGGCTACGACGTCATCGTCGACGGCACTGACAACTTCCCAACGCGCTACCTCGTCAACGACGCTGCGCTGTTGAAGAAGATCCCCGTCGTGCACGGCTCAATCTTCCGCTTCGAGGGTCAAGTCACCGTCTTCAACCCGTACGTCGGTCCCTGCTACCGCTGCATGATCCCCGAGCCACCCCCCGCCGAGCTCGCGCCCAGCTGCGCCGAAGCGGGCGTGTTGGGCGTGCTGCCCGGCATCGTCGGTTCGATTCAGGCGGTCGAGGCCATCAAACTCTTGTTGGAGCTGGGTGACCCACTCGTTGGTCGCCTGTTGACGTACGACGCCCTGGACCAGAGCTTTCGCACCTTCAAGGTCCGTCGAGACCCTGAGTGCCCCGCCTGTGGCGAGAATGCGCCCCCGATTCAGATCGCCGAATACGACGATTTGTGCATGCCGCACCCGGTGCAGGCGTAGTCGAGCAAAGCAAAAGCCCCCGGCATTGGCGTTGGCCAGTGCCGGGGGCTTTTGTCGTTTCTGGCTAGTGCGCGATGGGCTCGTTGAAGTGCGTGACCTGTGAAGGCACGTCGTAGAAGGGGAGCGTCAAGTCGCGCCACTGCTCGAAGCGCTCACTGTTGCGAAAGGCCATGTGTGACTCGACACTGCTCCACTTGATCATCAAGAGGTAGCACGAGGGGTCCTCAATCTGGCGGCGAATCTCGGCACCGAAGCAGTCGGGGGCGCCTTCAATGATGGGGAAGGCCGACTGCAGCGAGGTCTCGTAGGCCTCTTCCTGGCCTTCCTTAATGTTGATCCAGACGTGCTCAACAATCATGATGTTCCTTTCAGTCGGGCGCGCAGTGCGCTGTCGGCGGCGGTTACTACCGCCGTGTGGGCGAGTGCGATGGCGCCATCAATCATGGCCGCATCAGCACTCTCGGTCGCGCAGGCGGCCGTGAACTCGGGCTGGTGGTTCACTGCACCGTGGCTGACAATGCCCAGCAGTGGGTGAATCGAGGGAACGGCCAGTGAGACGTTGGCCATGTCCGTCGAGAAGGTAGGGATGGGTGCTCCCGCGTCATCGAGGGCAAAGGAGCGACCCAGCGCCTCGGCGGCGCTGCGGTAGTGGGCGATCAGCCCTTCGTCAGTTTCCATGTGGGAGAACGTGTGACCAATGAGTTCCATGGACATCGTGGCACCCGTAGCGAGCGCGCCCGCTTCGAAGCAGGCGTTCACCCGTTCGCGCAACACCATCAGTTTGTCGATGGTGGTGGCGCGGACCATCACACGGGCAACGACGTGGTGGGGAATGATGTTGGCTGCTGAGCCACCATCGATCACGATCATGTGCACCTGGTCGCCGGGGGTGAGCTGCTGGCGCAGTAGACCAATGGCCACCTGGGCGATGGTCAGTGCGTCGAGGGCGTTGACACCTTCCCACGGTGCTGCGGAGGCGTGGGCCTCTTTGCCGGTGTAGGTGACGTCGAACTGGTCTACGGCGAGGCAGGCGCCACGCTGGCGGTCGGAGAAGACGCCCGACGCGCTGTCACCGGGCCAGGGGTGCAGCATCATGGCGGCGTGCACGCCCTCGAAGTAGCCGGCGTTCAGCAGGTCGATTTTGCCGCCGCCACCTTCTTCACTGGGGGTTCCCAGTACCTGCACGGTGAGGTTGAGCTCATCGGCCACGGCGGCGAGGCCGATGGCAGCACCCACGCTCGAGGCCGCAATGATGTTGTGACCGCAGGCGTGGCCCACGTCGGGCAGGGCGTCGAACTCGGCGCAGTAGACCACAACGAGATCACCCGTTCCGGCCGTTGCTCGAAACGCCGTCTCGAGGCCGGCGATGCCTCGCTCGAGGCGAAACCCGTGACGTTCGAGAAGCGTGGCGCACGCGGCCGAGCTCTCAAACTCCTCGTAGCCCAGTTCAGGGTGGGCGTGGACGAAGTGGCTGAGGGTGATGAGTTCCTCACGGGCCGCGTCAATCGCGGCACTGGCGCGCTCGAGGGCACTCACTCGATTTCCGCCACGACGTCACCGGCGTTCACCGAGTCACCGGCGCTCACCGAAATGGACTTCACAACACCAGCGCGGTCCGCCACGACGGTGTTCTCCATCTTCATAGCTTCGAGGATGACGACCGTGTCACCAGCGGCGACCGTGTCACCAGCGGCGACCGACACCTTCACGATGGTGCCCTGCATCGGCGCGGTGACGGTGCCAGAGCCTCCTGCAGTCACGCCAGCGGCGTGCTGACGACGGGGCTTGGCGGCCGTGGAGTGAGGGCGGGGGAGTCCCGCGTCTTCCGACTCGGGCACGTAGAGGGCCACGCTGACGCGCTTGCCGTTCACCTCGGCCACGACGTCCTTTCGCACGAGGGGCTCGGCGCCATCGGCAGCCACGGGCACGGGTGTCGACAAACTCGAGAAGTCCAGGTTGGTCTCCACCCACTTGGTGGAGTGGGTGCCGGCGACGAACTCCTCATCGCTCAAGATGATGACGTCGGCGGGCAAGGTGGTTGCGACGCCCGTAATCACCGTCTCTTCAATGGCGCGCAGCATACGGCGACGGGCCTTTTCGCGAGTGTCGCCCCAGACAATCAGCTTGGCGATCAAGTTGTCGTAGTACTGCGAGACGGTGTCACCGGCGTAGTAGCCAGCGTCGAGACGCACACCGGGTCCCGATGGCTGTTCGAAGGTGGCCAACGTGCCTGGAGAAGGAGCGAAGCGGCCACCGGTGGGGTCTTCGGCGTTAATGCGCACCTCAATGGCGTGGCCATCGCGCTTGATCTCGTCTTGGGTGAAGGGCAGGGCCTCGCCGGCGGCGATGCGAATCTGCCACTCGACGAGGTCGAGTCCGGTCACCAGTTCGGTGACGGGGTGCTCGACCTGCAGGCGAGTGTTCATTTCCAGGAAGAAGAATTCGCCGTCCTGGTAGAGAAACTCGACGGTGCCGGCGTTGTAGTAGCCGCAGGCCTTCGAAACCTTGACGGCCGCTTCACCCATGGCGCGGCGGACCTCGTCGGGGAAGTTAGGCGCGGGGGACTCTTCCACGAGCTTTTGGTGGCGGCGCTGGGCGGAACAGTCGCGCTCACCGAGCCAGAGCGTATTGCCGTGGGTGTCGGCGAGAATCTGCATCTCAATGTGGCGTGGCCAGGTCAGGTAGCGCTCGACGTAGCACTCGGAACGGCCGAAGTAGCTCAGAGCCTCACGCATCGCCGACTCGAGTGCCGCTTCGGCCTCGTCAGCGTTGTTGACGACCTTCATGCCGCGACCACCGCCACCGTAGGCGGCCTTAATCGCGACGGGCCATCCGAATTCGTTGCCGAAGGCAATGACTTCGTCGGCGTGGGTCAAGGTGTCGTTGCGACCGGGAACGCCATTAACACCGGCCTCGGCGGCCGCAATGCGTGAGGAGATCTTGTCACCCATGACTTCGATGGACTCTGGTGGCGGTCCGATGAAGGTGACGCCCATGGCCGTGATGGCGCGGGCGAAGTCGGTGTTTTCGGAGAAGAAGCCGTATCCCGGGTGCACGGCGTCGGCACCGGAGAGTTTGATCGCGTTCAAAATGGCCTCAGTGTTGAGGTAGCTCTCCGCTGCCGTCTGCCCACCGAGGGCGTAGGCCTCGTCGGCGAGGCGCACGTGCAGGGCGTTGCGGTCGAGGTCGGAGTACACGGCGACGGTGGCAATGCCCATTTCACGGCAGGTGCGAATCACCCGAACGGCAATTTCACCACGGTTGGCGATGAGGACTTTCTGTAACACGAACCCCTCCGGTTCTTTCCGCCAGCGAGAGCAACTGGTTGTAAAACCTTACCCCCGTAAGATGCGTAGGTGCTTTCAGTGAACTGGCAGATTGCCGCATTCGACGAGATTGATTCCACGAATGCCTATGTCGCCAAAGCGGCTCGCGATGGTGCCAACGAAGGCCTCGTGGCCCGCGCCGACTTCCAACTCGCCGGTAAGGGGCGCGGTGACCGCACCTGGGAGTCGCCCGCGGGGTCGAGCCTCATGTTTTCCGTCTTGCTCCGCCCCTCGGTGCCGGAGGGTTCGATGCAACTCATCGTGGCGGCAGTCGCCCTCAGTGTGCGTGAGGCCGTGTCCCGCGCGACCGGCGTGGTGCCGGCACTGAAGTGGCCCAACGACATCTTGCTGAACGATCACAAGGTGGCCGGCATTTTGAGCGAAGCCGTGAAGACGCCTGCCGGTCTCACCGTGGTGGTGGGGGTGGGTCTCAACCTGACTGCCCATCCACCGATTGTTGGTGCCAGTGACGTCGCGGCCGAAACGGGCGTAACCCTCGATGCCGCGACGCTGCTCGATGCCGTCTTGGAGGATCTGGCTTTCCGCTACGAGCAGACAGCCACCCCGGAAGGTCGCACCCAGCTCGGAGCTGCCTACCGCGCCGGTCTCGACACCATCGGGCGACGGGTCCGAATTGAAACTCTTGGGGGTACTGTCCACGGACTCGCCACCGGCGTGGACGAAACTGGAGCACTGGAGCTCGAGGTTGACGGCGAGACCCAACGCTTTCAGGTGGGCGACATCGTCCACCTCCGACGAGAGGATGATGCATGACCACTCCCACCCGCGTGTTGGTGACCGGTGCGGCCGGACAAGTTGGCGTTGACCTGATGGACGTGCTCGCTGGTCAAACTCCACTGGGAGGCGACGCCACCTTTCACCCGGATGGTCGCGCCATCGCCCCCGACGAGTTCGAGGTCATTGGCTTGACCCACCACGATCTCGACATCACCGATGAAGACCACGTGCACCGCGCAATCACGACGGCCCGCCCCGACGTCATCGTCCACCTCGCTGCCTACACCGCGGTTGACCGCGCTGAGACCGACGCCGATACCTGCTTCGCCGTCAACGACTTGGCGACGAAGTTCCTCTCTGATGCCGCGGCGGCAGTGGGTGCGCACTTCATCAGCGTTTCGACCGACTACGTCTTTGACGGTAATAAGGGCGACAGTTACGTCGAGGAGGACGAGACCAACCCACTGAGCGTGTACGGGACGTCCAAGCGCGACGGCGAGCGTCGGTGCCGCCGAGAGGACACGATTGTTCGAACGTCGTGGGTCATGGGTGTGCGCGGGAAAAACGTGGTGCACGTGATTGCCGATCGCGCACTCTCCGGTCAGCAGGTCAAGTTCGTGACCGACCAGACCGGCACCGTGACGGCCGCCGCCGACCTCGCCCGCGCGCTGGTGTGCTTCGTGCGCACCCGTCCTGGTGGCGTGTGGCACGTCGCGAACAGCGGCACCACCACATGGTTTGACGTGGCTGACTTTGCGGGCCGCACGCTTGGTCGCGGCGACGACTTCGCGACCGGCATTTTGACGCAAGACCTGTCCCCAGCCCCGCTCGCTCACCGGCCAACCCGGTCAGACCTGAACACCACGAAGTTCGCGAGCGCCTTTGCCCCCCTGCCCTTTTGGCAAGAAGGTGTGGGACGCCTGTTGGCTGACCGCCCGCGCCGCGACGAGGTAGGCGCGTGAGCGATCTCGCCGCCAAGGTCTCGGCGGTGGTCGTTGACTACCACGCCGACGACGTGCTCGGAGGCTGTATTGACTCGCTGCGTCGCAACGGCATCGACGACGTTGTGGTCGTTGAGAATGGTGCCGTGGGCTCGACCCCACCCGCGCTCGGTGATCGTTCCGTCACGCTGGTGACGCCAGGGTTGAACCTGGGCTACGGCCGTGGCGTGAATCGTGGGGCAGCGGCGACTACCCGCACCGAGTTTCTTCTGGTCTCCAATCCTGACGTGGTTGTTCACGACGGTGCCATCGCCGAGTTGCTCGCTGCCTTAGAGGAACACCCGAACTACGCCATCGCGGGCCCGCGCATTCTTCGTCCCGATGGCTCGGTCTATCCGTCACACCGGGTGTTCCCCAACATGGCCCTGGCCGGCCTGCACGCGCTGCTGGCGCCCGTGTGGCCAACGAACCCGGCAACTCGGCGCTACCGCTCTCGCCACGCCGACGGCACGGTGGACTGGGTGTCGGGGGCCTGCTTCTTGATGCGCCGCGACGTCTTTGAGCTCATCGGGGGTTTCGACGAGCGCTACTTCATGTTCGCTGAAGACATGGCGCTGTGCTGGGAGGCACGTCAGCGCGGCTACGCCGTGGCGGCGGTGGACACCGCCGTTGTGACCCACGTCGAGGGGGTCTCGCGCCAGCGTGCTACCCGCTCGATGGTCTGGGCACATCACCGCAGCGCCTTTCGCTTTGAGACCCAGCGGGCGCGCGGGTGGCGCAAAGTGTTCTTGCCGATCGCCGCGGCCGTTCTGGGCCTGCGCATGGTCGTGGTGCTCGTCTTAGGTCGTTCCTAAACGGCCATTTGCCCTTGTGGGCTCTTCGCCCTAGATTTTTGGGTGGGCTGCGAGTGGTCTGTGGTTGAAAGTCGATGCCAGTCGCGGGCGAAACGACCCACGTAAGGTGCCTTGCGGCACTGAGCATGGCGCGGTTTAGAAGTAAGTCCTGGGGCGCTGATGGCCAAAGTGGTCACGGCGTTTCAGGCGGGTGTGGGGTCAAAGACCAGGTCAGCACTCGCAGCCCAATTATCTTTTTGCCGCGCCAACTAGCATTGAGCAGTTATGAGTGTGTTCAAGAAGATCCTCCGAGCGGGTGAGGGGCGTCGCGTTCGCGAACTCGCCGAACTCGTCGCCGAAGTCAACAAACTGTCCGACGCGACCGCCGCACTCTCCGACGCCGAACTCCAGGCCAAGACCGGTGAATTCCGCGCACGACTGGCCGAAGGCGAGACACTCGACGACTTACTGACCGAGGCCTACGCTGTGGTCCGCGAAGCAGCCAGCCGCGTCTTGGGCCAGCGCCACTACGACGTGCAGCTCATGGGTGGCATGGCCCTGCACTTTGGCTGGGTTGCCGAAATGAAGACCGGTGAAGGCAAGACGCTGGTCTCGACCCTGCCGGTCTACTTGAACGCGTTGAACGGCCAGGGCGTCCACGTCGTGACCGTGAACGACTACCTCGCCACCCGTGACGCCAACTGGATGGGCCAACTGCACCGCTGGTTGGGACTCACCGTTGGTCGCGTCGGCCCCGACCTGCCCAGCTTCGAACAGAAGCTCGAGGCCTACGCCTGCGACGTCACCTACGGCACCAACACCGAAATGGGCTTTGACTACCTGCGCGACAACATGGCCCGCTCCAAGGACCAGATGGTGCAGCGCGGTCACGTCTACGCCATCGTCGACGAAGTCGACTCGGTGCTGATCGACGAGGCGAAGACCCCACTGATCATTTCGGGTTCGTCCGCCGACACGACCAAGTTGTACTACCAGTTCGCGTCCATTGCTCGCAGCCTGGTGCGCGACGAGGACTACGAAGTTGACTTGGAGAAGCGCACCGTTGTCCCCACGGACGCCGGTATCGCCAAGGTGGAGCGCCTGTTGGGCGTGGCCAACCTCTACGACGCCGTCGCCATTGACTACGTCCACCAGCTCTCGAACGCCCTGCGCGCCAAGGAACTGCAGATTCGCGACAAGCAGTACCTGGTCCGCAACGGCCAAGTAGAGATCATCGACGAGAACACCGGACGTGTCCTCGAGGGTCGCCGCTGGTCCGACGGCCTCCACCAGGCCGTTGAGGCCAAGGAGCGCGTCAAGATCCAAGACGAGAACCACACCTGGGCGACGGTGACGCTGCAGAACTACTTCCGTCAGTACGCCAAGCTCGCCGGTATGACCGGTACCGCCGAGACCGAGGCCAGCGAATTTGGCAACACCTACGGCCTCATCGTGGTGCCCATTCCCACGCACCGCCCGATGCGCCGTCGTGACCTGCCCGACCTCGTCTTTAAGACCGAGGCCGGCAAGTTCAAGGCCATCGTGGAAGAAGTGCGCGAGCGCCAGGCACTGGGCCAGCCCGTCTTGCTCGGAACGGCCTCCGTGGCCAAGTCCGAAGCGATTTCGCGTGAACTCTCCAAGGCCGGCGTGCCCCACGAAGTGCTCAACGCCAAGCACCACTTCCGCGAAGCCGAGATCGTGGCCCAGGCGGGCCGCAAGCACGCCGTCACGGTGGCCACCAACATGGCCGGTCGAGGTGTTGACGTTCTGCTGGGTGGTAACCCCGAAGGCCTCGCCACCCGTGAGGCCATTGCGCAGGGCTTTACTCCAAGCACCGAAGAGTTCGACGCAAAGTTGGCCGAGTTACTGCCCGGGTTTAAGGCGCAGTGTGATGCCGAGGCCGAAGAGGTCCGTGCTTTGGGTGGCCTCTACGTGCTCGGCTCGGAACGTCACGACTCACGCCGCATCGACAACCAGCTGCGCGGTCGTGCTGGTCGACAGGGCGACGACGGTGAGAGCCGCTTCTTCTTGTCCCTCGAGGACGACCTCATGATTCAGTTCTCCACGGGCGCCGTTTCGTGGGTCATGGACCGGGCCATGCCCGACGACGAGGCCATTGAGGCCAAGATGGTGTCCAAGGCCATCGAACGTGCGCAGGGCACCGTCGAGAGTCGCAACGCAGAGCAGCGCAAGGAAACACTGAAGTACGACGAAGTGATGAACGAGCAGCGCAAGGTCGTTTACGCCCGCCGCTTGCAGATCATTGATTCTGAGGACATTCACAGCGAAGTGCTCACGATGATTGAGAACGTCGTGACCGAGATCGTCGACACCCAGCTCGAGAGCGACTTCTCTGAGGCCTGGGACGTCCACGCCCTGTTTGTCGAACTGCAGGCATCCTTCCCAACGACCTTGACCGAGGAGGTGCTCGCTACCTTTAACGACCGCGAAGAGGTTGTGGCGGCGGCGGTTGCCGACGCGCTGGCCCTCTACGAGGCCAAGTGCGCCGCATTCCCGGAGGGGCTCGAAACGGCCAAGGAGGTCGAGCGCGACGTGCTTCTGCAGGTCATCGACGGCCGCTGGCGTGAACACCTCTCGGACATGGACTACCTCAAGGAAGGCATCCACCTTCGTCAGGTTGCCCAAGTCGACCCACTCACCGCATGGCAGCGCGAAGGTTTCGACCTCTTCAGCCGTTCCCTCGAACAGGTGGAGCGCGACTTCGTGCGCTTCATTAGCTACATCGACGTTGCGGGCGCCGAGGCGGTTGTCGAAGACACCACGACCGGCCTCGAGGGTGCCGTGACCAACGTCGAAGCCGTGGAGATAGACACCCCCGCCGCTCCCGTCGCCGTGAACGAAAAGCTCGGCCGCAACGACCCGTGCTGGTGTGCGTCGGGCAAGAAGTTCAAGCAGTGCCATGGCCGACCCTAAGGCGGAACACGCACTCCGTGATGCGCAGTCGGCGTTGGTCGACTTGGCGCAGCGCTGGGAAGCGGCGCGCGAGTACCTGAAAATCGACGAGCAGCGGGTGCGCCACGCCCAGTTGACCGAAGAGGCCGCCGATCCGGACCTGTGGTCCAACCAGGACAACGCCCGCGCTGTCACGACGGAGCTCGGTCGTTTGACGACGGATCTCGAGGCCTTCGACGGCCTGCGCTCGGCCCTCGATGACGCTGACGTGCTCGTTGAATTCGCGCGCGAGGCGCTGAGCGGGGGAGAAGACGCATCGGCACTCGAGGAACTCCTCGATGCGGTGCGTGACATCGCCCAGCACATCAGCGGGCTCGAAACCCAGAGTCTTTTCTCGGGCCCGTATGACGCGAACGACGCCATCGTGGAACTCCACGCTGGTGCCGGCGGCACCGACGCCCAGGACTGGACCGAGATGCTCCTTCGCATGTACATGCGCTGGGCGGAGCGTCGCGGGTTCGTGATTGAAGTCGACGAAGCCACCGAAGGGCAAGAGGCCGGGTTGTTGTCGGCTACGTTCATCATCAAAGGTCGCTTCGCCTACGGCTGGTTGTCGGCCGAGCGCGGCGTGCATCGACTGGTCCGCATTAGTCCGTTCGACTCTCAGGCCCGTCGTCAGACCAGCTTCGCCTCCTTTGAAATCACGCCCTTCCTTGACGATGACGCCGGCGAGATCGACATTGAGGAAAAGGACCTGCGGGTCGACACCTTCCGCGCCTCGGGTGCCGGTGGTCAGCACATCAACAAGACGGACTCGGCCATTCGTATTACGCACCTGCCGACCGGCATCGTTGTGAGTTGCCAGAACGAACGCTCTCAGCACCAGAACCGGGCGCGCGCCATGCAGATCCTCGCGGCCAAGTTGGCCGAGAAGGCCCGCGCCGAGCGACAGGCCGAGCTCGACGCATTATCGGGCAACCGTGGCGACAACGCCTGGGGATCACAGATCCGCTCCTACGTCCAGGCGCCGTACCAACTGGTCAAGGACCACCGGACCGACTTTGAGACGGGCAACGTCGACGCCGTGCTCGACGGCGACCTCGACGGCTTTATGGAAGCCGAGCTGCGTCGCCAGCGCGCCAAAGCCTAAGAAGTTCCCAATACCCCCATTTGTAAGGGGTTTTCGCCCTCGATTTTTCGTGGTGGGCGGTAGAATGGAAGCACTCGTGACGCGCTACGCGTCGAACGAACCCACCGAGGGGTGACGCCGTGATTCGATTTGAGAACGTTTCCAAGACGTACAAGAACGGGACGCCCGCGCTGTCGAACGTCAATTTGGACATCGAAAAGGGCGAGTTCGTCTTCTTGGTCGGCGCCTCCGGCTCCGGTAAGACCACGTTCCTGCGACTCCTGCTGCGCGAAGAGCTGCCCGACCAGGGTCGGATTCTCGAAGCGGGCCGCGACATTGGTGCGCTGCCCAAGTGGCGCGTGCCCTACCTGCGCCGCAATATTGGCTGCGTCTTCCAGGACTTCCGCTTGCTGCCGAATAAGACAGTTTTTGAGAACGTGGCCTTCGCCCTGGAGGTCATTGGTCGCCCGCGCTCCACGGTCGAGAGTCAGGTCCCCCAGATCCTCGAGCTGGTCGGCTTGGCCGAAAAGGCGAAGAACCTCCCCTCAGAGCTCTCCGGTGGTGAGCAGCAGCGCGTGGCCGTCGCCCGCGCCTTCGTGAACCGCCCCCTGATTCTTTTGGCGGACGAGCCCACCGGTAACCTCGACCCCGCGAACTCCGAGTCGATTATGTCGTTGCTGGAGCGTATTAACCGCACCGGCACCACCGTCGTCATGGCCACGCACGACAAGGCCATGGTGGACCGGATGCGCCGACGAGTGATCGAGCTCGAAAAGGGTGAACTCGTCCGCGACCAGGTGCGCGGCGTTTACGGCATGGATGAGGCGAAGCTCTAATGAAGGTCTATTTCCGCTACGCATTCAAAGAAACGCTGTCCAACCTCTGGCGCAATCGCTTGATGACCATCGCCGCCGTTTTGACGGTGGCCGTGTCGTTGTCACTCGTGGGCTCGGCCCTTTTGCTCAAGCAGAGCGCGGCGCAGGCCTCCAGTGAGTGGGAGAGCGGCACCCGCGTGACGGTGTGGATGGCCGCGACGGCCTCACCCGGTGAAATTAACACCGTGCGCACCCAGTTGGCCACGCTGCCAATTGTGAAGACCTGCACCTACTTCACTCAGGCCCAGGACTACCACCAGGCTCAGCAGCTGTTGCCACCGTCGGAGATGCAGAACCTGACGGTCTCGGAGATGCCCACGGCCTTTCGCTGTGTGCCGACGGTCCCCACGGACGCCCTGACCATTCAGTCAACGTTCCAGCACCAGCCCGGTGTCTACGCCGTGACCGACCCCGAGCAGCAGATCCGTGAGATGGAGCACGCGATCCACATCATGCAGGTGGTCTTCTTGGGGCTGGCCGGCGTGTTGCTGTTGTCGGCAATTGTGTTGATTTTGAACACCATCCGCATGGCGATTTTCGCTCGTCGCCGAGAAGTGTCGGTGATGAAGCTCGTCGGCGCGACGAACTGGTTTATCCGGATCCCCTACATCACCGAAGGGTTCGTCCAGGGCTTGCTGGGGTCAGGTATCGCCATCTTGGGCGTGACCGCTCTGCACATCTGGTATCCACTGCACAACAGTTTCCAGTTGAGCGCTACCGACGTCTACGGCACGGACCTGGTGGTCTTGTTCGTGGGCGTGAGCGTTGGCTCAGTGGGATCAGCGCTGGCGATTCGTCGATTCCTCGACGTCTGATCTACTCCGCGTCGAAGTCGATGGCGACGGAGTTGACGCAGTAGCGCAGACCCGTCGGCGTTGGTCCGTCGTTGAAGACGTGACCCAAGTGACCGCCGCAGCGGGAGCAGAGAATCTCGGTGCGCACACGGGCCAGTGAACGGTCCTCGCGCTCGATAATCGTGCCGGGCTCGCAGGCGTCGAAGCTCGGCCAGCCGCAGTGTGAGTCGAACTTCTGGCCGGAGTTGAACAGCACCTGACCGCAACCACCGCAGGTGTACTTGCCGTCGGCGGTCACGTTCAAGAGTGAACCGGTGAAGGGGGCCTCGGTGGCCGCTTCGCGCAAAACCGCGAAGCGCTCAGGGCTCAGCTCGCTGCGCCATTCGTCAGTGGACTTTTCTACGTCAAAGGTCATGGCTTCAGACTACGGGGAGCCGTCGGCGATGCTGCCGAACTAGAGGTAGTGGGGGCGTGGCGCCTCGGGAATTGGCC
This sequence comes from Acidimicrobiales bacterium, assembly GCA_036742195.1. GTDB lineage: Bacteria > Actinomycetota > Acidimicrobiia > Acidimicrobiales > RAAP-2 > RAAP-2. Next base: position 59,210 of record DAINRA010000004.1, read on the forward strand.
GGGCAAACTCGGGCTCATCACGCAAGAGTCGCTCAATGGCCCCGGCCACACCGGCCACGTCGAGACCGACTTCACCTAGGAGGGCATCGGGCTTGTGGTGTTCGAGGTAGGCCCGTGGGACGCCGAGAATGCGGGTGGTGGGGAACGCGATTGACAGGTCTTGGGCCCGTGAACGGACCGCTGAGACCATGAGGGTGCCGGCCCCACCGTGGCGGGTGCCGTCTTCAATCGTGATGACCCGCTGGTGGCGAGCGGCGTCGTCGATCATCGCGGCGTCGGGCGGCAGCACGCGAACGTCATAGAGAGTGACCTTGTCGGCGTCAGCAATCTGCGCCAGTGCGGCGTAGGCGGTGGCCGCCATCTTGCCCACGGCCAGAACACAGAGTGAGCCGTCGCCCTGACGGATGCGACGAGCAGAGAGGCCTTCACCCACGAGTCCGTCGATCGCGACCGGCGGTGTCTTGGGGAACCGAATCGCCGCTGGAGCGTTCAAGGCCAGCGCGCTGCGCAGCATGCCGGGGATTTCGTCGGTGGTTGATGGCGCGAAGACCGTCATGTTGGGGATAGCGAGGCAGAGGGCCATGTCCAAAATGCCATGGTGGCTGGGGCCGTCGTCGCCGGTGATGCCCGCGCGGTCAAAGACGAACACCACGGGCAGATTTAACAGACCCACATCAAGGTTGGCCTGGTCGAAGGCGCGACTGAAGAAGGTCGAATAGATAGCAACAATGGGTCGCAGCCCACCCATGGCCATACCAGCCGCCGCGGTGACGGCGTGCTGTTCGGCGATGCCGACATCGAGGAATCGATCGGGGAAGCGCTCGGCAAAGGGGAGTAGTCCGGTGGGGCCCGCCATGGCGGCGGTGATGGCGACCACGCGATCATCCTCGGCGCCCAACTCGACGAGAGTGTCGGAGAAGACGCGGGTGAAGGGGGTCGGGGCGCTGTCGGCACCCTTGGCTGGCAGCTTGAAGTCGTGCATCTTCAGCGAGTCTTCGGTGGCGGGTGCGAAGCCCTTGCCCTTTTCGGTCAATACGTGCACGACGATTGGTCCGTCCCACGCGGCGGCCGAGCGCAATACGGCCTCCATGGTGGCGATGTTGTGACCGTCAATCGGTCCCACGTAACGAACGCCGAGGTCTTCGAAGAAGGCGCGCGGGGTCACCATCTCCTTCATGACCGTGGCGGCACCGTCGATACTCTTGTAGGCCATTTTGCCCAGTCGTGTCAGGCGCGGGAGCCAACGGCGAATGCGCTCGCGCAGCGACAGGTACCGGGGATTGAGGCGAAGCGCCGTGAGCGACGTGGAGAGTTTTGACACCGTTGGGGCGTAGCTGCGTCCATTGTCGTTAAGCACAATGACCACACGCGAGCCGGCCACGCCCAGGTTGTTCAGTGCCTCGTAGGCCATGCCGCCGGTCAGCGATCCGTCACCGACGACGGCCACGATGTGGCGATTGCCCCCGTGGCCGATAAGTTCCTTGCGCTGTTCCAGCGCGACGGCCAGACCGTGGGCGTAGGAGAGGGCGGTGGAGGCGTGCGAGGACTCGATCCAGTCGTGCTCACTCTCGGTCCGGTTCGGGTAGCCCGAGAGGCCACCGCGCTTGCGCAGGCTGGCAAAACTCTCCATGCGCCCCGTGAGAATTTTGTGGACGTAGGACTGGTGACCGGTGTCGAACAGCACGATGTCGTTGGGCGAGTCGAAGACGCGGTGCAGGGCAACCGTCAATTCCACGACGCCGAGGTTGCTCCCGAGGTGGCCCCCCGTCGTGGTGACGGTCGCGATGATGAACTCGCGAAGTTCAGCGCTGAGTTGGTCCAACTCCTCGTAGGTCAGACCTTCAAGGTCAGCCGGGGACTGAATGGACGTCAATAGCACGAGGTCAGCCTAGTTGTGGTGCTCGCAGCAACCAGTGGCGCTGGCGCACCGGGAACGACTAGTCGCCGCTCGAGGTGCGCGAGTCGGTCTTGTAAAAGCCCGATCCCTTAAACACGATGCCCACACCGCTAAAGACCTTCTTGAGTTCGCCACCACAGGTCTCGCACGTGGTCAAAGGGGCGTCGGCGAAGGACTGCACCGCTTCGATGCGGGCGTGGCAACTGTGGCATTCGTATTCGTATGTTGGCATAGTTCCTGCTCCGATAGGTTGCGGGTCGCTGAGGCAGTTTACCGGAGCGCCCGCGAGGTGCGACCGGCGAGCCTTGGAGAATGGGGCAAATCGGGATGCTCTCGATTGGCAACTACCCTAAGGTGTCGTGCCGGCATCGGGCCGCCTCCGTCGAGGCGTCGAGCAGTCCGGCGTCGTAAGTGCCCTCGGGGCGAGAGGTGGAGTCACATGAGCGGGTACCGCGGAGGTCAAGAGCAGAGTCGCGAGCGCATTGTGGCGCTCTGTCTGTTGCTGCAACGGGCGTTTAAAACGTCCAAGCCGATTACCCAGGAAGAAATCCTTCGTGAGCTCACCATTGACGAGTATCCCGTCACGAGTGTTCGTCCGAAGAAGGTCAAGGCCTACGAAGGCACCGATGTTGCCGTGCGTGGCAAGTTCGAACGTGACAAGAAGGCCATCCGCGAGCAGGGATTCGAAATCCTGACCGTCGAGATGCCGAGCGGCGGCGTGGGCTATCAGGTTGACCCCGCTAGCGCCTACGCCCCAGTGATGCACTTCACCGAAGAGGAGCAGCGCGTCGTGTCGCTGGCCCTTCGCTTCTGCGGCTTTGGTCGCTCCGGTGCATTCAGCGCCTTCAGTGACGTGCCCGCGGCCGACGGTGGTCTTGAGTACTCACTCAATCACGGGCCGATCATGCGTGCGCTGCACTTGGGTCGCCGCGTTGAATTTGAGTACCAGTCCGCCACCAAGCGCTCGCGCGTGGTTGAGCCACTGACCAACGTCCAGATCGACGGCGTGTCGTATCTCATTGCCCGCGTGGCCGGCACGGATGAGGTCAAGGGCTATCGCTACTCGCGCATGACGTCGATCCCCGTGGTGCTCAACGAATCGTTCGTCGCCTCCGAAGAACTACTGGCGGCCGCAAAGGCCTGGCGCCCTCAGTTCCAAAAGGCCCCCACACCCATCGATGTCGTGGTGGCCACCAACGCGAACTACGCCGAACTGCTGCAGTCGCAGTACCCCAAGGCCGTCACGGCCACCAAGGGCAGCGGCAAGGTCGAAGTGGGCATCACCTTTGACAACCCCCACGCCGCGTTGCGTTTCGTGCTTGAGGGCGCGGACCGTTTGCGCCTCGACAGCCCCAAGGCGCTCGTCAAGGAGTTGACGGCGTGGCTCAAGGGCGTGAATAAGGGCAAGACCCCCAAGCTCGATGACATCGTCTTTCCCACCACGTCCACTTCCGACGTGTTGGGTCAGACCCTGCAGCTGCTCCACGCGGTCTACAACAGCCCCGCGGGCTTGCGTGTCTCGGAGTTGGCTCGCCGCTTCTCGATGCGGCCCGAAGATGTCCGTTCCATCATGGGTCGCCTGGTGACGATGGAGCCTTTTGCCGACAGCTACGACGGCACCTGGCGCTTTCCGGCGCGCATCACCAAGGAGTGCGACGACTGGGATGACGAAGAGAACGACGACTCGTTGTACTACGCCGACTTCGACGACGCCCAGGACGAGCCACCCGCCATCATGTGGCGCGACCTCTTTGAGCTCAACGTGGCATTGCGCGAAGCCGCGCGGATCTACACTGACGACGCCATTGATTCGGCCATCACCAAGATTGAGAGTGTGGTGCGTGAGTTCGTGGTGATTGAGCACACCGTGGTCGAGCCACTGCTGGTGAAGATCTACAACGCGGTCAACGAAAAGCAGCAAATCAAGATTGTCTACACCGCGGGCTACTCCGACGAGTCGGTGGAGCGCACCATTGAGCCGCGCGACGTGAAGGAGCTCAACGGCCACAGCTACGTGCGCGCCTTCTGCACCACGCGTGGTGCCTGGCGCACGTTCCGCGTCGACCGCATCAACGCGATTGTCGCCCAGGCTCCCGCTACCGAAACCCGACCCGTCGATGACGTACCGAACTGGCTCACCAACATTGCTGAGTCGGGCGAAGAAGTTGTCTGCATTGTTGACGCGGCCACGCGGTACCTCTTCGAGCCCCTTCCGGGTGCGCAGTGGGTCTCGCTCGGCGAGGGCAAGCACGCCGTCAAGTTCCGGGTAGCGACCAGTGAGTTCCTCGACCATTTGATGTTGCTGGCCGGACCCGGCGCCGTGGTGGTGACGCCGAAGTACGCCTCGGCTGGTCGTGCCTTGGCCCAGAGCATCCTCGACGCCCTCTAAGCGACCGTTGGTTCACCGAAAGGTGAACCATGATCCGGATACTGCGTCGAACGGGAAGTGACGTCTCGTACTATTTCCGTGACCCCGCGAACGAACTCGACGGCGTCAGGGACGGTCCGGCCGGGTGGTGGATTCGGGGTACGGGACCCTGCGATCCTGATTCGGTCGCACGCGTGCTCACTCCGGGGCAGCGAACGAGTACCACGGGCTACGACATTGTCGTCGCCGCGCCTCGACCAATTTCAATTCTGTTGGCGCTCAGTGGCGACGCCGGTGCCGTGGTGCGGGCGCACCGCCACGCGGTCCTGGCAGCCCTGCGCTACCTCGAGTCGCGGGGTCTCGTCATCCGTGATCGTCGCTTTGGTGGAGACGTCGAAGAGCCGGCACAGTGGTCGCGAATCGTCGGCTTTACCCACGGCGTGAATCGCCACGGTGAGCCCCACCTCCACGACCACGTCATTGTGGGCTCTCGCCCCGTCGGGGATACCACGGTGTTGCAGCGCCGAGTTCTCGGCGCCTACGCGACAAGTGCGGACGCTCTCTATCGCGCGACACTGCGAATCGAGATTGCGCGCACCACATCGTGGCGACCCTGGCGGTCCTTTCACGGCGTTGAGCACGTGGCCGGTGTAGACGAGGGCTATCGGGCACTCTGGGGTGGCCATTTTGATAACCGCCCCGAAAAGAGTTTCTGGCGCCGAGACGACATTGTTCGCAAGTGGGAGAAAGAGCGAGCACACTTCGAACCGGTGGCCGTTGTCCGCGAACCATCTCGCTCTCGGAGTGTCCTCGATGAACAGGCGTTTGCGCGTTCAATTCTCGAGCACCAGCACATAACGCGGCCGGTGCTCGTTGAGGCCTGGTGCGATGCCGCTTCCTTTGGCCTAGACCCTGAAGGCTGGGAGGCCGCCTTCGACGCTCGCTACCCCGATTTTCGTCAGGAATATGGCAGCCGATTACGCACGCTCTCACTCGATGCGGCGCTCCAGCGGTCTTTGGTCAATGAACGCGGACCGCGACCGCTGACCCTGGCCGGCGATAGTGAGTGGCGGGGCCACCCTGCACGAGAGCGAAGAGCTCACGAGATCTCGAGGTAGGTGCGGAATCGCGCGTCAGAAAACCACGGCGTGAGTTCTACCCACCCCACCCGCTTGCGACTGTCGAGGGAAAGAGCGTGTCCACTTCGACCTTGAGCCATTTTCTCGAGGCTGACCCTCCGTCGCTCGCGCCACGACAAGGAGTGACCCACCGCCTTGCCTCGGCGATTCATTTGGATGGTTGGCTCGAGGTGAAGTGCGAGACCTGCCAAATCCTGCAGTAGCTCCAACGTGACCCGGTCAGCAATGCCGGGGAGGACCACGGTCGTGGCGAAGAGGGAGAGAAATCCTTCCGCGATTTTTCCCCATCGGGCACGTGCCTGAGAGAGATCTTGCAGACACGCCATTGTGAGAACGCCCTGTCCACCTCCTTCGCTCACCACGCTGGCGAGTCGGGGGAGTGGCGCGACGTTAGCCAACTCGTCGAGGGCCAACAAGAGTCGCGCGCCGTGGTGGTGGCGCTCGTACGTCGCGTGGATGAGTTCATCAATCATGCCGACGACGAGTGGTGTGGTGACTTCTTGGTGTTGACTGGGCGACACGATGTGTAGTTGGTGAGGTGCCGAGAGGAACTCACCAATGTCGAGTGGTGCCTCTCGCGCCGCCTGGCGTGCAGCATCGGTGCGAACTCCAGCGAAGAGGCCCGATGCACTCGACCAGATGCCGGAACGCTCACGTTCTTCGCTCGCCAGAATGCCGCCGAGCAGGGTCACTGACGGATGCGATTCACCATGCGTCTCATGAAGTATTGCGAGGGCCTCGTCCGCTCGGCGTGCGTCAATCCCGTTAATTACGTGGGGAAGTGAACGCCCAGCGAGCGCAGCGGCGTGCAGTAGCGGCGCTATCAACGCCCCCGCGCGTTCGCTCCAGTGCGTTTCGAATGCGCCCCCGCGACCATGGGACTGGACGTCGAGTAGCGAACGTGTGGCGAGGACCGCGCCGTCCCATGTCTGTGCCTGGCGAACGGGCGAGTAGCCAACTCGACGCACACCGCTGGGCGTGGCAATAGTGCCTGATGGATCGAAGAGCAACGTCGCTGCGTCGCTTCGAACGTTCGCCATGATGCGCACGATGTCATCCTTCGTTGAGGTGATCACACTCGAGCGTTGCGTCGTGAGCAAGTTGGGAATGATGAGTGACGACGTCTTGCCACTTCGACTTGGTCCAAGCACGAGTGTCGATCGTTGCGAACCACTCGTCACGTCACCACGCGACGAACGTCCGAGATAGATGCCGTTGTCCTCCACGTTCACGCAACTGTTGCGTGTCGCAAATACTTGACATTCGATGGTGGAACGAGTGAACTTAAGTTGTCCTTTGCGGAGGGGACGTTTTGATGTGTCGTCGCATGTGGCGATCATCGTCCCTCCACCTAGGAACGTGCACTGCGTGCAGTCACGTGTCGACGTTGTCGATGCGTACATGTTCGAGTGCACGCGCTGTGGGGTAGTACCGAGAGCAACGCACCAAGGTGGTGTCGAGCTGGTACTGCTTGTTGTGTTTATCTCAAGGAGGAAACGTGGCTACTGCCGCAAAGAAGGCCCCTGCAAAGAAGGCCCCAGCAAAGAAGGCTCCAGCCAAGAAGGCTGCTGTCGCTAAGAAGGCTCCAGCTAAGAAGGTTGTTGCCAAGAAGGCTCCCGCCAAGAAGGCTGTTGCGAAGAAGGCTCCAGCCAAGAAGGCCGTAGCTAAGAAGGTTGTTGCCAAGAAGGCTCCCGCCAAGAAGGCCGTTGCCAAGAAGGCTCCTGCCAAGAAGGTTGTTGCCAAGAAGGCTCCCGCCAAGAAGGTTGTAGCCAAGAAGGCTCCCGCCAAGAAGGCTCCCGCCAAGAAGGCTCCCGCCAAGAAGGCTCCAGCTAAGAAGTAACTACTGGGCGCATCGCGCTGCAGAGAAA
>DAINRA010000004.1:66581-90078 GCA_036742195.1 Acidimicrobiales bacterium
GCCAAGAAGGCTCCAGCTAAGAAGTAACTACTGGGCGCATCGCGCTGCAGAGAAACAAGGGGGTCTTCGGACCCCCTTGTTTTGCGTTACGGCCGAAAAAAGTCGGACGGTTCGTCGACGTCGAACGTCCAGGGACCCGCAACTATTTCGCGCAATGACAGACCGTGGCGTTGGACTTCTGCGCAGTGAGCGGCTCGCGAGTCGGGGCCGTACGCGAATTCAAAATCGAGGCCCGTTGGAAGAGCCAGGATATTTGTCCCGGTGCCGTGATGATCGGTGACGAGAAGCGCGTCGTCTTCATCGCCGAGTTCGTTGATGCCAGCCGGGAAGAACAGATCGCCGTGCACGACGATCACTCGATCAAACTGAGTACCGAGCGCCTGATATGCGAGCGCCACAGATTCGTTGAGGCCAACGACCGCAACAGGGATGCTGTTCGCACCAAGTTTGTCGGCGAAGCCAAGGACTGCGGGGTCCTCACTGACCACGAATCGGGGGAGCGGTGCCGCGGCCTCGATGACCCCTTGGGCCAATTCGCGAGCAATGCGCCCAGCGTCGAGCCCCTCGACGCGAAGGCGACTCTTCGCCTGTGCGAACGACTTCAAGGGGATGATGATGGCGCTCGACGACATGACGCCAAATCCTAGGTGGTGACTCGCTACGCTTAGCCCCGTGTCAACTACGCCCGCCGTGCCACCAAAACGAGGCGTGCGTTCATTAGTCACCTTGGACCACGAACGTGAACTTTTTGCGCAGGGATTCGAGCGAGTTGCCGGGCTCGACGAGGTCGGCACCGGGGCCGCAGCCGGCCCTTGCTATTGCGCCCTCGTCGTGGTGAGTGCGGCGAGTTTGGGCGCGCCAGTCGGTCTTAATGACTCAAAGCTGCTTTCGGCAAGGCAGCGTGAAGGATTGGTGCCGGCGATTACATCATGGGCCCTGGACTGGTCGCTGGGAAGGGCCAGTGCCGGGGAGATTGATGAGTATGGGTTGACCATCGCACTTCGCCTCGCGGGGCATCGGGCATTGGCGGCGCTGCGTGTGGCACCCGACATTGTCATCTTGGACGGAAAGCGCGACTGGCTGACCATCCCGAGTTCGGCCAGCCTGCTTGCCCCCGACTATGGGTCGTCGCTGCGCCCCGAGGTCCGAACAATGGTCAAGGCCGATCGCCACTGTGCATCAGTCGCAGCGGCCAGTATTTTGGCCAAGGTTGAGCGAGACCGCATTATGGGGGAGTTGGCCTTAGAGTTCCCCGAATACGAATGGGGCTCGAATAAGGGGTACCTCTCTGCCGCCCACCAGGCCGCCATTTCGGCAAACGGACTGTCGCCCCATCATCGCGCCAGTTGGGCTTTATCTTCGTAAGAAACTCATAATTGCTCGTGGCCGATCGGACGCGTGGGCAGCGGTTTTCTTAGGCTCCACGGGGAAATTGGGCAAGCGAGAATCCAGCGACCAATTTCCTCGGGGGCAGCGAGCATCTGAAAACCCCATTTTCCCTACAATTCTGGTCAAAATTGTTGCAGGAAAATGTCGGAGAGATGCCCATCATCACGATTATTGACATCGGTTGTTTTTTCGTGATAAGAAAGCGACAGTTACATTAAGTGCTTCGGCACACGACAAATAGGAGTTACCTTGCTTAAGAAGAAATTAATTGGCGGCGTGGCCGTCATGGCACTCATGGCGGGGTCCATTGCGATTCCTACCTTGACGAGTGCCTCGCAGACGACGGCAGTTGTTGCCCTGGACGGTACGTTCAGCGGTTTCAACAACTTCACCTCGGCTAACAACAGCTTCTACCTTGGTCAGGTTCTGAACCAGATCTGGCCTTCGCCATACCTGTTCAACGACAGCGCAAAGTTGGTCATTGACACCAACATTGTGACCAAGGCGTCGTCAACCTCGAACTCCAACGGCCAACAGGTTGTTACCTACACCATCAACCCGAAGGCTGTCTGGTCAGACGGCGTACCACTCACCGCTGACGACTTCATCTACATGTTCCAGGCTTCCGCCGGAAACACCGACGCCAACGGCAACATTGTGCGCCCATTGTGGACTGACGTTGACGGCCAGCCATACGACGTTGCTGGTAACTCTGGTTACGACCAGATTTCATCAGTGGTCGGCTCGAACCCATCGCCAACGGTCACGACGTCCGTTGTGAAGGGCAAGACAGTCACCAAGTCGACGCCTACGCCTTGTGCATCTGGTTCAACCGCCAATCGCGATGCTGGTCTCTGCCCCAACGGACGCACGGTTACCGTGACGTTCCTCAAGGGTCAGCCTTACCCAGAGTGGCAGGGTCTCTTCGGCCTTCTGCCCGCCCACATCGCCCGCGTTGTTGGTTGGAACTCCGGCATGGACGACCCCTCAAAGGCCGTGCAGAACATCGTGTCCGCTGGACCATACGTTCTGAGCAGCGTTGACCAGTCGAACAACACCTACATTGAGACCCAGAACCCCAAGTGGTGGGGCACACCGGCCAAGATCAACCGCCTTGTTTTCACGAACCTGGCTGACGACACCCAGGGTATTGCTGGTCTCGCCGCTGGTGACTTCCAGGTCTTCCAGCCCACGACGGTGAGCGCTGACATGGTGGGCCAGGCTTCACAGCAGGCCAACGTGAACCAGAGCATCATTCCTTCATACACGTTCGAGCACCTTGACTTCAACGTGACGCACAGCACTTGGATGGCTAAGACTGCCGTTCGCCAGGCCATCGCCTACGCCGTAAACCGCTCGGACATCATTGCCGCAACGGTTGGCCAGGTGTACCCTGCAACGCAGCCTGACGACAACTACATCTTCATGCAGAAGACGCAGTCGGGCTACGCTCCTGACGGCAAGGCCTACGACATTGGTGGTTCATCTGCCGGTATCGCTAAGGCAATGTCGTTGCTGGGCTCCGTCGCCGGCCTGTACTACGGCAAGGACAGCATGTGGCACACCGGCTCCGCAACGGGCCCTGTGCTGACGTTTGTCCTGCAGGAAAAGGGCAGCTCGGTCCGTGCCGCTGAAGCCCAGATCATTCAGGGAAACCTGAAGAAGGTCGGCATCAACGTGAGCATCGTGGTTCGTTCGAACTCAACGCTGCCTGCAGGCAACTTCGACATGGTCATCTTCGGTTGGGTTGGCTCGCCATTCCTCTCCGGCAACGTGAACATTTATGGTTGCACGGTTGACAGCAACAACGTTTGCCAGCCAAACAGCTCCAACTACGGCAACTACGCTGACGTGACGGCCTCGAACTACATGAACCAGGCCAACATTCAGACGGCGTTGTCGGGTGAGATCAAGTACTACGCCCTGGCAGACAAGGCCCTCTGGGCCGGCATGCCAAGCCTTCCCCTCTACCAGAGCCCAGAAGCTGCTTTCTGGACGGACAACGTGTCGGGTGTTGCTAACAACCCAACGCAGGCTGGTATTGACTGGAACGCTCAGAACTGGGGCATCAACTAGTCACTAGTTGACAGTTCAGAAGTACTAAAGACGGGGGGCATTCGTGCCCCCCGTCTTTACTTTTATGTTTCGAAAAATTCACTCGCTGTGGTAGGTTTGCGAGGTGCTGAAATACATATTGCGACGACTCATTTCAAGTCTGATTGTTCTCTGGGTAGCAACGGTCGGCGTCTTTGTCATGGTGGCGTATTCGGGTGACCCACTCTTCGCTCTGAAGATGAACCCGACGACCCCAAAGGCCACCATCTTGATCCGTGAGCACCAGCTGTTCCTTGACCGTTCACTTCCTTGGCGCTACTGGCACTGGTTTTCGGGACTTCTTCAAGGCAATCTTGGCACCGACATGTCGCACGTTCCCGTGGCACCACAGCTGTTTCAACACATGACGGTGACGCTGCGGATGGTGCTCCTCGCCTTCATCCTGGCCGTCGTTATTGCGGTGTCATTGGGCGTACTCGCGGCACTTCGTCGCGGTGGCATCATCGACCGTTCAATTACCTTCACCACCTTCTTTTTCCTGGCCACCCCCGTATTCGTGGTTGGACTCTTCTTGAAGTTCTACGTCGCAATTCCAATCGACAAGCACTTCCACCACGAGTACCTGTCCACGTCGGGTGCGACGAGTCCAACGATTTCTGGACCATTCCTTTCACGCCTTCCCGACTACTTCGCGCACATGACGCTGCCCACTATCACCCTGATCTTGGCGGTCTTCTCCTCGTGGACGATTTACCAGCGTTCGTCGATTCTCGAGACAATGAACCTTGACCACGTCATGTTGGCGCGTTCGAAGGGAATTAGTCCTCGACGGGTGCTCATCCGTCACATTCTGCGCAACGCGTTGATTCCGATCACCACCGTGCTGGCACTGGACTTTGCGGGTCTTCTCGGCGGCGCAGTCATTACCGAGACGGTGTACTCATGGAATGGTCTGGGTCGCTGGTTCTTGGCGGGAGCGAACCAGCAAGACATGAACATTACGCTGGCCTACCTCTTGTTCACTGCAACCCTCGTCATTTTGTTCAACCTTCTAGCGGACATTGCGTACGGATTGCTCGATCCTCGCATCCGTTACCGCTGAGTCCCCGCACGTTAAGGAAAGTATGAAACTCTTTAAGAAAAACCGCTCTGTCGCGAAGATTGAGACGCAGTGGACCGTTGCCATGCGTCGATTCCGCAAGGACAAGATGGCCATGACGGGCATCGCAATCTTCTTGACGATTTTTGCCATTGCGTTGATCCAGACCTCGCTGAACCCCAACGGGTGGAGCACGCTGACATCCGACTACAACCAGGCGCCATCGTGGCACCACTTGTTCGGCACCACGAATGTTGGACTCGACCTGTTCTCTGGCTGTCTGAAGGGTGCGCTCCAGGACCTCATTGTTGCGCTCATCGTGTCATCGATGGCCATGGTGTTCGGTACCGCGATTGGTGCGATTTCTGGATACTTCGGTGGCCTGCTTGATGCTGTCTTGATGCGTATCGTGGACTTGCTGTTGGTAGTGCCACTGTTGACGATTTTGATCGTTATGTCCAACATCTTCCAGAACGCCAGTAACAGCCCGCTGTTGATCGCGCTGTTGATTGGTGCACTCTCGTGGACGTACATCGCCCGACTGGTTCGTGCTGAGTTCCTCGCGCTGCGCGAGCGCGCCTTCGTAGAGGCGTCAATTGCGTTGGGCGCCAGCAGCTGGCGCGTGATTACCCGTCACCTCATCCCGAACGCCATCGGCACCATCATGGTCAACACCACGCTGACCGTGTCGGGAGCCATCCTCCTTGAATCAACGCTGTCCTATCTGGGCCTCGGCATCGTCCCACCCGCCGTGTCGCTCGGTATGTTGGTGCAGGAAGGCCAGGGCGCGGCAACGACCAGCCCGTGGCAGTTCCTGTTCCCCGCTGGACTGTTGTTGCTCATCGTGCTGTGCGTCTTCGCCATTGGTGACGGCATGCAGGCGGCATTTGACCCTCGTAACGCTCGCAGAAAGAAGTAGTCATGGCACAGCCCGTGGTTAGCGTCAAGAATCTCGAAGTCTCCTTCCGGACGGACAATGGTGTGCTGAATGCAGTGCGCGACTTGTCGTTCGAGCTGGGGGAGCAGGAAGTGCTCGGCATCGTCGGTGAGTCCGGCTCGGGTAAGTCGGTCACCTCGTTGGCCCTTATTGGTCTGTTGCCAAAGACTGCCGACGTGACCGGATCCGTGCAGATTGACGGTGAAGAGATTGTTGGTCGCACCGAAAAAGAGATGTACAAGATGCGTGGTGACAAGGTCTCCATGATCTTCCAGGACCCCATGACCTCGCTCAACCCGGTGTACACCATCGGTTGGCAGATCATTGAAGCAGTCCAGGCGCACAAGGAAATGTCCAAGGAAGAGGCGAAGGCCAAGGCCATCGAGCTCTTGAAGCTTTCGGGCATTCCTCGTCCCGAAGCCGCCCTAGACAGCTACCCCCACGAATTCTCTGGTGGTATGCGTCAGCGCGCCGTTATCGCGATTGCCATGGCGAATAGCCCGCGCGTGATGCTGGCCGACGAACCTACGACCGCCCTGGACGTGACCGTGCAGGCGCAGGTCATGCAGTCACTGCAGTCAGCGTTGGAGGCGACCAAGGCCGCACTGATCTTGGTAACCCACGACCTCGGTGTCGTTGCCGGTGTCGCGAACCGCGTCATCGTGATGTACGCCGGTCGAGTGGTGGAGTTCGCTGATGTTGACGACCTCTTCTACCGCCCGTCAATGCCGTACACCCACGGCCTGTTGGGCTCGATTCCGAGCCACACCACCGACTCAACGGAGCGTTTGAGCCAGATCCCTGGTAGCCCCCCAACGATGATCAACCACACCGGTGGCTGCCCATTCGTCCCACGTTGCCCGCTGGCGCAGGATATCTGCCGCAGCACGGAGCCAACGCTGGAGCAGGTCACCACTAACAGTGGTGCCGTTCACCTCTCGGCCTGTCACTTCCGTGACGAAGTGTCGGCCATGCCCGTGGCCTCAATGTTCGTGGGCGCCGAAGAGATTCTTGAAGGAGTAGATGACAGTGGCAACTAACGATACTGAAACCACTACGCCAACCCCCGTGTTGAGTGTGCGCGACCTGGTCGTGCACTTCGAAAAGAAGTCGTCTCTGCCCTTCGCGAAGGCGTCGGCAACGGTGCACGCCGTTTGCGGCAGCTCGTTCGACCTGTTCCCCGGTGAGACCCTGAGTCTCGTGGGCGAGTCCGGTTGCGGTAAGACCACCACCGGTCGCGCCGTCTTGCAGTTGGCCGAGCCAACCTCGGGTTCGATCAAGTACGAGGGTACTGAACTTGTCGGCTTGTCTCGTAAAGAGATGAAGGACATTCGCCAGAACCTTCAGATTGTGTTCCAGGACCCCTTTGGTTCGCTGGACCCCAAGATGACCATTGGCTCATCGATTGCCGAGCCCCTGGCTATTCACGGCCGTTGGAACGACGAAGAGGGCCCCGAGCTGGTTGCTGAGGCCATGCGCAACGTGGGCCTCGACCCCCGATTCGCCAACCGCTTCCCCAACGAGTTCTCCGGTGGTCAGCGCCAGCGCATCGCAATCGCCCGCGCGTTGATCTTGAAGCCCAAGGTGCTCATCTTGGACGAGCCCGTGTCGGCCCTGGACGTGTCGGTGCAGGCTGGTGTTATCAACCTGCTCGCCGACCTGCAGGAGAAGTTCGGCATCGCCTACCTCATGATTGCCCACGACTTGTCAGTGGTGCGTCACGTGTCAGACCGTGTGGCGGTGATGTACTTGGGTCGCATCGTAGAAATCGCCGACAAGGTCGATCTCTACTCGGCCCCGCAGCACCCCTACACCCAGGCCCTGCTGTCGGCCGCCCCGATGGCTGACCCCAAGGCGGAGCGCAAGCGCAAGCGCATCATCCTCGAGGGCGACGTGCCAAGCCCGCTCAACCCACCAACGGGCTGCCGATTCCGCACTCGTTGCCCCAAGGCGCAGGACATCTGCGCGAGTGAAATGCCCGAACTCGAGGACAAGGGCCAGGGCCACGCCGTGGCCTGCCACTTCCCCGAGGCTGTGCAGATTATTTGAGTGACCGCCGCGATGCGGCATCAATGACCGTGGCGTACTCCCGTGCATTTCGCACGGGAGTACTGCTTTGTGGTGGGGGATAGTCCTCATCAACACTTTGTATGTTGTCATCACCAGTGATTACAACGATTTTCGAAGGTGTGCAGCGAGAAAAGAGTTCGCAGCGATATCGGTTCAGACCTAGGCTAGAAGGGATGACTACCCCTGAATCCTCCTCGCGCCCTTCCAACGGTTCCTTCGGCCCCAACGCGTGGCTGGTGGACGACATGTACGAGCGTTTCCTTGCTGATCCTTCCTCGGTGTCGGCCAGCTGGCGTGAGTTTTTCGCTGACTACAAGCCCTCCACGCTGCCCACGGTGCCCACGACGCACCTGAGCGCCCCCGCCGCCGCGGCAGCCACTCCGGCCGTTGTCGTTGACGCCGATGCCACCCCACTTCGTGGTGCGGCGGCGCGCATCGTGACGAACATGAACGCCTCGCTCTCCGTGCCAACGGCTACCTCCGTGCGCACCGTGCCGGCTCGTTTGCTCGAGATCAACCGCGCAGCGCTGAACGAGGCGCTGTCGCGCACCACGGGTGCCAAGGTCTCCTTCACGCACTTGATTGCCTGGGCCGTGGTGCAGGGCCTCGTCACGATTCCCTCAATGAACGCCGCCTTCGTGGAGGCCGTTGACGAAAAGGGCACCCCCGGCGTGCGCCGCAACGAGCACGTGGGTCTCGGCCTCGCCGTTGACGTTGAGCGCCCCGATGGATCCCGCAACTTGGTCGTGCCAGTTATTCGCGACGCCGACACCATGAACTTCCGCGAGTTCCTCCTCGCCTACGAGACCCTGGTGCGCAAGGTCCACTCCGGCACGATGGGTGCGGACGACTTCGTTGGTGCCACCGTGTCGCTGACCAACCCTGGCACCCTGGGCACCGTGCAGTCGGTGCCACGTCTTATGCCTGGTCAGGGCGCCATTATTGGTGTCGGTGCCCTGTCGTGGCCGGCGGGCTTTGACTCAGCTGACCCCCGTGCACTGGCGCAGATTGGTGTGGGCAAGGTGATGAACATCACCTCCACTTACGACCACCGCATCATTCAAGGTGCCGAGTCGGGTCTGTTCTTGAAGTACGTCGCCGAGTGCTTGACCGGTGGCCACAACTTCTACGAAGACGTCTTCGCCGCCATTGGCAGCCCCTACGAGCCCGCCAAGTGGGCCAAGGACAACAACTCGTTGGCCTCCGATGACGACGCCGAGCGCATCTTGAAGCAGATTCGCGTGCAGGAACTCATCAACATGTACCGCGTGCGTGGTCACCTCAACGCTCACCTCGACCCACTCAACTCGGAAGCCCCCGCACTACACCCCGAGCTGGACCTCAAGACGTACGGTCTGAGCATCTGGGACCTGCAGCGCACGTTCGTCGTCGACGGCCTGGCCGGGAAGCGTGAGGCCACTTTGGAGGAGATTCTCGTGATTCTCCGTGACGCCTACTGCCGCACCATCGGTATTGAGTACGGCCACATCATGGACCCTGCGCAGAAGCGCTGGATCCAGGACCGCGTCGAAGGCGTGAAGTGGCAGATGACCAGCGACCAGCAGCTGCGCGTCTTGAGCGCACTGAACGAAGCCGAAGTCTTCGAGCGCTTCCTTCACACTCGCTATGTCGGCCAGAAGCGTTTCGGTCTCGAAGGTGGTGAGTCGACCATCGTCGCCCTGCAGGCGATCCTGGACGCCGCCGCTCGCGACGGCCTGCACGAAGCCGTTATTGGTATGGCCCACCGTGGCCGCCTCAACGTCTTGGCCAACGTCGTGGGCAAGTCCTACTCCGACATCTTCTCGGAGTTTGAGGGCAACCTCGACCCCGAGAGCGTGCAGGGCAGCGGCGACGTGAAGTACCACAAGGGTGCCCACGGCACCTACACCAACCTGAGCGGCGAGACCATTGCCGTCTCGATGGCCTCGAACCCCTCGCACCTCGAGGCCGTGAGCCCCGTGGTCGAAGGCATCGTTCGCGCTAAGCAAGACGCGGCCCGTCGTCCCGGCGACGGCACGCCGTCGGCCCCCAAGCCCACAAGCTTCCCC
This sequence comes from Acidimicrobiales bacterium, assembly GCA_036742195.1. Lineage (GTDB taxonomy): Bacteria > Actinomycetota > Acidimicrobiia > Acidimicrobiales > RAAP-2 > RAAP-2. Next base: position 76,180 of record DAINRA010000004.1, read on the forward strand.
TACCTGCCGATTTTGATTCACGGTGACGCGGCCTTCGCCGGACAGGGCGTGGTCGCCGAGACCCTCAACCTCTCCCAGCTCTCGGGCTATCGCGTTGGTGGTGCCATCCACATCGTGATTAACAACCAGGTGGGCTTCACCACGTCGCCAATCTCGGCGCGGTCGAGTTTCTACCCGACCGACGTCGCCAAGATGATTCAGGCGCCCATTCTGCACGTCAATGGCGACGACCCCGAAGCGTGTGCTCGCGCCGCGGCCCTGGCCTACGACTACCGTGAGACCTTCCACCGCGACGTCGTTATCGACATCGTCTGCTACCGCCGTCACGGCCACAACGAAGGTGACGACCCCAGCTACACCCAGCCCCAGATGTACGCCGTGATCGACACCATGCGGTCGGTCCGCAAGGCCTACACCGAGACGCTGGTGCGCCGCGGTGACATCACCCTGGAAGACGCTGAGGCCGCCCTCGACCGCTTCAACGACCGTCTCCAGAGCGTGCTCGACGAAGTCCGCACCGTGCCGGTCCCTGAACTCTCCGGCGTCCCCGTCGCCGACGTGCCGTCCGACGAGGCCGCTGTCGCTACCGGCGTGACCCCTGAGGTGATTTCGCGCGTCGCGTCGGCCACGATGCACGCGCCTGAGGGCTTCACCATTCACCCCAAGCTCGAGCGTCAGTTTGCCCAGCGCACGCAGTTGCTCGAAGCCGGTGAAGTCGACTGGGCATTGGGTGAGGCGCTGGCCTTTGGCTCACTGCTGCTCGAGGGCACCAACGTGCGCCTCATGGGTCAGGACTCACGTCGTGGCACCTTCTCGCACCGTCACGCCGCGCTCATCGACTACGCCAACGGCGACCAGTTCGTCCCGCTGTCGAACCTCGACTCCGAGGGCTTCTTCACGGTCCGCGACTCGTTCTTGAGTGAGTACGCCGCCCTGGGCTTCGAGTACGGCTACTCCGTGGAGTCCAAGCGCTCACTCGTTGCGTGGGAGGCCCAGTTCGGTGACTTCGTCAATGGTGCCGAGATCATCATCGACAACTTCCTGGTGGCCGCCGAAGACAAGTGGGGCCAGAACGCCTCGCTGGTCATGCTCTTGCCCCACGGCTACGAAGGTCAGGGCCCCGAGCACTCGAGCGGTCGCATTGAGCGCTTCCTCTCACTGTCGGCGCGCAACAACATCCGTATCGCGCAGCCTACGACCGCCGCGCAGTACTTCCACCTGTTGCGTTCCCAGGTGCGCCGCGAGCACATCACGCCGCTGATCATCTTCACTCCCAAGTCAATGCTGCGCGCCGTCCAGACGCGTTCACCGCTGGATGAGTTCGTCAACGGCGCCTTCCACCGAGTCCTCGGTGATACTGTCGTCGACCCCGCCAAGGTGACGCGCGTCGTGCTGGCCTCGGGCAAGATCGCCCACGAAGCGGCCGCTCGTCGCGCCGAGCTCGGGGTTGAGAACGTGGCCATCGTGCGGGTCGAGCAGCTCTACCCATGGCCGAAGGAGAACATCGAGGCCGAGTTGGCCAAGTTCCCTAACGTCACCGACGTGGTCTGGCTGCAAGAGGAGCCCGAGAACATGGGTGCCTGGCCCTTCGTGCACTTGCGCACCCTGGCGTGGAACACCCTGTTCATGCGCCACGTGGCTCGTGCCGAATCGGCCAGCCCCGCAACGGGATCGCACCTCGTGCACTCGGCCGAACAGGCTGACTTGCTGACCCGAGCGCTGCAATGAAAAAGACGGCGCTGCGCGTCGTCGTCGACGGATCCAATCTGGCCACCGAAGGCCGGACGATTCCGAGTCTCGTGCAGCTCGATGACGCCGTGCGCGCCTTCATCGACGAGCACCCCAGTGCCGACGTGATTGTCGTCGTCGACGCCAGCTTTGAGCACCGTGTCGCCCCCGGCGAACGGGCCCGTTTCAAGGAAGCTGAAATTGCCGGTGAGATTGTCACGCCACCGGCCGGGGCACTCGGCCGCGGTGACGCCTTCATTTTGAAGATTGCCCAGCGCATCAACGCCGTGGTCTTGAGCAACGACTCATTCCAGGAGTTCCACGACGAGTACCCGTGGCTCTTTGACGTCGGTCGCCTCATTGGCGGCAAGCCGGTGAAGGGCGTTGGCTGGATCTTTACCGACCGCCTGCCCGTTCGTGGGCCGAAGTCCACTCGTGACGCCAAGCCGGCCACCAAGACGGTGAAGAAGCTCGCCGTCACCCTGCCCGGTGGGGCAACGCCCTCCATTGGCGACACCTTGACGCCAGTGAAGAGCACACGTGCCACGAAGACCGTGGCGAAGCCGGTGAAGGCCGTGATGAAAAAAGCGACCAAGGAAGGCGCGGCATCGGAACCCGAGGCCAAGGCCGCGACAAAGCCGGCCAAGGCGGCGGTGAAGAAGACGGTCAAGAAGGCAGTTGCCGCCGCAGAGGCCACGCCGGTGGTGGCGGTGCGTCGCAGCCGTCAGCCCGTGAACCCCGAAGAGGCCTTTGCGGCCTTCGTCAAGGCCGTCAAAATCGGTGGCCGCGTGGAGGGCGAAGTCATGGCCTTCACGTCCCACGGTGCGGTGATCACCGCCACGTTGAAGAACGGCACCACTATCGAGTGCTACGCCCCGACAACCAACCTGGGCACGCCGGCACCTACGCGTGCGCGCGACGTACTCAAGCGTGGCGACAAGCGGGCCTTCACCTTGATTACGGTAGATAGCGAACGTCGAATTGCGGAGTTGGGACTATGAGCGAACTTTCACTGAACCCCCAGGACTGGATTCCCCACCGTCCGCCGTTTCTCTTGATTGACCGATTGCTGTCCATCACGCCCGGCCAGATGGCGGTGGGCGAGTGGACGTTGACGGGGGAGGAGTGGTTCTTCCCCGGACACTTTCCCGGCCGGCCCACCACGCCGGGCGTCTTGATGCTCGAGTCACTGGCGCAGGTCGGTGCGGTCGCGGTGCTGGCCGACGAGAAGTACGCTGGCCGCCTGCCACTCTTTGGCGGGGTGGAGAACGCCCGCTTCCGTCGCCAGGTGCTCCCTGGTGACACGTTGACTCTGACCACCGAGATGACGCGCCTGTCGGCCCGCGGTGGCAAGGGGCACGGTGTGGCGACCGTGAACGGCCAGACGGCCGTCGAAGCCGACATCTTCTTCGTGCTGGCCGACGCTTCGTGAAGATCGCTACCTGGAACGTCAATTCATTGACGGCCCGGTGGCCCCGGGTCTCGCAGTGGCTCGAAGAAACCCAGACGGACATTGTCCTCGTCCAGGAGACGAAGCAAACGGACGCCAAATTCCCCTTCGAAGGCCTCTCGGCTCTGGGCTACGAATCGGCCCACTACGGCCAGGGGCAGTGGAACGGGGTGGCCATCTTCTCGCGCGTGGGTCTCGAGGACGTAGTCACGGGCTTGGGCGAGGACGAAGAGGCGCGTTGCATTCGTGCCACTTGCGGCGGGCTGCGCGTCTACTCCTGTTACGTGCCCAACGGTCGTGCTCTCGACAACCCCCACTACACCTACAAGTTGGGCTGGTTGGCCGATCTCCGCGACGAGGTGGCGAACCGTGACACCTCGGCGGGCATCGTGATCGGTGGCGACTTCAACGTGGCCCTTACTGATGACGACGTCTACGACATGGAGGCCTTCGTCGACGCCACGCACGTGTCGCAGCCGGAGCGCGACGCCATGCAGGGCCTACTCGACACGGGCCTCGTAGATTTGGCCCGCCAGCACACGCCCGAAGGACAACAGTTCACGTGGTGGGATTATCGAAACGGCGCCTTTCGCCGCGGCTGGGGTCTGCGCATTGACTATCTCTTCGCCGACCCCGTTACGGCCCAGCGCGTGTCACACGTGGGCGTCGACCGCGAGGCGCGCAAGGGCGAGAAGCCTTCGGACCACGCCCCCGTGGTCGCCACGCTGAACTAGTTTTCGTCGTCGATTGCTTCGAGCTGCTGGCGAATCGCCGCCAAGCGGGACTTGGCCACCTCTGATGCGGCGGGCGCGCGTTCCGCTTCGAGCGCGGTAATCGCTTCTTCAATGGGCTTCAAAAACGGCGAGGGGTGACGGGACTTAAAGCGAGGATCGTCGAGGCCCTTGCTCCAGGTGATCAGCAACGTGTTCTCCGCGCGACTTAACGCGACGTAGGCGAGGCGAGCCTCTTCGGCGCGCTCAACGAGCCCCGTGGCTTGGTAGCTCGGTAGCTGGCCGTCGGCGAAGCCAACGACCACCACGTGCTGGAACTCGAGCCCCTTGGAGCGGTGAATCGTGCTCAGCGCCACTGCGTCGGGCGGCGTTGGTGGGAGTTCACGCTTATTGGCGTCGTCGGAGATATCTGAGGTGGGGCCGTGGTCGAAGCCGCGTCGCTCGTAGGGGATGCCCTGACTTTCCAGGGCAGTGGCGATGATGTCGAGCTGGGCGTTGGTGCGCGCCAAAACACCCATTGACTTCCAAGGTGAGCCGGGCTGGTGGTTGATTGAGAGCCAGCGCGCGACTGCTTGGGCTTCGTCGGTGTCGGTGTCGTAGACGCGGACTTTCGGAATCGCGCCACCCTCGCGCGCGGGCGTGATGCCCTTGGCGCCGGACTCCAGCATGGTGTTCGCCACGGTCACGATTGCCGCGGTGGAGCGGTGATTACGGGTGAGGTCGAGTACAACGGTGTCGGGCCAGGTGCGGAGCACCTCGGTGAGCAAGTGCGGGCTGGCGCCATTGAAGCCGTAGATCGACTGGTTGGGGTCACCGACACAGAACAGGTCGGGGTCGTCGCCGGCCATCTGCTGGAGCAACTGAAACTGCAGGGGATTCATGTCCTGCACCTCGTCGACGAAGAGTGCGCGAGTCCGGTGACGGAAGGCTGCCTTCACCGCATTGTTCGTCTTGAGCAGAGTGACGGCTTCTTGCAGCAGTAGGTCGAAGTCCAGCACGCCACGACTGCGACACAGCCCGACGTAGCGGTCAATGACCTGCCCGAACTTGGAGGGCGGCAGCGGCGAGTCACGCCGGTGCTTGCGGGCATTGGCCGAATAGGCCGCGCCGTCATACCCCTGCGACAAGGCCCAGCCAATCTCGGCCTCGATGCGGGGAATGAGGTGATCGTCGATGATGAAGTTGTCTTCGCGCAACTGCGTCACGAGTGGACCGACCAAGCGGCGTCGGTTCGTTTCGATGACCACCGCGTCCAGGTGGTGGTCGCGACGATACTCATTGACGAGAATCAAGGCCGCGCGGTGAAAGGTGCCGGCGCGCACGTCACGGATCCCGGCTCGGAAGAGACGCGTGCGCAGTTCATCGCCCGCCTTGCGGGTGAAGGTCATAGCGAGAACGTGGTCAGCGTCGACCTCGCCTTCGGCAATACGGCGCTGAATTCGAAGGGTGAGCACGTGGGTCTTGCCGGATCCAGCCGTTGCGCTCACCAAAAGACGCCGCGCGGGGGAGGTCACCGCCTCGCGCTGCTCGACCGTGAGGCCAACAAGAAGTTCGGTATCAAAGGTGCTCGGTGTCTCCATTGCACCATTGACGCTACCGGCATCGTGTGACGTGGCCAAAAGTCGGGCATATTGCTTACTAACCTTAAGTCTGTGCTGACCGCCTACGGAAACGGAACCCTCTTCGGGGAGTCCTACGGCGATGGTCCGGTGCGGGTGCTCTGGCTGCATGGATGGGGTCGCTCCTCGGGCGATTTTCGTGAGGCCGCCACGGCGCTGGCCGACGCCGGCGTTGCGTCGGTGGCGCTGGACTTGCCCGGTTTTGGCTCCTCACCACTGCCAACGGTCGCTGGCGGTGCGCGTCACTACGCCGAACTCGTCGCCCCACTGCTGGAAGAGCTGGGCCCAACGCCCCTGGTCCTCGTCGGTCATTCCTTTGGGGGCCGTATCGCCACGGTGCTGGCCGCCCGCTACCCCGAACGAGTCTCCGGCGTGGTCCTGACCGGGGTCCCACTCATTCGCTCGCTGGGGAAGTCATCGTCACCGCTTCGTTATCGCGTCATCAAGGCACTGGCGAAGCGCGGTCTGATTGGCGCCGACGCCATGGAGCGGGCTCGCCAGCGCTACGGGTCGGCCGACTACCGCAACGCCAGCGGCATCCTTCGGGACGTTCTGGTCGCCAGCGTGAACGAAAGTTATGACGACGAGCTGGCCGCGATCACCACGCCGACGACGTTCGTCTGGGGAGCCGAGGACACGGCCGCGCCGCTCGCCATGGCGACGCAGGCGGCCACGCTCATGGCGACGCCCCCCACGATGGTGACTATCACGTCTCTCGGTCACTTCGTTCCCACCCAAGCACCGAATGCCCTCGTTGCCGCCGCACTGGGGTACTGCTCATGACCACGCATACGGTGATGAACATCGTCGGCACGCTCGCCCTGCTCGCAGCACTGATAGCCCAAGGGGTCCGCTGGCTGCGGGTCCTGCAGCGCGAGCACTACGAACCAGCGGCCATGGCCCGATTCCTCCTTCGCTGGTCGGCCCCGCCGGTGGCCAGCGCACGAGTGTGGGTGGGGAAAAACCAGCGCCCACTTTCACTGTCGCTGCTGTCGGCCGCAGCCTTCGTAGTCGCCCTGTGCCTCTCCTCGCTGGTGGGATGCGTCCTTGCCACGGCCTTTTATGGCCTGGTCTGTCCGTCAGGCCTGAGTCTGCGTGGCCGCACCTCACCGTTGGTGTGGACGCGACGCCTGCGCACGACGGCGATCGTGGCGGGCGTGCTGGCCGTGGTGGTCGTCGCCGTTGGCGTTCTCGCGCACGAGCCGTGGTGGGGTGCTTTGGCTGCGGTCTGGGCGGTGCCGTTCGTGCTGGACGCGACCACGCGCCTGTTGCAGCCGTGGGAGCGCCGTCAATCAGCAGTCTTCGTCGATCGGGCCGCTCGTCGGCTCGCGCAGGTGACCCCCACCGTGGTCGGTATCACGGGCTCGTTCGGCAAGACCTCGACGAAGAATCACTTGGCTGACCTCTTTCGGGTGGATGGCGACACAGTGGCAACGCCCAAGAGCTTCAATAATCGCGCCGGACTCTCACGTGCCATCAACGAAGGTCTTATTGACGGCACCCGGGTCTTCATTGCCGAGATGGGTACCTACGGACCGGGGGAAATCGCCGAGCTCTGTGCGTGGTGCCCCCCGGCCATTTCGGTGATTACGGCGATTGGCCCCGTGCACCTCGAGCGCATGAAGTCACTCGACACCATCGAGTCCGCCAAGTTCGAAATCACAACCTCGGCCGCCGCCGTGGTGGTCAATGTTGATGACGAGCGGTTGCGGCACTGGCCCGCCCGCTTGGCGGGCAAAACCGTGCGCACGGCAGGTTCCGTGCAGCCAGCGGACGTGCAGGTGCGCGTCGAAGGTGACCACTGGGTCGTTGTCATTGATGGCGAATCACTGGCCACCATTGCCCCGATCGCGAGCGTGCAGCCAACCAACGTGGCCTGCGCCATTGCGACGGCCTTGTTGCTTGGTCGAAGCGCAACCGAACTCATTGCGCGCCTCGACGCCATTGCCCCGGTAGCCAATCGGGCCAACGTGGTGACGGCAGCTTCGGGCGTCGTGGTCATTGACGACACCTTTAACGCCAACCCCGCGTCGGCTGCCGCATCGCTGCGACTACTGGCGGATCAGGCAGTGACGGGACGCCGGGTGGTGGTGACGCCGGGGCTCATTGAACTCGGGCCGGAGCAGTACCGTGAAAATCGCGCACTGGCGGCCGCGGTGCGGGCAATGGGGGCCGAGCTCGTCATTGTGCAGCGCACCAACGCGCAGGCGCTGAGCGATGGCTTTGGTGCGGGGGCCATGCGAGTTCGCTACCGCGATGACGCCGTGGCGTGGGTGCGCGCCACCCTGCGTGCCGGTGACGCAGTGTTGTACCTCAACGACCTTCCTGACCACTACATTTAAAGGGTTATCTTTTCGCACGAAGGGGACCCAGTGTCTGTAGCGGTTTTGTTTGGTGGGCCTACCCCGGAGCACGACATTTCGATTCTCACCGGCCTCTTGGCCCTGCGAGAACTCCACCAGCGAAACAACGGCGTCGTCGGCATTTACTGGACGAAGACGAGTGAGTTTGTCCAGGTTCCCGGCGACGTTGAAGCAGCCTCTTTCCTCGACGGCGTCCCCAAGGGTGCCGCCGCGCTGACGCTGCGCCTGGGCGTTGACGGCGGCTTCTACGCCCCCGGTGGCCGACTCGGAAAAGACCGCCGCCTCGACGTTGACGCCGTCATTTTGGCCACGCACGGCGGCCCGGGTGAAGATGGATCACTGCAGTCCGCCCTGGACTTGGCGGGGATCAACTACACCGGACCATCACTGGCCGGTGCCGCACTCGGTATGGACAAGTGGGCATTTGGCGCGGTCGTGGCCCAGGCCGGACTGCCGACCTTGCCCCGCGTGCTGTTGAGCGCCGACACGACGTCGCTGCCCTTTGACGGCCCCTACATCTTGAAGCCCCGCTTTGGCGGCTCCTCCATTGGTATCGACGTGGTGGCCGACCTAGCGACCGCCAAGGCACGTCTCACCACCAACACCCACCTGGCTGTGGGCTGCGTGGTGGAGCCCTACCGCAGTGATCTCTTTGACGTGCAGATTGCCCTTCGCACCTATCCCACGCTGCAGCTCTCGGCCATCGAAAAGCCCCTACGCCGCACGGCCTCGGCCGAGATCTTGAACTACCGCGACAAGTACGTCGGTGGCGAAGGCATGGTGAGTGCGCCACGCGAACTGCCCGCCGTGCTGCCCGGTGACCAAGCAGCCCAGATTGAAGCGGCCGCTCGGGCCATCGCCGGCCTGGCGAACGTGCGTGGTGTTGCTCGCATCGACTTCTTAGCGAACGACACCGAGCTCTACGTCAACGAGATCAACACGATTCCCGGGTCCCTCTCGAAGTACCTGTTCATTGAGCCCCTCGTGTCGTTTGGGCAGTTGCTCGACGACTTAGTGGCCGAAGCGCGCCAGCGCCCAGCTCATCGCTACAGCGCTGCGGGTGCTGACGGTCTCGTACTGCGCACCGCCGGCAACATCGCGTCCAAACTCGCGTAGTCGAGGCGTCGCGTAGAGCGCGTCGCGGATGACCTCGTTCCCGGGGTCGAGGGTCATGGCCTGACGTAGCGCCCAAAAGGCCAGGTCGTAGTCACCCTGTTGTGATGCGGCGTGGGCGAGGGCAAAGGCCGCCCACTCGCCATCACGCTGGATACTGGCGAGATGGCCCTCAAGGAAGAACCAGTCAAACCCCTTGGTCACGCTCGACAGCGGCTCACCCTGCACCAGCGCCAGAGCCTCGGCCATCGCGTCGAGCCCCTGCTGCGCGCCGACGCGGCGTGCGGTGGCGATCAACCCGTGGAATTGCCGCACGTCGGTCTCCACGCCATGGACCTCGTAGAGACCGGCCGCCGTGACGGCATGCAGGCGTGGGCCGTCGGCATCACTCCCGAGTGAGCGCCGCACCGCGGTCGCGGTGTTGGCCAGCGTCGCCTTGGAGGCTTCGACGTCGACGTTGATGAGCGCTCGGGCACGCAAGCGTTCGCCACTGACGGGATCGTCGTGCAGGGCGAGATAGGCAATCATCTCCACGCAGCGTCGCCGCAGGGTGGGCACGAAGGGTTCTTCGATGCCCAGTACCTGTGGCACCGGGCGCAGAAGAGAAAGTGAGACGCCCGAGGGTAGCTCCGGTGCGCCGGCCGCGACACAGACGCACAGCGCCCGCAGTTCTTCGTCGAGGTCACTGGGTGAACCGGTGTAGACGACGGTGGTGCGCTTGCCCCGCGTGGCGAGCGCCCGGAGCAGCGCAGGCTCATCGTCGGCGAAGACAATACGCTCGTCGGGGAGGCCCACTAGATCCCGTCGTAATTGGTTGGCGGAGAGGGGGTGGGGCAGAGGCAGGGTCGCGCCCGGTCGGGCGTAGGCGAGGGTGGTCGCGCCAACTTCTTCCTTCACCCGACAGACCACGACGGGGTCGTCATCATGAAGCGTGGGGAGTCCAACGATGTCGTCGGGCACTCGCGCCAGGCCGGCCTTGGCGCCGCTTAAGAAGTGGTGCACCGCGAACAGCGGTTCGAGGTCAACGTCCTTGACAACGTCTTCGCCACCTCCAACGCGCTGCGCATCACGCTGGCGCTTGGTCGCCAACAAGGCGGGAAGAACTGCGAGCGGCGCTTGGGTGGCCGTCGCCACGTGACTCACTGGCACCTCACGGGCGACCGGAGTGCTCGGGCTGGGGTGCAAGAAGGGGAGAAGTGAGACCACCGCGCCAGCGAGCCAGGCAACACCGTTGACGGGTTCGGTCTGGCGGTCTTTGAGCGCCCGCACAACGCTGACCAAAAAGGCCAGCCAGAAGAGCGCGAGAACGACGAGGAGCGTGTGCAGGAGCCCTGGGTGTGGACCAGGGTGGAACCAACGGACCCAGATCAAAGCGGGGAGGAAGACAAAGTAGGCGGCGAGACCGATGCCCTGCACCGGACCGGCGAGCAGTCGCTTTAGGGAACGAGCGTTAACGTCCATGGCTGCGCCTGGGGTGCGGTGGTGTGGAGTTCGAGCTGGCACGACGGGGTAGTGGCGACGACGACGTTGGCCGGGACTCGCTGGGCCTGGGCCCCGCACCACAAGGTGGCGGTCGTTGAAGAGCTGCGGCTGAGGTACCACGGGCGGGTGGTACCAAGGGGCAAGACGACGTCGGAGGTGGCGCCACTGAGCTCGCCACGCAGCGCGGAGCCGAGCGGTCCGCTCACGCCGTTCGCCCCGGAGCCGTTCGAGAATGACACGGCGCTGCTCGAGGCGGGGGTCGGCGGAGCGGGGCGGGCGACGGAACCGACGCCGGCGAGCAGGACGAGAATAAGGACGGGGCTGGACCAGGCGAGCAGCGTGCGCAGTCGCAATCGCGTCGAGCGTTTCTCCATCAATCTCGAACATTAGGGGAGCACTTGGGCTCTTGACAAGGATGGCCTCACTCACGAGAGCAACTGCTGCAATGCGAAGATCTGGAGTTCCGTTTGGAGGGCTCGCGGTGAGGAGTGATCGGCACGGGCGAGGTCACGCAGTGAAATACCCTCAAAGACGCGAGCGTAGGTCAGGCGCACCAATCGGTCGAAGCGACCACCGCGGAGTTGCTCGAGGCGGGTCAGGAGTTCGGTGCCGGCCTCGGAGGTGACATCGATGCTGCCGTCCAGGCTGAGTTGTCGGCGGGCCTCCTTTTCTTTCAACAACCATCGACGCAGCCGGCCGCGAAGGGCCGACAAGATGTCGGGGCCGGCGTACGCGCGGCGCTGTCCGGCCCAGTCGCTGAGCAGCTCGTCGCACATCGAGATAGCCATGGTGAGGGTCTCACTGGGGTCATCGATAATGCCGTCGCCGAAGCGGAGTTGGCGACACGTTGACACGACGCCCGGGAGCAAGGTCTGCAACAACGCGCGACGCAGATACGGCGTGCTGGCTTCGGCGAGCAGGGCCTCGAGAATGCGAGCTTTGTCGAGGGCGCTCCTGCCGCTGCGCGTGTCGAGTGCGCGCAACACCCCGTCCATGTCCTCGGTGGTGTCAAGGCCAAGGCCAGGGTGGTGTTCGCAGAGCAGATCGCGTGCGTGGCGCGAGATGGCGGAGTGTGACGTGGCGGCCCAGTCGCGTCGGAGTTGTTGCAGGATGTCAATGGAAGGTGTCATGGCGCTCAGTTCAGAGCGACCAACTCACCGACCCGTCACACAAGTGACGCACTATTTCACACACATATTTCGGTTGTTGTGGGTGCGGCAACGTAGGCTTAAGCCCATGGACATCGAAACCTTTTACGAAGAAAACGAAGCACGCCGCCAGTCAGCCGAGTTTGAAATTGGCGACGAGTGGACCGATGCCGACGGTGTCCGCTACGAGCTCTCGTGGGTGGAAGCCACCGGTGAGCTCTACCTCATGGCCGAGCCCGACGCCGAGGTCTTGATCGACGCATTTGGTGGCTACGCGGTGGTTCCCGAAGAGATCGATGAATTGACCATTGTCATCATTGGCCAGGTGGGCAACCACGAGCACCTGCAGTCACTGCTCGAGGGCTGGGAAGACGCCATGCTGGCACCCAACTCGTTGACCTGGCTGAAGGCGCGCTTCCCGGTCGCCTAGGCGCCGAGGTAGGGCGACGACGAGTTCGCCACCTGACAGATGCGTGTGAGCGCTGGGACTTCGAACTGAAGTGGCACGCGGTTGGCCTCTTCAATTGTCGTCTGCAAGGGATTCCAACTGCCGTCCGCCGAGGTGGCCGCCGCAGCGTCGCCTTGCGCACGAAGCAGGAGATTCAGGGCTTGGGTTTCAAGCGACGCTCGCTGCGCCGCCGTGATGCCCTTGGCCGCGCTTTCGTGCTGCAACTTCAGCGCCTTGGTCACGTACGTGCAGGCCGCCCTTGCTTGCGAGACGCCCGCCCCAACACCGCAGGCGCTGAGGCCGAACGTGGTCAGTGCGATCGCTCCGGCGACGGCGCTACGCCTTAGCCAAGCCATGCGTCAGCTGCTTGCAGCAGGAAGTCGCTGACGCCACGGCCACGCTCAAACACGTCGCACAGTGGGTCTTCACCGCGAGCTACGTGGCTCAGCGAGATAGCCCGGCGCGCCACGATGGAAATGCGACGCTCGCTTGGCTCGGTGGGCGAGGCGAAGGAGTCGGTCGCGGTGAGTTCCAGTGGCATCTCGACGCCACCAACGGGGGCGAGGTCAATGGCGAGTCGAAGCAGGTCGGGGCCGTTGGCCATTGGGGGCAACGACCACGTCAGGACGAGAGGGAAGTGAAACTCGTCCGGTGGGTCGACGTCGTCGGGCAGCGTCAAGACGGCGTCTTCAAATGCGAGCAGGGTGCGAGGGTCGACATCGAGTTCGATGTGTAGGTCAATCGGGCCGCCGCAGCCGTCTTCGGGGTGGAGGTCAACTTCCCAGGCCTGACGCAGGGAGTAGGTTTCGACGAAGTGACGCTCGTCGTGAACGTGGAATCCGTGGGTGACGGCGTGATCCTTAAGGTCAGCGACGAAACCGGGAACATCGATAGCGGCCATTGCCACTTAGATTAGCCCTTAGCCACTACCGTGGCAGCGTGCCCTCAACTTTCTCCCCCCTGTTGCGTCAGTGCGCTGACGAAATTGCCGCCGCCGTGGCCGACCAGCACCGCCGGGGCTACTCCGGTGGTCGCGACACCCAATACCACCTTGATATTTCCGCTGATGAGGTGGCAGTTCGGGTGCTGACCGGGGCCGGGCTGCAAGTGATTTCGGAGGAGTCGGGCGTCACGGGCTCGGGGGAGTACGCCGTCGTGGTCGACCCGATTGACGGCTCCACCAACTGCGATCAGGGCATTCCCTTTTACGCGACCAGCCTCGCGGTGATGCGGGGCAACGAACTTGTCGCCAGCCTGGTGGTCAATCAGGCCACGAAGACCTATTACGAAGCAGAAGCGGGCGCTGGGGCCACTCGTGACGGGGCGCTCATAGCCCCGAGCGGATGCACGGCGTACGGTGAGGCCATCGTTGCCTTCTCCGGCCTGCCCCCTCGGCACCTCGGTTGGTCACAGTTCCGCGCACTGGGTGCCGCCAGCCTTGAGATCTGCTTGGTGGCCGATGGATCACTGGATGTGTTTGGTGTCGCGCAGTTCTCGACGCTGAACACGTGGGACTACCTAGGTGGCCTGCTCCTCATTAATGAGGTGGGTGCGGTGGCCGGTGACTACCTTGGTGAGGAGTTGGTGGTCGCAGGGATGGAGCGCAGACACCCGTTGTTTGCCGCCACACCGGAGCTGCTGCAGGCAACCTTGGCCTTCGGTCAGATCTAGTTCACTTCGACCGCTACGAAGTGAACGAAGTAGAGTAGGCAAGGTCGTTTCGCACGTCGCGTGCGCTACGGGCGCTTAGCTCAGTTGGTTAGAGCAGCTGATTTACACTCAGCAGGTCGGGGGTTCGAGTCCCTCAGCGCCCACCA
>DAINRA010000005.1:0-79136 GCA_036742195.1 Acidimicrobiales bacterium
TTCAGGCCGTCGGTGTGAACCAGTTGGTCAACCCACAGAACTACTGGCAGGTCATCGTCTCACCACAGGCCTACGCCGCGGGTTTGAAGACCCCCGCCAAGTTGGCCGGCAAGAAGATTGCCTTCGTCGGTGGTCAGGACTCGCAGTACGTGGTTGACCGCCTCTTGGTCAAGGCCCACCTGCCCGCGAACGACTACACCTTTGTCAACCTGCCCGAGTCAAGCGACATCGGCGCAGTGCTGACCGGTGCCGTTGACGCCATTGTCGTGAGCCCCATCACAGCCGCTGAGGCGGTGGCCCACGGTGGCAAGGTCATTGCGACCGCGTCCGGCATCTTGAGCGGGTTCGACCCCATCTTGATGACGCCAGCCGCCGCCAACGACTCGAAGAAGATGGCCATGTTGGCTGCCTACCTCTACGACGAGGCCCAGATTGACCGTTGGATCTTGAAGAGCCCAAGCGCATTCACGCCGGTGATCTTCCAGACCTACTTCGCACCACAGCCTTCGTTGAACAACGCGTTGGGTCAGGGCCTGGCTGCCGTGCTCTACCAGACCAGTGTGAACGACTTCATCCCCTTCTCCAAGAAGGTCATGACGCAGCTCGACGCTGAGATGGCACAGCTGCACACCGACGGTGTGTTGCTGAACAGCCCACGCATTGACGCCAACGTCAACCTGGCGCTGGCACCCGAGCTCAAGGCCTTGGCCGCGCTCGTCACTGCTCCATAAGTAGCACCGCCGCACTTCAGGTGCTAGAGCGAGAGACTGCCCCTGGTCACTTCGGTGGCCAGGGGCAGTGTTCGTCGGTGGAGGAAAGAAGCTACGCCTGTGGTCACGTCTTAAATGGTGCCTCGGGAGAGGCCGTCGAGCACAACGACGGCGCGCTGGCGCACGTCGTCGAGATCGGCGAGGCGGCGCATCCCCTGCATCTGCTGGGCCATGCGGTGGTTCGTTGAAAACGCCGCTTCGTGGCGCGCGAGGAAGTCCCAGTAGAGCGTGGTGAAAGGGCAGGCCGTGTCGCCGGTGCGCAGCTTCGGGTTGTAGGGGCAGTCCTTGCAGTAGTTACTCATGCGATCGATGTAGGCGCCACCGGCCGCGTACGGCTTGGTCATCATGGCACCGCCATCGGCGTGGACACCCATGCCGATGACGTTGGGCACCATCACCCATTCAGCGGCGTCAATGAAACGTCGGCGCATCCACGCCAAGAACTCCTGGGGTGAGACACCGGCAACGAGGGCGAGATTGCTCAACACCATCAGACGGGGGATGTGGTGCACCCAGGCGCGTTGATCAATGTCCGAAACTATTGATGACAGACAGTTCATCTTGGTGGCGCTGGCGTCATCAAAGAGGGGAAGGAGAGGGGTGGTCGCACCAAGTCCGTTGCGCTCCTGGTAGTCCGGACCTTGCCACCAGTACATCGCGTTGACGTACTCGCGCCAGCCAATGATTTGGCGCACGAAGCCCTCGGCCGAGGCAATCGGCACGTCACCGTGGGCGAAGCGTTCGAGGGCGGCGTCGAGCACCTCTTGGGGGTGCAGGAGGCCGTTATTGAGATACGGACTCAGCAGTGAGTGGTGCAGCGACCAACTCGAGGTCACCATGGCGTCTTCGTAGGGGCCAAAGGTGGCGAAGTGGTGAATGAGAAAGTACGTCAGTTGGGCCAGCGCCCCCTCACGCGTCGTGGCCCACGCACCCGAGGGGGTGTGCTCCAATTCGAGTGCAACGGCGTCGTCAATATCGTCTCGGGGAAACGTCAGGGGCTCGGGCCAGACATAGTTCTTGGGTGGCGCGAGACGGTTTTCTTTGTCGAAGTTCCAGGCGCCACCAACGGGCCCTTCAGGTGTCATGAGGACGTTGAGGCGCACTCGTTGGAGTCGATAGAAGTTTTCCATGACGTGGGATTTCTGGGCGCCCGCCCACTCTTCAAAGACGTGGCGAGGAGTCAAGAAGAAGTCGTTGGGCCGCATCTCATCCACGAGGCCAGCGAGTCGATCGCGCTGGCGAAACGAGGAGGGTTCACAGGCGATCAGGGGGACATCGGGGTAGCGCTCTTTGACGGAGCGTAGACCGTGCGCCGTCGAGGGTGCTCGTTCGAAGAGCACGGTGAATCCGCGCTCACGGAGTCGTTGGGCAAAGTGTCGCGCGCTCGATCGATAGAAGTAGAGGCGTTCGGGGTGCCAGGGAGTGGCCGACAGCATGGCCTCGTTTTCAATCATCACCACAATGTCGTCGGCTGGAATGGCATCGGCGAGGGCGCCGTAGCGCTCGTGGAGTTGGTCGAAGGCGACGTAGCGAAGCGAACGGGCCACTAGCGGCGACAGGCCTTGGAGCAGTACTTCACGTTCTCCCATTCGGCCGCCCACTTCTTGCGCCACTCAAACGGGCGTTGGCAACGCACGCAGATCTTTGGCGCGAAGCCATTCTTGGTTCGAGGCTGGAACGCCATGGTCGCACCCTACCGGTGCGACCATGGCGACAACTGCCTAGTTGGCCTGGCTGACCGTTGACATGTTGAAGTCGCGAAAGACCACGGCCGGTGCGGCCGTGTGCTGGAACTCTTCGAGCTCACGGGTCGCCGTGACTTCGGTGGCGCCCACGGCGGCAATGCGGCTGAGGAGATCAACGGGGGACTCGTTCCAGCGGAAGTTGTTCACCGCGCCGATGACTTCACCATCGCGAATCTCGTAGACCCCATCGCGGGTGAGTCCCGTCAAGAGGTAGGTGGTCGGGTCAACGGTGCGGATGTACCAGAAGGTCGTGATCAGCAGTCCCTTGTCGACACCGGCGACCAACGAGTTCAGGTCGCCACTGGCGCCAGGCAGTTCGGTGATCATGTTGTCCCCGACGGGAGAAAAGTCCAGTCCGGTACGCGCACTCGAGGCGCGCGAGGTAATCAGGCTGTCGAGATGCCCGCGGTTCACCAAATCAAATCGGGGCAGGCTCACCCCGTTGTCAAAGACAGACGTGAATTGATTGCTTTCGGTTGCCACCACAAAGGGCGAGGTTTCGAGCCCGGGGTAGGTCGGGTCGCTGAAGAGATTCACCGGCATCGATGCCAAGAGTTCACCCACCCGCGTGGTGCCCGGTGCGCCCTTCTGGGCGAAGACGGAACGGCCTTCAAAAGCGTCGCGACCAGACGAGGTCCACAAGATGTAGGCCATGAGGTCAGCCATGGCCCCCGATGGGACGACAGTGGTGTAGCGACCGGGCTCGTAGGCACTCGTGCGCTCCTGCCACGCGAGGCGCTGGCGGATGTTGGCGTCAATGTCGGCCATGGAGATAGTGGTGAAGTCGCGGGTGGGGCGACCCTCCCAGGTCGATCGGGTGCGGTTGTGGGACTTGGCCGTCATCTCAACCCGACCAGAGGGCTGGTCGTGGCGGAGGCGCAGCCCGCCCTTGGAACCCACCCACGTTGACTGGTGGGTGTGTTCGGCGTAGCCAAAGAGTTCAATCTGGTCGGCGTGGGACTGACGAAAGGACTCACCAAGAGCCGGCGCAAACGACGAGAAGACCTCGGGGCCGGTGGCCTGGTGGGCACCGTGCCAGTCACCGTAGGTCGTGTCGGTGAGCAACTCGACGGCATCATCGGACTTGCCGGCGGCGCGCGCCACATCGGCCGCGGCCGCGGCAATGGCCGCATACTGACTCGGGTCGACATCTGAGAACGTCAATGATCCGGTCGCCAGACCGCCGTCGACCTCGACGAAGGCAATGACGGTGACGTGCTGCTCGGCGATGACGCCATTGGTGGTCAACGTACTCGAGGCCCACCGCAGGTTGGCCTGCGTCTTGTACTGCACGATGACGATGCAGTCGTGGTAATCAGCGGCCGCGGTGATGCGCTCGATGAGTTCTGTTGGTGTGATCATTTTCCTGCCTCGGCAACCGTGCTCAAGATGTTTACTTTTTCGAAGAGTGCGGCGGGGCAGCCGTGGCTCACGGCCGCGACCTGACCGGGTTGGGCCTTGCCGCAGTTAAAGGCGCCGCCGAGGACGTAGGTGGATGGTCCACCCACTAGCTTCATGGAGTTCCAGAACTCGGTGGTCATGGCCTGGTAGGCGAGGTCCTTGACCTGCCCAACGATTGTGCCGTTCTTAATGCGGTGGAACTGCTGGCCGGTGAACTGGAAGTTGTAGCGCTGCATGTCGATGGACCAGGACTTGTCGCCCTTGATCATGATGCCGTCTTCGACGCTGGCGATCATCGTCTCGAAGTCCGGACCGTTGGGGTCGGGCTGCAGTGAGACATTGGGCATGCGCTGAATCGGTACGTGGCTCGGTGCGTCCGCGAAGGCGCAGCCATTGGAACGCTCGCGCCCGCCGCGGGCCGCGATGCGGCGGTCGAGTTGGTATCCGACGAGGATGCCGTCTTTGATGATGTCCCAACTCTGCGCGGCGACGCCTTCGTCGTCGTAGCCGGTGGTGGACAGACCGTGCGGCGTAATACGGTCACCGGTGACGTTCATCAGCGGTGAACCGTACTGCAGACGGTTCAAATTGTCCACGGTGGCAAACGACGTACCGGCGTAGTTGGCCTCGTAGCCCAAGGCGCGGTCCAGCTCGGTGGCGTGACCGATGGACTCGTGAATGGTGAGCCACAAGTTGCTGGGGTGAATCAAGAGGTCGTAGCGACCGGCCTCAATGGACGGGGCCAGTACCTTCTCGGCGAGGAGTGAGGGCAGCTCGGCGATTTCCGCATCCCAGTTCCAGATGTCGTTGCCCATCCACTCCCAGCCGTAGCCGGCAGGTTGAGCCAGAGTTCGCAGACTCTCGAAGCCCGAGCCGCTCACGTGGAACGCCTCGATCTCGCTATCCATCCGCACGCGCTGTTGGGTGGTGGAGGTGCCGTAGGAGTCGGCGTAGTGCTTCTGCTCCTTAACGAACTTCGTGTGGGCCGCGGTGAACTTCACGGTCTCGGACTTGAGCAGGGTGGCGCTCAGGTCGGCGAGACGGGCAATCTTGTCGCTCGCCGACACGCTGAAGGGGTCAATCTCGTACTCGCTCACCCACGTCTTGGCGGCGTAGACCGGCTCCGGGGCTAAGACAATCTCTTCAGTGGAGAGAGGCCCACTGGTGCGAGCGAGGGCTACAGCAACGTGGGCAAGCTCGATGGCCTTCGCCACACTGATCTCCGGCGAGGAAGCGAATCCCCACGCACCATTAACAATGACGCGCACGCCAATGCCCGAGAGACTGTCGTCGGTCTGTGTCTCGGGCGTGGTGTCGCGAAGGTCCAGGATGCCGGTGCGCACGCGCTCAATACGAATGTCAACGTGCGAGGCACCGAGTGAGAGCCCCGTGTCAATCGCGGCCTGCGAGACAGCGTCGAGGGGGAGGGCGAGGAAATCGGCGTCAACGGAAGCGGTCATATTTTCACCTTAGTGACCTCGCCAGCTTCTGTACAGGGAGGTTGACGTTTTGGCTTCGGTGCGAGGTGTAGTAGGCATGGGGCACCGCAGTACGACAAAAAGGATCAGCATGAACGCCCTACGACACGAAGTAGCGGCATTTTTTGCTGCCACTCACTCCCGCAGTACTCGCTCGCGCACCACGGCGCTCGTGGTCGGGGCGCTGGCCTTGGTCAGCGTTGCGGCACCCGCCAGTGCAGCACCCGCAAAGCAGTCTGCTTTGGTGATCACCAATGCGGTGCACAGCGCCTACACCACCGGCCACATCACCGTTGACACCCGGGGCGGATCAGGCACCGGCGCTGTGCGCTTCACGGCCACCGGTACGGGGTGCACCATCAATGCGGTGACGGGTGTCTTGCGCGATGCCACCGCCGGAACGTGTGTGGTCAAGGCGACTAAGGCCGCCAGCGGACATTTCGGATCGACGAGTTCCGCCAGCGTGAGATTCACGTTCAGCGTTGAGGTCTTCGTCGAGAACGCGACGAATCAGTTCCCCGACCGTGCCGCACTCGTAACGAGCGACTGGGCCGCCACTGGCTTTACCGGCCTCGGTCCCGTTGACGACTCCGTCAATGGCCGCTCATGGTTTATCAACCACTGGTACTCGCCAACCGACCGCTGGCTCTACTGCTACGTGACGCCGGGCGCGCAGGTCACCATGACCTGGCACATCACTGGCTCACAGGGTCAGCCCCTCACGCAGACCTCTGTCACCCTGGAAACCCAGTTCGCCCCGGGCACCAACAATGGCAAGGGCGGCAAGGACGCTACCTTTACCGCAACGGGGCTTTCCGCCGGCAACATCACGGGCGTGACCGATGCCAATGGCAACGTGTCGTTCGTGCTCCTCAATACCAATAGCAATGTGCCGTCGCCTCCCTACGGATTCTCCATGACGTCCACCGCCACCACGATCACCGCTGGTGTGAATGTCTCGCAGTTGGCGGCCGAGACGATTGAGTCAGGCAGTACCTATCCCTGGACGCGCATGGCGCTGCAGATCGGCAGCGACATCTTCACCTCGCCGAACACCCAGGTGGGTAACAACCCAACAACCGACGAGGCAACCGACCTCGTTGACGTAATTGTGATGTCACACTAAGGACAAAGAAAAACGCCCCCGGTGATTGGCGTGCAGCCGATCACCGGGGGCGTTTCTTGTACTAGTTCGTGACGGCGCCGAGTCCGTCGTAGCTGTAGTACTTAATCCAGTTGACGTCCATGGTGCCGCGAGCACCGTTCGCCGCTGACGTGCCAGCGGGAATGGCGTTGTCGAGAATCATGAAGAACGGCTGATTGAACGGCCACACCTGGCCACCAATGGAGAAGGTGCTCACCGACGAACCCACGGTCTGCGTCACGGTGCCGTTCGACGCGTTGTAGACGTCACTGCCGTAGACGTAGCCATCGAGGGTGAAGGAAATTGACGTTGGCGTCCAGATCATGCCGAAGGTGTGGAAGGCCGACGTGAGATTCGACAGGGGGGCGCGCATGGTCACGCCACCGCCACCGTTCCAGTCGCCGCCACCGGGGTAGTTGGCGTGCAGTGTTGACTGGTCGACGGACTCATTCGCCAGTCCCTCCATAATGTCGATTTCGCCACAGTTAGGCCAGCTGCTGTTGGGGAAGAAGTTCTTGCCCAACATCCAGAAGGCGGGCCAGTTGTATGAGCCAGCCGGCATCTTGATGTTGGCCTCAATCTGCCCGTACTGGAAGTTGACCTTGCCGGCCGTTGAAATGCGTGCACTCGTCCAGTTGCCATTGGTGTTGACCGCTGTCAGGGCCAAGTTACCGAGACCGTCTTCCGAAATGTTGAGCGCCTGGTTGGTGTTGGTTTCAATTTCACCGGTGCCGTAGCCCCAGGCTGGCAGACCGGGGGCGTTGCCGACGTACTGCCCAATCTCCGCGCTCCAAATGCTGGTGTTGATACCGGTGTAGGCCGGGTCGGTGAAGGATTCCGACCACAAGAGGTTGCCGTGGGCCACGTCGTAGTTCGTGCTCGTCGATGGCAACGTAACGGGGAGCTTGGTGGTTGCGGCCGTGACGGTGATCGTCTTTGACACGGTCACGGGTTTGAAGTTGGTGTTCCCCGAGTACGACACCGTCAGGGTGTGCTTACCGACCCCGATGGCGCTGGCGTCGAGTGACGAGAACTTGTACGTCGTCACGTCAGTGGCGAGCTGGGTACCGTCCAGGCTGAGCGTGGCGGTGCCGCTTGGTGTCACCCCTGTTTTTGAGCTCAACGTCACGGCGACACTGAAGGTGCCGAGCACCGACTGCGACAGGCTCAGCACCGAGGGTGTCACGCTCAACGTCGTGGGGTCGATAGTCACGTTCAGGGTGCTCGAGGCCGAGGCGGCGGCGTAGGTCGCGTTGCCCGAGTAGGCCGCCGTCAACTGATAGCTCCCAACATTCAGCGCGGTCGTCGGAACGGCACACGATGCGGATCCGGCAGAAACTGATGCGCTGCAGAGCGTGTGTCCGCCCGCGGTGAAGAGAACCGTACCGGAGGTGGCTGATTTCACCGCCGCGGAAACACTGACCCCAGAGGCGCCGTAGACAAAGGACTTGTTGCCGGTTGTGACTTTGGCCGCGGTCGTGCCGAGTGGCTTGGCGGCGGGCACCACAATGAAGTCGACGCGGTCGGTTGCTTCATTGACACCGGAAGCCGGGCTGGAGGTCCAGACGTCGTTGCCGACCTGGAGAATCATGCAGGTCCACGGATACTTCCCCTCGTTGGACTCGGCGCCGCTCGTGGACGCGAGATCTGAAGGTGGCGTTCCCGCAAGGGAATTCGTGTTGGTAATGGTGAAGCTGACATTGCCGTTGGCGTTGGTCGTGCCCGAAATAGTGCCGCCGGGGCTCGATCCATTGTTGACGTTGAGGGCCGACTGTGACCACGTGGTGCCCTGTGCGCTCGAGTAGGCCAAGTTGTCTTGCAACGTCACGGCGGTGTTCGCGAGAGGCTGGCCATTACTTCCAGTCACTGTCCAGTTCAGGGTGATGGTGCCACCAGCTGGGATGTAGGAGAGGAGCCAACGGTCGGAAGGCGCGTAGTACGCGTTGATAAAGAGGTTGTCACCGTTGACGGTGTCATCGATGAGTGATGTCCCCGAGAGGAGGCCCGTTACCGAGGTGAGAACCGCTTTGTCGGGGTGGGCAAAACTCGGCGAAGTGGCCCCGGACGCAGTAATTTGCAACTGCAGAGCAGCAACGCACGCGACCGCAAGGCTAAGTCGGCGGATAGTTTTCATGGTGCTCCTCGAAAAGTGTGGGGTATGTAAGTCTTACCACTGGTGCCGCTTCGCCGCTCTGAGATGAAGGACTAGGAGGCGCCAGTCGAAGAGACAACGTAAGACTCATTTCGGTGCCGCATAGAGATAGAAATCCAGTCTCTATCACTGCAGAAAATACTTTGCCTACGTGTGTGCAAATTGTGACGGAGAGGTTTGCAAACACCACACGGCAGTAGTAGTAATGACGGCACAGCATTATCTAATTGGGGGGAAATAAAGTGAACGCTTTATTCATTGTTGTTGCCGCGGTGCTCGCATCGTCGGCCTATCTATTGGTTCGTAATCGAATCAACGTTGCCAAGCTGGCAACGGTCTCGGCGAGTGTTGCACTCGTAGCCGCATTTGGGCTCAGCTCAACGGCGAGTGCGACCGTGGTGCGTGCACCACGTCCAGTTGCCCAGGCGCCACTGTCGATCTCGAACACCGTTCTTACCGGAACGGTCGGCTCGGCGATTGCGCTGACTACCACGGGTGGTTCCGGCACGGGTGCCGTTACCTTCAGCACTTCGACGATGGGCTGCTCGGTTGACAACAACGGCAACCTCAGCGCATCATCTGCGCTGACTTGCACCGTGAAGGCAACCAAGGCTGCATCCACGGGCTACAACCTCGTGAACGCGAAGACGGTCAAGTTCGTCTTCTCAACCCTCGGCGTTTCGAACTCGGTCCTGGTCAACCAGGTTGGTACTTCAGTTGCACTGACCACCACTGGTGGACCTGGCACGGGCGCTGTCTTCTACAGCGTCACTGGTGCCGGCTGCTCCGTGAGTGGTGCAACGCTGACGAGCACAACGGCTGGTTCCTGTGACGTGGTCGCCACGAAGGCTGCTTCGATCCGCACCAGGACGACTCCTGCCGCGAAGGCTTCGACCTCTGGTGTCAAGACATTCATCTTCAAGTACAACCACCCCACCTACACCGCTCCTGACACCGCGACCTTGACGTCAATTTCCGGTCTCAGCGCTGTGCAGTCCACCTTGCTCGACGACACTGTCTCGGGTGACACGGAATTCATTAACAACTACTGGGGCGCACAGGACCGCTGGCTGCAGGGCTACACCGACGCTGGTGCGACGGTGAAGCTGACCTGGCACGTGACTGGTTCATTTGGCCAGACGCTCGCGAACCAGGCCGTGACCCTGGTTGACAACCCCGACTACGGCTGCCAGACCGGTATTACCTGGACCACCACCTCGCTGAACTCCAACCCTGGTTGTGGTGCAGGTGCTGCTCAGGGTGCTCTTGCCGGCACCACTGACGCCAACGGTAACGTCAGCTTCACGTTGACCAACTCTGTCACCGGTCAGAATTCGTCAGTCCGTCCTACGGACCTGACCACCGCCGGCTACGAATCTCAGGAAAAGACCGCGAAGTCCTGGACTCGCGTCTTCCTGCAGATCGGTAACGACACCTACACCGCCGGTTCACCTACTTGCTCGGCAGCGAGCGGTGGTTGGGGCGACGCCTGTAAGGGTGCTGGTGCAAACCAGACGTCCGACCTCGTTGACCTGACGGTTGTACAGCCTGTTGGCTACGTACCTCCATCAGAGAACCCAACGCAGGCCAACCCCGACACGGCAACTTTGGTGAGCGCCACCGGCCTCTCGGGCAACGTGATCGACAACACCGTTGTCGGTCAGGGTGCGTTCATTAACCAGTACTACAACTACGCCGACACCTGGGGCTTTGGCTACGTGCCTGCTGGCGCAACCGTGACCTTGAAGTACAAGATCACCGGTAGCTACGGCCAGGTTCTCGCGAACCAGCCCGTGACGTTCTTTGACAACCAGGACTACTCGGGCTCCAACGGCACGAGCTGGACTGAGTCAGCGCTGAACGCCAACCCCGGCTTCTCGGGCTGGTACGAAGGTGGTGCCCTCACCGGTACGACCGATGCCAACGGCTTTGTCACCTTCACGCTGCACAACACCAACACCTTGACGGGTGCTGCGCCAAGCAACATGTCGTCTGCCAGCGCTGGCCAGACCAACGAGGCGAATCTGCCATGGACCCGTACGGTGCTGCAGATTGGTACCGACAGCTTCCACAGTCCTGGTGACTGGTCGGGCAACACGCAGGAAGTCACTGGATTCCTCGACTTGATCGTGATTCCAAGCGCAACTGCTGCCACGACCACCACCACGACGCCAGCTGCTCCAGCCGGTGACAACCCCACCAACGCCACGCCTGACGTTGCTGCACTGACGTCAATCACTGGCGCAGTCTCGACCTACGACGACTCGTCGAACGGTTGCGCCTGGTGGCTCTGTGGCTCATGGATGCCTGCTGACAAGTGGACGTTGAACTACGTGGCCGCTGGCTCGGCAGTTACCGAAAACTGGCACGTGACGGGTTCGGCTGGTCAGGTTCTCGCGAACCAGACCGTGACGCTGATCCTCGACCAGTCCGGTGGCGACAACAACTTCACCACCCCTGGTCAAACCGGCACCACGGTGACGGGCACCACTGACGCCAACGGCAACGTGAGCTTCACGCTCACCAACACCGACAGCGCTACTGGTCTTATCTGCCCAGACCTGACGGCTAACGCCAACGGTGGCTACCCCAACGCGAACGAAGGTCCAAGCCCATGGGCTCGCACCATCTTGATCGTTGGCGCTGCTACTGGTCAGACCGGTGCTCCCTACTGGAACGGCAACAACACTGACATCATCTCCAACTTCGGAACGCCTGCCACTCAGGCCACCGACAACGTGGACTTGATTTCCGTTGCTCCTGGATGTGGTGGCTCGGCTCCCGCACCAACGCCTGCCCCGACGCCAGCTCCGGCTGCTGACAACCCCACCAACGCCACGCCTGACGTTGCTGCACTGACGTCAATCACTGGCGCAGTCTCGACCTACGACGACTCGTCGAACGGTTGCGCCTGGTGGCTCTGTGGCTCATGGATGCCTGCTGACAAGTGGACGTTGAACTACGTGGCCGCTGGCTCGGCAGTTACCGAAAACTGGCACGTGACGGGTTCGGCTGGTCAGGTTCTCGCGAACCAGACCGTGACGCTGATCCTCGACCAGTCCGGTGGCGACAACAACTTCACCACCCCTGGTCAAACCGGCACCACGGTGACGGGCACCACTGACGCCAACGGCAACGTGAGCTTCACGCTCACCAACACCGACAGCGCTACTGGTCTTATCTGCCCAGACCTGACGGCTAACGCCAACGGTGGCTACCCCAACGCGAACGAAGGTCCAAGCCCATGGGCTCGCACCATCTTGATCGTTGGCGCTGCTACTGGTCAGACCGGTGCTCCCTACTGGAACGGCAACAACACTGACATCATCTCCAACTTCGGAACGCCTGCCACTCAGGCCACCGACAACGTGGACTTGATTTCCGTTGCTCCTGGATGTGGTGCATAAGTCGACGACGTTCTGTCGCTAGAACTGCGAACCCCCTCGACACACCGGAAGGTGCGTCGAGGGGGTTCGTTCTTTTCTCGGGGAGTTTGATCTGCTCAGAGTTCGAGTCGCAAAATGTCATTCACGTCGAGTGGATGCCATAGGCAACGTTGTCTCTCTTCTTCCTTTAGCAGCATGACTATTTCGTTCAAAAATCGTGTTAAATGTGTGATAGCAATAACTAACTGCATTACAAACTTTTGGGGGAAATATCGTGAACGTTACGTTCAAGAAGCGCACTCGTCTGGGTGTCGCAAAGCTGGCGACGGTGTCACTGTCACTGTCGCTTCTCGCCGGCCTGGGCCTTGTTCCCAACGCCAGCGCATCAACACCCGTTGCCGCTAAGCAGGCGACGCTGAAGGTGACCTATTCGAACCTCAAGCCTCAGGCTGGATCGTCAGTGAGCGCAACGGTGAGTGGTGGTAGCGGTACTGGTGCGGTGACGTTCGCGGTCACTGGCACTGGTTGCACCTTGAACTCGTCAACCGGTGCCTTGACTGCTGCGGCTGCAGCGACCTGCAAGGTCGTTGCCACGAAGGCCGCCAGTGGTAACTACCTCGCCATCTCCTCTTCGGCTGTATCGGTCGCCTTCCAGGTGCTGAAGCAGGCCACGTTGAAGATTTCGAACACCACGTTGAGCACCACGGTTGGCTCAATCGTTACGGTGACCACAACTGGTGGCTCCGGTGCCGGTGGTGTGACTTTCGTCATCCCCATTAGTGGCACTTGCCAGATCAACACGGGGAACGGAAACCTCACTAACAGCGCAGCGGGTACGTGCGTCGTGACTGCCACCAAGGCAGCAAGCACGGGTTACCTCGTCGCGGTCTCCGCTCCCGTCAAGTTCACATTCGTGGCTGGTCCAATGAAGATCTCCAACACGAACTTGAACGGCACGGTTGGTTCGCCAACACAGGTGTCAGTCACTGCAGGTCAGGGTTCGGGCGCAGTTACCTACGCCGTTACCGGTACCGGCTGTGCGATTTCCGCCACTGGTGCGTTGACCGACACGGCTGCGGGTACGTGTGTTGTTACCGCTACGAAGGCCGCCAACGGCAGCTCAGCGAAGCAGACCAACACCGCGACCTTCACCTTCGCTCCTGGCAGCGACAACCCCACCTACGCATCACCAGACTCAGCGTCTCTCGTGTCGATGACTGGTGTGGACAACGGCACGGGCCTCAACGACAGTGTCTTCGCGCTCGCCAACTTCCTCCAGCAGTTCTACGAGCCTTCTGACCGCTTCTACGAGACGTACGTCACCGCTGGTGCTCCCGTCACGATGAAGTGGCACGTCACGGGCGTCAACGGCGCCCCGCTCGTGGGCCAGGCAGTCACCCTGACGGACAACCTGTCGTACTCGAACTCACAGGGCACGTCATGGAGCGTCAGTGGTTTGAACGCCAACCCGAACTCGTCGGGCAACAACTTCAACGGTGGCACGATGTCGGGTACGACCGACAGCAACGGTGACGTCACGTTCACGTTCACGGACACCAACACCGCAACGGGATCGAACCCCACAGACATGACCACCACTGGTGGTGCTGAGAGCAACGAAGCGACCTACCCTTGGAGTCGCTTTGTGCTGCAGGTTGGCGGCGACATCTTCACCGCTCCTGGATCGACTCCGACGGTTTCCGGTGCCAACCAGGTCACTGACCTCGTCGACGTCATCGTCGTACCAAGCGGCAGCGGCTCCACCTGGACCGTTCCCGCCGGTGGCGCTGCCAATGGTGGTGGCACCGGTGGCGGTAGCGGTTCGGGCGCTGTCCCAATCGTTGCCTCGGCCAACCTGACCGCCGCAACTGGTCTGACGACCGGTACTGGCTTCATCGACAACACGGTGACAGCTGACGGCTGGTTCATCCTGCAGTACTACGGTGCCGCCGACAAGGCCTACTCGGGCTTCATCCCCGCGAGCGGCACGGCGACCCTGTCGTGGCACGTCACTGACGCCAACGGCGCCGCTCTGGCGAACCAGGCCGTCACCTTGGAAGACAACATCGCCTACGGCGGTGGCTGTGGTACCTCGTGGCAGGAAACTGGCCTCAACGTCAACCCCAACACGGGTGCTACCTGTAACGCTGCTGGCGGTGCAAACGGTCACCTCTCGGGCACGACGGACGCCAACGGTAACGTCACCTTCACTATTCACAACACGAACACCTCCGCGACCTCAGGTGTCTGCCCCACGGCAGCACAGATGACGGCCGCTGCAGTGGCTGGCCAGGGAACGTTCGTGAACGTAAATGAAGGCCTCTACAAGTGGACCCGCTTCCTGCTCCAGGTCGGTACCGACACCTTCACTGCCGCTGGTGCCAGCACAACTGTGTCGGGTGCCAATCAGGTGACGGACATGGCTGACGTGCTGATCATTCCATCGAACTGCTCCGCTGGCTCAGCTGCTGGCACCTGGACGGCACCTGCTGGTGGTACTTCCACCGGCACCGGCACCGGTACGGGCACCGGCACTGGAACGGGCACCGGTACCTCGTCGAGCGCCACCTTCGCTGCACCTGATGTTGCAGCGTTGACGTCGGTGACCGGTCTGGTGGCGAACACCAACCTGATCGACGACACGGTGAACGGTAACGCTGAGTTCTTGAACCAGTACTACGAGAGCACCACGTTGGCTCCCGGTAACTCCTTCCCAAAGGGTGGCTCGCAGGACAAGTGGCTCCAGGGCTTCATTAACGCCGGCGCAACGGTGACGTTGAACTGGACAGTTACGGACTCCACGGGCAGCCCATTGGCCAACAAGGCAGTGACCCTGGACTCTAACCTTCCCTATGGTTGCGAAGGCGGCGTCACGTGGGCAACTGCGTCGCTGAACTCGAACAACTCACTGGCCACGTCGTGCAACGGCGGCACCCAGGGAACGTTGGCTGGTACCACGGACGGAACGGGCAAGATCAGCTTCACGCTGGTCAACACCAACGTCCTGGCGAAGGGTGGCGCAAACACCTGCCCCACCAACATGTCGACGTTGCCAACGTCAAAAGACGTTGACCCTGTCAAGGGTGACGAGCAGTCAGTGGCACCAGCAGTTGCTGGTACCTACGACGCCGGTAAGTACGCCTGGACTCGTTTCGCTCTGCAGGTCAGTGGCGATTCGTACTCGGGTCAGGGCACTGAAAACCAGGCCACGACGCTGCTCGACCTGATTGTCATCCCAACGGGCTGCTAACTAGGTCGATTCTGATCGGTGAAACCCCGGTCCTGATCCCTCGCAGGAGGGTGATGGGCCGGGGTTTTTCACGTTCCGTTGAGGTGTGTGCGAAAGTTCTGGGGTCGGGCGCACTAGGTTAGTGACGAGTCCCGCCCAGGGGATGAGAGATCGAAGGATTGCCCATGACCGAACACACTGACGACACCATGCCCGACTTTGCCGACTCGGATAGCTCGGGAGTATCGCACCGGGTGCTCGGCACCACGATGCCGGTGCTCGAGGTCCAACTCCAGCCCGGTCAGTCGGTGATTTCCCAGGGTGGCGAGATGTCGTGGATGTCGCCGACGATTGCCATGAGCACCCAGACCTCAGGTGCGGGCGGCTCCGGTCTGGGCGGCGTCTTTAAGCGCGCCCTTTCTGGTGGATCGATCTTCATGTCGGAATACACCGCACAAGGTGGCACCGGCGTGGTGGCCTTCGCCACCAAGATGCCCGGTCACATTAAGCCCATCACCGTGAACGCCTCGCGTGAGTACATGGTGTCTCGTCACGGCTTCATGGCCGCGACGCCCAACGTGACGTTGAACATGGCCATTCAGCAGAAGCTGGGCGTGGGCATTTTCTCGGGAAACGGTTTCATCCTGCAGCGCGTGGCTGGCGAAGGAACTGCATGGATTGAGTTGTCGGGTGAGCTCGTGGAGTACGACCTCGCACCGGGCGAAACGATGATGGTGCACCCCGGTCACATCGGCCTCTTTGAGGCCTCGGTCACCATGGAGATTCAGGCAGTGAAGGGCATCAAGAACATGCTCTTCGGTGCCGACACCATCTTCTTGGCCAAACTGACCGGTCCGGGCAAGATCTACCTCCAGACGTTGACCCTGCCAGGTTTGGCCCACGCCATTGCCCCCTACATTCCTCAGAATGAGCCCGGTGGCAACGGCATCAACATTGGCGGCATTCGCCTCAACTAGTTCTCTTAGGAAATTATTAGCGCTCATCCGTTCCTTTTGAGCCGGCGCAGTCGTAGGCTTCGTTTCGGAGTTTTTGAACGAACAGGAGCGATTATGCGTCGATTCATTGGAGCAGTACTTGTGGCGGCGAGCCTTGCCCCCGTCACCGTGATGTCCTCAACGGCTGCCTCGGCCGCCTCGAGTGCGACGTGTGCGTCGATCACCCGAGCCGTGGTGCAGAGCGCTGGTTTCGCTGGTGCGACGGGTCCCGTCGTCACGCCGTATAACTACGCCAACGTTGACAAGAACAGCGCCAACGCATTGGGCACGACGTTGGACTTCGGTTCGAAGGCCCTCGTAGTGGGCTGCGTCAGCCCCGCCGACATCGCCAAGCTGGCCGCTAGTGCCAAGCTCGCCAAGTCGACGTCGGCCAAGCAGTACATGGCCTATATGGTCCAGCAGTCCCAGGGCGCCATGAGCGCGACGCCCGTGGCTGGCACGACGGACTACCTCGACTTCGGTAACGGCAAGGAAGACGGCCTGGGATCAACGATGAACCTTGGCGCGGTGCGACTCGACGCCTGGGTGGTCAATGGCTACATCTTCCTGGGCTTCTGTGGTCCATTCAGCCCCGCGAAGCCGTACTCGGCTCTGCTGAAGTTCATGAAGTGGACGCAGACCGCGTTCTAAGCACTCTTCTGCCCGCCAGTGGCGTTCGTGGCACACGCGTGACGAACGCCACTGGTAGGGTTTAGGAAGACCAAAGGGGCCCTCTAAGGGCCCTTTTTAACTATCGAAGGCTTGCGCAAAGGAGCAATTATGAAGGTTCTCGTACTGGGTGGAGATGGATTCTGCGGTTGGCCCACCAGCCTGCACTTGTCGGACATCGGTCACGACGTCATTGTCGTTGACAACCTGAGCCGTCGGGCCATCGACCTCGAGCTCGAAGTCGACTCCCTCACCCCGATTCGCCCCATGGGCGAGCGCATTCGCGTCTGGAAGGAACTGACGGGCAAGACCATTGGCTTCGTCAACCTCGACCTGGCCGAAGAGTACGACCGGTTCGCTCAGTTGCTCCTCGACGAGCAGCCCGACGCCATCGTCCACTTCGGTGAGCAGCGTGCCGCTCCCTATTCCATGCGCAACATCCACGCCAAGCGCTACACCGTGGACAACAACGTGCGCGGTACCCACAACGTGCTGGCCGCCATCGTGGAGTCCGGTCGCGACATTGCCCTGGTCCACCTCGGCACCATGGGTGTCTACGGCTACGGCTGGTCCGGTTCGGCCCCGATTCCCGAGGGCTACCTCACCGTCAAGGTCCCAACGCCAGACGGTGACATCGACCGTGAGATCCTGCACCCCGCGAACCCCGGTTCGGTCTACCACCTCACCAAGACCCTCGACCAGTTGCTCTTCGCCTTCTACGCCAAGAACGACAACATGCGCATTACCGACCTCCACCAGGGCATCGTGTGGGGCACCCAGACGCCACAGACCGCTCTCGACGAGCGCCTGATCAACCGCTTCGACTACGACGGTGACTACGGCACCGTGTTGAACCGCTTCCTCATGCAGGCCGCTATTGGTCACCCCCTCACGGTGCACGGCACCGGTGGTCAGACCCGCGCCTTCATCCACATCCGCGACACGGTGCGCTGCATCCAGATCGCCCTGGAGAACCCACCTCAGGCGGGCGAGCAGGTCAAGGTCTTCAATCAGGTCACCGAGACCTACCGCGTGCGCGAGTTGGCGGAGCTCATCTCGAAGCTCACCGGTGTCGAAGTCGCCAACCTGCCCAACCCCCGCAAGGAAGCGGCCGAGAACGACCTCAACGTGAGCCGTGACAAGTTTGTGGCCCTGGGCCTCAACCCCACGTTGCTCAGCGAGGGTCTGCTCGAGGAGTCCCGCGACATCGCCAACAAGTACGCCTCGCGTGCGGACGTGACGAAGATTGTGGCCCGTTCGGTGTGGAACAAGGGCATGGAGACGGCCCCCGACTTGGTGAAGTAATGCGCCGTCGTCGTTGCGACGTTTGGTTCGTGCGAAACTAACGATATGGGCTCTCTCTTTACCTATCAGCGCCACCCCCGCGCCGAACAACTGCGGCAGTCCGCGCCGGTGAAAACGGCGGACGTGGCCGGCGTGCACCGCACCAGTGCTATTGCGCGGTTTAACGCCAAGGTTGGTCTCAAGGTCACGGTGGTGGTCGGCACGATGTGGGCGGCCTATCTGTTCACTGGGCTGGCGCTCTTTGCGCTGCCCGACGCGATCAAGCAGGGTACCTACTTCGTCGTGGTCTGGCTCTCGAGCAGCTTCTTGCAGCTGGTGCTCTTGCCGATCATCATCGTGGGGCAGAACATTCAGGCCGCGGCCGCTGACAAGCGGGCCGAAGAAACCTACCGCGATGCCGAAGCCGTGTTGAGTGAGGCCGAGCAGATCCAGCAGCACCTCGAAGCCCAGGACCAGGCCATTTCGGACATCGTGACGCGGCTGGAATCACTGGTCGCTGACGTGAAGGCCCTGCGCGAGGCGAGTTCATGACCGTGCTCGCGCTAGTCAATCCGCACCACGGCGTGATCTTGCCGGCGGCTCGCGTGATCGTGGTCTTGGTGCCCGTCGCGGTGATGTGCTTCTACGTCTTTATCGTGAAGGCCCGCCGGGGCAAGTAGTTAGCGCCGACGCAAGGTATTGCGGTCGGTGTGCAGAATCACGGTGGGGTGGCGTTGGTACTCCACGACCGTGGTCTGGTCGTAACTGAAGGTGTCGTCGTCGACGGTGATTGTCACGTCGTAGCGCGTGGTCTTGGCCAGGGCGTCGAGGTACTGGTTTGACAAGATGCCGTAGGAGTTTGATCCCAGCACGGACGAGAGTTTGAACGTGGTGGCGTCGCTGGTCACGGTGCCGCCGGCAATCAACGTGGTGGCGTGGGGCACGATGAAACAGCGCATCACCTGACTGTTGGCCTCGTCCCACATCCAATAGCCCACTTCACGGTTGAAGGGCTCGTCCTCACCGTCGCGCCACATGGTGGTGCGGTAGTCGAGGCCGTAGAGCGTCTGGCCGCCCACTGTCACGGGGCCGTAGGGGACGAAGCTCGTCTCTTCGCGGTAGTGGGTTTCGCCGATCTTGCCCTTGTCGTTGTGAAACGACACGTCGATACCGGTCGCCTCCGACACCCACTCACCAATGAGGCCGGCCAGTGGTCCCCAGGGCGACGTCATGAGCGCTCCTCTGCGAGTGCGGCGTGCAGCATCTGCAGGCGAATGAGGTAGGTTCGCGCAACTGAAGCGAGAAGCAAAAAGACGACGACTGGGTTGCGATAGGCGGCCGCGACGACGACCAGCACCAGTCCCTCAAAGAGCGGGGTGGAGCCAATTCGGCGCACCCCGAGTCGCTGGGCGCACAAGACATTGATCGACAGAATGTTCAGTCCAGGGACGAAGGCGTCGATCGACCAGTGACCCTGGAAACTGCGCACGCCGACCATGGCGAGGGCGTAGCCAATGAGCATGAGTCCGGCGCCCATCGTGGTGGCCGCGACGGACCACCGAGTCGTGGTGTCGGCCCAGTGGGCGAGTGTGCCTAGTACCAGGGCGTAGCCCGCGAAGAAGGCGGGGACCCCAATACGGCTCAGGAGGCGCACGACGAAGAGGATGTCGGGTGACGGTACGGGGGTGATAATCGCAGCACGAGCGGGGGCGGTGCCGTAGCCCTTGGTGATCTGGGACCACTCGCGACCGTTCCACACGCGCCACTGCGGCGCACCCGAAGGGTCGGGGTACCAGCCGGCGGGTACCGAAGTGGGGGAAGGCTCGCTCACCTTTCTAGTTTCCCACACCGACGCCGAGCGGTCACTCCGGTACCGTGGCAGAGTGCCCTGGGTCGATATTGCGCTTGCCGCTCTTTTGCTGATTGCCGCCTGGCGTGGCTGGCGGGTTGGCGTGCTCGGCCAAGTCGGTGCCATCGTCGGGCGAATCGCTGGTTTTCTCGCGGGCGTCACCTACGGTCCCCAGATTGTTCGTCACGTTGGCTCGCCACTATGGCGGACCCCTCTGACTGTCGCTGTGGTCATCGTGGGCACCGTGCTCGGCGCCACCATTGGACGCGAACTTGGTCGGCTGCTCGCCAAGGCGCTTCCCCTGTCTGGGCTTCGGGCACTTGATAAGGGACTTGGGGCGACGACTTCCGTAGTGGGAGCAGCCATCGTGCTGTGGTTGGTCGCCAGTGTCTTGTCGGTTGTGACGTGGGGTGGTGTCGCCGATCGCGTGCACCAGTCGTTGGTGCTGCGAACGTTGCAGCGCGTGTTGCCGGCCCCACCGGCAGCGGTGGGTGACGTCCAGTCGCTGCTGAGTGGCCTGCACATTCCCAACGTGGTGGCCCTGGTTGCCAGTGAGAACTTCTCATCACTGGCGGGACTGACGGGTGGCGCCGCACCGACACAACCCTCGCAGAACGCGTCAGTCGTGACGGTGATTGGTCGAGGTGGGTGTGCCACGGACTCGCGTGGAACAGGTTTTTACGTGGGTCCGACGCAGATTGTCACAACTGCTCACCTGGTGGCGGGCTATCAGTCGATCGCAGTTGATGGCGTCAGTGCCCACGTGACCTTCATCGATTCGCAAGAAGATGTGGCCGTCTTGCAGGTGGCCGCGCGCCCACACGTGCCATTCACGCTGGCGACGACGTCAGCGTCGGCCACGACACCCGTCACGGTGATTGGTGACGCGACCCCCGGCGGGCAAGTGTCACGAAGTGGCTTTATCGGCGCCACCCTGACCGTCCCCAGTCGCGGCATCTATAGCGAGGGCCTTTTTCTGCGTCCGGTCACGCTGGTGGCGACGGCGTCGACGGCGTCCTCGAGTGGAAGCCCCGTCCTTGTTCACCATCAGGTCGTGGCGATGCTTATCGCGCCCTCGAGCGTGAACCACAACGTCGCCTACGCCGTGGCGTTGGCAACCCTGCGCCACGATCTCGCGGCGAGTTCACCCGTGACGGTGAGTAGCGGTCGCTGCGTGAATTAGAGCGAACGAACGGCGTCGGCGATGACGCCGAGTCCGTCGAGAATCTGCGCGTCGGTGATGACCAGTGGTGGCAAGAGTCGGATGACGTTGCCGTACGTACCGCAGGCCAGGGCGACAACGCCACGGTCGTTGCAGTACTTCACGATGGCCTTGGCCGCAGCGGCGTTCGGCGTGGTCGTGCCGGCCTCGACCAGCTCCATGGCGACCATGGCGCCGCGTCCACGAATGTCACCAATGATGGTCACGTCCTTGGCGAGGTCGGTCAAGAAGGTCTTAATGATGCCCTCGAGTTCGACG
Source organism: Acidimicrobiales bacterium (assembly GCA_036742195.1). Taxonomy (GTDB): domain Bacteria; phylum Actinomycetota; class Acidimicrobiia; order Acidimicrobiales; family RAAP-2; genus RAAP-2. Next base: position 21,583 of record DAINRA010000005.1, read on the forward strand.
GCGCGACCCAAGAGGTTGCGGTCCTTCATGAAGTTGATGCTGGCCAGTGCGGCCACGGCCGTGACCGGGTTACCGCCATAGGTGCCACCAAGTCCACCCTCGTGAACGGCGTCCATGAGCTCGGCCCGTCCGGTCACGCCGGAGATGGGCATGCCACCACCCAAACCCTTGGCGGTCGTGATCATGTCGGGAACGACACCTTCGTGCTCCACGGCGAACCAGGCACCGGTGCGGCCGAAGCCACTCTGGATCTCGTCGGCGATGAAGACGACACCGTTGTCGGTCGTCCACTTCGAGAGAGCGGGCAAGAAGCCCTCGGCGGGGACGACGAAGCCGCCCTCACCCTGGATGGGCTCAATCAGGACGGCCGCCACATTCTTGGCGCCGACCTGAATCTCGATCTGGGCGATGGCCTTGGCGGCCGCTTCGGCACCACTGAGACCGTCGCGGTAGGGATAGCTCATTGGCACGCGGTAGACCTCGGGGGCGAAGGGGCCAAAGCCGTCGCGGTAGGGCATGTTCTTCGCGGTCAGGGCCATGGTCAAGTTAGTGCGACCGTGGTAGGCGTGGTCGAAGACCACAACGGCCTGACGACCCGTGGCGTGGCGGGCGATCTTTACGGCATTCTCCACTGCTTCGGCACCGGAGTTGAACAGGGCCGAGCGCTTCTCGTGGGTGCCCGGGGTGAGTTCGTTGAGGGCCTCGCAGACCTGAACGTAGGCCTCGTAGGGAGTGACCATGAAGCAGGTGTGGGTGAACTTGGCGACCTGTTCGGAGACGGCGGCCACGAGTTCGGGCACGGCGTGGCCGATGGTGGTGACCGCAATACCCGAGCCGAGGTCCAGGATGTGGTTGCCATCGATGTCAACGATGATGGCGCCTTCGGCGCGGTCAATGTAGACGGGGTAGCCGTTGGTCACACCGGCGCTCACCACGTTCTTGCGGCGCGCGTGCATCTCCTGGGACTTTGGTCCGGGGAGGGCCGTGACAACTTTGCGCTCGGTTCCGACGCTGGACTCGATCGATGACACCATGGTGGCTCCTTGTAGAGAGAATCGCTTCCAGCGTACCGCCCGACCCTCGCCGAGTGCTCAGAACGCAAAAAACGAGTGACCGAAGTCACTCGTTTCCCGCGTGGCGGAGGAGGTGGGATTTGAACCCACGGTGCCCGTAGACACAGCAGTTTTCGAGACTGCCCGATTCGGCCGCTCTCGCACTCCTCCGTGGACGAGTCTACAACCTCTCCCGGAGCCCTCCATAAGGCCCGCAAACGCTGCCGTAGGCTGGGCACATGACCTCTGAGCTCGACGCCACCTACATGGCACTGGCGCTCGATGCGGCCCGGCTGGCTGCAGCCCACGACGATGTGCCGGTGGGGTGTGTCATCGTGCTCGACGGCGCGGTTATTGCCGTGGGTGAGAATCGTCGCGAACTCGACAACGACCCCACCGCCCACGCGGAAGTGGTGGCCGTTCGCCAAGCGGCCGCACACCTGGGCCGCCACCGCCTCGATGGCGCCACGGTCTACGTCACGCTGGAGCCCTGCGTCATGTGTGCCGGGGCGTTGTTAAACGCTCGCGTTGCCCGTGTCGTGATGGGCGCCACCGATGAGAAGGCGGGTGCCGTGGGCTCTCGCTACAACGTCTTGTCGGACCCGCGCCTGTTGCACGAGGCCGAACTGACCTACGACGTCGCCGCGGCCGAGTCGGCCGCCCTGCTGCGATCGTTTTTTGAAGCGCGCCGTTAGGCCTCTTCGACCTCGATGAGGTCTTCGACGATGACGTCGTGCTCGTAGGCGTTGGCCTCGTTCATGCACATCGTGGCCAGCTCGAGGTACTTGGCGGTGTCTTCCTCGTCGTCTCCGGCCATCTGCAAGCAGACACCCGCGGCAGCCAGCCAGTGGGTGCGACGTCCGACCAGGTCACCGTCGTCACCGTTTTGACGCGCCACGTCCATCAGGGCTGTGATCTCGTCGTAGTCACCGTCGCCGATGAAGTTGAGCAGGTTGTTGAAGCGCGCATCACGGGCGGCGTCGAGGTCGCCACTCGCGCTGTAGGCGTTGCCGAGCAGCGAGAGTGATTCGGAGATGCCGTGGCAGGGCTCGTCGACTTCCCAGAACAGGTCGAGGGCCTCTTCGGCCTTGGCGATGGCCGTGGCGGTGTCGCCACCGTCGAGTTCGGTGCCCGCGTCGGTGAGCAGCTGGTGAGCGAGGTCGTGGTCGGGGGTGGTCATGGTGGCTCCTTTGGTGTGCGAACGCACCCCACGAGTAGAGCAGAGAAAGACCGCCTGCGTGTAACGCAAACGAAAATATCTTGTAACTGTTTCGTGCTTCTTGGCCCAACCCTCAGCCAGTAGTGGCTGACATCTTCCAGTGATGCCCTGTCACAGGATCGCAGAGATGGTGAGCTTTCAGAAAAGGCGTGGAGTTTCGAAGTTCCATGTGGCGGAGGTGAGCTGACTTTCGGGGGAAGGTGAAAGCCACGAGGTGTCATCGAGGTCGGTAATCGCAATGGCGCCCTTCTCGACCAAGGCCGCATTCCCCCGACCTGCTCCGAGTCCCATCCAGACCGCAACACGTCCGTAGCCTCGCTCGAGCGCCTCGGTGGCACCGGCCCAGGTTCCCCCAGTGCCCTCGTCGCTGGCTACGACAACGGTGACGTCACTCGATCCGTACACGAGTTTGTTACGCGCCATGGCGTTGCCGACCGAAAACGGTGCGTCGGGGCCAAACGGGCTCGCAAGGGCAAGCGCCCCATCGTGGACCGCACTTCGGATATCAGTTCTGCGCGCAATGACGCGAATTCCTTCGGTGGGTATCCCACAGACACGCCCTTGATGTTCGAGGCCCTCTGCCATCGCCATTTGGTCTACCCCCTTGGCGAGGCCACTGGAGACGCCAAAGTCGGCACGGCACGCGGTTTGGGCAACGTGGCGAGCGACATTCGCCGCTTCTTCAGTCATGCCACGCGAGCCAACAATGCCAACATTCGGCAGTGACAGCCACTCGACTGGCCCCGCAACGAGCAACGTGGCGGGGCATTGGTCGCCGAGGCGCGATCGGAGGCCATGAGGGAATTCGTCATCGAGGAGCGTGAGGAGGCGAATTCCCGCTTCCTCGAGTCGTTCGAGTTCAAAGGCCAGCGCGCGGCTTGCTGCTACGAGTGAGTGGACACGAATCGCAACTTCTTGGGTGCACAGGAGATGTGCGGAGATTTGACTCACGTCCATGTCTGCGACTCCGACCAGGTTGTTCACCGAACCAAAGGTTTTAAAGAATTCTCGCGCAGTCATTGGCTTGGTGCCGATATCGACGATGCGGTTGGTGAGGAGCGCAAGCGTAAAGGATTCGACAGATCGATTCATTGGGCAGTGCTCGCTAAGGCCAAGGGGTACACGGTGGGAAATCCTTCGAGCCGCAAAACTCGTCCGGCCTCGGTGAGAGTCCACCGAGAGTCGACGATGTCATCAAGCAGAATCACTGGTCCTAACTCTACGGGCAATACCGAGGAGGACCGTAGGGCAAATGCGCCTTCGACATTGCGACCCTGATGGGCGCTGTTTGCCATCGTTTTTTGGGGTTCGACTCGTCGCGTTTTTTCCAAAATATCGAAGAGGGGCAGCCCCAATATCCGGGCAAGCCGTTCGGCAAGGTCCGGAACGAGGAGTGGGTGCCGATCGCTTGGAATATAGGTCACCCCCACTGGAGCCAGCTCGAAATTCCACCTGGCTACCAGATGCGCTAAGGCTGCAACGAGTTCATCAGCGAACCTGCCATCGGTTTGCTTGCCGCGCCGAACCAGCTCGCCGTAACCGGCATCTCCCCACCGACAAAGGTAACGGCCTTCTGCAATGCGCTCATTTTCTGGAATTCTCTTACCGTGCGCATCTCTGGCTCGGGGCTTGATTTCGCCGTATTGTTCGTTTAGAAATTGACTGGCTTGTTGAACCTCGTCCGGATCGAGTTCCCGAGACACCGGCGTGCCCGTGCAGTTGTCGCAGATGCCGCAGGCGGCGAGGGAGTCATCGTCAAGTGCCCGCGTGAGAAATGCCATGCGACAGCCATCGCTGTCGGCATATTCAAGCATTTGAGCGAGCTCGGACCTCCGAATGCGCGCAATGTCGGCCACATGCTCTGTTGGGTATGTCCACGTAGCTAACGTCCGCTCATACTTCTGCCAGCCCACGCGTCGAACCACTCCGGCCACGTCAAGTTGATTCAGCACGTGTTCAATCAGACCTAACTTCATGTTGACGGATGCACCAATCTGGTGAACCGTTACAGGCTGCTCTTCAGCGTCGAGAACGTCAAGCACCTCTCGAATTTGCAATTCACTCGGAAATGCCTCGTCGATAAACCACGTGAGGATGTCTTCGTCCTCACTGCCACACAGAAGAACTCCGCGTGATTGCTGGAGGGCTCGGCCGGCGCGACCAACTTGTTGGTAGTACTGCACAACTGAACCCGGCGATTGGAAGTGGACGACAAAGCCAATTGCTGGGTTGTCGTAGCCCATCCCCAGTGCTGTCGTGGCAACAAGAATCTTCAGGCTGCCATTGAGGAGTTCTTGCTCCGCCTCCTGCTTCTCCTGTGAACTAAGTCGCGAGTGGTATCGCCGTGCGTTGAGCCCAGCATCAACAAGCCATTTCGTAACGGATTCAACGTCGCGAGTGGTGAGGCAATAGACGATGCCGGAGCCTTGAAAGGTTGGAATATGTGCACTAAGCCATGCGAGGCGATCTGCTTGATTCGGTAGTTTTAGAACCCCCAAAGCGAGGCCATTTCGCACGAGAGCGCCTCGTTGAACCACCGCGGCATCTCCGAGTTGTCTGCGGGCATCCTCCATCACGCGCTTGTTTGCGGTAGCGGTGCAGCCGAGAATGGGGAGCCCTTCGGGATACGAGTTAAGTAGGCGTCCTATCCGCTGATAGTCGGGACGAAAATCGTGCCCCCAATCTGAAATGCAGTGGACTTCGTCGATAACCGTTAGTCCCGGCCTGCGACCAATGAGTGGCATGACAGTGTCAGCGAATTCAGGATTGGCCAACCGCTCCGGCGAAATAACAATCAGATCAACATCGTCTGCCTCGATCTGAGTTGCGAGTTCGCTAATGGTTGTTTCAGAGTCAGTATTGATGCTGAGCGTTCGAAGCCCGAGGCGCTCTGCGGCATCGATTTGGTTCCGCATGAGTGAGAGGAGAGGAGAGATAAGTAGGGTGGCCCCGAGTCCTTCAGAGCGAAGGAGGTGCGTCGCAACGAAATAGACCGCACTCTTGCCCCATCCGGTACGTTGAACCAAGACGAGTCGCTCCCGCCGAGTTACAAGACTTTCAATCGCTTCACGTTGACCGGGGTGGAAGTGCGCAGTGGGTTTCCCGGTCAAAGTTCGTAGCGCCTGGAGAAGGACATCGGGAGACTCTTTCACGTACGCAACATGCCACATGGGTGCAACATTGAACCTAGGAGTTCGCTGAGTTCTGCGATACGCCGCAGATGTTTGGCTCAGTTCGGCAGCGAGAGCCTCAGCTAATACGTCCGTAGGGCAGGTCAATGGGCTGACGAATTGCCGCGGGTGGCGGAGGAGGTGGGATTCGAACCCACGGAAGGTTGCCCTTCACACGCTTTCCAAGCGTGCCGATTCGGCCGCTCTCGCACTCCTCCGAATCAGTCCTGGTCGCGAAGACCAGTACCGGCTTTCTAGGCTACCCGACAGACGAGGGCCCACTTCTTGTAGCCTTGAAAAGCCGAGGTTCAAAGCGATGGTCGGGTCCCGTGCGACGGGCCCTCGTGAACCGAGTCAGGGGTGGAAGCCAGCAGCTCTCAGCGAGTTGTCCGGGTGCCACGGTCAGCCTGGCCATCGCTTTGAACCCCGGCCGTACACCTCGCCGTTAGCATTGGCGCATGGAATCAACTCCGCAGGTGCCGACCTCGCTCGACGGTGTCACGTCGCTCTATCGCCGCTTTCGGCCCGGTCGATTCGCTGAACTCCGCGGCCAGGATCACATCGTGCGCGCCCTGCAGGGCGCCGTCGCCAATGACCGCGTCAACCACGCCTACCTCTTCTCCGGTCCGCGCGGTACAGGTAAAACGACAACGGCTCGCATCCTCGCCAAGGCGCTCAACTGCGAACAGCCTCGCGATGGTGACGCCTGCAACGTCTGTGCCAGCTGTGTCGCCATCACCAGGGGATCGTCACTGGACGTGACCGAGCTTGACGCCGCCTCAAACAACGGCGTCGAAGACATTCGTGACATCACCTCGGGCGCGTGGCACGGTACGCCGGGTCGCTGGAAGGTCTATATCTTCGACGAAGTCCACCAGCTCACCAAAGCCGCCTCGGCCGCCTTGCTCAAGACGCTCGAAGAGCCACCAGCGCACGTGGTCTTTGTGCTGGCGACCACCGACCCCCACAAGGTCCTGCCCACCATTCGCTCGCGCACCCAGCACCTCGAGTTCCGCTTGTTGGCGGGGGACACCCTCAACACCTTGCTCCACGACGTGCAGGGTGCCGCGGGACTTGCCGCAACGGATGAACTCATTGACACCGCCGTGCGTTTGGGTCGCGGTTCGGCCCGTGACGCACTCAGTGCCCTGGACCAGCTACTGGCCACCGGAGCCGGCGAATCGGTCACACCGGACTTCGACGGCCTCTTTGAGGCGCTCGCGACCAACGATGCCGCCCTCGCGTTGCGGGCATTGGCCTCACTTGCCCACGATGGCTGGGACCCTGAACAACTGGCGGAGAACTTCGCTGCCGAAGTCCGTCAATCCTTCCTGCTCCAGGTGGCCGCTGACGTGGCTGACGTGACCGGTGATGATCGAGAGCGTCTGGCGAAGTGGGGCCAGTCGTTGGGACTCGCGCGCACGGTGCGCACCCTCGAGACCGTTGGGCGCGCGATGCGAGAAATGAAGAGTGCGCCCGACAAGACCGTCATTTTGGAGATCGCCATTGTTCGTCTGGTGCGCCCGGAACTGGATCACAGCATTGACGCCCTCGACGAGCGCATCACCCGACTCGAGCGCACCCCCCACGCACCAGTGGTGGCCCCCGCACCGGCGGCTCCGGCACCATTGAAGCCCATTGGCGCTCCGGCGACCCCCGCTCCCGCCACGCCACAGCCAACGCCGGCTCCCGCCCCGACGCCTGCTCCATCTCCCACGCCGCAGCCGGCACCCGCACCAGCGCCGGGTCCTGCCCCAGCTCCAGTCGCTGCGGCACCGGTGGAGACGGGATCGCTGTCTCTCGACCAGGTTCGTGACCGGTTTGTGCAGAACGTCATTCCCCGCACGTCGCGTGGAGCACAAATGCTGCTGCGCACCGCCACCGTGGTGGCCTTCGCCAACAACGTGATCACGCTGTCGGTCGTTGACGAAGACGTGCGCAAGCACGCCGAAGAGATTTCCGGCGGTGTTAAGGGCGCTCTCGATCACGAGTTCAAGATGCCCATGACTCTGCACTGGGTTGTCGGCCACGGTGCGGCCCCCGCGGCCGAGCCCGCGACGCTCACGCCGTCACGTCCGACTGCGTCAGTGAGCGGTGACACCGATGACGACGACACCATGGACGAAGACAGTGGAACGCCCGAGACCGAAGTCACCTCGGTGGCCAGCCACCTGATCTCGGAAATGTTCCCCGGCGCTACGGAAATTTCGTGAGTTACCCACCGTCGCTGCAAGCAGTTGTCGATGAGCTGGGGCGCTTTCCTGGCGTGGGGCAAAAGTCAGCGCAGCGCATTGCCTTTTGGCTGATGCGACAGCCATCGGAAGACGTGACGCGCCTGTCGGCGACCCTGCTCGACATGAAAGCGAACTTGAGTTTTTGTGAGCGGTGCTGCAACTTTGCCGAAACCGGTGGACTGTGCCCGATGTGCAATGACGAGCGTCGTGACCAGAGTGTCATCTGCGTGGTGGAGAGCCCACCGGACGTGGAAGCAGTCGAACGTTCACGGGCCTTCACGGGCACGTATCACGTGCTGCACGGGCTGTTGAATCCGCTCGAGGGCGTGACGCCGGAGCGCTTGCGCATTCAAGAACTCATCAAGCGCCTGCACGGTCCGGTCAAGGAAGTCATCTTGTGCTTCAACGCGAACCTCGAAGGTGACGCCACGGCGATGTATTTGAGCCGCCTGCTCCAGATCCCTGGACTCGTGGTGTCGCAGCCGGCCAACGGCCTGCCCGTCGGCGGCGACTTAGAGTTCGCCGACGACCTCACGCTCAGTCGAGCGATTGAGGGAAGACGCGTTCTCGCTGACTAGAGGAAGCGCAGCGCGCACAGCGCGCCGACAATCAGGCAGTAGTAGGCGAAGGGGCGCAAGGTCTTGGTCGTGAACCACTTGGCGAGGAACGACACCGACACGTAGGACGCGACCATCGCACACAAAGCGCCGACGAGGGCCTGCAGGCGTACCCCGTTCCCGGCTGCACCTAACAACGAGGGAATCTTGTAGAGGGCGGCCAGCAAGATCACCGGGGTGCCGAGCAAGAAGGCAAAGTTGGCGGACTCTTCGTGATCAAGGCCGTTGAACATGCCCGAGACCATGGAGATGCCACTGCGTGAGATACCCGCCAAGAGCGACAGGATTTGCGACGAGCCAATAATGACGGCGGTGCGGGTGGGCATGGCCTCGGCGTGCACGGTGCGCGAGCGTCGACCCTGGGAAGACTTCATACGGTCTGCCGCCCAGAGAATCACGCCGTTGATCAGCAAGAAGATGGCGGCGGCTTCCGGCTTCGCGAAGAGCTCCCGCAGCGGCTTTTCCATCACGAGTCCGACCACCGAGACGGGGATCGTGCCGAGGATGAGTAAGGCGAGAAGGCGGTAGTCACGCGAGATATCGGGCGCGTCCAGGCGCCAGAGCGTGGTGAGGCCGTTGCTTCGGGCGCTGGTGACCTGGGCGAGGCCAGCCCGGAGGAGGCGGCCCCAGGTGGCTCGGTAGTAGACGATGAGGCCAACGGCGGTCCCGAAGTGGAGTCCAACGAGGAACGTCAAGAAGAAGGACTGATTGGCCGACTGCGAGCTCACCAGGTTGTGCCAGCCGAAGAGGGCGGGAACCAAAACGCCGTGGCCGAGACTCGAGACGGGAAAGAGCTCCGTGACGCCCTGGAGAAGTCCAAGAATGATGGCCTGGAAATACGAAAGAGAAACACCCATATCTCTACGCTAAACCCTCGCTCATTGGTGAACACTCATCTGGCCGTAAAGTTCTCTCATGCGTTTTCTCACCATTGTCCGCCACGCGGAGGCGGCGCCCGCCGGTCCCGATGGCGACGACTTCCACCGTTCCTTGACCGAACGAGGACGCGAGCAGTGCGCCCAGTTGCGAACGTGGGCCAGCGACGCGACAGCTCTGGGCGCCTACGGGCCCTGCACCGCACTGGTGTCGGCCGCCACCCGGACTCGTCAGACCTTTCTGGCGTCGTTCGACGAGACGCCCTTCGTGCAGTCCCACGAAACAAGTTCCTTGATCTACAACGGCCGTCGAGACGTGACGGCCGAAGACGTGCTGATCGACCTGCAGGCCATTGACCCGGTGACCACCTCGCTGCTCGTGGTGGCGCACAACCCTACGGTCACCGAGCTGCTCTTCGCCTTGGCGGGTGAACTTCCGAGTTCGGCCCGTGATGGTTCACCGGTGGCGAGTGCCTACGTGCTCGAGATCGAAACAGATCAGTCGGTCGGGCTCGCCCGGTACCGATTGGTGAACGAGTTCATTCCCGCGTAGGACTACTCCTCGGTAAGAGGGAGAACTTCAAGACAACCCCACCGGTGGTGGCGACCTAGGTAGCCTTAGAACCTATGGAACACACGATGGCGCACCTATTGGCTGAGTTGCAAGACCGCAAGGCGCACGCCCTGAAGGCAGGTGGCGACGCCGCTATCGCCCGTCAGCACGACCGCGGACGCATGACGGCACGTGAGCGTCTCGAGTACCTGCTCGACGAGGGCACCTTCCAAGAGCTCGACTTACTGAACCGTCACCACGCCACGGGTATGGGGATCGAAAACGCCCGCCCCTACACCGACGGTGTCGTTACCGGCTTCGGCAAGATTGACGGTCGCCAGGTCTGCGTCTACGCTCAGGACTTCACGGTCTTCGGCGGATCGCTCGGTGAGACCCACGGCGAGAAGATTCATAAGATTCAGGACTTGGCTCTTTCGATGGGCCTGCCGCTTATCAGCCTCAATGACGGCGGCGGTGCCCGCATTCAAGAGGGTGTTGCCGGACTAAACGCCTACGGTGGCATCTTCCGTCGCAACGCGGCCGCCAGTGGCGTTGTGCCCCAGGTCTCAGTGATCCTCGGCCCCACCGCCGGTGGAGCGGTCTACTCACCGGCCATGACTGACTTCGTTTTCATGGTGAAGGACTCCTCGCACATGTTCATCACCGGCCCCGACGTCGTTAAGGCGGTCACGGGTGAGGACGTAACCCTGGAAGAGCTGGCGGGTGCGATGACGCACGCCACCAAGTCCGGCGCAGCCGGCTTCGTGTTCCCCGACGAGCGCTCGGCGCTCGATGAGGTGCGCTACCTGCTCTCGTACTTGCCGTCGAACAACCTCGAAGAGGCCCCCCGTATTTTGAGTGCCGACCCGAGTGACCGCCTCTGCGAATCACTGCGTGAGGTGTTGCCAGTGTCGCCCGACCTGCCCTACGACATGAAGAAGGTCATCACCACGGTCGTTGACGACGGTGAGTTCATGGAGGTCCACGCGACCTTCGCCCCGCAGATTATCTGTGGCTTTGGTCGTATTGATGGCTTCACGGTGGGAGTGGTGGCGAACCAGCCCAACGTCAAGGCCGGTGTCTTGGACATCGACGCCAGTGACAAGGCCGCGCGATTTGTGCGCACCTGCGACGCCTTCAACATTCCGCTGGTGACGTTCGTTGACGTCGCGGGCTTCATGCCCGGCGTTGACCAGGAGCACAACGGCATGATTCGCCACGGCGCCAAGTTGCTCTACGCCTTCTGTGAGGCCACCGTTCCGCGTCTGTCAATTATTACCCGCAAGGCCTACGGTGCGGCCTACGTCGTCATGAACTCCAAGAGCATTGGTGCTGACTTCGCCTTCGCGTGGCCGACCGCCGAGCTGGCCGTGATGAGTGCTGCTGGTGCCGTGGAGATTGTGCACCGCCACGACATCGAACAGGCTGAAGACCCGGCGGCGCTGCGCAGTGAGCTGGTGGCCGACTACCAGGCCAACTATGCCAACCCCTTCATCGCGGCCGAGCGTGGCTTTGTCGATGACGTTATTGACCCCGCTCAGACGCGACAGATTCTGGCGACCTCGCTCAACTTGCTGCGCTCCAAGCGCGACGAACCGGCGAAGCGCAAGCACGGCAACATTCCACTGTGAGCAACCTGGCCCCTCGAACAACGGCGACGCCCGAAGAGATCGCGGTGGTTACCGCGGCCTACTTCGCGCTGCAGCGTCGTACTGAGGCCGAGGTTGTGGTCGACACCACGCCACTGTGGCGTTTCTCTCGTCGCTGGTTCCAGCCACCGCGCTGATCCATGTTCTACGCGCTTGGTTCACTCGAGGCACTGACCTCGTGGCGTGCGTATGAGCCGGTTGATCCCAACGACGTGGTGATAGTGGGGACCGCTGCCGCATTCATTGACGCCAAGCGTGCGACGCAGGCTGTCGTCGACACACTTGGTGGCGGCACGGTGCTGGCGCTGACGGATCGCCGCTCCGCCCTTGATCAGTCGAACGCCGACGCGATTCGTGGAGCCACATTCGTGATCTGCGTGGACGGCAGTGCGCTGCACGCCCGCACAATTTGGCGTAACTCACCGGTGGGTGACGCCCTGTGTGAGGCCTCGGTGGTAGCCATTGGCTCGGTGAGTTCCGTCTTCGGCACCGTGATGATTGACCCGCGTGGTGGCGCACCTACCACGGGACTCAATCGCTTTGACGACGTTGTGCTGGCGATGCCGTCGGAGGCGACGCAACGAGAGCGCACACAACAGTTGGTGGGCCCTCAGTTGCTGTTCGTTGAACTCACGCCGACGGCCGTACTTGGGTACGACGAGTCCTGGCGCGTCATCGACGGTGATGTTGTGGTGACGAGGGCCGGAGCCCCCGCGCAGCTCTAGGCCTCGGTGATAGTGACCGACTCGATGGTCACTTCTTGGGTGGGACGACCCGAGTTGGTACCCACGGCATCGACAGCGGCAACGACGTCGAGACCAGTGGTGACCTGACCGAAGAGCGCGTACAGCGGTGGCAGCGCCACGCCGCTTGGCCCCGAGATGATGAAGAACTGTGAACCGTTGGTGTTCGGACCAGCGTTCGCCATGGCGAAGGAGCCGAGCTTGTACTCACCGGCCTGAGGGAGTTCGTCGCGGAACTTGTAGCCAGGGCCACCAGCACCGGTGCCGGTGGGGTCGCCACCTTGCAGCACGAAGCCGGGAATGATGCGGTGCAGGACAATGCCGTCGTAGTAGTGAAAGCGCGACAGGTACACGAAGCTGTTCACGGTGACGGGGGCCTTGTCGGCGAAGAGTTCAATCTCCATGGTGCCGTGCGTGGTGACCATCGTGGCGGTGTACTTCTTCGATGGATCAATGATCATCGGGGGAGCAGTGTCAAACTTCTGGCGCTTTTCGCTGGAACCATCGGCGTTGGGGATGAGGTCGCTCATGGCGGGCCTACTTTCTATTTGGTGTGGCCGAAGCCACGGGGTGGAGAGTTAGTTGATCTTCAACAGGTCAATGACGAAGACCAGCGGGTCGTTGCCGGGGATGCCACTGTTGCCGGCGGCACCGTAGCCGAGCGCTGGTGGAATGATGAGCTCGCGACGGCCGCCCACCTTCATGCCGACCATGCCCTTCACCCAGCCGGGAATCAGGCTGTTGGTCGTGAGTGAGCAGGGGAAACTTCCGCCGGTCTTGAGGCAGGCAAAGCCCGAAGGCCACGAGGACTGGATGACCTTGTGTGAGGCGTAGTCAGCCAGGATGTACTGGACCTTGAACTGGTCACCGAGCTTGATGCTCGGGCCGGAACCGGTGATCAAGTTGGCGGCTTCTTCCACGGTGGGTGCGGCCGTCGTCGGCACCGTCACCTTTGGCGCGACGCCCCAGGTCCCAGCGGGCAGCGGGTGCGCGATGGCGGCGAAACCGGGCACGGCCGACATGTTCATACCGGGCATGCTGGTGCCCGACATGGAAGAGCCCGACGCCGTCGTGGTCGTGGTCGTCGTGGGAATGGTCACGACCTGTGGCTTCGATGGAGTGAAGAGCCAGATGGCGGACCCAGCGAGAAGCACGAGCACGATGGCGTAGATCAGCGTCTTCTTGCCGACCTTCTTTCGCTTCTCAGTCTTTTGCATCTGTTCGATTTTCTGGGCACGGAGTGCCTTTTGCCGTTCACGCTTTGCAGTAGCCATAAATGTAGAGATTAGTCGGCACGTCGTAGTGGTTCGGCGCCGAACTAAACTGCCTACGTATGGCTCTCATTGTGCAAAAGTTCGGTGGCACCTCCGTCGGAGACGCTGAACGTATTCGCGCGGTTGCTGACCACGTCGCCCGCACCCGAGCCGCCGGTAACCAGGTCGTGGTGGTCGTATCAGCAATGGGAAAGTTCACGGACGATCTCATCCGTTTGGCCGATGATGTCTCGCCTACGCGCCCGCCGCGCGAGCTCGACATGCTCTTGACCGCTGGTGAGCGTATTTCCATGGCTTTGGTGTCCATGGCCCTCGAAGCCCGTGGCGTCCGTTCGGCCTCATTCACTGGTTCGCAGGCCGGCATCATTACCGACACTGGCCACACTCAGGCGAAGATTTTGGAGATGCGGCCCGAGCGCATTCGTGAAGCCCTCGACAACGGCCTCGTGCCCGTGGTCGCTGGTTTTCAGGGAATCTCGACGGAAAAGGACATCACCACGCTGGGTCGTGGTGGCTCGGACGTGACTGCGGTGGCCTTGGCCGCCGCACTCAAGGCCGACTCCTGTGAGATCTACACCGACGTCACCGGCGTGTTCTCGGCTGACCCCCGCGTGGTCTCCAAGGCCCGCCGACTCCCCAAAGTCTCCTTTGACGAAATGATGGAAATGGCCGCTACCGGTGGCCGTGTTCTGATGCTTCGCTCGGTGGAGTTTGCGCGCCGTCACGGTGTGCCGCTGCAAGTTCGATCAAGTTTTACCTGGGAACCAGGAACCTGGATTGTGGAGGAGGACCCCACTATGGAAGAAGCCATCGTCACCGCCGTTACCGACGACACCTCGGAAGCCAAGATCACCATTGACGGTGTGCCGGACCGTCCCGGTATCGCGGCCCAGCTCTTCCGCACGTTGGCGGACGCTGGTGTCAACGTCGACATGATTGTCCAGAACACGGGCACCAACGGCCTGACCGCCATCTCCTTCACCGTGGCCTTGACTGACCTCGAGAAGGCATCCACCATCTGCGGTGAGGTCAAGGAAGCCATCGGGGCCACCAGTGTGACCACCGACGACGCCATTGGTCGTGTCTCCATCATTGGTGCCGGTATGAAGTCAAGTCCCGGTGTGACCGCGTTGATGTTCGAGACGCTGTCGAGCAACGGCATCAACATCGAGATGATTTCGACGAGTTCAATTCGTATTTCCTGCCTGGTGCGCGCCGAGAAGGTCGCTGACGCCGTTCGTTTCTTGCACACCGCCTTCGGGCTCGACGCCGCCTAAGGAGGCCGCATGCGTATCGCCGTCGTTGGGGCCAGTGGTCAAGTAGGAACCGTCATGCGCTCGATTTTGCTCGAGCGCAACTTTCCCGCCGACGAGGTGCGCTTCTTCGGATCCGCGCGTTCGGCCGGCTCGACGCTGTCGTGGGGTGACCGTCAGATTGTTGTCGAGGATGCCGCTACCGCCGACTTCTCCGGCATCGACATTGCCCTGATGTCGTCAGGTGCCACCTCGTCGCGTGAACTCGCGCCACGAATTGCCGCCGCCGGTGCCATCGTCGTTGACAACTCCTCGGCCTGGCGCATGGACCCCGACGTACCGCTCGTGGTCGCTGAGGTGAACGCGCACGCCTTGTCCTCAATCCCGAAGGGCATTGTGGCGAATCCCAACTGCACCACGATGGCCGCGATGCCGGTGCTTAAGCCCCTGCACGCATTCGCCGAACTGACGTCGCTGGTCGTCTCGACCTATCAGGCGGTCAGTGGCGCGGGCCGTGACGGCGTGGACGAACTCGCCGGTCAGATTGAAGCGTCACTCGCCGGCGACATCCGTGCACTGACGTTCCGTGGGGATGCATTCTCCATGGCTGCGGGAGCCAAGTTCCCCGCATCGATTGCGCACAACGTCATTCCACTGGCTGGATCCATCGTTGACGACGGCTCGCTCGAGACCGGCGAAGAGCAGAAGCTTCGTGACGAGAGCCGCAAGATTCTCGAAATTCCCGGCCTCGCCGTCGACGCCACCTGCGTTCGCGTTCCCGTCTTTACCGGTCACTCACTGTCCATTACCGCTGGCTTTGCGCGCCCCTTGTCCGTTGCGCAGGCCCTCGAGCTACTTGCCGACGCTCCGGGCGTCGTGGTGAGTGAACTCCCCACGCCACGTCTGTCAGCGGGCGAAGACCCCACGTTCGTCGGGCGCTTCCGTCAGTCGCAGACGGTCGCCAATGGTCTGTCGATGTTCATGAGCAACGACAACTTGCGCAAGGGTGCCGCTCTCAACGCGGTGCAGATCGCCGAGTTGCTGGCGCGTTAGTCGCCACCGCGGCGGCCGACCTGGCGACGAGCCAGATTGACGCAGTGGTCACCGAATCGCTCGTAAAAGCGGGCGAGGAGCGCGAGTTCGACGGCGACGGGAACGGACATTGACCCCGAGGTGAGTTCGGCGGTGAGTGACACGTGCAGGTCATCGAGTTCGTCGTCGACGTCTTCTATGGCACCGACTGCCTCGAGCTTTCCGTCAATGATGACGTCGGTCGCTTCGCGCCAAATTTGACTGGCCACTTCACCCATGCGCTCGACGAGTCCGCGGCTGCGCGGCGTCATTTCGTGACCGAGGCCGCGAGCACCACGGCGAGCGATGTGTTCCGCGAGGTCACCATTGCGTTCAACTTCGGGCATGGTGCGCAGCAACGTCAAGAGCATCCGGCGACTCGGGGCCGACAGTTCGGCATTATTCATGAGCTGGTCCTCGGCCCACGCCACGATGGCGTTGACCTCGTCGTCAATGACTTCGTCGTTTTCGACAATCCGCTTCGCGAGTTCGCGATCGCTGGTCAAGAGAGCGTGAGTGGCACCGGCAATAGCCTCACCGACCAACGCAAAGACATGCACCACCCGCGTCTCCATCTCTGGGGGCAGCGGGGTGCTGGCGTGGTCGTCGACACTGGGCTGAAAGAGTCGGTACATACGTTCAGGATAGTGCGGTGTCACAGCCCCCTTCTACTGTGGAAGGGAGTTCAACAAGGAGACGTCTGTGGTCGTTATTGGTTTGGTTATTGGTGTGGCCCTCGGGGTACTTATTGGTTTTTTGATCGGCAAGCAGCGCTCTGCTGCAGCCCCCGACACGGCGGCTGAAGTGCTGCGCGTCCAGTTGGCGTCTGCGAACGAGTTGCGCGCCAAGGCCGAGGCCGCCCTCGAGACAGAGCGCGAGCGAGCCGATCGTGAACGCCGCGAACTGATGGAAAACCTCGACAAGACTTTTGAGTCGACGTCACAGCGCGTGCTCGATCGCACGGTGGACCGTTTCTCGAAGCAGCAAGAAGACCTTGCGGGTGCTCGTGATGAAACGCTGGCCACCCGCCTCGAACCCATCAAGGAGATTCTTGGCCAGTACCAGGAGAAGTTGCGCACCTATGACGAAGGCCATCAAAAAGCGCTCCACGAGGTCAAGTCACAGGCCGACCGTCTGCTCGAAGCCCAGGTGGCGGCCCAGCAGGCCACCAACCGACTGAACACGTTGCTCGGTCGCAGCGACTCCCGTGGCCGTTGGGGCGAAGTCCAGTTGGCCAACGTGCTCGCCGCCTCTGACCTCCAAGAAGGCATCGACTTTGAGCTGCAGTCCAGTGGCACCGCGGACAGCGGCCAGCGTCAGCGCCCCGACTGCGTGCTGCACTTGCCCAACAGCACGAAGATTGTCATCGACGCCAAGTTCCCCTTTGACGCCTTCGAGGCCTCAATGAGTGCGTCAGACCCGGAGGAGATCAAGCGGTTGCGTGACGAGCACGCCAAGGCGCTTCGCCAACACGTGAAGACGTTGGGCACGAAGAGCTACTGGGAGAGTCTGAGCTACACCCCACGGTTCACCGTGTGCTTTGTGCCTTCGGACGCTGCGTTGAGCACGGCCTTTGACGCAGACCCCGAGCTCTACGACTTTGCGACCAAGCAGAACGTCTTGATTGCTGGTCCCACGAACCTGCTGGCACTGCTGTGGTCGGCGAAGATGGTCTTGCAAGAGTTCCAGCAGATGGTAAACGCGGAACAGATCTTGCTGACTGCCGCCAAGCTGCCCGACCTGATCGCCAACGTGGCGAGCCCGATTGAGGCAATGGGCAAGGCACTCGTGGCTGCAACCACGCAGTACAACAAAGTCGTCTCGAGTGTGCAGTCCCGACTGGTGCCGGCGGCGCGCCGAATGCAACAGTTGGGCGTGGGTATGGGGAGTAAGCCAATCCCGGAACTCGACGCCGTGGAACCAGCCGTCTCGGCGCTCGACCACCAGAAGTGGGGCGTGGACCCCAACGACAGCAATCTTGTACTCCGCTCTGAAGTCTTGGACCTTGACGAGATTGTGGAGCCTGGCTTCGATGAGGGAGATGAACTCACCCTGTAAGTGAGTAAGACTGAGAGACATGGCACTCTCTCGGTCCTGGCGCCGCCGCCGCTCGACATTGATGCTCGTGGGCGGCATTGTGACGCTGCTCGTCTTGATCTTCGCTCGTGATGTGTCTCGAGCTGCGCACAATGACCACGCCGCCAACGTCAGCGAGAACAAAAGTTTTGCCGTTCTAGCCAACATCGTTATTACGCAGGAGAACGGTATTGGTGCGCTGATCGCCCACGATCTCTCGGTCGCGCCTCGGCTGTCCCGAGCTCAACTCTGGGCCGACATTACGACCGTGCACGCCGAGGCCAATAGCCTGCGGGCTCAAGCGGCCGTTCTAACGGGACCAACGTTGGTCGATAACCTCGCCCCAGTCTTTGTGCACGTGGCGCTGTCGCGAGCCCGCGCCTACGACGCGATTGTGTCGCAGATGGCCAACGAACTCCAGCTACCCGACAAACGGACAAACGTTTCCTTGACGAGTGCGGAAGTGACGCTGGACACCAGCGCCCACACGTGGGCCACCTTGGTGGCTCGATCTCAGCAGCACGGCGCTGCGAACTTGATCTACTTCACGCAAACCAACGGGGGCGCACAAGCGAGTGCCATCGCCGCCCTCGGTGGCGACGCCAACCTTCAGGTGCGCCGTGGCGTTTCGATTGCCGCACTCAACATCGCCCCCGTGCCGTTCCCATCGGTGGCGGGCGTGATTGAGATTGTCCCGTCCACGTCCCTTGGGGTGAGCGTAAGCGTGGTGAACGCGGGCGTCGTGGCCCAGCCGGTGACCGTGACGGTTACGTTGCAACGGGCCAGTGGGCGCGTCGAGGTGCACGCGGCTCGCGGCACCATTGCGGCCTCGGGGGCACTCGCCTTTGGGCCCATGAATTTCCCAATTGCGCCAGGTGAGCATGACACCATGTCGCTGGTCGTGTCGGGGGCACCGGCGGTCCACGGAAACACTGATAGGACCTATCACGTCGTAGTGGCCCCTTCGTAGGGGTGGCCCCTAGTGAAAATCGGGACTGTTCGCTACGATGTGACAGTCCCCGCAAGAAGAAGAGGAATCGTGGCCGACTCCATAACCGTAACGAACAATCGGACAGGCGAAAGCCGTGAGATTCCGATTGAGCACGGTGGCATTGCCGCCGCTGAGTTCTCCAAGGTGGCCCCCGGTATCTGGTTCTACGACCCCGGATTCATGGCCACGGCTACGGCCATGTCGTCCATCACCTACCTCGATGGTGACGCTGGCATCTTGCGCTATCGCGGCTACCCCATCGAGCAGTTGGCCGAGCAGGCCACGTACCTCGAAGTGGCCTACCTCTTGAACCACGGCGAGCTGCCCACCAAGGAGCAGAGCGAGGCGTGGAATACGGAGATCACGTACCACACGTACATCCACGAAAACATGCGCAAGCGTTTCCTCGACGCCTTCAACTACGACGCCCACCCCATGGGCATGCTCATTTCCTCCATCGCCGCCTTGTCCACGTACTACAAGGAAGCCAAGGACATTAAGGACCCCGAGGTGATGCACCAACAGGTCGTGCGCCTGATTGGCAAGATGCCAACACTGGCCGCTGCCGCACACCGGTACTCGGTGGGCATGCCCTTCGTCTACCCCGACAACAACTTGGGCTACGCCGAGAACTTCTTGTCAATGATGTGGAAGGTCGCCGAACCTCAGTACGAGGCCAACCCCGTTCTGGCCCGCGCCCTTGACGTGCTGTTCATCTTGCACGCTGACCACGAACAGAACTGTGGCACGACGGCCATGCGTACGGTCGGCTCTGCTCACGGTGACCCCTACGTCGCCACCGCTGCCGCCACGGCCGCCCTCTACGGCCCACTCCACGGTGGTGCCAACGAAGCAGTGCTGAAGATGCTCACCAAGATTGGTTCGATTGAGAACGTGCCGGCCTACATCGAGGCCGTCAAGCGCGGTGAAGTCAAGCTCCAGGGATTCGGTCACCGCGTCTACAAGAACTTCGACCCCCGGGCCACGATCATCAAGAAGACGGCATATGACGTCTTCGCCGTCACCGGCAAGAACCCCCTGCTCGACATCGCGCTCAAGCTCGAAGAGATTGCGTTGAAGGACGACTACTTCATCTCACGTCGCCTCTACCCGAACGTCGACTTCTACTCGGGCCTGATTTACCAGGCCATGGGCTTCCCCGCCGAGATGTTCACTGTCTTGTTCGCGATTCCTCGCGTGTCGGGCTGGCTCGCCCACTTCCAGGAACTGCTCTCACAGGACGCCAAGATCGCCCGCCCTCGCCAGCTCTACGTTGGTCCCGAGGTGCGCGACTACGTCCCGATGTCCCAGCGCGGCTAAGAGGCCAGGGCGTCCAGCAACTGCTGGGCGTGATAGCGCGGGTGGTTACGATAGATCTCGATCCACTGCGCCACGTCGTAGCGACCGGCTTCGGAGTGGGTGCCCCACTTCGCTAAGTCGGCCGGCTCGAGGCGGCGAAGAACGGCGAGGGTGGCTGCACGGACGGCTCCAATGACGGCAATGGAGAGTTCGATGGGGAGCTCCTCGTACCCGAGTGTTGGGTTCCGGCTCCACGCGTCCTCGTCGTAGCCTTCGATCGAAGTGCCAGCCGGTTCACCGAGGAGGCGGCGCAGACGAATGCCGCCCTGCGTTTCGGAGTCGGCCACGTGGTGGATGACCTGGCGAGCCGACCAGCCGTCGGTGTTGTGTCGATCAAGTTTGTCGGGCGTGGCCAGGGCTTCGGCGGCGGCCTCTAAGAAAATGGTGGTCGCTTCGAGGTAGTCGTCGCAGAGTTCGGGGAGATTCATGGGTCCTCATTCGCTGGGTGTCTCCCCATTGTCGCACTCTCAGTTGGGGCGGGGTGGGGAGTAAGGTTGTCTGATGCCTCGCAGTTATCAAGATGTCGTTTCGTGGTCGAAGTCCCACGAGGGGAAGAAGCTCATTCGCTACACCCTGGGCTCGGTCTACACGACGATTTTTTCTCAGGCCGTCATCTTCATTGTCTACGGCGGCCACATCATCAAGGGTGTTGTTTCAGCGACGTTGTTCGCGAACTTGTTGGCGATTATTCCTTCGTATCACCTGAACCGACGCTGGGCCTGGAAGAAGGATGGCTCCAGTCACTGGCGTAAGGAAGTCATCCCGTACCTGGCAATGTCGCTCTCGGGCATTGCTTTTTCCACCATCGGCGCCTTTGGTGCGAAGTACCTCATCCACCGCAATCACCACTGGTCGCACGTCTTCGATACGGGTCTCGTGGCCTTCGTGAACCTCATTAGTTTCGCCATCTTCTGGGTGCTGAAGATGCTGGTGTTCAACAAGATCTTCCACACCAACAAGCTCGCCGACATTGACGCCCACCTGAGTGACGAAGAACACTCTGGGCGCGCCTGAGTCGTGACGAAGGCGTCGATGACGAGTCGCTGGGCGACTGCCACGAGTTGGGCGCTCAGCCACAACGGGAAAAAGCTGATCCGCTTTGCGCTGACTTCCGTCGTGTCCACGCTGTTTTCCGAAGGCGTCATCCTCGTGGTCTACGGATTGACCCTCACGCACTCACCAATGTGGGCCACTGCCATTGGCAACCTGTCGGCAATGCCACCGGCCTACTACCTGACTCGCCGCTGGGCCTGGGGCAAGTCGGGCGCGAGTCACTGGCGCAAAGAAGTCGTGCCTTTTACGGTGCTGAACCTGCTGGGCCTCGCGGTGGCGCTCCTCGGTGCCACCTACTGTCGCCACGTCGTCTACACCCACCACCTCACCCACTTGGTCAATACCGTGCTGGTGGCCGGGGTAAACCTCGTGAGTTTTGCGGTGTTTTGGGTGTTCAAAATCCTGTTGTTCAACAAGATCTTCCACACCACACCAATTGCGCTCTACGAGGAGCACTTGACGCTCGAAGAGCAGGCTTAGTCGCGGAAGTTGTTGAACTGCAGCGGCACTTCGAAATCGAGGTCCTTGAAGTGCGAAATTACTTGCTGCAGATCGTCGCGCTGCTTGCCGGTCACGCGGACCTGGTCGCCCTGAATCGATGAGCTCACGCCCTTAAAGTTCAGGTCCTTGATGATCTTGTTGATCTTCTTGCCCAGTTCCTGGGTGAGGCCGGCCTTGAGGGCCACCTTTTGGCGACCACTGCCACCGGAAGCGGCTTCAATCTTGCCGGGGTCGAGCGTCTTCAGCGAGACGTTGCGCTTGACCATCTTCTCCTGCAGCAGGTCGTAGAGGGCGCGGACACGGTCCTCGGTGTTGGCCGTCAGGGTCAGTTCCTTGTCGGTGAATTCGACGTTGGCGTCAGTGTTCTTAAAGTCGAAGCGGGTGGCCGCTTCACGGTTGGTCTGGTCGACCGCGTTCTTGACTTCCTGCAGATCGATTTCGGAGACAATGTCGAAAGTAGGCATGGGTTCATTGTACGAGGTGCCGGTTGGAATCACGTGGCGTCGAGGTTGTAGGCTTGTCGACGGGTCAGTGCCCGAGCGGCCAATGGGATCTGGCTGTAAACCAGACGGCTTTGCCTACGGGGGTTCAAATCCCTCCTGGCCCACCACGGACAATTCAGCGATGCTGGATTGTCCACGTCCCGACACCAATCGGGGGCTACGGTGACTTCGTGCGAAAGGCGACAGCGTGAAGCGAGTGCGAACAACCTTGCGCGCCATCCGCCGCGGCTACGAGTACGTGGCCTCCGGCTTTGAGTCGCTGGTCACGCTCCTCGAGCACCGCTACACCCCGCTTGGTCGATTCCGGCCCGGGCCCTTTGCCGGCTGGGACTTTTTGTGGCAGCCCGCACTCGTTGGCTGTATCGCCATGTGCCTCATTTTGGTGGGGGGATGCTTCCCGGGCTCACCCTTCAAACTCAACATGATCTCGACGTGGTTCTTTGGCGAGCCCACGGTCTCGCCAACCTTGGCCCCCGGCCAAACGCAGTTACTGCTTTCGATCGTCTCCACCTACGGTGGCCTCTTGCTGCTCATGCGGTGCTGGCTGCGGTTGGCGCAGATCGTGAACGTGCACCCCGGCGCCACGATGAAGAAACTCTGGCGCATCTTTTTCGTCTGGAGCCTGCCACTGCTGGTGGCACCCCCACTCTTTAGTCGCGACATCTTCAGCTACGCCGCCCAGGGCGAGATGACGGCACACGGGTTGAGCCCGTACCTCTACGGGCCCTTCACCTTAGGATCGGGACCCTACGTCTCGCCGGTGGACCCGCTGTGGGGCAACGCCCCCGCCCCCTACGGCCCGGCCTTCTTGTGGGTTGACGGCACCATTGACCGCATTGCGCGCCACAATCAACTCGCCACGTTGGTGGGTCTGCGCCTGCTCGAGTTCGCCGCCATCATGCTGATTGGCTACGCCGTCACCTTGCTCGCCAAAGCCATGCGTCGTGACCCCAGCGAGGCCTTCGTGCTCGCCGCGCTCAATCCCATGATGTTGATTGAACTGGTCAACGGTGCGCACAATGACGCACTGATGACGGCGCTCCTGGTGCTGGGGGTCGCGCTCGCACTGCGTCGCCGATTGGTGTGGGCAACCATCGCGACGGCGTGTGCGGCCTGCGTGAAGGCACCAGCTGCCCTCGGTTTGGCCTTTATCGCCTGGAACTGGACGCCCTCACCAGAGAGCTGGCGTCAGCGCGTGCGGCCAATTTCAGTGACCACCGCGGTGGCGGCTGTTGTCGTGGGCTTTTGGACCGTCCTCGCCGGCTTCGGTTTTGGTTGGGTGCAGAATCTCTTCACAAACGGCAACGTCCGTTCCTGGGCGGCGCCGGCCACCGGCGTGGGTCTGGGGCTGCACCTGTGGTTGGCGCATCTCGGGATTGCGACGGATCTCACGCACGACCTGACCATCTCTCGCGTGATCGCCATGTCCATCGCGCTGGCCTTCGCAACCTGGTTCTTCTTCACCGCTGAACGACGTGGCTGGGTCCGGTCACTCGCGATGGCCCTGTTGTTGATCGTGATTCTCGGACCGGTCCTGCAGCCCTGGTACTTGTCGTGGAGTTTGGTGCTGTTGGCCGCGAGTTACCGCGGCCGCGAGCACTTCTGGCTGCTGTTCTTGACCATTATCGGCCCGGTCATTGGTCTGCCGGGTGGAAAGTCACTGCTGAGCGGCCTGGCGGCGGCGAATCCGTTGTTGATTGCCCTGGCGCTCGCGGTGCTCGGTGGTGTGTTGTTGTTGCCAATGGGCTCGTGGACCCAGTGGTCGTGGCCCGAATGGAAAGTGGCCCTGGCCGAGCAGGAGCGTTAGCGAACGACGTACTGGTACTCGACGACGTCGAGCCAGCGACCGTGCTTGCGACCAACCTCGATTTCGCGACCCACCAAGGTGAACCCGATTTTTTCGTGCAGGCGGATGCTGCCCTCGTTGGCGCCGACGATGCGGGCGATGATCGAGTGATAGCCCGATTCGGTGGCCGCGGTGATCAAATTGCGCAGCAACAGCTCACCGACACCCCGGCCCCGGCCTTCGCGGTGGACGTACACGGAGTTTTCTACCGTGGTGGCGTAGGCGGCGCGGGGACGAAAGGGGGAGACCAGGGCGTAGCCCAGGATGCGCTCGCCAAAGGCCCCCAGGGCCCCGGCTTCGTCTTCTTCGTTGACGGCCACGAGGCAGGGGTGCGAAGACTGGTGCTCCAAGATCCAGGCCTCTTGCTCCTCGAGGGTGCGCGGTACGAGGTCGAAGGTAATGGAGGACTCCATTACTTCGGGGTTATAAATGGCCATCAATGCGGGTGCATCGGCCACATCCACCAGTCTCGTTCGCATAGCCATACAGGGTAGTCGGGGTGGGTTGGAAACGACTGGTGTTCTCGGGCTATCATTTCCATCCGTGTCTTTATGACACGGTTGCCCTCTTAGCTCAGTGGTAGAGCACTTCCATGGTAAGGAAGGGGTCGTCGGTTCAATCCCGACAGAGGGCTCGCCAGGCGGCGTAGCTCAGGTGGTTAGAGCACACGGCTCATAATCGTGGTGTCGCGGGTTCGACTCCCGCCGCCGCTACCAGGCAGAACCCGCACGGGTTCTACGAAGTTGCAGTACTTAGAGGAGAGTGTGAGATGGCAAAGAACGAAAAGCGAGTCCAGGTCATTTTGGCCTGCGAGGAGTGCAAGCGCCGTAACTACATCACGATGAAGAACAAGGTCAACGACCGTGAGCGCATCGAAATGAAGAAGTACTGCCAGTGGGAGCGTCGTCACACGTCGCACAAGGAGACCCGCTAAATACCCTCCCCGCTGGGGATGGTAGGCTGTATCTTCCTTACGAGAAGGCGTGCTTCGGTGCGCTAACTCACGAAGGGCAGTGGCTCAATTGGTAGAGCACCGGTCTCCAAAACCGGTGGTTGGGGGTTCGAGTCCCTCCTGCCCTGCGGGAATGAAGTACCAGTAGTACCAACACGTGAAAGAACAAAGATGAACCGCGAACAAAAGCGCATGATGCAACGACAGGGACAGGTGGGTGCCGACGGCACCGCCTCACGTCGCGACGTTGCCCAGGAGGCCGGCCGCCGCCGTGGCCCTCGTGCGTCGCTGCCACAGTTCTTCCGTGAAGTCCGCGAGGAGCTGCGCCAGGTGGCGTGGCCGACCCGTGCGGAGACCAAGAACTACACCTCGATCGTCATCGGTGTACTGGTCTTCATGACGTTGTTGATTTTTGGCCTGAGCTACGAGTGCTCGAAGTTCGTTACGTACCTCTTCCAGAAGTAAGGCAAGCATGAGCGAGATCGACACCACCATCGAAGACGAGACCGTCACGGTTCCCGGCGACGGCGTCACCATCTTCGTTGAGGAGACTGAGGACGAGCCCGTCATCGAGAGTGCCTTCGACCGTCCTGGCCGTTGGTACATCATCCACACCTTCGCCGGCCACGAGCAGAAGGTCATTGGCGCCTTGAACAACATCGTGAAGTCACGTGAGTTGCAGGACATGATCTACGAAATCTTCGTGCCCGAAGAGGACGTGACCGAGTTCAAGAACGGCAAGAAGGCGACTGTCTCGAAGAAGATGTTCCCCAGCTACTTGCTGATTCGCTGTGAGCCAGACCCCGAAATCTTCTACGTCATTGGCTCAACCCCTGGCGTGACTGGTTTCGTCGGTTCGGAGAAGACGCGTCCTACGGCGTTGACGCGCCGTGAAGTCGACAACATCATCCGTCCCGTCATCGAGGGCGTGGAGCAGCCACAGGCCAAGCGCCGCGTGGCCACCCACGAGTTCGAAATCAACGACACGGTGCAGATCAAGACGGGCCCCTTCGCCACGTTCTCCGGCCACGTGGCCGAGATCAACGAAGACCAGCTCAAGGTCAAGGTGCTTGTTGACATCTTCGGCCGTGAAACACCTGTCGAACTCGAATTCAACCAGATCACGAAGCTTTAGGACGTAAGGAGAAACACTCATGGCTAAGAAGGTCACAGCAATCGTCAAGATTCAGTTGCCTGCGGGTGGCGCCACGCCAGCCCCACCAGTTGGTACTGCCCTTGGACCCCACGGTATTCAGACCATGGAGTTCTGCAAGCAGTACAACGCAGCAACGGAAGCACAGAAGGGCACCGTCATCCCGGTCGAAATCTCGATCTACGATGACCGCTCCTTCACCTTTGTCTTGAAGACCCCACCGACCCCCGTGCTGCTTCGTCAGGCCGCTGGTGTCGACAAGGGCGCCAAGACGGCCGGTCGTGAGACGGTGGCATCGGTGACGATGGCACAGGTCGAAGAGATCGCCACCATCAAGATCAAGGACCTCAACACCGACGACCTCGAGCAGGCCAAGTTGCAGATTGCTGGCACCGCACGCTCCATGGGCATCTCGGTTGCGGGCTAGGAGAGAGAACAATGAAGCACGGTAAGAAGTACATCAACGCCCTGGCCCAAGTCAACCGCGAACAGCTGGTGACGGTCAACGAGGCAGTCGACAAGGTGAAGAGCCTCTCGACGGCAAAGTTCGACGAGACCGTCGAGCTCGCTATTCGCTTGGGCGTCGACCCTCGCAAGGCCGAGCAGATTGTCCGCGGCACCATTTCGCTGCCCGCGGGCACCGGTAAGACGAACCGCATCGCCGTGTTCGCCGCTGGTGAAGCCGCACAGGCCGCACGTGACGCTGGCGCCGACTTCGTCGGTGGCGACGACCTCGTCGAAAAGGTAGCCGGTGGCTTCCTCGACTTCGACATCGCTATTGCGACGCCGGACTGGATGGGTAAGGTCGGTGGCCTCGGTCGCGTCCTTGGTCCCCGTGGTCTCATGCCAAACCCCAAGACCGGCACCGTCACCATGGACGTCGCCAAGGCCGTGGGTGAGTTCAAGGGTGGCCGCGTCGAGTACCGCACCGACAAGATCGGTAACGTCCAACTGCGCGTCGGTAAGGTCTCTTTCTCGAAGGAAGACCTGGCCCGCAACGTCCACGCCGTCATCGACGAAGTGGTCCGCGTGAAGCCCGCCTCGGCCAAGGGTCGCTACCTGCTCAGCATCACCGTGTCATCGACCATGGGACCTGGCGTCAAGATTGACCCCCAGCACACCCGTGACCTCGACGAGACGCTGGTCTCGGCGTAAATTTTGACGGCGGCGCACCCGCGCCGCTACGATGTACCCCACGCACGAAAGTGCACATAGTTTTTTAAGAATGCCGAAGACATCCGGTGTGAGGAAACTCACTTAAGTGGTTGAAAAACCAGCCTGACGAGGAATTCGAGTTCCGTGTGGAACTTGGTTTATCGATGTCTTCGGCCCGTATCGGGCGGCATCCGGTAAAGGAGTCCACATGAAGATCAACACCGCGAAGGTCGCAACGATCGACGAAGTCCAGGCCAAGGTTGCGGTTACCACCACGGCTGTTGTCACGGAGTACCGCGGTCTGACCGTGGCCGAAATCTCCACCATTCGCCGCCAGCTGCGCACCCTCGGTGCCGACTACAAGGTGTTCAAGAACACCCTCGTGCGTCGCGCCATCGAAGGCACCGCTGCTGAGCCCATGACCGCGTTCCTCGAAGGCCCTACCGCTATCGCCTTCGTCGAAGGTGACGTTTCCGCAGTGGCGAAGGCCCTGCGCGACCTCGCCAAGTCGAGCCCCAAGCTCGTCTTGAAGGGTGGCGTTATGGACGGCAAGGCGTTGAACGCCAAGGACATCGCCGCCCTCGCCGACCTGCCCTCACGTGACGTCCTCCTGGCCCAGTTCGCTGGCGCCTTGGCCTCACCACTTCGCACCATGGCCAGCCTCATCAAGGCTGTCCCGCAAAACTTCGCCTACGGCCTCTCGGCCTTGCTCGACTCGAAGGGTGGCCCTGTGGCTTCCTCAGAGCCAGCAGCCGAGTCGGCCGCCGAGACTCCGGCCGGGGTCGAGGAAGCTGCTTCGGCAGCGAGCGACGACGCCGCGGCAGATGTCGCGGAGGTCGCAGAGGAAGCACCTGCCGCTGAGGTAGTTGCCGAGACTGAAACCACCGAGGCGTCCGAGGACGTCGCGAGCGAACCGGCCGAATAACCAACCAACGCAGTACAAACGAAATATCAGAAAGGAATCACCATGGCTGGATCATTGACCAAGGACCAGATTCTCGACGGCATCGCAGAGTTGTCGGTTATCGAGTTGAGCGAACTCCTCAAGGAGTTCGAAGAGAAGTTCGGCGTTACCGCCGCAGCTCCTGTTGCCGTGGCTGCTGCCCCGGCTGCCGGTGGCGGCGCTGGTGCTGCTGACGCAGCTGAAGAGAAGAGTGACTTCGACGTCATTCTCGTCAGCGGTGGCGACAAGAAGATCGGCGTGATCAAGGAAGTTCGCACGCTGACCAACTTGGGCCTCAAGGAAGCCAAGGACCTCGTTGACGGCGCTCCAAAGCCCGTTCTCGAGAAGGTCTCGAAGGCTGACGCTGACAAGGCCAAGGCTGCTCTCGAAGCTGCCGGCGCCACTGTCGAGCTGAAGTAGTTCGAAGCGTTCTTCCCCTGTCGGGCTGCCCAGTGGGTAGCCCGACAGGGGAATTCTCGTTTCCCAGGGGTACTTGACCTGGGGGAGTAGAAGTTTTAGGGTAGGGCCAGCCGATCGGGGCCTGCGCCAGTTCTCTGGCGCCACTTGTGTTTGCCCGCCCGCCCGTAGTAGTGTTGAAAGACCGTGTCCCTGCACCCCACTTTGTCATCCCTTGACGGCGTTGGGCGTATGGAGACGGCACCAGCCTGTAGTAGCCACCCACTCACACGGAGGATAGACCGTTGACGTCTCGGTCCACTAGCCCCGCTCGCTTTAATTTCTCGGCCTTGGGTGAAGCGTACCCACTGCCAGACCTTCTCGAAATTCAGCGTAAGAGCTTCGAGCTCTTCATGAAGGAAGGTCTGCGCGAGGCCTTCGATGCCCTCTCGCCGATCTCGGACTTCACTGGGCGCCTGTCGCTCGAGCTTGAGTTCGACCCGGACGACCTCGACCTGAAGAGCCCACCGAAGTTCACGGTGGAGGAGTGCCGCCAGCGTGCGACCACGTACTCGCAGCCCATCTTCGTTCGTGCTCGCTTCTTGAACTCCGAAACTGGAGAAATCAAGGAACAGACCGTCTTCATGGGTGACTTCCCCATCATGACCGAGCAGGGCACCTTCATCATCAACGGCACCGAGCGTGTCGTGGTGAGCCAGCTCGTTCGTTCACCCGGTGTGCTGTTCCAGCCCGGTAAGGACGAGAAGGTGGCCTTCGAAGGCACCATCCACCCAAGCCGCGGTGAGTGGCTCCAGGTGGACCTCGAAGAGAAGAAGAACAAGGCTGCCAACGCTGGTGCACGCATTGCGCGCAAGCGTCGCATTTCCATCTTCACGTTGCTGCGCGCCCTCGACACCAAGATCGACGACGCCTTCTTCGCCACGTTCATTGAGCACTTCGACTTCCTCGAAGAGCAGTACCACACCGACTCCAAGAAGTCGCACCTGGAACTGGTCAAGCACATGGACAAGTACGGCTACGACGACACGCCCGACAACGTCGCTCGCGCCAGCCAGGAAACGGCCTGGCTCGAAATCTACCGTCGCGCCCGTCCGGGTGAAGTGCAGACCATCGAAGCTGCTCGCCAGTACTTCGAGGGTGCCTTCTTCTCCGAGAAGCGCTACGACCTGAGCCGCGTTGGTCGCTACAAGCTCGACCGCAAGCTCGGTGACGAAGTGCGAAAGAACGTCGAACTCTTCGGCGAGGTACTGGAGCTGCCCAACGAGGACCTGCACGTGCTGTCGAAGGCCGAAGTGTTGGCCACGGTCACGTACTTGCTCAACCTCTCGCGTGACCGCACGGCGAAGGAAACCACGTACCACATCGACGACCAGGACCACTTCGCCAACCGCCGCATCCGTAGCGTGGGCGAACTGATTCAGAACGCCCTGCGCACGGGTCTGACCCGTATGGAGCGCGTCGTTCGTGAGCGCATGAACACCCAGGACGTCGAGGCGATTGCGCCCCAGACCCTGATCAACATCCGTCCCGTGATGTCGGCGATCAAGGAGTTCTTCGCCACCTCGCAGCTGTCACAGTTCATGGACCAGAACAACCCACTGTCGGGTCTGACGCACAAGCGTCGTCTCTCGGCCTTGGGACCTGGTGGTTTGAGCCGTGAGCGCGCCGGTCTGGAAGTGCGAGACGTGCACTCCTCGCACTACGGCCGCATGTGCCCCATTGAGACCCCTGAAGGTCCCAACGTGGGTCTTATCGGCTACTTGGCGAACTACGCCCAGATCAACGAGTACGGCTTCATCGAGACGCCGTATCGCGTCGTGGAGAATGGTCGCGTCACTGACGAGATCCGCTACTACACCGCTGACGAAGAAGAGCGTTTCGTTATCGCCCAGGCCAACACCGAAATCGACAAGAACGGCAAGATTGCCGGTGACCGCGTGCTCGTTCGCCGTGGTCCCGCCGGTACTGGTTTGCGCGTCGGTGCCGCCAACAAGTCATCGTCGACCACGTCAGAAATTGACTACGTCAAGGCGGACGAAGTTGAGCTCATGGACGTGTCCACCAAGCAGGTCATCTCGGTTGCGACCGCCTTGATCCCCTTCGTGGAGCACGACGACGCCCAGCGCGCACTCATGGGTGCGAACATGCAGAAGCAGGCCGTTCCACTCGTCATGCCCGAAGCACCATTCGTGGGTACGGGTATGGAAGAGCGTGCCGCCAAGGACTCCGGTGACGTGTTGCTGGCCGAAGGTAGCGGTGTCGTGACCAAGGTCTCCGGTGACCTCGTCGTCGTGACCTACGACAAGGACGAGAAGGACCGCTTCGGTGCTCCGTTGGGCAAGAAGGAGTACAAGCTCAACAAGTTCCGTCGTTCCAACCAGGACACTTCGATCAACCAGAAGCCTCTCGTCTTCGGTGGCGAGCGCGTAGCAGCAGGCGACTTGCTCGCCGACGGTACGTCGACGCACAACGGTGAGTTGGCCTTGGGTAAGAACCTGCTCGTGGCGTACATGCCATGGGAGGGCTACAACTACGAAGACGCCATCATCTTGAACGAGCGCCTGGTCCGTGACGACGTCTTGACGTCGATCCACGTCAAGGAGTACGAGATTGACGCCCGTGACACCAAGTTGGGTGCGGAGGAAATCACGCGAGACATTCCAAACCTGCCAGACGACATTCTGGCGGACTTGGACGACATGGGTATCGTGCGCATTGGTGCCGAAGTCAACCCTGGCGACATCCTCGTCGGTAAGGTGACGCCAAAGGGTGAGACCGAGCAGTCGCCCGAAGAGCGCCTGCTCCGTGCCATCTTCGGTGAGAAGGCCCGCGAAGTGCGTGACACGTCGCTCAAGGTCCCTCACGGTGAGTCGGGTAAGGTCATCGACGTCAAGGTCTACAGCCGTGACGAAGACCACGAAATGCAGCCTGGTGTCAACCAGCTCGTGAAGGTCTACGTTGCTCAGAAGCGCAAGATCTCCGAAGGTGACAAGCTCGCTGGTCGCCACGGTAACAAGGGTGTTATCTCGAAGATTCTCCCCGAGGAAGACATGCCGTACTTGGCTGACGGTACCCCAGTCGACATCATCTTGTCGCCACTGGGTGTGCCAAGCCGTATGAACGTCGGTCAGGTTCTCGAGTCACACCTTGGCTACGCTGCTCGCTTCGGTTGGCAGGGTGTGGAGGCCGCGGAACTCGCTGGCACTGCTGGTCACGACGACCAGGCCAAGGGTGCGTACCGCAAGACCCGCCCACGTACCGTGCCCGCTCTCTATGTCTCGACGCCCTCCTTCGACGGTGCGCACTGGGACGAAGCCGAGCGCGCTGGCCAGAAGCCCACGATCCAGAAGACGTTCGAGACGCTCAACGCCGACGGCGCCAACGGCGACCGTCTGCTGAACGCGACGAACGGCAAGGTCACCTTGTTCAACGGACGCACCGGTGAGGCCTACGACAACCAGATTTCGGTTGGCTACGCCTACATCTTGAAGCTCGCCCACATGGTCGACGACAAGAT
The DNA here is from genome assembly GCA_036742195.1 of Acidimicrobiales bacterium. Taxonomy (GTDB): domain Bacteria; phylum Actinomycetota; class Acidimicrobiia; order Acidimicrobiales; family RAAP-2; genus RAAP-2. Next base: position 53,759 of record DAINRA010000005.1, read on the forward strand.
TCACGCCCGTTCGACTGGTCCGTACTCCATGATCACGGCCCAACCACTTGGTGGTAAGGCCCAGTTCGGTGGACAGCGCTTTGGTGAGATGGAAGTGTGGGCCCTCGAGGCCTACGGTGCCGCCTACGCCTTGCAGGAGCTGCTCACCGTCAAGTCAGACGACATGAAGGGCCGCGAGCGCGCCTACGAAGCCATCGTGAAGGGCCAGAACTTGCCGGAACCAGGTATTCCTGAGTCCTTCAAGGTCCTCATTAAGGAAATGCAGTCACTCTGCCTCAACGTTGAGGTCCGTGACAAGAACCACCAGCACGTTGATCTTGCTGACACCGAAGAAGACTTCTTCTCCGTGACCCGCGAACTTGGTATCGACATCAGTCGTCCCGAGCGTGGCTCCGACGAAGAAGACGCTCGCCGTGCCGCCGAAAGGAAGTTGTCATGAGTCCACTTGACGTAAACCAGTTCGACGAGCTCTCCATTGGCCTCGCGACCGCTGCGAACATTCGCAGCTGGTCGTCAGGCGAAGTGAAGAAGCCCGAGACCATTAACTACCGCACCCTCAAGCCCGAAAAGGACGGACTCTTCTGCGAGAAGATCTTCGGTCCACAGAAGGCCTGGGAGTGTGCCTGTGGCAAGTACAAGCGAGTCCGTTTCAAGGGCATCGTCTGTGAGCGCTGTGGCGTGGAAGTCACCAGTGACAAGGTTCGTCGCGACCGCATGGGCCACATCGCCCTGTCGGCTCCCGTCGTGCACATCTGGTACCTCCGCGGTACCCGTTCGTGGTTGGCCTACCTCCTCATGGGCACCGCCCCGAAGGAAGAGCTCAAGGCCAAGCAGCTCGAGAAGGTCATCTACTTCGCCGCGCACATGATCACCTTCGTGGACGTCGACAAGCGTCACGAAGACCTGAGCGAACTGCGCTCGGCGCTGACCGAGGAGATCCTCGAGATTTCCGAGCGTGAGGCCAAGTCGCTGGACGCCAAGCTGAAGGACATCGAAGCCCGGGCCGCCAAGCTCGAGGCGGAGGGTGCCAAGGACTCCGAGATCAAGGCGCTGGAGCGCAACTCGGTCAAGGAGCTCGACACGGTGCGTAGCCGCTACGCCGAAGAGCGTGAGCTGGCCTCACGCGCCTTCGACACCTTCGAGGGCCTCCACAGCCGTCAGATCATCGAAGACGAAGTGCTCTACCGCGAGATGGACTTCCGCTACGGCGAGTACTTCAAGGGTGGCATGGGCGCCGACGCAATTCTGCAGCTGATCGACCACATGGACCTCGACAAAGAAGAGCGCATCATGCGCGAGATGATTGACGCGAAGGATGGTCGCAAGCCTCTCTCCGCGCAGCGTCACGCCAAGTTCTTGAAGCGTCTCGCCATTGTGCAGTCCTTCAACCGCCGCGACGAGCACGGCGTGCGTCTCAACGACCCACGCGCCATGATCCTCGAGGCCGTTCCCGTCATCCCGCCGGACCTGCGCCCCATGGTGCAGCTCGACGGTGGCCGCTTCGCGACCTCGGACTTGAACGACCTCTACCGCCGCGTGATCAACCGCAACAACCGACTCAAGCGCTTGCTCGACCTCGGTGCGCCGGACATCATCGTGAACAACGAAAAGCGCATGCTCCAGGAGGCCGTCGACGCACTGTTCGACAACGGTCGTCGTGGACGTCCCGTGGCCGGCCAGAGTGGTCGTCCACTCAAGTCGCTGTCGGACATGCTCAAGGGTAAGCAGGGTCGCTTCCGTCAGAACTTGCTCGGTAAGCGCGTTGACTACTCCGGCCGTTCGGTCATCGTGGTGGGACCAACCCTGAAGCTGCACCAGTGTGGTCTGCCCAAGATGATGGCGCTGGAACTCTTCAAGCCCTTCGTTATGAAGCGCTTGATCGAGACCCAGGTCGCCCAGAACATCAAGAGCGCCAAGCGCATGGTCGAGCGTCGCAAGTCAATCGTCTGGGACGTGCTCGAAGAAGTCATTCGCGAGCACCCCGTGCTGTTGAACCGCGCCCCGACGTTGCACCGCCTCGGTATCCAGGCCTTCGAACCGATTTTGGTTGACGGCAAGGCCATCCAGATTCACCCACTCGTCTGCAAGGCTTTCAACGCAGACTTCGACGGTGACCAGATGGCAGTGCACGTGCCGCTCTCGGCCGAAGCACAGGCGGAAGCACGCATCTTGATGCTCTCGACGAACAACATCTTCACGCCCGCTACTGGTCGCCCCATCACGGAGCCAGCACAGGACATGGTCTTTGGTGCGTACTACCTGACCAACCTGGACGCTGGCCAGAGCGATGAGACCTTGGCTGCGACGAAGAACGCTCGCGTCTTCCGTCACGTCTACGAAATCGAGAACGCTCTCGCCGACGCCACGATCACGTTGCACTCACCAATCGAAATTCGTCCGGCTGCCGGTACGACGCTCGACGCTCGCGTGGCTGCCGCTGGCATCGAAGCGACGGGTGCCAACCGTCGTCTCATCACCACGCCCGGCCGCGTCTTCTTCAACGAAGCACTGCCGACCCGCGTAAACGCCGAAGGCGCTATCGACGCCTTCGCCTACGTGAACGTGTTGATTGGGAAGAACGCCAAGCCCATTGGTGAGATTGTCTCGGCTATCTCTGAGGGCTACGGCCGTCAGGTTGTGGCCGAGTCACTCGACGCCATTAAGAACCTGGGCTTCAAGTACGCCACCAAGTCTGGTCTGACCATCTCGATTAACGACGTTGTGACAACGGCGGAGAAGACGGCCATCTTGGAGAAGTACGAAGAGCAGGCTGCCAAGGTTGAACTCAACTACCGCCGCGGTGTGATCGTCGACGACGAGCGCCGTCAGCAGGAGATTGAGATCTGGACGAACGCGAACAAGGAAGTCGGTGACGCCACCGACAAGGCCATGAACGCGGCCTACGACAACCCAATCCGCATGATGGTGGACTCGGGTGCTCGTGGTAACTCACAGCAGATCCGTCAGATCGCCGCCATGAAGGGCCTCGTGTCCAACCCGCGTGGTGAGATGATTCCTCGTCCGATTAAGTCTTCCTTCCGTGAAGGTCTGTCGGTCCTCGAGTACTTCATCTCGACGCACGGTACCCGTAAGGGTCTGGGTGACACCGCTCTGCGTACCGCTGACTCGGGCTACCTGACCCGTCGACTGGTCGACGTCGCCCAGGAGCTCATCGTCAAGGAACTCGACTGTGGCACGACCCGTGGCATGTGGATCGAGCACGTGGCACCGGACACTCGTGGCCAGCGCTCGTACCTCGAGACCAAGCTCTGGGGCCGCGTGGTCGCTGAGCCCGTCACCTTGTCGGACGGTTTCGTCTACGAAGCCGGCTACATGTTGATGATGGACGACGTGGTGCGCCTGCGCGACGACGCGGCCGTGAGCCGTGTCCGTGTTCGCACGACGTTGACCTGTGACGCCCTCCAGGGTGTCTGCGCCTACTGCTACGGCCTCTCGCTGGCCACCCACCAGATGGTGGAGCTCGGTGAAGCCGTTGGTGTTATCGCCGCACAGTCCATTGGTGAGCCTGGTACCCAGCTGACCATGCGTACCTTCCACTCCGGTGGTGTGTCGGACTCCGACATCACCCACGGTCTGCCCCGCGTGGTGGAGCTCTTCGAAGCTCGCACCCCCAAGGGTGCGGCCAAGGTTGCCGAGTTCTCCGGTCGCGTCAGCGTTGAGCTGATTGGCCGCGAGCGCAAGGTCACCATCGTGGCCGACGACGGCGAGATCCAGGAGGAGTCGATTCCAATCGCTCGCCACCTGCTCGTCGAGGATGGCCAGGAAGTCGAAGTTGGTACGCCACTGCACGACGGTCCGCTCGACCCCAAGAAGATGATGAGTCTCAAGGGAACGCGCGACACCCAGCAGTACCTCACGGAAGAAGTCCAGAACGTCTACCGCGACCAGGGTGTATCAATCCACGACAAGCACATTGAACTCATCGTTCGTCAGATGACCCGCCGCGTGCAGGTCGTGGACGCCGGTGACTCGATCTGGCTGCCCGGTGCAATGATCGACGTCAAGACGTTCAACGACATCAACGACGAACTCGAAGCCAACGAGAAGGAAGTTGCCGAAGGCCGTGCCCAGTTGATGGGTATTACCAAGGCTTCGCTGGCGACCGACTCGTGGTTGTCCGCCGCATCGTTCCAGGAGACCACCCGTGTCCTGACCGAAGCTGCCATCGAAGGCAAGCGCGACAACCTGGTTGGTCTGAAGGAAAACATCATCATCGGTAAGTTGATCCCCGCGGGTTCCGGTCTCGAGTACTACAACGAGAAGGACCTCAAGCGCGGTATGGAGATGCCCGACGCCCAGCTGCTCCCCGAATGGGCGCAGTACAGCGACGATGACCTTGACCTGGCCAGTTTGTTGGGCGAAACCAGTGGTGCTGACTCGTTCAGCGCCGACCTGGCAGCCTTCCAGAACATTGGCGCCAGCTACGACACGTCCGTTGTCGTGGAAGACACCGAGGGTGACCTTGGTGGGGCCGCTGGTCTGTAAGTAGTAGGGAAGTCCAATCTCGGCCCTTCGGGGCCGAGATTGGGTTTGCCGTTGGGACGTGGTTTGTCCTAACATAGAAAGTCCGTGCGTCAGCGTCGCTGTCGCATCCAAGATCGATGTAACAACTAGAAGAGGTTCTGCGTGCCCACAATTGCACAGTTGGTCCGAAAGGGCCGACAGGACAAAGTATCCAAGACCAAGACGCCAGCACTGAAGGGCGCCCCACAGCGTCGTGGCGTGTGCACCCGTGTGCACACCGTCACGCCGAAGAAGCCGAACTCGGCCCTTCGTAAGGTGGCCCGTGTGCGTTTGACCTCCGGCGTCGAAATCACCGCCTACATCCCCGGTGTTGGTCACAACCTGCAGGAGCACTCAATCGTGCTCGTGCGTGGTGGACGTGTGAAGGACCTTCCCGGTGTTCGTTACAAGATCATTCGCGGCGCACTCGACACCTCTGGTGTGCGTGACCGCAAGCAGGCTCGTAGTCGCTACGGTGCCAAGAAGGAGAAGAAGTAATGCCTCGTAAGGGTCCCGCAGTCCGTCGTGAAGTGCCCGTTGACCCGATCTACAAGTCGGTCATCGTCACGCAGATCACGAACAAGATTCTCGAGCGCGGCAAGCGCACCATCGCCGAGCGCATTGTCTACACCGCCCTCGCTTCCGTCGAGGCCAAGACCGGTTCCGACCCCGTCGCCACGCTGAAGCGCGCGCTCGAAAACGTGCGCCCCGAGCTGGAAGTTCGTAGCCGCCGCGTCGGTGGTACGACCTACCAGGTCCCCGTCGAGGTTCGTCCTCGCCGTGCGACCACGCTGGCTATCCGTTGGTTGACTGACTTCGCCAAGAAGCGTCGTGAGAAGACCATGGCCGAGCGTTTGGCCGCCGAGATCATCGACGCCTCCAACGGCGTCGGCGCCGCTGTCAAGCGTCGCGAAGACATGGCCAAGATGGCCGAATCCAACAAGGCGTTCGCGCACTACCGCTGGTAATAAGAAGAGTTTCCTGACATGACGACCCCTCGCGAAGTATCACTGGACAAGGTCCGCAACATCGGCATCATGGCCCACATCGACGCCGGTAAGACGACGACGACTGAGCGCATCCTGTACTACACCGGTAAGAACTACAAGATCGGTGAAGTACACGAAGGCGCCGCCACCATGGACTGGATGGTCCAGGAGCAGGAGCGCGGTATCACTATTACCTCCGCTGCGACGACCTGTCAGTGGAACGGTCACCGCATCAACATCATCGACACCCCCGGACACGTGGACTTCACCGTTGAAGTAGAGCGCTCACTGCGCGTGCTCGACGGTGCTGTGGCCGTGTTCGACGCCGTCGCCGGTGTGGAGCCTCAGACCGAGACCGTGTGGCGTCAGGCCAACAAGTACAACGTGCCTCGTATTTGCTACGTGAACAAGATGGACCGTACCGGTGCTGACTTCTTCCGCTGTGTCGACATGATCCGCGACCGCCTCAACTGCGTGCCCGCCGTCATTCAGCTGCCTATCGGTGCCGAGGGTGACTACAAGGGCATCATCGACATCTGCTCGATGACCGCCACGATCTACCACGACGACAAGGGTGAGAAGCTCGAAGTTGTCGAGATCCCTGCCGAGTACAAGGAGCAGGCCGAGCAGTACCACACCGACCTCCTCGACATCTTGACGACCTTCGACGACGAGTTGATGGAAAAGATGATGAACGACGAAGTGCCCACCGTGGCCGAGATTCGTGCATCGCTGCGTCGCGGCACCCTCGCCGGTCACTGCGTGCCAATCCTCAACGGTTCGGCCTTCAAGAACAAGGGTGTCCAGCCCATGCTCGACGCCGTCGTTGACTTCCTGCCATCGCCGCTCGACCTGCCACCCACCGAAGGCACCAAGCCCGACACCGACGTGCCATTGACGCGTCTGGCGGACGACTCGGAGCAGTTCTCGGCCCTGGCGTTCAAGATCATGACCGACCCCTACGTCGGTAAGTTGACCTACCTGCGCGTGTACTCGGGCACCTTGGAAAAGGGTGACACCGTCATCAACACGACCAAGGGCTCGAAGAAGGAGCGTCTCGGACGCCTCCTCTTGATGCACGCCAACAACCGTGAAGACCTCGACACCATCCGCACCGGTGACATTGTCGCCGCCGTGGGTCTCAAGCAGGTCACCACGGGTGACACCTTGAGCTCGATGGACGCTCCGATTCAGCTGGAAAACCTCGTCTTCCCCGAGCCCGTTATTCACGTGGCCGTGGAGCCTAAGACCAAGGCCGACCAGGAGAAGTTGGGCAAGGCCCTCTACTCGCTGTCCGAAGAAGACCCCACCTTCCGTGTGCGCACGGACGAAGAGACCGGCCAGACCGTTATCTCCGGTATGGGTGAGTTGCACCTCGAAGTGCTCGTCGACCGCATGCTGCGCGAGTTCTCAGTGGACGCCAACGTCGGTAAGCCACAGGTGGCCTACCGTGAGACCGTTCGCAAGAAGGTCGAGAAGGTCGAAGAGAAGTACGTTCGTCAGACCGGTGGTAAGGGTCAGTACGGTCACGTCGTCATCACCCTGGAGCCCACGGGCCCCGGTGGCGGCTACGAGTTCCTCGACGAGATCACTGGTGGTGTTATCCCCAAGGAGTACATCGGACCGGTCAACGCCGGTATTACCGAAGCACTGACCTCGGGTGTCTTGGCCGGCTACCCCGTCGTGGACGTTCGCGTTCGCTTGACGTTCGGTAGCTACCACGACGTTGACTCGTCAGAAATGGCGTTCAAGATTGCTGGTTCGATTGCGGTAAAGAAGGCGGCTCGCTTGGCGAACCCCGTGCTCCTGGAGCCCGTGATGGCTGTTGAAGTCGTCACGCCCGAGGACTACATGGGTGACGTTATTGGTGACCTCTCCTCACGCCGTGGTCGTATCGAAGGTATGGAACAGCAGGGCAATGGCCAGACGATTAAGGCCCTTGTCCCACTAGCCGACATGTTCGGCTACGCTACAGACTTGCGTTCACGCACCCAAGGGCGCGCGACGTACTCGATGCAGTTCCATTCGTACGCGGAAGTGCCTGACTCGATCGCTAAGGAGATCGTGGCTAAGGCCACTGGCGCGTAACAAAGATCTGGGAAACCAGTGAACCAAAGGTCCAAACCGTCGTCGGGGAGGGCCGAAAACCAAACCGGTGCATCCAAGGTGGATGTACCCCAAGACAGAAAGTAAGTCCCCGACAATGGCAAAAGCTAAGTTTGAGCGCACGAAGCCGCACGTAAACATCGGTACCATGGGTCACATTGACCACGGTAAGACGACGTTGACCGCCGCTATCACCAAGGTCCTTTCAGACCGCATCCCTGGTTCGGCTTTCACGCCGTTCGACCAGATCGACAAGGCCCCTGAAGAGCGCCAGCGCGGTATTACCATCTCGATCGCACACGTTGAGTACGAGACCGAGAACCGTCACTACGCACACGTCGACATGCCTGGTCACGCCGACTACGTGAAGAACATGATCACCGGTGCCGCCCAGGTTGACGGCGCCATCCTCGTGGTTTCGGCCACCGACGGTCCTATGCCCCAGACGCGTGAGCACGTGCTGCTCGCTCGCCAGGTGGGTGTTCCCTACATCGTTGTTGCCCTGAACAAGGCCGACGTTGTTGAGGACGAGGAGCTCCTCGAGCTCGTCGAAATGGAAATCCGTGAGCTCCTCTCGAGCTACGACTTCCCAGGCGACGACATTCCAATCGTCCGCGTTTCAGCCCTCCAGGGTCTGAACGGTGACGCTGCATGGGGTGACAAGATCATGGAGCTCATGGCTGCCGTTGACGCCTACATCCCAGAGCCAGAGCGTTCGACCGACAAGCCATTCCTCATGTCAATTGAGGACGTCATGTCGATCACCGGTCGTGGCACCGTGGTGACCGGTAAGGTTGAGCAGGGCATCATCAAGGTTGGTGACGAAGTCGAAATCGTGGGTCTGCGTGACACCACCAAGACGACCGTGACCGGCATCGAAATGTTCCGCAAGCTCCTCGACCAGGGTCAGGCCGGCGACAACCTCGGCGCACTGCTCCGCGGTACGAAGAAGGAAGAAGTCGAGCGCGGCCAGGTGCTTTGCAAGCCAGGCTCAATCACTCCTCACACCGTCTTCGAGGCTTCCGTGTACGTGTTGACCAAGGAAGAAGGCGGCCGTCACAAGCCGTTCTTCGCCAACTACCGTCCACAGTTCTACTTCCGCACGACGGACGTCACCGGTACCATCGAGCTGCCTGCTGGCACCGAAATGGTCATGCCTGGTGACAACACCGAGATGACCGTTACCTTGGGTAAGCCAATCGCCATGGAAGAGGGCTTGACCTTCTCCATCCGCGAGGGTGGCCGTACCGTTGGTTCCGGTCGCGTCGTCAAGATCCTGAAGTAGTCGACTAATGGCCGACAACCGTCAAATGATCCGCATCCGGCTGAAGGCCTTCGACCACCAGGTCCTGGACCAGTCCACCGCGAAGATCGTGCAAACCGTGGAGCGTACCAACGCCCGCGTGCAGGGTCCCGTGCCACTGCCAACCGAGAAGCACCGTTACACGGTGGTTCGCGGACCGCACAAGCACAAGGACTCTCGTGAGCACTTCGAGATGCGCGTGCACAAGCGTCTTCTTGACATCGCCGACCACTCAGCCAAGACGGTTGACGCGCTTCAGCGCCTCGACCTTCCCGCTGGTGTGGACATCGAGATCAAGATTCGCCAGAACTAAGTAGTACGGCAAAAGGCCCCCGTCGCGAAAGCGACGGGGGCCTTTTGCTTTGCTATCGCGACGAATCTGAGTCACGGCCTTGCCTAATCTGACGCAGCTCGGGAAGCGCGGCTTGACCTTTGGGGCGGTTAGCGAACTCCTTCGGCCGAATCACTTCATTGATGCTGGCGACAACGATGGTGAGCCCAGAGTGCTCGATAGTTGAAGACCGTTGGATCAATTCGTCGTAGGTGGCAATAGCGCCACGCTGCAGGCTGCAGGCCGGAGAGAACGTCGATGGGCCAGCGTCAGTTTGCCAGGTTGTTGTGCGATTCTGCTCGAGAAACAACTCGTCAATTGGAATCGGTAGTAATCCTGCCTCCTCATCACAATGTGAGCGACTCGAATTCGGGCATTGAGCTGTTTGAGCGCCACGGCCAGATTCCGCAAATTGGCACGTTCTCGACGAATGACGAGATCAAGGTCTTCGGTGGGGCGCTGCGCACCGAAGAACAGTCCAGCCATGCCACCAATGACCAGGTACTGCATATCGCACTGCTCCAGCGTTGCCATGATGAGCGGAGCGTCTAAATTCGGCGCAGATTGCGCCATACCCCCAACGGCCGGGGGAGTGCTCGAAGCGGATCCCGTCAAGTACTAACTATTTGAATGACTTTGAGAGAGTCATTCGGAAAGTAGATATGGAGCGGTACGGCCTTGGGATTCCTACTTCCTAAAGGGTCGGAGCAGCTCAGGATTTTCCGGAAAAGTCCCTGATGGAATGCTGCTTCCAGGCACGCCGAAGGGGACATTGGGGTGGGCAACACCCCAGCCGCAACGCGGCGTTAGTAGGTTGGCCTCGACCCGCATCTCTGCCAGCCAGTCATACACGGCGTCGCGCGAATCAATGCGTCGGCCGTCGGCAAGGATAATGACGTCATCTTCAGTTGGCGGACGGGCATCTTTTACGGCGTCAAGCCACTCATCAAATGATCGCAATGGCATTTCCCTGGTTTTCATGAACCGCTTACCCGTTGTGACTTCCAACGGTTCCCAGTAGCAACATACCGTTTGGGCCCCAAAGTGGCAATAATCCTGTCACGCGGGGTACAGTTGAAGCCCACTGATGCGCTTCTTCCAGCTCTTAGCTCGGAGGGGCGGTTCTGGTCAGCCGAAATCGTTCTCCAGAGGGCGTAGCGGGCGTGACGAATTCGCCTTTGCGTTGGGTGGTGCGTGTGGTGTAACGTAGAAGTCCTGCCCGAAAGGCAGGAACAACAGATCTGCTTGATCGCCCGAAAGGGAACGTCAAGCGAAAAAAGTCGAGCGCTCCGTTCGGGTTTTTGACCTGAACGGAGCGTCTGCGTGTCGGACTATCCGATACACAGCGAATGAAGAAAGAGGCAAACGTGGCGACCAAAGCGATCGTCGGCGAGAAGGTGGGCATGACCCAGGTCTGGGATGACCAAAATCGCGCTATCCCAGTAACCGTTGTGAAGGTCAGTCCAGCTCGCGTCGTCCAGGTAAAGACGCCGGAGAAGGAGGGCTACTCAGCCCTGCAGGTCACGTGGGGTACTCGTCGTACCTCCACGCTGAGCCAGCCCGAACTCGGCCACTTCGACAAGGCCGGTGTTGCACCCGGTAAGAAGCTCGTGGAACTGCGTCTCGACGACGTTTCTGCCTACACCGTAGGTCAGGAAATCGCCGGCGACGTGTTCGAAAAGGGCGAGATGATCGACGCCACTGCCGTGAGCAAGGGTAAGGGATTCGCTGGTGGCATGAAGCGCCACAACTTCGGTGGTCAGGGTGCTTCACACGGTAACCACAAGCACCACCGTGCCCCTGGTTCCATTGGTGCCTGCTCGACCCCCGGTCGCGTGTTCAAGGGCACCAAGATGGCCGGTCGCCTCGGTGGCGGCCAGGTCACGACCACGAACCTCGAAGTGATCGGCGTTGACGTCGAGCGCAACCTCGTCCTCGTGAAGGGTGCCGTTCCTGGCCCTCGCGGTGGTGTTGTTGTGCTGCGCACGTCAGTGAAGAACCCAATGAAGGCTGGAGGTGCTCGATGAGCGACGTCTTTACCCTCCGCGGTCCAGTGAAGAAGGAACGCGCACCCTACAAGTCCTACACCGCTGCTCGTAAGTCAGTGACCGGTGCCGACCTCGGTACCGTCAACCTCGAGCCATCGATCTTCGGTCTTGAGCCCAACGTCACCGTAATGCACCAGGTCGTGAAGGCGCAGCTCGCCGCCAAGCGCGCTGGTACGCAGTCAACCAAGACCCGTAAGCAGGTCTCCGGTGGTGGCAAGAAGCCTTTCGCACAGAAGGGTACCGGCGGCGCTCGTCAGGGTACGATTCGTGCTCCTCACTACCCAGGTGGTGGTGTTGCACTGGGACCAAAGCCACGTAAGTACGACCAGAAGACCCCGAAGAAGATGATCCGTTTGGCTCTCTACTCGGCCCTGTCGGACCGTGCCTCTGAGTCACACGTTGTGCTGGTCGACAGCTTTGCTGCCTGGACCGCCCCGAAGACCAAGGACGCCATCAGCTCGCTGAACGCGCTTGGCCTCACCGGCAAGATTCTTGTTGTTATCGGTCGCGAGGACGAAGTGGCCTACCACTCGTTCCGCAACCTCGAGAACGTCAAGACCATCGACGCAGGCGAACTGAACGCCTACGACGTCCTCAACTCGGACTGGGTGCTCTTCACGGACGCCACCTTGCCCGTCGCAAAGGAGAACAACTAATGCGCGACGCAATGAGCGTGCTCATCCGTCCAGTCGTCTCGGAGAAGAGCACGACCTTGATGGAGAACCACACCTACGTCTTCGTCGTGGACCCACGGGCCACGAAGATCGACGTTCGCAACGCCGTTGAGCAGGCCTTCAACGTGAAGGTCACCAACGTCAACACTCTCAACCGCAAGGGTAAGTCGACGCGCAACCGTCGCACCGGTGTTGTGGGCTCACGCCCCGACACGAAGCGGGCCATCGTTACCCTCCGCGAGGGTGACTCGATCAACCTCTTTGAGAACTAAGGACTGCCATGGCACTGCGTCACCGCAAACCAACCAGCCCCGGTCGCCGTTTCCAGACCGTGTCGGACTTCGCCGAGATCACCTCGACGACGCCCGAGAAGTCGCTGCTCGAACCAAAGCCCAAGTCCGGTGGTCGTAACAACTACGGCCGCAAGACCTCACGTCACCGTGGTGGTGGACACAAGCAGCAGTACCGCATCATCGACTTCAAGCGCAACAAGGACGGCGTGCCGGCCAAGGTTGCGACCATTGAGTACGACCCGAACCGTACCTGCCGTATTGCCTTGCTGCACTACGCCGACGGTGAGAAGCGCTACATCTTGGCCCCGAACGGCCTCAAGGTGGGCGACGTCGTCCAGTCCGGCCCCAAGGCCGACATCCGTAACGGCAACGCCTTGCCCATGCGCTACATCCCAACCGGTTCCACGGTGCACAACGTCGAGCTTCGCCCTGGCGGCGGTGGCAAGATGGCCCGTAGTGCCGGTATGAGCGTGCAGCTCGTTGCTAAGGACGGCGGCTTCGCCACCTTGCGTCTGCCCTCAACGGAAATGCGCCGTGTGCCAATCGACTGCCGTGCCACCTTGGGTACCGTCGGTAACTCGGAGCACGAGCTCATCAAGATCGGTAAGGCCGGTCGTAACCGCTGGAAGGGCATCCGTCCTCAGACTCGTGGTGTTGCCATGAACCCAGTGGACCACCCACTTGGTGGTGGTGAAGGTAAGACCTCCGGTGGTCGTCACCCCGTGTCGCCATGGGGTCAGCCAGAGGGTCGTACGCGTCTGCCGAAGCCATCGGACGCGCTCATTATTCGTCGTCGCCGCGGACGCGGTTCGCGGAGGTAGGTAGAACATGTCACGTAGTCTCAAAAAGGGCCCCTTCATTGACGCTCACCTTCTGAAGAAGGTTGACGCCATGAACGCCGCGAACGAGCGCAAGGTCATCAAGACCTGGTCGCGCCGCTCCACGATCATTCCCGACATGGTCGGCCACACCTTCGCGGTGCACGACGGTCGCCGTCACGTGCCCGTGTTCGTAAACGAGTCCATGGTGGGACACAAGCTTGGTGAGTTCTCGCCAACGCGTACCTTCAAGTTCCACGCTGGCCAGGAAAAGACGGGACGTCGCTAATGACCGGACCTAAGACCAACGAACGCCCCGGAACCCGCGCATCACTGCAGGGCTTCCACATGTCGGCCTCCAAGGCCCGCGTGGTGCTGAACCTCATTCGCGGTGAAGACGTCAAGACGGCTGCCGACATCCTCTCGGGTACCACCCGTGAGGCCGCCGGTGTCATCTTGAAGGTGCTGAACTCCGCTATCGCTAACGCCGTAAACAACGACGGCCTGGTTGCCGAAGAGCTGTACGTCTCGGCCGCCTACGCCGACGAGGGCATCACGATGAAGCGCTTCACCCCACGTGCCCGTGGTCGTGCCGGTGCCATTCGCAAGCGCTCGTGCCACATCACGATCATCGTGTCACGCATGGACGAGAACCGTTTGGAACTGCTGCGCATTGCTCGCGCCGCTTCGGCCACCGCCAGCCGCGCCCGCCGTGTGGCGAGCTCGCGCCGCAAGGGTGAGCCCGTTCCCGCCGCGCAGTACGAAGTCGCTGACACCAGCGTCGACGTGACTGACGTCACCGCTACCGAGGTCGAAGAGACGACCGTCGAGACGACCGAAGAGGTTGTCGCCGACGAGACCGTCACCGAGACCGCAAGTGAAGAAGTAACCGCCGAGGAGCACTCGGACGAGACGACTGAGGAGACCAACTAATGGGTCAGAAGGTAAATCCCTACGGTTTCCGCCTTGGCATTACGACGGACTGGAAGTCACGCTGGTTTAAGGAGCGCGGCTACAAGGACCTCGTAATCGAGGACTGGAAGATCCGCGACTACCTGACCAAGCAGCTCGAGAGCGCTGCCGTCAGCCGTATCGAAATTGAGCGCAACTCGGACCGCATCCGCGTCGACATCCACACTGCCCGTCCCGGCATCGTGATCGGTCGCCGTGGTGCCGAGGCCGAGCGCTTGAAGAAGGACCTCGAGAAGATCACTGGTCAGAAGAACAAGATCTCCCTCAACATCCAGGAAATCAAGCAGCCCGAACTCGACGCTGCACTGATCGCTCAGGGCATCTGCGACCAGCTCATTCGCCGCGTGGCATTCCGCCGTGCGATGAAGCGTGGTATCCAGACCGTCCAGAAGGCCGGCGCACTGGGTGTTCGTATCCAGGCATCGGGCCGTCTCGGTGGCGCTGAAATGTCACGTCGTGAGTCCTACCGTGAGGGTCGCGTGCCACTGCACACCCTGCGCGCCGACATTGACTACGGCTTCCGTGAGGCTCGCACCTCGACCGGCCGTATTGGTGTCAAGGTCTGGATCTACAAGGGCGACATCTTGCCCTACCAGTTGACCAACGACGAGAAGATCGTCCGTGAGGCCGCACTGGCCGCCGGTGACGCTGTGCCCGCCGCCGCCGCACCCGCTGCGCCGAAGGGTGTTGTTCGTGCCGGTGGTGGACGCCGCCGCGTCGACGCCGAGACCGCAGTCGTTGAAGAAGTCGTTCTCGAGGCAACCACCGACGTCGCACCAGCTGACCTGCTGGCCGTGACCGACGAGGTCGAGCGTCAGATCAGTGTCGAAGAGGACATTGAGCGTCGCACCGCCCAGGAGCACAACGACACCCCCCACTTCCGAAAGGACGCTGAGTAATCATGTTGATGCCCCGCAAGGTTAAGCACCGCAAGCAGCAGCGCGGTCGCATGACGGGTATGGCCAAGGGTGGCGTAGACGTCACGTTCGGCGACTTCGGTATCCAGGCTCTCGAAGCCGGTTGGATCACCGCCCGTCAGATTGAGGCTGCCCGTATTGCGATGACCCGTCACGTGAAGCGTGGTGGAAAGGTCTGGATCCGCGTGTTCCCAGACAAGCCCGTCACCGCCAAGCCGGCCGAAACCCGCATGGGTTCAGGTAAGGGTAACCCTGAGTTCTGGGTTGCCGTTGTCAAGCCCGGCCGCATCATGTTCGAACTCGGTGGTGTGGATGAGGCCCTGGCACGTGCTGCCATGGAGCGCGCTATCCAGAAGCTTCCGATTAAGGCCAAGTTCGTGATCCGTCCTGGAACTCACGGCGCACCGGAGGTAACCATCTAATGGCGAAGACAAAAGAACGCGTTGCGGAGCTCCGTCTCCTCAGCGACACCGAGTTGCTGGAACGTTTGGGTGAGGCTCGTCGTGAGCTCTTCAACCTGCGCTTCCAACTCGCAACTGGTCAGCTCGACAGCTCATCACGTCTGGGAGAAGTTCGCCGCGACATCGCTCGCTTGGCAACGTTCCTGCGTGAGCGTGAAATTGCAGCCGCTGAGGCTGCCGGGAAGGGTGTGGCGTCATGAGTGATGTGACGAACAACGAAGAAGTCGTAGAGACTCCAGTAGCCGAAGAGGTCGTCGAGGTCGTTGAGACCGTCGAGGCCGAGGCTCCTGCAGTTGAAGAGGCTGTTGCGGAAGAGGTCGTCGAGGCCGAGGCCCCTGTAGCGGAAGAGGTAGTGGAGGAAGTGGTCGTTGAGGCCGCTCCCGCTCCTGCCCCCAAGGCGAAGGTGCCCGCCACCTTCGTGATCAAGGTACCCACCAAGACCGCCAAGGTCGAGGCTGCAGTCGTCGAGTCGGACGGCACTCGTGCCAACGCTCGCAAGGTACGCGAAGGCATCGTGCTCTCGAACAAGATGGACCAGACTCTGGTCGTCGTCTTGACCGAGCGCGTCTCGCACCCCAAGTACGGCAAGACCGTACAGCGTTCGAAGAAGCTCTACGTCCACGACGAGAAGAACGACGCCAAGATTGGTGACCGCGTTCGTGTCGTAGAGACTCGTCCCCTGTCCAAGCTCAAGCGCTGGCGCCTGACCGAAATTGTGGAGCGTGCTCGATGATTCAGCAAGAGTCCCGTCTCCGGGTAGCCGACAACAGCGGTGCAAAGGAAATCCTCTGCATTCGCGTGCTCGGTGGTACCCGCCGTCGCTACGCCTCCATCGGCGACGTCATCATCGCCACCGTGAAGGACGCCATTCCTGGCGCCGCGGTGAAGAAGGGTGACGTTGTTCGTTGCGTGGTCGTTCGCGTCTCGAAGGAAAAGCGTCGTCCCGACGGTTCCTACATCAAGTTCGATGACAACGCTGCGGTGTTGATCAACGACCAGCTCCAGCCTCGTGGTACCCGAATCTTCGGACCAGTCGGCCGTGAGCTGCGCGACAAGAAGTTCATGCGCATTATTTCCCTGGCGCCGGAGGTGCTGTAATGAAGATTCGTAAGGGTGACGACGTGATCGTTCTCGCGGGCAAGTTCCGCGGCGAGCGTGCCCACGTTGAAGAAGCATTGCCCGCGAAGAACAAGGTTGTCCTCGACGGCCTCAACATCGCGAAGCGTCACACCAAGCAGACCAGCCAGACCATGCAGGCCGGCATCATCGACAAGTTGATGCCCCTGCACGTCTCGAACGTCGCGCTCTGGTGTGGTGCGCACAAGGGACCAGCCAAGGCTGGTTTCAAGGTCACCGACGGCGCGAAGGTTCGCGTCTGCCGCAAGTGTGGAGAGGCACTATGACGACTACTACACGTCCTCGTCTCAAGGTTCTGTACGACACCGAAATTCGTGCAGCCCTGAAGGAAGAACTCGGACTCGAGAACATCATGCAGGTGCCACGCCTGGAGAAGATCGTTCTGAACTCAGGTGTTGGCCGCGCCACGCAGCAGGCTTCCCTGCTCGAAGGTGCCCAGCGCGACCTTGAGCTCATTACCGGTCAGAAGCCAATCGTGACCCGTGCCCGCAAGTCCATCTCGAGCTTCAAGTTGCGCGAAGAGCAGCCCATTGGTACCAAGGTCACCCTCCGCGGCGACCGTGCCTGGGAGTTCTTTGACCGTCTGGTGAGCGTTGCCATTCCCCGTATCCGTGACTTCCGTGGCCTGTCGCCCAAGTCATTCGACGGCCGCGGCAACTACACCTTCGGTGTCAACGACCAGCTGATCTTCCCGGAGATTGACTACGACAAGATTGACGCACCTCGCGGTTTCGACATCACGATCGTGACCACGGCAGTTACCGACGAACAGGGTCGCGCATTCTTGCGTGCCTACAAGTTCCCCTTCAAGCAGGAGAATCGATAGTCCATGGCGAAGAAATCGCTTCGTATCAAGCAGCAGCAGACGCCAAAGTTCTCGACGCGGGCCTACACCCGTTGCGAGCGCTGTGGTCGCCCACGCTCTGTGTACCGCAAGTTCGGCCTCTGCCGTATTTGCCTTCGTCAAATGGTTCACGCCGGTGAAGTTCCTGGCGTCACCAAGGCCAGCTGGTAAGGAGATCAGAACATGACAATGACTGACCCAATTGCCGACATGCTCACGCGCATTCGTAACGCGAATGCCGCCATGTTTGACACCGTCAAGATGCCCAGCTCCAAGCTGAAGGTAAACCTGGCCAAGGTGCTCGAGCGCGAAGGTTTCATCGCCGGCTTCACCGTTTCGACGGTTGAGGGCAAGGCGGGCGAGACCCTCGAGATCACGCTCAAGTACTCCGAGGACCGCAAGAAGACCATCGTGGGCATCAAGCGTGTCTCGAAGCCCGGTCTGCGTATTTACAAGAAGTCTGACCAGATGCCCAAGGTGCTGGGCGGCGTCGGTGTGGCCGTGGTCTCCACGAGCCGTGGCCTGATGACCGACCGTGAAGCCCGTAAGGCCAAGCTGGGCGGCGAGGTGCTTTGTTATGTCTGGTAACAAGCCTGTTTTCATGGAGGTGTGCTGATGTCACGCATCGGTCGTAATCCCATCACTGTTCCTGCTGGTGTCACTATTGATGCCTCGAACGGCCTCGTGGTGGTCAAGGGTCCAAACGCGACCATGACCCGCACGTTGCCCGAGGGCATTTTCTTGACCCAGGAAGGTGACCAGCTCACCGTCGGTCGCGTCAGCGACGAGACGAAGCACAAGTCACTCCACGGCCTGACGCGCACCCTGGTGTCGAACATGGTCGTCGGCGTGACCACCGGTTGGACCAAGGAGCTCGAGATCATTGGTGTCGGTTACCGCGCCGCGACCTCGAACCCCGCCGTTCTTGACCTGGCGCTCGGTTTCTCGCACCCCGTGAAGTACAACGCTCCTGAGGGCGTGACCTTCGAGGTGCCCGCACCGACCCGCGTCATCATCAAGGGACCGGACAAGGAAGTCGTCGGTCAGGTGGCCGCGTCAATCCGTAAGATTCGTAAGCCTGAGCCCTACAAGGGTAAGGGTGTGCGCTACCTGGGTGAAAAGGTGCTGCGCAAGGCTGGAAAGGCTGCAAAATAATGGCTCGTTCAACATACGAACTTCGTCAGCGTCGTCACGCTCGGATCCGTCGCAAGCTCTCGGGCACCGCGGCTCGTCCACGTGTGGCCGTCAGCCGTACGAACAAGCACATCTCGGCACAGATCATCGACGACGTCGCTGGCGTGACCTTGGCTGCCGCTTCCTCCGTGGAAGCAGCCTTCAAGGACGTTAACGGCGGCAACATTGACGGTGCCAAGGCCATCGCTGCTGCGTTGTCGCAGCGTGCGAAGGCCGCCAACATCACCACCGTGGTCTTCGACCGCGGCGGCTTTGACTACCACGGTCGTGTGGCTGCATTCGCAGAGCAGCTCCGTGCCGACGGATTGGAGTTCTAATGAGCGACCTCGAACAGTTTGAAGAGCGCACCATCAAGGTGAACCGCGTGTCCAAGGTGGTAAAGGGTGGACGTCGTTTCTCCTTCACCGCCCTTATGGTCATCGGTGACGGCAACGGCAAAGTTGGCCTGGGCTACGGCAAGGCCAAGGAAGCCGGTCTGGCCGTGCAGAAGGGCATCGAAGAAGCTCGCAAGAACCTCTTCGACGTGCCACTCGCCGGTACGACGATCGTCTACCCCGTGCTCGGTGAAGCCGGCGCCGGCCGTGTGCTGATGAAGCCCGCTGCTCCCGGTACCGGTGTGATCGCCGGTGGTGCCGCCCGTGCCATCCTCGAAATGGCCGGTGTGAAGGACATCATTGCGAAGTCGCTGGGTTCCTCCAACGGCATCAACGTGGCCCACGCCACCATCGAGGGCCTCAAGCAGCTGCGTCGTCCAGAAGAGATTGCCGCCCAGCGCGACAAGCCCGCCGACCACGTCATTCCTTCGGGCACCTTGCGTGCCTACCGTGAGCGTCAGCGCGAAGCTGACCTCTTTAAGACGGAGGCCTAATCATGGCGCAGCTCAAAGTAACCCAGATTCGTTCGTCAATCGCCACCAAGCCTAAGCACCGCGGTTCGCTGCGCGCGCTCGGCCTGCGCGGCATTGGCCAGTCCAACGTGTTGCCCGACCGTCCCGAGATTCGTGGGATGATTGCTCGAGTGCCGCACCTGATCAAAGTAGAAGAGGTCAACTAATGAAGTTGCACGATCTCCACTCACCTGAAGGCACGACGCACCGCAAGCGCATTCTCGGTCGCGGTATCGGTGGTAAGGGTGGTAAGACTGCTGGCCGTGGTACCAAGGGTCAGAAGGCTCGCCGCCAGATTCCTGCCGGTTTCGAAGGTGGACAGCTGCCGCTGCTCCAGCGCATCCCGAAGCTCAAGGGTTTCACGAACCCCTTCCGCGTCGAGTACACGCCCGTCAACCTGGACGCCATTGCGGCGCTGGGCGTGACCGAAGTAAACCCCGAGGTCTTGATCGCCAACGGTCTGCTGCGCAAGAAGGACTTCATCAAGGTCCTCGGTCGCGGTGAACTCAAGACGGCTATCAACGTGTCGGCCCACGGATTCTCAGCGTCGGCCAAGGCCGCCATTGAGGCCGCTGGTGGCACCACGACCGTGCTCGACTTGCCCTTCAAGGTGCGTCCAGCCGCCGCCGGTAACCAGCACCAGAACCGCTAAGGAGCCCCGATGCTTCGCCGTCTCTCGAACATCTTCCGTGTGCCGGACCTTCGCAACAAGGTCCTCTTCACGATCTTCGTCATCTGCTTGTACCAGTTGGGTGCCAACGTACCGATCCCCGGTGTGTCGTGGTCCCAGGTGGCGCTGCTGCAGGCGAAGTCGAGTTCGAGCGGTGTGCTCGGGTTCTTGAACCTGTTCTCGGGCGGCGCACTGACGCGCTTGGCCGTCTTCGGTCTTGGTGTCATGCCCTACATCACGTCGTCCATCGTGATCCAGCTCTTGACCACCGTCATCCCCAAGCTCGCCCAGTGGCGCGACCAGGGTGCCGAGGGTCAAAAGCACATCACCCAGGCGACGCGCTACCTCACCATTGGCTTGGCTCTGCTGCAGTCAACGGGTCTGGTCTACGCCTTCCACGGTCACGACCAGGCACTGCTGGGCTTCAACATTGACCTGATCCCGAAGTTCAGCTTCTGGATTGGTCTGTTCATGGTCCTCATCATGACGGCCGGTACGGGCTTTGTGATGTGGCTCGCTGAGCTCATTACCCAGCGCGGTATTGGCCAGGGCATGAGTCTGTTGATCTTCTCGAACGTCGTCGCCAAGCTGCCCTCGGGTGGCCGTGCGGTGTGGGAAGAAGGCGGCGCGGGCAAGTTCATCGTCATCCTCGCGGTGTCGTTGGCTCTGCTCGTCTTGATTGTCTTCATGGACCAGGGACAGCGTCGCATCCCCGTCTCCTTCGCCCGTCGTGTGGTGGGCCGCAAGGAAGTGGGCGGCAACTCGACCTACATTCCACTGAAGGTGAACCAGTCGGGTGTTATCCCGATCATCTTCGCCTCGTCGGTGCTCTACATCCCCGTCTTGTTGTCGAACATTGTGCCCTGGGCCTGGTTCGTAAAGTGGGTCAATGGTTCGTTGTACCCAACGAGCTTCACCTACATCACCGCGGACTTCTTGCTGATCTTCGCCTTCACCTTCTTCTACGTCTACATCGCCTTCGAGCCGCACCAGCAGGCCGAGCAGTTGCGTCAGCAGGGTGGCTTCGTCCCCGGTATCCGTCCCGGTGCCCCGACTGAGGCCTACTTCGCCAAGATGCTCTCTCGCCTCACCGTGACCGGTGCGTCCTTCCTGGCCGCCGTCGCCGTGGTGCCCTCGGTCTTCATGGCCATCTGGCACATCACCAGCTTCCCCTACTACGGAACGACGCTGTTGATCGCGACCGGTGTGGCGTTGCAGACGATGCAGCAGATTGACTCACAGCTCATGATGCGCAACTACGAAGGCTTCTTGAAGAAGTAGTCATGTCGGGTCGCGTCATCATCGTCGTCCTCGGCAAGCAGGGCGCCGGCAAGGGGACCCAGTGCAAGCGGTTGGCTGACTCGCTCGGTATTCCGCACGTCTCCACGGGTGACATCCTGCGCGCCGCCGTTCGCGACAAGACCCCGCTTGGTCTCGAAGTCGAAGGCATCCTCGCCGCCGGACAACTCGTCAACGACGAACTCGTGGGTCGCCTGGTCTCGGAACGCTTCGCTGAAGCCGACGCCCAGGGTGGCGCACTCCTCGACGGCTATCCCCGCAACGCGGCCCAGGCCGCCATGCTCGCAGAGATTCTCGGCGACGACGGCATCAAGTTGGTCTTGAGCCTCGACGTCGCCAACGAACTCGTCGCCGAGCGCCTCAGCGCGCGCCGCGTGTGCCAAGAGTGTGGCGCGATCTACCGCGACACCGACATCGAAGCCATCTCGGGTACCTGTGAGAAGTGTGGGGGAGACGTGGTCCAGCGCGACGACGACCAGCCTGCCGCAATTCTGGCGCGCCTCGCCACCTACGAACGCGACACCGCGCCGCTGCTCGACTTCTACGCCGCGCGTGGTCTGCTGGTGCACGTCGACGGCGCTCAGCTGGCTGACGAGGTCACCGCCGACATCATGGACGTCGTGAGCGGAAAGAACTTCTAGTGCGTCGCAACGCGGACGAACTCAACAAGATGCGTAAGGCCGGCAAGGTCGTGGCCGAAATGCACGAGGTCACGCGCGCCGCGCTGCGCCCCGGCATCACCACCATGGACTTGAACAACTTGGCCGCCGAGGTCATCGCCAAGCGAGGCGCCCGTTCGAACTTTCTGAACTACCACGGCTTCCCGGCCGTGATCTGCACCAGCCCCAACAACATGATCGTCCACGGCATTCCCGGTGACTACGTGTTGGAAGAGGGCGACATCATCAGTGTCGACTGTGGCGCCATCATTGAGGGCTACCACGGAGACGCCGCCTACACCGCCGGCGTGGGCGAGATCTCGGCCACCGCAAAGCGCCTCATTGAAGTGACGGAGCGGTCGATGTACGCCGGTATCGACCAGCTGACGATCGGCAACCGCCTCCACGAGGTCGGCCGGGCCGTGCAGCAGGTCGCCGAAGCCGCGGGCTTCTCCGTCGTGCGCGAGTACGTTGGCCACGCCATCGGTACCGCGATGCACGAGCAGCCCCAGGTGCCCAACTACTGGCCCGGTTCACCCGGTCCGGTCTTGAAAGAGGGCATGGTCTTTTGCGTCGAGCCGATGATCAACGTCGGCACCTACGACACCTACGTTCTCGACGACGGCTGGGGTGTCATGACCCAGGACGGCATGCTCTCGGCCCACTTTGAGCACACCATCGCGGTGACCGACAACGGTCCCGAGATCTTCACCGTCGCCTAAGCGACGTTCTTGTCCCGACGCGCCCCTTCACCTTTTCGGGATGATCTGTTCACCTGTAATACCTGACTAGTTCACTTATTATTCACACAAACGATTATGTAACTAGTTACATCAAGTTTCGTGATGAGGGGTATCCCGCTAGAAGCCTTATTTTTCAAGGGTTTTGCCATTTTGACCCGTATAATGGTTCTAGCGACATCGGTACTTTTACTGTTTCCCCCCTTCAGTAAAAGTACCGATGTCCAAAAAACTTCCCGGCCCGCCGGTGTCGGAAGTTTCCCCCGCGACCGGCGAGAGGAAACCAATGTCTGATCTGTTCAGCGAAAACGAAGAAGTTACCCTCGAAGCCTTTGACTTCGAACTGCTCAACGCCACCGAGAGCTCCACGCCCGGTGCGACCCCACTGATCTCCACCTGGGCCCGTGGTGCCCGTCGTGCAGCGGCCCAGCACCGCGTCGCCGGCGAGTTCCCCGTCACCCCCGCCTTCCGCCCACGTAGCGGCGCTGGCTACCCCGACTTCCAGTAGTTCATCGCTCGCGGCAGCCCTCGCGCGGGTGCGGGTTACCCCGACTTTCACTAAGTCCTCGCTTGAAATAGCTTTTTTCAGGTAGCGCAACTTCTGGCAACGTATTTTCGATGCGCTCAGTAGTTGCGCTTTTCCCTTTCTCAGTCTCTCACCATTCATGTTTCACAGTCATTCCCAGCCTCACCCTGACCTATTAAATCAGGGGCAGCGAGGATTTCCTTTTCGAGAGCCATGATTACGGTTTGACGTCTCCTGTCACGTGGAGTGAGAAGTGGCATAGCTGGAGCGGTCTTGGGAGGGTAGTTTTGGGCGTGATTGCAATGGCCCGTGGTTGTTGATGTTTACGTGCCACATCCAACTGCTCGACGTTCGGCCTGAGCCAAGCACTCGTTTTCGCACAAGTATCCTCGGTTAACAATGTGACGAGTTGGCGTGGCAGCGCTGCGGGAAGCCAGATCTGCAAGTCAAAGTACCGGCACTCAGCTCGGTAGAGATAGGCGCGAAGTCACTGCCTCCATCACCCCCCTCACGCAGATTAGGAGTGGGCCTCGTGTGATTGGCCGCAACACGTCGCAGGTACTACAAGGGGTTATATGTGCCCGATCGACAACCTGCGCGCAATGTTCGCCGACAACCGCGGGCCCGGCTGACCATCACTCAGATATCTGAACCATATTCATATCGCTCACGAATTGGTTCATTGCCGTGCTTCGCGCCGCTCAGTGTCGCCACGAATCCCGAAATTTTTAGTGACTTCTGCTGGACCGTTCATGAAACGAAACGGGGCAAATGGTGTTGCTTGGTGAAATTGTTATTTCATAACTTGATAGCAAGTGATTTTGTGGTTACTATTTTGTCTAGCCGGATCACTGACGTATTTCGGTGTGGACAAAGTCAGGAACAGAATGAGCAAAAAAATAAATTTGGTGGCTGCATTTTCCATGCGGGCATTTTTGAAGAAGCTTGGCATTTCTGCCATGTCAATTGCGATGCTTTCTGCGGGAGCCACTCTCGCCACGAGTGCGACGGCAAGTGCTTCGGCTGCAACCATCTATCAAAATGCGCCATTGAGCGGTTCCATTGACACCGCACTTTCGGCTGGACTTTCCGTCCAACTTTGGGTGAACGACAATTTTGCTTACGGTCATGGCGGGGTAGCCTTCACACAAGCCACCGGGCAGCAATACTTGAATGTCTCTTCTTCAGGTCTCGTGACAAGTGCAAGTGGTGTCCTGTCGCCAGGTTCCTACTCGGTGACTGGCACTGACCGCGATGCGCAGGGCAATAGTGGCGTGTACTCATTTCAGTTGGTGGTTACGTCACACGGAATCGTGCAAAGCGCTCCCTCATTCGGCTCGGTAACGTCATCGAATTCCGCCGGGTTTACCGATCAGCTTTCAACCAGTCAGAACGTTGGGCCTGTGACGTTCGTCCAAACCACGGGTTCATCTAGCATCGTGATTTCGCCAACTGGAGTTGTAACGACTACAGGATTGCTGACACCGGGTCTCTATCACGCTTCAGGTACCACCACCGATGCCTATGGTGATAGCGGTTCCTTCTTATACGCGTTGGATGTCTACGGTCAACCAGGAAGCATCATTCAAGTGGGGCAAACGTGGGATGGGGTCTCGACAGCCGATTCAGCTGCATATTCGACGCAGCTCGTTGTGAATGGTGGCGTTAGTGGCGCCACCTTCACGGTGACGCAAGGCTCGCCGGCCCTGCATGTTTCGTCAACAGGGGGATTGACGACAACTGGCACACTGGCTGCTGGTAACTACACCATCTCGGGTACTACCGATGATGGCTATGGTGACTCGGGCACCTTTAGCTACACCTTGACGGTGACTGGCGTGAACATCACTGAATCAGTGACCACTGGTTCGGTTACCACGACTGGATCAAGCAGCTTCACTGACCAGCTCGCCACCACTGGCAACACCAGTGCGGTCACCTACAACCAGACTTCTGGTTCGGCCAACGTCCTTGTCTCAGCGTCTGG
>DAINRA010000006.1:0-71408 GCA_036742195.1 Acidimicrobiales bacterium
ATGCAGCCCACGGGGCAGACACCGGCGCAGAGCTCACAGCCGATGCACTTCTCCATACCGTCTTCGTAGCGACTCAGGACATGGCGGCCGTGCTGGCGAGGCTGCTTGGGTCGCTTGACCTCGGGGTACGAGACGGTGACCGCACGGCGACCAATGTGTCGCATGGTGAGCTTGAGCCCACCGAAGAAGTCTGTCCACTTCGCCATTACTGCTCCTCCCCGTCGACACCGTCGAGCAGGTCACGAATGAGTTCACCGGGAATCGGACGCTTGGCCACGGTGGGCAGGACCGACTCGGCACCGTCGCCGCGCTCGCCACCGATCTCAAAGGAACGTGACAGCAACATCGACGCGAGAATGACAACGGCCAACGTGCCAAAGCCCCAGGCGCGCGACACCAAGAACGCGGCCACGACCAACATCCACCCCAAGCTCAGCGGAATCAGGCGCTTCCAGCCCAACTCCATGACCTGGTCGTAGCGGAAGCGAGGCAGCGAGGCGCGGAACCAGATGTAGGCGAAGGCGAAGAAGCAGGTCTTGCCCACGAACCAGAGAATCGGGAAGACCCAGCGCAGGTGCGCCACGTTGGGGATGTAGCCGGCGGGACCACCGAAGAACATCGTCACGATGATGGCCGACTGGGTGATGGTGTTCAGGTACTCCGACAAGAAGAACAATGCAAAGCGGAACGAGGAGTACTCGGTGTGGAATCCACCGACGAGCTCCGACTCGGCTTCAACCACGTCGAAGGGCGGACGATTCAACTCGGCCGTGATGGCGATCAAGTAGATCACGAAGGGCACCAGGCCCAGACGAATCAGGTTCCAGTGCCAGAGGCCGTTGCCCTGGGAGTTCACGATGTCGCGGGTGGAGAGTGACCCGGTGATCAGCACGACGGTCACCACCGACATACCCAGGGCCGCTTCGTAGGAGATCATCTGGGCCGAGGCACGCACCGAGGACATCATCGGGTACTTCGAGCCCGACGACCAGCCGGCCAGCATCACGCCGTAGACCGAAATGCCCGACATGGCGAGCATGAACAAGATGCCCATTGGGGGGTTGGCGACCTGCAGTTCAATCACGTGGCCCGCCACGGTCACGGTGCCGCCCAAGGGCACAATGGCGAACGTCAAGATGGCCGGCACAATGACCAAGTACGGGGCCAACTTAAAGACGAAGCGGTCGGCCTCAGCGGGAATGATGTCTTCTTTAAAGAAGAGCTTGATGCCGTCGGCCACCGTCTGGAGGAGACCGAATGGGCCCCACTTCTGTGGACCGATGCGACTCTGCATGTCGGAGATGGCCTTGCGTTCAAACCAGACCATGATGATGACTGAGCCCAGGCCCACGGCGAAACCGACGAGGACCTTGATCAAGACAATGAGCAGCACGGCCGCAGTCGTGCCGTTGCTCAACAGTGGGTCGACGGTAGCGAGGAAGTTCATCGTGAGGTCATCCGGACTTGGCTCGTCAAGAGCGTGGGTTCATCGAGGTAGCGCTGGACCGCGGCGCCGAAGACGGTCCGCGTACCAAAGGGCACCAGCATCGTGCCGGCCACCACCGCGTCGTCAGCGATGACGATGCCGTCGAAGGAGCCAACGCTCGTGGTCACCGTGACCATGTCGCCATCATCGAAGCTCAACCGAGCGAGGTCGAGGTGGTGCACGCGCAGCGTTGCCGGCTCGACCAGTGGGGTCAGCGCGGGCGCACCCTGCATCGTGATGCCGTTGTCGTAGAGACGACGCACCAGCACCACGCGCAGCGCGTAGGCGTCGGCGATCGGCGAGTCCACGTGCGGGGCGGGCACGTCATCGAGGGTCGGGCGACCAATTTCGACACCACCGTCGGCGTCGATCGACGAGATGGCGCCGGCCGTTGTGGCGGCGTTCGCCGTCTTCGTCGAGCGCAGGCCGGGGAAGGCAATGGGGTCCATGGCGCGACGAGGCGTCGGGGTGATGGATCCACCAATGACCACACCGTCGAAGGCCTGGTCGTGGAGGACGGAGAGTGCGGGATACCCGGTCGTCTCTTCGATGGTCTTGGCGACCTGCTCCACCGAGGTGAAGCCCAGGTGCTGGCCACAGGCTTCCGCCAGTTCCGCGGCAATCGCCACGTCCGACCACGCCGAACCAGGTGCGGCAATCTTCGGTACGACGCTCGTCACGCGACCTTCAATGTTGGTCACGGTGCCGAGACGCTCGTGCTGTACGTGCGCGGGCAGCACCACGTCGGCGAAGGCGACGGTCGGTCCACCGTGGCCCGCGACCAAGACCAGTCCGGCCAGTTCAAGGGCGGTCGCGGCGGTCAGTTCGTCGGCCACGTTGGTGATCACGTCACCGAGCGCGAGGATGGCCTGCTGCTTGCCTTCACGGACGGCCTGGAGCTGACGCAACGACGTGCGTCCGGTCAGTGGGCTTACACGACGGCCGGGCAGTAACTGGGGGCTCAGCCCCATGTCGAGGGCACCACGCACGTTGCTACGGCGAAGCGCCGGCAAGAAGGTGGCGTTCGGGAAGGCCTTGGCGAAGGTGCGCAGGGCCTGGTTGATGAAGACGGGCGACTCGGCCAAGTTGGTGCGACCAACGACGAATACGACGCCGGTGCCGTCACCGATGAGGCCACGAGCGGTGGCGAGGTCGTCATCGTTCAGCAAGGTACCTACGGGCACCATGCCGTCGACCAGTGCCTTGACGATGACGTCCGCTTCGCCGGGGCGAGTGGGCAGCGAGACACGAGCAATGCTGGTGAGCGCGCTGGGCGCTGTCGTCAGTTCGATCAACGCGTTCTTGCGACGCACGACGTTCTCGCGCAGACGCAGGAACAAGACCGGTAGCTCTTCACGCAGGTCGCCGGTCAGCGTGACCACGACGCGCGCAGCTGCCGCGTCTGAAATCGTTGCAGCCGGCAAGGCCTGCATCAACACGGGGTCGAGTCCGTCACCAAACTGGGCGTCGAGGTTTTCGGTGTGCAGCACACCGCGACCGAAGCGCTCCCATGCGAAGGCGCCTTCATTGGTCAACGCAGCACCACCGATGATGCCGACCTGGTCACCGCCGCCGGTAGCCATCAAGATATCGGCAGCCTTTCGCAGTGCTTCGTCCCAGGACACTTCACGCAGTTCACCGTTGACGCGCACCAGTGGCTGCGTCAAACGAGTGCTGGCCGACAACACGTCGGTCTCTTCGGGGTGGCCATCGATGCTGTCGAGGCTGAAGCGGCCCTTGTCACAGAGCCATCCCTGGTTCACGGACTCCACGTCCACACCGAGCACGCGCGTCAGGCGATTGCCCGACGACTGCACGGCGACACGGCAGCCCACGGCGCAGGTGGTGCAGGTGCTCTCCACCTGCTCCAAGTCCCAGGGGCGGGCGCTAAAGCGATACGGCTTGGCGGTCAGGGCGCCCACCGGGCAAATCTGCACGGTGTTGCCGGAGAACACGGAGTCGAAGGGCTCGCTCGGTGACGGTGCGACTTCAATGTTGTCGCCACGACCCGCGAAGGCGATCTGGGCGTCGCCCGCGACGTCGGCCGCGAAACGGGTGCAGCGAGAGCACTGGATGCAG
Organism: Acidimicrobiales bacterium; assembly: GCA_036742195.1. Lineage (GTDB taxonomy): Bacteria > Actinomycetota > Acidimicrobiia > Acidimicrobiales > RAAP-2 > RAAP-2. The sequence goes on from DAINRA010000006.1 coordinate 3,566, forward strand.
CGCTCGCGGTCGAGCAGCACGTTGGCGCCAATCTCGACCGGCTTGACGAAGTGGCGCTTCTCTTCAATGAAGCGGGTCTCGCCCGACCCGTGTGCCAGAGTCTGGTCCTGCAGTGGGCATTCGCCACCCTTGTCGCAGACGGGGCAGTCGAGTGGGTGGTTGGCCAGCAAGAACTCCAGGACGCCGTCTTGGGCCTTCTTGGTCTTCTCCGACTCGGTGTTGACGTTCATGCCGTCGCTCACGCGCAAGAAACAGGCCGGCTGCAGCGACGGACCACGGGGACCATCCACCTCAACGAGGCACATGCGGCAGACGCCCACGGGCTCCATACGAGGGTGGTAGCAAAAGCGGGGAATGAAGGAACCGGCGCGCTCGGCCACCTCGATGAGCAACTCACCGGGCTGGGCCTCAACGCTGCGACCGTTCACGGTCACGGTCACGCTGGTGCGAATGGGATCAGTCATGCGGACAGCCTCCGTGGTTGACGTGGGCCACAAAGTCGTCGCGGAACATCTTGATCGCGGACGTGACCGAAGAAGGGATAGAGGGACCGAGCACGCAAATGGTCGTCTGCTGTGGCGGCCAGGAGAGCCCTGGGGCGATGTTGTCGCAGAGGTCGAGCAGCAAGTCGACGTCTTCGAGTCGACCACCACCGTGTTCAATGCGGTACATGATGCGCTCAATCCAGCCCGAACCTTCACGGCACGGCGTGCACTGACCACAGGACTCGTTGGAGAAGAACTTGGTGATGCGCCACACGGCGCGCACCACGCAGCTGTCTTCGTCCAACACGACGACCGAGCCGGAGCCGAGCATCGAGCCCAGGCCACCAACTTCGTCCTGACCCAAGGGGGTGTCGAGCAGATCTGGCCCGAACCACGGCGAGGAGACACCACCGGGGATAATGGCCTTCAGGGCCTTGTTCCCGGGAATGCCACCACCCAGGGCAGGATCGAAGATGAGGTCACGGAAGGTGTTCTTCACCATCTCGATTTCGTAGACACCGGGGCGGTTCACGCGACCGGCCAAGGCAAACAGGCGGGTTCCGGTAGAACGACCCGCACCCATGGCGGCGAAGGCGGCCCCACCATTCACGATGATCCAGGGCAGGTTCGACATCGTCTCAACGTTGTTCACCACGGTGGGCTCACCGTAGAGACCGGTGACTGCGGGGAAGAACGGGGGCTTGATGCGCGGGAAGCCGCGCTTGCCTTCGAGGGCCTCAATGAGTGCCGTCTCTTCACCACAGACGTAGGCGCCCGCACCGGTGTGCACGACGATGTCGAGTGAGAAGTCATGACCAAAGATGTTGCGACCCAGCGCGCCCTGAGCGTAGGCGTCGTTCACGGCCTGCTGGACCCGCTCGAGACCGAGGGCGAACTCGCCACGCAGGAAGATGAAGGCCTGCGAGACCTGCAGCGCGTAGGCGGCGATGATGACGCCCTCCACCAGCTGGTTCGGGTCGCGCTCGACGAGAAAGTGGTCCTTGAAGGTGGCGGGCTCTGACTCGTCACCGTTCACCACGAGGTACGAGATGGGCGACTTGCGCAGCATCGACCACTTGCGGCCGGCGGGGAAACCAGCGCCACCACGACCGAGCAGTGAGGCGGCGTCAACCTCGGCGGCCACCTGTTCGGGGAACATGGTGAGAGCCTTCTTCAGACCGTCGTAGCCACCGGTAGCGAGAAAGCGCTGCAGCGTGTGCGAGTCGTCGTACTGGCTGCCGCGAGCGGAGACAATCTTGGGGGTGTCGAGCGAGGCCATTACTTGGTCTCTCCCTTCAGGGCTTCGGCAGCGGCGGCGGCCTCAGCGGCCGCCTTGGCGATCGCGTCACGCTCAGCACGGGCCGCAGCGGCGGTAGCGCGCTGTGCCGCGATCTCTTCACGAGGCACCTGCAGTCCACCGGAACGGCGGACGCGTACCAGGGTGCCGTGGCTGGGCACATCGTGGTCACCGGTGCCGTTGCGCAGGTCGGAGACGAGCGCGTCGAAGGCGCTCGGCGTCGTGGTGCGGACGTAGCGGTGGTTGACCTGCACGCAGGGCGCGAGGTTACAGTCAGCCAAGCACTCCGTCTCTTCGAGAGTGAACATGCCGTCAGCGGAGGTGCCACCTACGGGGCAGCCCAGGCTGCGCGTGGCGTGCTCGAGCATCTCTTGACCACCATTGAGGAGGCAGGCGATGTTGGTGCAGACGCCGACGACGTAGGTACCCACGGGCTCGAGGTGAATCATGTCGTAGAAGGCGGCGGTGCCGCGCACGTCGGCGGGGCTGGTGCCCGTCAGCTCGGCGATCTCACCAATGGCGCCCTCGGTGAGGTAGCCGTCTTGCTCTTGGGCGATGTGCAGCAGCGGCAACATGGCCGAGCGCTTGCGCGGATACAGCGTGACGAGTTCTTCGGCGCGGCGGCGCAGTTCGGGGCGCAAGTGGCTCATCGGTCTACTTCTCCCATAACGGGGTCGACCGTCGAAATGACGGTAACGGTGTCGGACATGGTGCCACCACGCATCAGGAGCGGAATGGCCTGCAGGTTGGTAAAGCTGGGGGCGCGAGTGTGCATGCGGTACGGCTTCGCGCCACCGTCAGAGACCATGTAGCAACCGATCTCACCGCGAGGTGATTCAATGCCCACGTAGGCCTCACCGGCGGGAACCTGGAACCCTTCGGTGAAGAGCTTGAAGTGATGGATGAGCGCTTCCATCGACTCGCCGATACGGGCGCGTGGTGGTGGCGTGACCTTGGGGTCTTGCGTGCGGTAGTCACCGGAGGGCATCTTTTCGACGCACTGGCGAATGATGCGAATGGACTCACGCATCTCGTTCAAACGAATGGCGTAGCGGTCAAAGTTGTCGCCGTAGGTGCCGACGATAACGTCAAATTCCACCTGGTCGTAGGCCAAATACGGCATCGAGCGGCGCAGGTCCCACGCCACACCCGTTGAGCGCAACAGTGGTCCTGTGAGGCCCAACGCGAGGGCCTCTTCGGCGGTAATCGGCGCGACACCAATCATGCGCTGGCGGAAGATGGGCTGACCAGTCAGAAGTCCGTCGTACTCTTCGATGCGCTCGGCCAAGGTGTCGCAGATTACGGCGATGTCGTCTTCCCAGCCGTCGGGCAGGTCAGCGGCCACGCCACCGGGGCGCACGTAGTTCAGGTTCATGCGAAGACCGGCCGTCTTCTCGTAGAAAGCGAGAATGAGCTCGCGCTCGCGCAGACCGTAGATCATCATCGACGTTGAACCAAGGTCCATACCGTTGGTCGCCATCCACACGAGGTGGGAGGCAATGCGGTTGAGCTCGTTCATCATCATGCGAATCCACGTCGCACGGGCGGGCACTTCGATACCCAGCAACGCTTCGACGGTCAAGGAGTAGACCGTTTCGTTCCCGATGGGGCTCAAGTAGTCCATGCGGGTCACGTTCGTGCCACCCTGGACGTAGCTCAAGGTTTCGGCCGTCTTCTCCATGCCGGTGTGGAGGTAGCCAATGACCGGCTTGGTGCGCAGAATGTACTCACCGTCGAGTTCGAGCATGAGTCGCAACACGCCGTGCGTACTGGGGTGCGAGGGACCCATGTTGATGATCATGCGCTCATCGTCGGAGTTCTCGATGTCGATCGAGGTTGGGTCGACGTTCAGGCCCTGAAGGCGCAGAACGGCACCCATCTCCTTGCCGAGGTCGTCGACACCCGTTTCGGCGCGGGGGCGAAGCTCCTGCGCACCTTCGTGGGTTTCGGCAGCCAGCAGGTCGAGGCGGTCGATATTACGTACCTGGTCACTCATCGTGGGCCCGGGCCTTCCTTGAACTGCACCGGCACGCGGCCGACGCCGTAGTCCTTGCGCAGGGGGTGGCCCTCCCACTCTTCGGGCATCAAGATGCGCGTCAAGTCAGGGTGGCCGTCAAACAAAACGCCGAACATGTCAAACACTTCACGCTCGGGAGCTTCGGTGCCCGGGTAGAGCGAAAAGAGTGAGTCCACGCGGGGCTCGTCGCTGCCCGCCTGCACGCGCACGCGGACGCGTGAGCGCTTCGACACGCTGAGCAGATTCACGACGACTTCAAAACGGGTGGGGGCAATACCCTCGGCCACGAAGCGATCGGGGTGCTCGAGGTAGTCAACGCCACAGACGTCGACGCACATTTCGTAGCCGTCATCCTTCAACGCCTGCACCGTTGCCACGTAGTCCTCGCGGGTGGTGAAGTAGACGGCGTCGCAGGCCGTGCCGGGCGTGACGACCGTTGCGGCGGGCATGCCCGCGGGCGAGGTCACTTCGGCGTCCCTACGCGAACAGCGACCGGCACCGTGGGCGTCCACGAGGGCGCTTCGGCAATGTGGGTCGGAGTTTTCGCGGCGCGACGCTTGAGGATTTCGCCGGTGCGAATCTGTTCGTGCAGCGTCTCAATGGCGTGCATCAACGTCTCGGGCGAGGGTGGGCATCCCGGTGCGTAGACGTCAACGGGAACAATCTGGTCGACGCCCTGAACCAAGGCGTAGTTGTTGAAGAGGCCGCCCGATGAGGCGCAAACACCCATAGAAATCACGTACTTTGGCTCCGCCATCTGGTCGTAGACCTGACGCAGAACGGGGGCCATTTTCTGGCTGACGCGGCCGGCCACGATCATGAGGTCGGCCTGACGCGGCGAGTTGCGAAAGACTTCCATGCCGTAGCGCGCCAAGTCGAAGTCAGCGCCACCAGCAGCCATCATTTCAATCGCGCAGCAGGCCAGACCAAAGGACACGGGCCAGACGGAGGCGCGACGCGCCCAGCGAACGAGGTCCTCGACGCGGCCGGTAAGAAAATTGTGTTGCAGATCTTCGAGGGCCACTAGGCAACCTTCTCCTGCTCAGTGGCGATGCGCACCACGGTGGATGATGACGTGCGAGTCGGCATGGCCTTCACCAGGCGAACGGTTGGGCCCCACGAGAGGGCACCCTCGGAGACCAAGAACAACAGTGCACCAAAGACGGTGAGCGAGAAGATGCCGATTTCAACGAGACCGAAGAGGCCGATGGACCGGAACATGACCGCGAAGGGGTAAAGAAACACGACTTCAATGTCGAAAATCACGAAAATCATGGCCACCAAAAAGAAGCGAACCGGGAATCGTGCTGGTGGCTCGAACTCCGGCACAATGCCGCACTCGTACGGGGCGAGCTTGGCGTCAGTGGGGCGCTTTTTGGGCGCCAGCAGTGACGAGGCAAGGAAGGATCCCGACGCAAAGAGCACGCCCAGAACTAGCAGGCCGAGTAGGGGGAGGTACTGACTCACGGACATCAGCATAGAAGAGAATTCGTCATGTGCGACGTTGGACATGCGATATTCCGCACCACTCTTGTTGATATCGCGCCGAAGGTGCGAGGAGGCAAAACGGCCCCGCTGCCACGCCCCCATCGAGTGGCCTGCGGTGCCCCCGACGCGTCGAGTGAGCTAGACGGCCGAGCCCGACGACGGGCTGACCCGAGTGGCCAGAATGTCGGTGACACTGGCGACCAACGAGCCGACTGCTCGATAGGACGGTGCGAGCACGAGCAGCGTCACCTCATAGTGACCTGAGGTGACCACGACAGTGATCAGACGCTCCATTTCTCCTGATGAAGTGGCAATACCGTTGAGTGGTGCGATACCGGCCACCCGGAATCCCTGGGCGAAGGTGTGCACCGTGAGGCCAGTGCCACTGCGGACATTGGGCGACGTCACCACGCCCGACAGCGTCAAATTGGCGTTGGCGTCGGCGAAGCAGCGACCAAAGTTGGCGCGCTGCATCTCGGCCGTGTCCCGCGCCACCATGGAGGTATCGACGTAGTACTGCGCACTGGAAACAATCTGGACGCCGCCGGCCAGCGTGGATGAGTAGACCGGTGACGAGACTTGGTAGAGCGGCTGCTGGCCCGCGGCGCCAAATATCCGGTCCGCGACGGCCGAAACGTGCAGACAGGACTGGAAACGGCCACCGATGATGCCAAACGGCGAGGTCGGCGAAATGGTCGTTGTGGTCGCACTCGATGACGTCAGGAGTTGATTCGCCGTTCCCACCACATTGGTGAGCGGCGATGGCGACTGTGACGTCCACGCACCCGGCAGGTCAGCGAAGGTCAGATTGAGTGCTCGCAAGGCAGCCACCTGTGATCGGGTGGCTGGCGGAGCCACCTTCGACCCGATAACACCGGCAAACGACGTCAGCACGATAATCAACACCGTCAGGAGGACCGCCACTTGGCCCCGGTCCTTGCGAACGCTGCCCCCCGCGGCACGGACATAGGGCGCCAGTTCGCCAAAGGCACGGCGTCGCTTCGTCCGCCACAGGAACGTTCGCCCATCGATGGAAGCACTCAGCGCCGTGAGGAAGAGTCCTTGGGCGAGACGCAGTGACGAAAAGGCCTCCCACGGTGTCTGCCACGCGACCGGGTCCTCACCAGCAATTTGGGTCAACGTCGCCTCGTCCAACAGCAGCGTGACGTTGTCCGTAGGGCCGTGTGGCGAAAAGCTTGGCTGCACCTGCCAGCCAGTGGAACGAACTGTCACAACACCGAGCCCTTCGCGATGCGACCAGCGGCACTACCGGCCGCCTCGACACAACGATCAAGGTCGGCGTCAGTGTGGGCCATCGACACGAAGAGGATTTCGTAGGCACCGGGAGCCAGTGCAATGCCCTGGTCGAGCATGGCGTGGAAGAACGGTGCGTAGAGTCCGTTGTCGCACAGCAGGCGTGCTTCGGCGATGTTGTGGGGTGCGGTGAAGGGCTCACGCGAGAGGTAGAGGCCGCAGAGTGGACCCTGCACGGGAACAACGGCGTGCAGACCCGCACTCGTGATTGCCTCTTCCATGGCGGTGGCGAATCGGGCGACGCGCGTCGCCAAGGCGTCGTAGTCAGCGGGTGTCACCGAGGACAGCACGACCGCACCGGCCGCGGTCGCCATCGGGTTTCCCGACAAGGTGCCCGCTTGGTACACGGGACCCTTCGGTGCCAGGACCGAGAGCACATCTTTGCGCCCACCGAAGGCTCCCACCGGGAGCCCGCCGCCAATGACCTTGCCGAAGCAGTACAGGTCGGGCGTAACGCCAAAGAAGGTTTCGGCGCCAGCGAAGTCCAAACGAAATCCCGTAATGACTTCGTCAAAGATCAACAGTGCGCCCACGCGATCGCACTCAGCGCGCAACCCGGCGAGGAAGTCAGCGGTCGGCGCCACGATGTTCATGTTCGCGGCCACCGGCTCCACCAAAACGGCGGCGATGGTCTCGTCAAGCTGCGGCACCACGTTGTAGGGCGCGACCATGGTGTCGCCCACTGCCCCAGCGGTAACGCCCGCCGATCCCGGCAGGCCCAACTGGGCCACACCCGATCCGCCAGCAACCAAGAGGCCATCGGAGTGGCCGTGGTAGCAGCCGTCGAACTTCAAAATCTTGTCTCGACCCGTGAAGCCACGAGCTACGCGCACGGCGCTCATCACCGCTTCGGTTCCTGACGAGACCATGCGAACCTGTTCAAGCCCGGGGACTCGTTCGGTCATCAATTCGGCAAGGATCACTTCACCGGGCGTCGGGGCGCCGAACGTCGTGCCTTCGCCCGCGGCGGCCCGCAGTGCCTCCACCACGCGGGGGTGGGCGTGGCCCAAGAGTGAGGCGCCGTAGGACTGAACGAAGTCCAGGTACTTCGTACCTTCGACGTCTTCAACGTAGGCACCAGATCCGCGCACCACGGTGTAGGGCGTACCACCGACGGAGTTAAAACTACGCACCGGCGAGTCCACCCCTCCGGGAATTACGCGACTCGCCCGTTCAAACCAGGACTGATTGGTCATGACAACACCGTCGCAATCTCTTTCGCAAAGTAGGTAAGCACCAGGTCGGCACCGGCCCGTCGGATGGCGGTGAGCTGTTCCAGCGCCACCGCCTCGCCGTCAATCCAGCCACGTTCGCCTGCGGCCTTAATCATCGCGTACTCCCCCGACACGTGATACGCGGCGACGGGCACATCGAGGCTGGCGCGCAGGTCGGCCACGACGTCGAGGTAGGTCATTGCGGGCTTCACCATAACGATGTCGGCACCTTCGGCCACATCGAGACGGGCTTCACGCACGCTCTCACGACGGTTGCGGTAGTCCTGCTGGTAGCCACGGCGGTCGCCACCGTTGGCGATCTGTACGTCAACGGCTTCGCGGAACGGTCCGTAGAGACCGCTGGCGTACTTGGCGCTGTAGGCCATGATCACGGTATCGCTGAAGCCTTCGTTGTCGAGGGCGGAGCGGATTGCCCCGACCTGACCATCCATCATGCCGCTCGGGGCCACGACCGCGGCGCCGGCTCGCGCTTGGGCCACGGCCATCTGCGCGTAGAGCGGCAGCGTGGCGTCGTTATCGACCGACCCGTCCTCGCGGACGACGCCGCAGTGTCCGTGGCTGGTGAACTCATCGAGGCAGGTGTCGGCCATCAAGACAATATCGTCACCAAACTCACGACGCAGCCTCTCGAGGGCCACTTGAATGATGCCGTCACTGGCCCACGCCTGTGAGCCCGTCTCGTCCTTGGTCGAGGGCAGACCGAACAAAATGACGCCACCGATAGTGACGCTGGCCAGTTCGTGCACCTCACGCACCAGGGAGTCGAGTGTGTGCTGGTACTGCCCAGGCAGCGACGTAATTGCCCGCGGGGCGCTCGCCCCTTCGGCCACGAACAACGGCGCAATCAGGTGCGAGGCAGTCAGTGAGGTTTCAGCGACCAGTTGGCGCAAGGCCGGGGTGCGCCGCAGGCGACGAGGGCGTTCGATAGGAAACACGATGCCAGCCTACGTCGCGCGTTCGCGGCCATGCCGTGGACGTCTTAGGCCGACAACAGCGTGGTGAGGTCGCTTCCCCACGCGATAGCAACGTTCTCGTGACTCACGGCCACGGCGTCGCGGGTCGTCACCCCCGGCACCACGACCAGCGTCGTGGGCCGCGCCACGCTGGCCACCACGCGCCACGCCGACGGTGCGGCGATAACGAGGACGTCCGCCGCGGCCACCACGCTTTTGTCGTGCGCCGACAACGTCACGGGAGTGGTGGCGTAACAGACGATGTGCGCTACCTCGAGGCCCTTGTCACGCAACGACTGGGGCAACGCGGGCTGGAGATCGCGCGCGCCCAGCATCAGGACCGGTCCGCGGGTAATGCGAGGCGCCAGGTCGGCCGCCGACACGCCGGACTGGTGGGTGACCTCAAAGCCCCGTGCTTCGAGCATCGCTCGACAGGTCTCGCCCACGGTGGCAACCTCAACGGGGTCGGCGAGCGCCGGTCGCACTACGTCGAGGTAGTCGCCGGCGCGAACACTCGTCACCACCAAGGTGGCGCAGGGGTCGCTGAGCGAGGTCACCGCCGAGGCCACCTCGTCGTGGGGAACGTAGGTCGTTGCCGTCAGTGGCACTTCAGCGACCTGCCACGTCGCCGGGATCAATGAGCGAAGCTCGTCGTTGTAGCCGGCTTCGCGAGTCACGACAACGGTGCGCGCCATCACGGTCCCTCTAGCCGGCGACCAGCGCGGCGCCACCACGTTCGTCGCGCAGCAACACGGCCAGATCACGACCGAGCGTCGCGGGGTCTGCCCCACTGATCTCGGCGCGCACGCTGGTGGTACCCGTCGGAGCGGCCATGACACCACGAATGGAAAGACCCTCACCATTTACCCAGGCGTGTGCGGCCACCGGGAGCGAACAGCCCGCCCCGAGTTCGAGAAGGAATGCTCGTTCGGCACGAAGCGTTCGGGCAGCGTCCTCATTCTGCAATGGCGCCAGGGCGGCCTGCGTCGCCAGGTCATCACCACGCGTCTCGAGCGCCAACGCGCCCTGTCCCACCTGGGGAACAAACCACTCGGGGTCGAGGAACTCACTAATCAGCTCGCGCTGGCCGAGACGATCGAGGGCGGCGGCCGCGGCCACGACGGCGTCGACGTCATCGCGCTCGGCCATGGCAAGGCGCGTGGCCATATTGCCGCGCAGTTCAATGATGGTGAGATCGGGACGGCGTTCGAGCAAAAGTGCGCGCCGTCGTGGTGACCCGGTCGCCACCGTGGCCCCTTCGCGAAGGTTGTCGAGCCTGCTTCCCACCAGGACATCGCGAGCGTCGCGGCGCTCGGGCACGCACGTGAGAGACAGACCCGCCGGGGTCAGGCTCGGGAGGTCCTTGGCCGAATGCACCGCAATGTCGGCGCGCCCCTCCAACACCGCACGTTGAATTTCAACCGCGAAGACGCCTTGTCCACCCATGGTCGACAGCGCCGCGCTGGACTGATCACCTGATGTTTCGAGTCCAACAATGGCGGTCTCGAAGCCCAAGGCCTGCAGGGAGGCGGCCACCGCATTCGCCTGCAGCATCGCCAGTGGCGAACGTCGGGTGGCGAGACGCAGGGTCATGAAAGATCAAAGAGTTGGCGCGTCGCGTCACTCAACCGCGCGCCGTGGTCGGTGCCCGCCGACTCCTTGAGTGCGGTCGTGGGACGATGCGCAATCTTGGCCACCACCGAGCGAACGACGGAGCGCAGCACGTCAATCTGTTCACCAGTGAGACCCTCGAGATCGCTCCCACGGCGCTCGAGCTCGCGTTCAACAATGTCGTCAAAGTGCTCACGCAACTCCGTGACGAGGGCGGCGGCACCACGCGCGCGCTGGTCGTCGAGGAATTTTTCCACGTCGAGCCGCACAATCTCCTCGGCCGCCGCAATGGCGTCGCGTCGGTCATCGAGCGCGCGGTCGACCTGGACCTTGAGTGAGTCAATGTCAATGCGGGTAATGGCGTCGAGTTCATCGACGTGGCGCTCGATACCGTGCGGCATCGCGAGGTCCACCGCCAGCAGTGGCGAAGTGCGCTGCGCCAGTTGCGCCGTGGTGAGAATGGGTGCTGGCACATTCGCCGCCACGAAGACCATCGAGGCCTGGGCCACGTGGTCATGAAGGCCGTCGAGTTCGCTCACACGAATCTGCGCTGCGTCAACCTGTGCCACGAGCTCCGTGGCTCGCGCCAGGGTGCGATTCACCACCACAATCTCAGACACGCGATCACTGCCCAGCAGCGACCGCACAATCCCGGTGGCCAACTGACCCGCGCCCACCACTACGGCGCGGTGGTCACTGTTGGTGTCGTGCGCCAACGCGCTCGTCACGGCGGCGTGAGCGAAGCTGGTCGTGCCTCGGGCAATGGTCGTTTCGTTGCGCACACGGCGCCCACTGGTAATGGCCCGTTGAAAGAGCTCGACGAGTGCCGGTGAGGCCACGTGTTCCTCTTGGGCGAGGTCAAGGGCGCGGCGAAGTTGACCGAGAATCTCGTACTCGCCGGGCACCACGGACTTCAGCCCAGCCGCGACGGCGAATAAGTGGTTCGCCACCCCGCGGTCAAAGTGAATCGTGAGGGCGTCTTGAAAGTCTTCCGGCGCCAGTGTGGTGATCTCACAGAGCGTGTCCGTGATCTCATCGATGGCCCCATGGAAGCGATCACTTTCGACCACGATGAGCGTTCGCATGCAGGTCGACGTCACGACCGCGGCCGAGATATTGCGGTGGCTCACCAGTGAGCGAAGCACCTTGGGGATAACGGCCTCGTCGAGGGCGACGCTCTCTCGCAGCGCCAATGAGGCGTGCTCGTCGTCCACACTCAGTGAAATTACTGCCATCGAGCACCCGTTCTCATCAGAGGCAGTCTAGGGGGCAGGTGGCGGCGTGCCCGTGGCCGTCACGCCCACCGAGTGCAGGATGCCACCAGCAAAATTCATGTTATTCAACAAGTGGAACACGAGAATCTGTAACTCGATGGAGAAGTCCACGTAGTGCACCGCCACCCCGATCGGCACGTTGACGACCGTCGGGGCGAAGTTCAAAATGGCGTGAACATTGGCAGCCACCAACTTGTCAGCTACTGCTTGCGCCGCCGACGCTGGCGTGCAGATCACGCCGACTGTCGCTTCGATCATCGGCTCGTCGATTGAACGCACGACGTGACCGGCAACCTCGCCTCCAATCACCGTGGGGTCGGCGTCGTAGAGGGCGGCCAGTGAGGCGCCTCGAATCAAGAAGTTGGAGGAGTTCACTAAGGCGTGGCCCAAGTTACCCATGCCCACGACGACCACGGAGTAGGAACGGTCGTGACCAAGCGCCTCGCCGATCTTCTGGTCCAACGTCTCAACGTCGTAGCCGGCTCCGCGAGTGCCCAGCGGGCCCAGCCCCGAGAGGTCGCGGCGAACGGTGGTGGCGGTGACGCCCGTCAACTGGGCGATCTGGCTTGACTCAATACGGGTCAAGCCGCGGCGGCGGAAACTCTCGACGATGCGCTGGTAGATCGGGAGTCGACTAATCGTCGGCTCTGACAGTTTGCGGATTCGTAGTCGTGGCGTCGCCATGATCGTGTCCCCTTCGGTTCGTTACCGCGCCATATTGCGACTGCGTTCAGCGGCCGACGCCACTGCTTCGAGGAAGGCGGCACGCACCGCGCGACCCTCCAGCATGCGCAGGCCCGCGGCCGTTACCCCACCGGGGCTCGTGACCTGCGCGCGCAGCTCTTCGGGGCGCTCGCCGGTCTCGGCCAACAACGCAGCCGACCCCTCGAAGGAGGCCACCACGAGCTTGGTTGAAATCTCACGCGACAGGCCCTGGTGAACACCGGCCTCGATGAGGGCCTCGACCACCAGGTAGAGATAGGCCGGCATCGGCCCGGACAGACCCGACACGGCATCAATCTGACGTTCGGTGACTCGCACCACGACACCGACGGCGCCCAGAATTGATTCAGCCCAGTCAAGATCGGCGCTGGTGCAGTGGGCGCCACCGGTGATTGCCGACACGCCCTTCGCGACGAGGACGGGCGTGTTGGGCATAGACCGCACGACTGCGGCGGGAGCGCTGAAGCAGGCCTGGAGACGTTCCGTTGACAGGCCGGCGACGACGGACAGCAGTCGGGTCACCCCGAGCGCACCACAGATTCGTGCCACCCCTTCGGCGTAGTCAGGCTTCACGCACAACACAACACCGGTCTCTGGTCCAACGTGGTCAGCCTCGAGTGATTCGACGACGGTGACTCCGGGGAAGCGCTCCGCCAGTGATGCGGCCTTGGCCGCACCGTGTTGCACGATCAGAAGTTCTTCCGGCGCGCACCAGGACACGCGCAGCAGACCCTGGGCCAGGGCCGCGCCCATACGTCCACCGCCGATAATGACTAAACGGAAACTCATTACTCAAGGCTATCGGAGGGTGGTCGAGACCGTCCCGCCCTAGCAATGAATGAGTTTTTTGCTGCGAATCTGCTCCACCAGGACCACCAGTGCGGCGGCGGCGGCGTGCCAGGTGTAGCCGCGGGCGAGTTCGGCAGCCGAGCGACCGATAGCACCCTCGAAGTCAGCGGCCATGAGCTCGTCGACTGCGTCGGCCCAGTCTGCGGGCGAACGCGTGGGGACGAGGGTCCCATTCACCCCAGGACGAATCACATTTAAGAGACCACCGACGGCACTGGCGACGACCGGGGTGCCACACGATGACGACTCCAAGGCCACCAAGCCAAAACTCTCCGAGCGCGAGGGCACCAGCGTGACGGTCGCGGCCCGCATCCAGGTTGACAAGGTGACATGGGACTGCGGCGCCACAAAGCGCACCCGATCAACGACGCCCGTCTCACGTGCGCGCTGGTGTAGTGCGGCCAAGGTAGCCGGCCCGTCGGGACCGGAGGGTCCACCGATAATGGCCAGCGTCGCGTCCTCGCCGCGCTCGCGCATCGCAATCACCGTCTCGAGCGCCAGGTTGACGCCCTTCAAGGGCTGCAGCCGGCCGACGTAGAGCAGCAGGGTGTTGTGTGTATCAAGCCCGAGGGCCTGACGCGCCGCCACCCGGTTGCCGGGCGAGAAGAAGGCTCGCTCCACGCCCAGTGGCACGACATGGATGCGAGCAGGATCAGCGTCGTAGAACTGGATGAACTGCTGCGCCTCCACGTCGCAACTCGCTAACACGGCGTCCGCACACGAGAAGATGACTTTTTCCTCGATGGCGCGCTGGTCAGACTCAGCTTCAAAGTGATCGGCTTTGACGAGTTCGAGCGTGTGGAACGTCACCACCAAGGGGATGTCACGCTCGTGCTTGAGCTGGTGGCCCGCCATCGCACTCAACCAGTAGTTGGCGTGGACGACGTCGGGGTCGCCGATGCGATCAAAGACTCGGGCCACCCCGTGGGTGAACTCCTCGACGTAGGCCAGTTGCTCGAAGCGGTCGAGTGGGCGCATGGGGCCGGCGGTGATGTAGTGAACGGTGTAGCCCGGCTCCACGAATACGTCGTCGGCGACGAAGGGGTTGTCGCGACGCGTGAAACTGTGGACGTCGTGACCGGCTCGGGCAGCCGCCGTGGCGATCTCCCGGGTGTAGACATTGGCGCCACCCGCCGACGAGGTCCCCGCCTGCGACTGGGGGTCGGTGTGAAAGAGGATTTCCGCAATGCGCGCCACGAGAGTCAGCCTAACGGCGAAACCCGATTAAACAAGTCGGCTTTTACGATTCCCTCACTCGAGCCACACCAAATGGGTGACCGACGCGGCGTCAACGAGGCCAAAGCTGCGTGAATCCGTTGAAAAATCGGGATTGTCTCCACGAAGGTCCAACTGCCTGCCCCGTCGTGCCACGCACCGCTTGACCAGCAGGCGACCGCTCCCACGGGGGTCGGGCACGACGACGACGTCGCCCACGCGAACGCGACGCCAACGCCGCAGTGCGAGGACTTCTTCCCCGGGCACCAGGGTCGGCAGCATCGACGGCCCCTCGACAACCACTCGACGGACGAAGCGGGCAAGCAGTCGGGACATGTCGTGCATGGTAGGCGAAGGCGGTAGGTAGTGTGAAGAAGAAAGCTGGTCTCACGACCCCTATCGAAAGGTGAAGCACATGGCGCTTCGTTCATTTATCTCCTCGCTCGTGTCGTCGACACCTGCCCTCACGGTCTCGGCTCACTGCGACCTGCCCTGCGGCGTCTACGACCCCGCTCAGGCCAAGATTGACGCACAGTCGGTGAAGGCCTGCATGGAAAAGTACGCCGCATCAACCGACGGCGACTTCAAGACTCGTGCCCTCATCATCAAGGAAGAGCGTTGCGAGGCCGTCAAGCACCACCTGTGGGTCCTGTGGACTGACTACTTCAAGCCGGAGCACCTGGCTGCCCACCCCGACCTGCACGACCTGTTCTGGAAGGCGACCAAGTCAGCCGGTGAGGCCAAGAAGACGAACGACGTCGCCGTGGCCGACCGCCTGCTGGCCGAGATCGACCAGATCGCCGACATCTTCTGGGCGACCAAGAAGTAAGTCCTCTTCATACAAAATGCCCGGTGGCTTCGGCCACCGGGCATTTTGTTTTCTTTCGCGTTCTTAGCCGAGCTCGGGGTGTGCCGCGCACGTGGTCAACGTCGGGTTCGCCGCCAACGCCGCGTCGTCAATCGCCCCGTCACAGACTTGGCAGCGGCGGTAGTTGCCCGCCCGAAGTCGCTCGAGTGCCCGCTCGACGCCGGCGAGGGTCGCCTCAATGGAGTTGACGGTTTCGTTGGTAATCTCAGCCACGTTCAAATCGTAGTCTGCCGATAAATCCCCAGTAACCGGCGCACTATCCTCACAGACGTGGATGCCCAAAATACTCAGCCTGAACGTCAGCCCACCGACACTCGTCGCGGGCGACTCCTCGACTCGGCGGTCCGAAACAATGTGCCGATTAAAGCCATCTGGGCCACCATCTTCTCTGTCGTCCTCGTCTACTTCATCGGCCTTCTGTTGTATCGCTTGCGGGGTCTGGCCATTTTGTTCCTCATCGGTGGCTTCATTGCCCTGGTGCTCAACCCACTCGTTGACATCCTGCAGCGTCGGATTGCCCGCCGCGGCGCGGCCGTCTCCATTGTTTCGATTGTGGCCCTGCTCTTTTTCGCACTGCTGGCCTTTGCCTTTGGCTACCCACTCATCAACGCCTTGACGCATCTCTCCAACACGTTGCCGGGCTACGTGGACAACGCCATTCACGGCCACGGCTGGATTGGGCGGCTCTTCGTTCGCTACCACGTCGCGGTATGGGTGCAGCACAACTCGTCCAAGTTGGTGTCGCTGGCCAACGGTCTTTCCAAGCCCGCCCTCGCAATTGGCAAGGGCGCACTGTCCATGTTGCTCGGGCTGATTACCTTGATCGCCCTCGTCATCTTGCTGCTCCTTGAGGCGCCGAAGATCAAGCAGTTCATCTTTGCCTCCCTCCCACCCGCTCAGGCGGAGCGTTTGGCAGTCATTGGCCAGCGCATCACCAAGGCCGCCGTGGGTTACGTGGTGGGCAACCTCATCATGTCCTTCACGGCCGGACTCGCGGTACTCGTGACGCTGTGGTGCCTGCACGTGCCCTTCGCGTTGCTCTTCGCGCTCTGGGTCTTTCTCGTGAACTTCCTGCCTCAGATTGGCGGCCTCGTGGCCGGCCTGCCGACCGTGCTGTTCGCCTTCGGCCACTCAACGAGTGCCGGCGTCATCACGCTGATCGTCTTCGTGATCTACTCGCTGCTGCAGAACCATGTCCTCAATCCCATTGTGATGAGTCGCGCGGTCAACTTAAATCCGCTCTTGGTCTTTGTGGCAATTCTGGTTGGGGCCGAACTCGGCGCCTGGGTGGCGGGAACGTTTGGCGGACTCGTCGGCGTTCTGCTGGCAATCCCAATTGCCGCCGCACTGCAAGTCATTGCCAGCGAGTGGTGGCACAGCACCCATCCGGAGAAGTAGCGCGTACTGGCGGTGCGAGAGCTCTTCGGACTGTGCCTGTTGACCCTCCGAGTGCCGCCTGTACAGAGGTCTACTCCTTGATGATGTAAAATTACATCATGCAACGAACGCAGATTTCCCTCACCGCTCTCGACCGAAAAATCCTTGATCGTGAATCGGCTCGTTCGGGGCACTCCATTGCTCACCTCATTCGCATCGCCATATCTGCAACGTATGGTGACGTCGACAACGCTGACGAAGATTTGACCCGACTGCGACAGTCATTCGGCACGTGGCGCAGCAACAGCCCTGGCGGCGAGGAGTACGTCGAGGGTGTTCGGTCGGGTTCGCGTCTTAGGCCCCCTCGGCCATGATTACCCTCGTCGACACATCGGTACTCATTGACTATCTCCGTGGTGTGCAGTCTGCCTTTGATGCCCTCGAAGAAGCGCGCTCGCAGGGACCTCTGCACGCCAGCCAGATCACGCGCAGCGAGATTCTCGCCGGTATGCGACCGAAGGAAGAGCCTGGCACACGACTGCTCTTCTCCGCGGTGACCTGGCACGACGTTGACGAGGAGATTGCCGAGGTGGCCGGCGCTTTGGGGAGAAAGTGGTTAGCGAAGCGGCCCGGTATCGACAGCGCCGATCTACTTATTGCGGCGACCGCCATCAGCATTGACGCGACGCTCTTGACGCTCAATGTCAAGCACTTTCCAATGTTTCCCGCCCTGCGTCGGCCGTATTAGAAGTAGAAGAGCTTCGTCGCCGTGGCAGACCGCTCGGCGAGAACGCACGACGGGTGGAGTAATCTGGAAATTCCGGTTGGAGCGTGGCAAACGCTTCGCACTGGCATGCGGGCCGCTAGCTCATCGGGAAGAGCAGGAGACTTTTAATCTCAAGGTGCTGGGATCGAGACCCAGGCGGCCCACCACTCGTGTCTGTCACCGCGACTCGGCTTCATGTCACACCCGTCTTTTACGGTTGATACATGAAGAAACACATTGAATTGACTGGATATGGTTCCGGTCGTACGACGACCGTCGGTTCGTTAACCGGCAACTTGGTGGAGCTCCTAAGCGCAATGCGTGCAGATGGCCGAACCCTTCTTACCCTGGCGGAGTTTTCGGACTACCGCTACGTGCAGGTCTTCGTCCACTCGGACGGCGACGTCATCGGCGAAGTGATCTCGAATCTCAACATTCAAGACATGATTGCCGTGGAGCCTTGGGCCGAAGACAAGCTCCGTCAGATTGGCTTCAACGAGCCGGCCTACGGACCAAACCCCAACTGGTGGGTACGCGCGCACGATGACGAGTCCTATAACGACCTCGTCGCCAAGATGAACGCGGCCATCTTTGAAGCCCTGGGTGAAGCCCCCGGCAACGAAGTCACCGTCTCCACGTGGGACGTCGATGTCCCGACCGGCTGGACGCTCGACGAACTGCGTGAGTCGATGCGCGTCTACGTGGAGGAAGGCACCGGTGACCTCGATGACTGATGGCGCCAAGATCATTCCGTTTCGCCCACGGACCACAGTCCCTGATGCGATCCCCGTCGGTCAGCAGTGCTACGTCGTCAGTGGTCGCTACGAACGCCACAAGCGCAGCTTCAATGTCTGGGGGTACGACCTCCAGGACGCCGCGGACGGGGCCCAGTCACTCATTGACTGGTACGCCCACAACAGCTCGGGTACCTACGGCCCCCTGGTCTGGCAGCGCGGCGAGATCGTGCTGACTCACAGCTACGACACCAGCATTTCAATGCCGCTTCGTCCGTGCCCCGTCGCACTGGTCAAAGCAGCAACACCAAAAACTACGAAGAGAAAGAAGCAATAAATGGGCGCACTCCTTGCCACCATCTATGTCGGTAGCCGCAGCACCTTCGGCGACGACATCAACCCCTACGACATCATCGAGCTCCACGAAAGCGATGGCCTGGCATTCGTCTGGCGATCGCTGAGCCAGCTCAATGACGACCACTCGTGGATCAACGTGAAGCCCGAGCGACTCGCCGAGACGCTGTTCGCGATTCTCGGCGTCCACCTCGATGGCTACCGCGACCACCCGCTCGCTCGCCACGGTCAAGTGTTCCTCGCCGACAGCGACGACGCGGCCATCAGCGAACTCGCCGCCGCGGCCATCAAGGACTTCGGCATCGAAATTCAGGCCACGCTGCACGAAGCGAGCCCGTTACGCGCCGAGGACTTCGCGGCGCTCACGAACGCCTCGGTCGTGATCTTTCAACAGACGTACGCGCGTCTACGTCAATCCGACAACACCTGGCGCGTCGAAGGGAGCTTGCAATGATTACCGAAAACGAAATGCGCGAGTGGCACCGCACCATGTGCCACGTCACCCCATGGCTCTACATCAGTGGCGACCTGCACCCCGACTCCGCTCGGGCTCAAGCGCAGCTGGCTGAGTGGGTCGGCCGCGGTGTGACCGACATTGTCGATGTCCGTGGCGAGTGGTCCGACGCGGCCTTCGTGGCTGAACACGCTCCCGAGGTCGGGTATTACTACTTTGGCACCCACGACGACGGCAGCCTGCAGCTCGACTCGTGGTTCGACCAGGGCATCAAGGCCATGCACGAGGCGCGTCGTCGAAAGGACGCCACGTTGATGGTGCACTGCCACATGGGTATCAACCGTGGACCCTCGATGGCCTTCGCCATGCTTCTCGAAGAGGGTTACTCCTGCGTCGAGGCTCTGACCGATATCCGCGACTCCCGTCCGATTGCCGCCATTGCCTACGCGGAGGATGCCCTTCGCGCCCACCACCGTCGCCACGGGACGAGCGCCTCGCTCTACCTGGCAGAGCGAGCAGCGATGCGCGAGTGGTTCAGCGACAACGAGATTGACGTCCGCACGGTCATCCGCGCGATTCGCACCGCGTCGTAAGGCCCGCTGTCATGGGCATTTCGCCTGATCATTGGCGGAGCCGACACTGTTGCACCCGGTTGGCATCATGTGAACTACTTCCCAACAATTAGAAATGTTGGTGAATGACGGTTGGTTTGTCACAGCGAGCACCTACGGTAGTGCTCCCACGAAATGCGACGTGAAGGAGCGCCCATGAAGAAGAAGTTCACCCACCCCCGCCGTTCGATGTACGACGGACGTTTGGAACTCTGGCGCATCTTCAATAAGGGCACCAAGGGCTTCACCAATGCCTCGCCGGTCGAGGACTTTGGTCGCCAGTTGGCGCAGATTCGCCTGCTCGAGGGCGCGACGATCGAAGGCTGGTTCCAGTACGACAACGAGCTCACCGCGCTCTACGTCAAGGGGTCGACCTACATCATCCTCGACCGCTTCGAGTCGATCGACAACAGTGGCCAGTTCCCACTTACCGAAACCCGTACCGTGCTGTGCGTCGGTGGCGCGAGCTGGGACGAGGTGTGCGAGGTTGTCGTCGCCCTGCAGTTCAACGCGACCACCGTGACGGCGGAGGACTTCTATGGGGCGTAGTTCCATGAACCCCGTGCGCTACGCCGAAGGCCGCCTCAACCAGGCCATGAGCAAGGTTGGGCCCTTCACCTACCAGCAGGATCGCCGTGGCTTGGACGTCATTCGCGTCGCCCTGTCAGACAACCCGCTCTTCGTGCTCATTCAGTGCTTAAGCGACGTTGGTGGCAACATGACCAGCATCTTCGAGCACCGCGGCACGGGTGCTCGAGTTCTGGTGTACGAATGGCACTGCCCCAAGGACAGCGACTGTCGATTAACCCACGGCTACTTCCAAGTGCGCGCCACGTCAATGGAGGACATGGCCCTAATCATCGACGCGGTCGATAATGACGCACAGTCGCTGGACGATTTCATGGAAAGTCACGTGCAGCCAACGGGCTACCACGACGATTGGGAGGGCGACGAGTATGAATAATCCAGGTGAAGGCGACAGGGAATCACTCTCGGAAGCCCAGTTGCGCTTTGTCGAAAGTATGGAGCGCGAAACGGCGGAACGAGAACAGCTGTTTTTTCACGACCCGCAGACCCCTCGACCCGCCCAGCAACCTTTCTTCGGCTACCCCACGCCGCCTCGGCGCCGCACGCGGACGCAGCGTTGGCGAGAAGAGACAAAGACCGACTGGCGCGGACACCTGCGATTCTTTGGGGCCTCGGTCGCCTTCTTTAGCGTCGCCCAGTTTCTGCAGTACGGACTCTTCTTGTCGAGCCCCAGCGCGGTGGCAACATTCCCGATCAACGTTCTGAACTTTCTCGTCAACGCGGCGTGCGACGTGCTCGAGGTGTGTGGATTCCTCGGGGTATTGACAATTGTGCTGTCACCCCTCATCCCCCTGGGCGCGGGCATCGACCGTGTCACCCGTCGGTGGCCCAAGGCCGCGAAGAGGGTGCTGGGATGGCTTCGTACCGGCATGTGGTTCGCGGCATGGTTGTGGCTCTTTAGCCCACTGGCCAACTGGTACCAGGACTTCTTGTGGTCGGCTAGCGGCAACAACCTGGTGCTCACCGACGTCGTCAGTGTCGTGTTCGGCCACTTTTACCTGCGGTGGTGCTGGAAGCAACTTCTGAAATTGCGCAACGTGAATACCCTGTGGCGCAAAGGGCGCCGCGCCCGGCGCTAACGCCCCGTCACAGCCATTTCGTAGAATGTAGATGCGAGTGGGATCGTCCCGCGAGCGAAAGGTGTTGATGACTTCCTACGACTTCATTGGTGATATTCACGGCGAGGGCAACAAGCTCGAGGGCCTGTTGCGCAAAATGGGGTACGAAGAAGTTGACGGTGTATTCCGCCACCCCGACCGCCAGGCCATCTTCGTCGGCGACTACGTCGACCGCGGCGACCACCACTTGAAGGCACTGGCCATCGTCAAGGCCATGGTCGAAGCCGGCAGCGCTCGTGCCGTCATGGGCAACCACGAGTTCAACGCCATCGGATACGCCACGCCCCGTTCCGACGGACTGGGCTTCTTGCGCTCCCACAGCGAAAAGAACACCAAGCAGCACCAGGCATTTCTCGATCAGGTAGGTGTCGACGAGGATCTCTACGCGACCTACATCGAATGGTTCAAGACCTTGCCGATGTGGATCGAGGAAGAAAGCTTCTGCGCGGTCCACGCCTGCTGGCAGCCGGACACCATTGCCCAGCTCACCGCCGCCGGGTACGACGGTGGCATTGGCGAGGGTGCGACCATGAAAGCCCTGTACGTACCCTGGGATGAGTTCCCGGGAAGCGCTGTTGAGACCATTTTGAAGGGGCCCGAATTTCCGGTCAAAGAGTTTGGGAATGACGGACGCGATGGATACTTC
Organism: Acidimicrobiales bacterium; assembly: GCA_036742195.1. Taxonomy (GTDB): domain Bacteria; phylum Actinomycetota; class Acidimicrobiia; order Acidimicrobiales; family RAAP-2; genus RAAP-2. Next base: position 25,543 of record DAINRA010000006.1, read on the forward strand.
AACGATAAGGGGGGCCACTCACGTCACATGGCCCGACTGCGCTGGTGGTTAAAGGACGCGACGAGCTACGCCGAACTGGCCGACATCCCAGAGGGCACCGAGTCCAACTTGACGCTTCCGACAGATCGTGGTCCCGAGGACCTGTTGCGCGTGACGTATGGTCACCCGACGAAGCCCACCTTCTTTGGCCACTACTGGCGTACGGGTGACCAGACAGTCATTGGAACGAACGCCGTCTGCGTTGACTACAGCGCCGTCAAAGACGCCAAGAACCCGCTCGTGGCGTACCAGTTCACTCCGGGCGAACCGCTGAGTGACGACAACTTCATCGGCTTCGTTCGCGACGAAGTGAACTGACTAACGTCAGTTCTAGAAGTCCGCGACTAAAGGAACCTCAGTTGTCCGAACGTGACATGCCCTACGAACTGGTGACGACGAACGACCGGTTGCGCGAAATCCTCGATGACCACGTCGGCGCCGAACGGTACGCCTTCGACACCGAGTTCGATAATCGCCGCACCTACTACGCCCGCCTCGCGCTGGTGCAGGTCGCTTGGCCCGACTTCATCATGTTGGTCGACCCCTTCAGCGTCGACGTGACGTTGCTCGAGCCGTTGTTCGCGTCCGACGCCATTGCAATTGCCCACGCCGCCAGCAACGACCTCACGGTGCTCGATCGCTACCTCGGGGTGCGGCCGGCACGGTTGTTTGACACGCAGATTGCCGCACAGCTCACCGGCATGCGCGGTGCATCACTCGCCTATCTCGCTTCGGAGCTGTTGAGCATTGAACTCGACAAGTCGGAGCAGACCAGCGACTGGACGCAGCGTCCACTGAGTACCGCCGCCGAAATCTACGCCACCAACGACGTCGCGCACCTCTTCGATATTGCCGACGAGCTCTTCGTCGATCTCACGGCGTTGGGACGGGTTGACGCATTCGATGAGGAGTGTGCCGCCGTGTTGGCCACTACCGCCCGACCCACCGTGCTCGAGCAGTCGTGGTGGCACCTCCAGAACCGCGAGCAGATCCCCACCCGCGACTTGCTCTGCGCCCAGTATCTGGCAGCCACCCGCGAAGAACTTGCCGAGATGCTCAATGTCACCCGACGCTATCTCGTTCCCGACGACACAATTATCTCAATCGCCTCACGTCGCCCGCGGAGCCGCGACGCGATGCGCGCCGCACTCGGGCGACGGGTGGACGAAGACTTAGTGCCTCAGTTTGTGGCGGCACTCGCCGCCGCCGAAGCGAGCGACGGGGGCGAACTCCAGCTCCCGAGCGACGATCGCTCCGACGACATTCGAGGCTTGCTCTCCCTGCTGCAGGCCTTGGTCTGGCAGACGGCCACACAGATGGGACTCGAGGCGTCAGTGTTGGCGTCAAAGAACGACCTGTTGGCGCGAATTGATAACCGACCGAGCAAGCTCGATCGCGCCTGGCGCGGCGACGTCATCACGGCGACCATTGACGCCGTCATCGCCGGCACCGTTGCCTTGACCTGGCGCAATGGCCAGCTCGAGGTGGTCGAAGCGTCGTAACTATTCTTCGAGCGGGCGCAGTTCTTTGCGCACGTTGCCACCGAAGGCGTAGCCCACGACCGCAACCAAGATAACGGCAGCCAACGTCCCGAGTGTGAAGAGTTCGAAACGTAGTTCGGACACGCCCCACGAGTCGGTGAAGGAGTAGGGCACACCGGTGAGACTATGCAGCACGCTCGGCGCAATCGTGGTCAACGCACCCACGATCAAAAAGCCCAGCACCACGGTGCCCAGCACGAAGAATCCGGCGGGACCGCCTGGCACTTGGTAGGGGCGGTGGCGCTCCGGGTAACGCCGACGGAGCACCAGAATTGCCGGCACAATCAGCAGGTACGAGAAGAGCAATGTTGAGACGGCGGTGTTCAAGACGACCTGAAAGACCGCGGCTGAGGAGCCGTGGACGATCTCCATGGCGGCCACGGTAAAGAGCGAGCCAATAACGCCCGAGGAGATATTCACGCGAAGTGGTGTGCCAAAGCGCTCTGAGAACTCACCGAAGTAGCCACCGAAGTAGGTGCCGTCAGCGGCGGCCATGGCCTGGGTGCGGTCAGTGGAGATCATCCACGAACTGCCCAAGTTGATAATCGAAATAACGAACAGGGCGGCGGCGATCTTGATCATCGCGCCGCTCGCCGGACCGTAGACACCGGCGAAGACGATTTTGACGGCACTTAAGTAGCCGCTCAGACCGCTGACCTGGTCAGCGGGCACCACGAGCACAATGGCCAAGACCGGCAGCAGGTAGGCCAACGCGGTAATCAGGGTGCCCCAGCGAATGGCGGGACCGGTGTCGCTGGCCGCATCAAACATCTCTTCTGACGCGGAGTTCGGCGCTTCAAAGCCCACGTAGGAGAACAGCATGACGGGGGCAGCGAACAAGAAGCCCGACATACTTGGACGCAGGTTGGCCCAGTCCTGGTGCGCAAAGCCGTGCAGGAAGCCGTAGATGGCGGTCGTCACCACGAGGAGCACCAGCACGGTCATCTTGGCCCACGCCCCGATGTTGAGGTAGATCTTGCCGGTCTTCAATGACATGACGGCCAGCAGAACAGCAATCCAGACGTACCCCAGCTTGAAGGCCCAGTCAAAGAAGGAGCCCGACGGAATGTGCACGATGTAGGCAGAGAAGGTGCCGCTGGCAATAAAGGCCAGGGAACCACCGAGCCAAATCGGCGTGGTCACCCAATACATCACGGAGGTGATGCCGCCGGCCAGTCGGCCAAAGGCAAACTTCACCCACTGATACGGGCCACCCTCTTCGGGAAACGTCGAGCCCGTTTCGGCGAACAACATGGCGTAGGGCACCATGAAGACCAGGACCAGAATCACACCCCAGCCCACGGACTGCAGACCACCGGAAGCGATCGAGCCGATGGTGTCCATGGAGATGACCGCCGCCACGATGAACAAGACAATGTCAGCCCGTCGCAGCGACTTAATAAAACGCTTGCTCTGCTCGGCCGCTAATTCCGTCTGGTTGCGACCTTGTATCGCCTGCTCCATGACACCCCCCGCGTCTAACGTTCATCCTAGAGAACGCCACGTCCGTGACCATGTCAGCAACAGTGGTCATGGCAAACTACGTCATGGCCGAAACCACGTCGCTCGAAAGTTCCTTCTCGGGGGTGTCATTTCCGGCCATCTGTGCCAGCTTCATCACGATTGGCGCGACCGCGTCATTCTTTGGCCCCCTCGTGAATGCCACGGCCGCCCGATTTCATGAGTCCATCGCGGTGGCGGGGATTTCGCTCAGCGTCTATTTCGTCGGCGCTTTCATCGGTGTGCTCGGCGGCTGGTGGTTGGTGCGCAACTACAACGGGCGACGCACGTTGGTTCTCGGACTGGCCCTGCTCGCCGGTGGCGGCGCCCTGGTCACCATCGCCACGACACTGCGGGGCTGGCCCCTCTACTGTGCGGCGGTCGCGCTGATGGGTGCGGGTTTTGGGGTGTTGGACTTTGGGATCAACTCCATCCTCGCTCGCAGCGCTGAATCGCAGCGGGCCCATCACATGTCGCTGGCGAACTCCTTTTGGGGAGTCGGATCAATTTTGGGACCCCTGCTCATTGTCCTGGTGCGCCCCAAGAACTTTGAACTCCTCTTCGCCATCGTGGCGACGTTGGCCGTACTTCTCACGCCGCTCGTCAAGGGTGTGAGTGCTCCGCCGTTGCGCTCGGTGCCGAGCACATTGCAACGTCCTCGCTGGGCGCTCGCAACGTTCTGTGTCGCACTTATCAGCTACGTCGCCGTCGAATCGGCGGCCTCGGGCTGGATCGCGACCGACATCCACAGCCGAGGCTTTAGTCAAAGCGTGGCGTCGCTCTCAACCGCCGGCTTCTGGCTGGGGCTCACCATTGGTCGCGCACTCGGCGGACGATTGCACCGCATCATGTCGGCCCAGCAACTCGTCGAGGGCGGTCTTGGCCTGTCGGCCCTCTGCGCTCTTGCGGCCACCCAACGGCCGCTGGCCGTCGGCGCCTTCTGTCTCCTTGGTGCCGCCCTCGCCAGCGTTTTCGTCTTCGGCATGCTCTGGTATCAAGAGATCGTGGGTGACGACAACAACGGCATTTCGATCATCATCATCTGGGCGATGTTGGGAGGAGCGATCGGCCCCGCCGTCACCAGTTGGTGTGTGTCGGCGGCCGGCAGTGGCGTCATTCCCTGGGCCATTGCGGGCTTTAGCGTTCTTACGCTGGGCCTGTTTTTCACTGCCCACCGCTTCGCGCGTTTGCGCTAACGCGTCAGTCGAAGGTCTGGTCGCGCCAGTCCTGCTTGGCAAAAATCATGTGCACGTCGCTCACGTGACGCTCAAGGAACGCGGCTTCGCAGTACTGGAGATACAAATTCCACATGCGCTGGAACTTGTCACCAAGGCCGAGCGCGTCGTAGGCGTCGTGGCGGTCGGCCAAGTTCTCGCGCCAGCGGCGAAGGGTCTCGGCGTAGTGACGACCAATGTCCTGCACGTCAATCAAGCGCAGATCAGAGACTGCACTGGCCGTTTCGTGAATCGCTTGGACGCTGGGCAAAAAGCCACCGGGGAAAATCATGTCCTTGATGAAGTCCTGGCTGTGCTTGGTGCGTTCATAGGCAATGTCTTCGATAACAATTGCCTGGAGCGCCATGAGGCCATCGGGCTTGATTAAGGCGGCGCAGGTGCGGAAGTAGGTCTCCAGCTGGCGCCACCCAATGGCTTCAATCATCTCGACGGAGACGAGCTTGTCGTAGGTACCGGTGAGGTCTCGGTAGTCCTGGTTCAAGATGGTGACACGATCGCTCAGACCGAGTCGCTCCACCAGTGCGGTGGCGTAGGCGTGCTGCGCGTCAGAAATCGTCACCGACGTCACCCGACAGCCGTAGTTCGTGGCCGCGTGCACCGCCAGCCCACCCCAGCCCGTGCCGATCTCAACGAGGTGATCGTCGGGCGAGAGCGCCAGCTTCTGACACAGCAGGTCGAGCTTGGCTTTGGAGGCCTCCTCCAAGGTGACCTCGGGCGACGCGAAGTACGCGCACGAGTACATCATGGTGGGGTCCAGCATGACTTGGTAGAAACTGTTGCCCAGGTCGTAGTGGGCGAGGATGTTCTCCTTGTCCTTGACCTTGTTTTGGCGCGTCAGCCACTGGGGGCGATTACGAAGTGGTGCGAGCCAGTTGGCGACGAGATCGAGACGGTGCAGCAGGGGCGCCATGTTGCGAATAACAAACTGCACGAAGCCCGTCAGGTCTTCAACGTCCCACCAGCCCTCGGTGTAGCTTTCGCCAAAACCGACCGAGCCACTCTTCACCAGTGCGCTGTAAGTGCGCAGGTCGTGCACCGTGACGGGAAAGACCGGAGCACCCTGACCGAAGGTGACCGAGGAGTCGCCCTCGTGCAGCACCAACGTGCCGTAGGTGAGTCGACGCAGCAGCCAGCGCAGCACCGCCTCGCGCCAGACCGAGCGGCGCAACTTGGACGTCTGTGAGGTGTGGGGGGCAATCTTGTCAACCACGGTCAATCCCTTTTTTGGCAGCCTTCGATGGGTGGGAGAAGAAAGGTGCACGCTTTCGCAGTAGCGTGAGCGCTTCGCGATAGATCCCGTAGGTCACCCCATAGGTCGTAAAGGGGCGGCGCCACACCAGCGACTGCATGGTCGAAGGGCTCATCTCCACGCGCTTCAGTGTAAGCGAGGCGTCAAACACCTTCACCTCGCCGTGCCAGTTCTCCAGATGCATGCCGAGCGTTTTTCCCGGTGGCGACCACCGGCAGACGTAGTCGTGATCCATGCCTAGAAAGGGCGAGACGTGCAGCGTCTTGGTGAAACGTGGCGCGGGGTCGTCGCCCCGTAGGACGTAGCGGCGGCGCTCCAGCCACGGCGTTGACCGTACCTCGAGCACCACAAAGTCAATCGCGTCGCCAGCCTCGTTGTAGACGTAATAGGTCGTCAAGGGATTGAAGAGGAATCCCCATGTCCGAATATTTCCGAGCAGGGCAATGCGCCCCGTCGGGCGGACACCCTGAGTGGTCACAATCTCATCGCGCACCGACTCGTCCAGCGACTTCGCTCGGTCTCCGCCGAAGTCGTTTCGGCGAAACCACACGGGCGCAGGGTGGCGTGCTGACCACCACGGACTCAGTGCGGTAACGGCATCGACTTCATCCAAGAACAACAAGACTTGTGTCGAGCGATACCGGAACTCGTGGGCCACGTTGCCCGTTGCGGGCGCCGCATGGCGAACGTGTCGGACCCACCCTTCGTAGAGGGCGCTGTTCACGGCGTGACCACGGTCACGTCGGCCCCGAGAGCCTTGGCCACCACAACGCCCGACCGGGCGCCATCTTCGTGAAAGCCGTAGCCCCAATACGCTCCGGCGTATGAAATCCGATCCACACCAGAAATCTCGCTGTGGCGTACCTGTGCCGCCATCGCGGGACCATCAAAGACCGGGTGCGCGTAGTGCATGGTCGCAATGACCGTGGCCGGATCAATGGCCTCAGGCTGATTTAACGTGACGTAGAAGGTGTCAGGACCCACGTGCCCCTGCAACCGCGAGACGTCGTAGGTCAACGTCGGCGCCGTCGCACCGATCAAGCGGCGATAGTTCCAGCTCGCTCGGGCAGCGTGTCGTGAGGGCATCAACGACTCGTCGGTATGAAGTGTCGCCACATTGTCCTGATAGCCAATCGCCCCTAAGACCTCAACTTCCGCTGCGCTGGGATTTTGCAGGAGTCGTAGAGCGTCGGTTGAGTGCGTCGCGAGAATGACGTGATCAAACGTCTCGCTACCGCCCGACCAGGCAACTTCCACACCCCCGTCGACGCGCCTAATCGCGGTGACGGCAGTGTTGCAACGCACGCGGTCGCCAAGACGGGCGGCGATGGCGTCCACGTACCGCACGGAGCCACCAAGAATCGTTCGCCACTGAGGCCGATTGGCCACCGACAGCAGGCCGTGGTTGTTTAAGAAGCGAAAGAGCGACCGTGCGGGGAAGGCCGCAAAGGTCTGGGGATTGGCGCTCCAGATCGATGCGCCCATAGGGATGAGATAGAACTCACGAAAAGCATCGCTGTAGCCGCCGCGTCGGAGAAACTCGTCGAGAGCGACGTCGTCACTCGTGGTTGCGAGGTGCGCGAGTGCAGCCTTGTTGAATCGGAGAATGTCCCGCAACATGCGCCAAAAGAAGGGTCTAAACAGGTTGCGTGGCTGGGCGAAAATCGTGCGCAGGTTTGACCCGCACCACTCGATGTTGGCCGCGTCATCGGCCACGGAAAAGCTCATGTCGCTATCGCGGGCCTCAATACCAAGGTCGCGGAACAGGCTCGTGAGCAGCGGGTAGCAGCGGTCGTTGAAGACCATGAATCCGGTATCGATGGCGTAGGTGTGGTCGCCACGGCGAACCTGGTGGCTGTGAGCGTGACCGCCCAGTCGATCATCGGCTTCGAACAGGGTGATGTCGTGCAACGGATGAAGGAGATGGGCGCTGACGAGGCCCGACACCCCGCTGCCCACGATGGCAATACGCACTGCTTGCTTCTCCCTGTACCTACCGAGTCGGCACGACCGGCACTTTGAGATTACCGGTATTCTCAAGGTGAACGACTGGAGCACCAATGGCCCGCTACCGCACGACGATTACATCGTCCCTGAGCCCTCAAAATGCCTTTGACTACATGGCTGACTTCACCAATGCCGAAGAGTGGGACCCCGGCGTCGCCCACGCCGAGCATCTGAGCGATCTGCCCGTCACGCTCGGCTCACGCTTTCTCCTCCAGGCCATTTTCGGCAAGTCCACCATGCCACTGGAGTATGTCATCGCGGCCTACACGCCCACCGAGCGTGTGGTTCTGGTTGCTGAGACCGACAAGGTGAAGTCGACCGACGAAATCACCATTGTCGCCAATGGCACGGGATGCCTGGTGACCTACGATGCCGAACTCGAAACACTCGGTCGCTTTCGCTGGGCCACCCCCATTGTTGCCTTGATGTTCAAGCGCATCGGTGACCGCGCTCGAGACAGCCTGCGTCTCGTCTTAAATCCGTGACTCGCCCCCTCGCCCGCTTCCTGGATGCGGCGCTTGAGGCCAGCGTCGTCGGGAGTTTCTCGAATATTGGCTACATCGTTCGCTCACGCCTGTGGCGCTGGGCGCCCCACCAAGAACTCACGGGAAAAATTGCCGTCGTTACTGGCGCGACGTCAGGGCTAGGACTCGAGACGGCCGCTGAACTCGCTCAAGGCGGCGCACAGGTTTTCATCCTCGCTCGCGACGCTGGCAAGGCCGCGATCGTGATCGAGGCCCTGACGACCAGAGTCGGTCGTGACGCCTTCACCTTCGTCGAGGCCGACATGGGCTCGTTCGACAGCGTCCGTTCCTGCGCCACCGCCTTGCAGGGGCTCGCTCCCCGTATCGACATCCTCGTGCATAACGCCGGCGCCCTCACCACAACCTACGGCCAGAGTCCCGATGGCGTTGAGGCCACAATCGCTACCCACCTGCTCGGCCCCTTCCTCCTCACGTCACTGTTGCGCGACCAGTTACGCGCCGCTGCCCCAGGCCGCGTCATTACCGTTGCTTCCGGCGGCATGTATTCGTGGAAATTTGCTCTGAGCGACCTTGTCATGTCACCTGAGGCGTACGACGGCGTGAAGGCCTACGCCCGTGCCAAGCGTGCGCAGGTCGTTCTTGGCCACGAGTGGGCGCGACGCGAATCACCGGCGGACATCTTGTTTGCCACCATGCACCCCGGCTGGACCGACACCCCAGGACTCGCCGCCTCACTCCCCGGCTTTTACCGTGTTGTTCGCCGCTGGTTGCGCACGCCGGCCCAGGGTGTGGACACGATTCTGTGGCTCAGCACAAATCAAGAATTAGCAAGCCACAACGGGGACTTCTTCTTCGACCGAGCCGTACGGAGCGAGCACAAAATGCGCACGCGGACGGTCAATCCGGCCCGAGATCAGATAGATCTGTGGTCGTGGTGCTGCGATGAAACTGGTGCACATGTGGAAGAGTAAGAAGGTGAAGAAAATTCACTGGTCCAATCAGTGGCACCTGCACCCCGGCGTTCGCAGCGGGGATCAGCTGACCCGCGGTGAGCGCGCGGCCGACAAGATGCGCAACGCCATGGGATCGTGGACTTTTGTCTTTTGTTTCTTCAGTGTGATGATCATCTGGGCCATTGTCAACACGTGGTTCTTCACCAAGGTGCTCCACCACAAGGCCTTCGACCCCTACCCCTTCATCTTGCTGAACTTGTTCTTGTCGATGATGGCGGGGGTGCAGGCAGCGGCGTTGTTGATCGCGGCCAAGCGTCAAGACGCCATTAGTTCCGAAGTGGCGAGCCACACCTCAGAGAACACAGATGACATCAAGTTGCTGCTCGAAGAGAACACCGCACTCATTCATCACGTCAAGGCCAACACGGACCTGCTCGATGAGCTCCACGCCCACTTGAGTGCCATTGGCGAGAAGCTGGGCGTCGACGGCGGCCAGTTCTCACCGCCCGAGCAGTTTTAGCTCCGTCGCGCTGAGCGCACTGGCGCCAACACAATGAGTGAGGCGTAGATCACGATCGCAATGGCGATGTGCATCCACACCAGCACCATCACGGCATCGAACGGCTGGCCCAACACCAAAATGGCGACATCGGGCAGGAGCAAGACCAGGCTGGCGAGAATAATCAGGCGCAGGTAGAGCCACTTGGCCTGTGAGGAGACGCGCGTCACAATGGGCCAGCCCGCGCAGCCACCGAGCACGCCGATGACCGTCAGCTTGCTGTAGTCGGCGAACTGAAAGTGCTGGTAGTGCGCCTGCTTGGGGAAGAGTGCAATGCCAATCTTGGCGAGCACCCAGTCGGCCACCAATGAGCCGACCACTGCCACCACTGTCGCAAGTGCGACGGAGCGCCACGTCGGGCTCGTGCGGGGCTTGAAGTCCACGTGAAAATAGGCCAACACTGGGCGGAGAAATGCTGGAAAGCTGTCTAGCGAGAGGTTCATCCCGGTCTCCTTCTTCACCGTCAGCCTAATAAACGGCGGTGCCTACAGTACGTGGTCGAGTGGCGCGTCTTCTAAGAATCCTCGTAATTGACGACCCATGTCGCGAGCCGGCCCCGATACTTCGCCGAGCTCTACGCCCTCGATCGACGTGTCGTCACCGGGCTGATACAGCGACACCCGCATACCTCGGCCCCCGCGACGCGCCACCACCGTCCACGGCAGACCCGGGACTCCTGAGTCGTGCTCCGCCACAATCGTGCTACCCACCACGGTGACGTTCCACTCCGGTGAGGCCGCGGCCGCGCATACCCGCGAGAGATCTGATGAGTTACTTAACGCCATGGTCGTCCTTTATGAGCCCAGCGGGCCACTGCCAAACTCTACGGGGTGGTTGTAACGAACACTGCCCACCGCACGAAGGCGGTGGGCAGTGTTTCAACGATGCGTCGCAGCGCACCTACGGGGCTTAGCCCTGGTAGCGCTCGATGGAAGCGGCCAACTCGGCGAGAGCCTCGTCGCGACCGACCCACTTCTCAACCTTGACCCACTTGCCTTCGTCGAGGTCCTTGTAGACCGTGAAGAAGTGCTTGATGCGGTCCAGCGTGGCCTGAGGCACGTCGGAGATGTCGTTGGCGTGCTTCCATGCGGGGTCGTAGCTCGGCACGCAGATTAACTTGGCGTCTTCACCCTTTTCGTCGGTCATGATGCACATGCCAAGAATCTTGGACTCAATCAAGCAGCCGGGGAAGGTGGGGTAGGCAGTGAGGACGAGTGCGTCCAAGGGGTCACCGTCGCCGCCCAGCGTGTCGGGAATGAAGCCGTACTCGGCGGGGTAGCCCATTGAGACGATCAGGTGGCGGTCCAACTTGATGGTGTTGGTCTCGTGGTCGAACTCGTACTTATTCTGCGAACCGGCGGGGATTTCGACAATGACATTGACGCTGCTCATGCATGCTCCTAGGACGTTGTGACGATGGTCACGGGACAACTTTACTCAACATGCCCACGTACGGTCGCTCCTAGACTGGGAGCCAGCGCCGCCCACACGTGCGGTGGCAGCTGTCTACCGAGAGATGCCCATGACGACCGTTGAAAAGCACCCCCGCCTGCCGGCCACGTTGATTTTGGTGGCGGCCATGATGTCGCTCATCACCAGCCTCGGTGCTCCCCTGATTACCACCGTGGCCACGAGCGATCACGTTCCCGTCTTTACCGCGACCTGGATGCTGACGGTCACCTTGCTCACCGGCGCCCTCGCGACTCCCATCATGGGCCGCCTCGCCGACAGCCCCCACCAGCACCGCGTCATCTCCATCTCACTGGGCATCGTTATCGTCGGCCTTCTCATCGCGGCCGCGTCCAAGAACTTCACCGAACTTCTCGTCGGTCGCGCCTTGCAGGGCTTGGGCATGGGCCTCGTCCCGGTCTGCATGGCCATTGCACGGACGCACCTGTCACCGGAGCGGTCTGCGCGAACGATTGCCACCTTGTCCGTGACCGTAGCCGTGGGCGTCGGTTTGGGCTATCCACTCACGGCACTGATCGCTGAGTTCGTCTCGTTCCACGCATCCTTTATCGTGGCGGCCGCCTTGGTTGTCACCACATCGATCATCGCCCGACGGGTGTTGCCGCCCAATGTCAATGGCAAGGCCGAGCCCTTCGACTTCCCTGGTGCCTTCTTGCTCACCGTCGGCCTCACCGGCTTACTCTGGGAACTCGGTGAAGGCCAGGTCTGGGGCTGGCTCTCACGGACCTCGATTGAGATGTCGGTGGTCAGCGTGGTCATTCTCGCCACATGGGTCATCTTTGAGCTCCGCACGAAGGCACCATTGGTTGATCTTCGACAGACTCGCATCCGCAATGTCTTCGCCGCCGACATCGTGGGCTTCGTTATCTCGACAGCCTTCTATCTCTTCTTGCCCATTTTGGTGGAGTTCGTCACGATCCCACCAAGCACCGGATACGGCTTTGGCTCATCAATCTTCGTGTCGGGCCTGCTGTTGGTGCCACTGTCGCTCGGTACCTACAGCGCGAGCCGCTTCGCTCCCGCGATTATCGCCAAGGTCACGGCGCGAGGAATCTTGCCCGTCGGGTGCCTGTTCTTCGTCGCTGGCTCGGCCGGTTTTGTTGTCTGGCACGCCCACCTCTACCAGGCCTTCGTGGTCTCCGGTGTCGCGGGGCTGGGAGCCGGCATTACCTTTGCGGCCATGCCCGGTTTCATTGTTCGCGCGGTGCCTGCTTCCGACACCGGTGGCGCACTTGGTCTCTATCAACTGGTGCGCAACGTGGGCCTCTCCATCGGTTCAGCCATCGCCGGCCTCATTCTGGCCCACTACACCCCGGCGCACGAGGTCAATCCAACCATTGAGGGCTTTACCGTCAACATGGAACTCGCGGCGCTGCTCCTTGTGGTGGCGGGCGCCATGGGCTACGCCCTCTTACGCGAGAGTTCAGCGGCCACCACCCCCCTCGAAACGGAGAAGGCCTCGTGAGCACGTTCATCGCCACGTTGACCTGTCAGGATCAGCCGGGCATTGTGCAGGCGCTCTCGAGTGCCATCGTGATGGTGGGTGGCAACATCATCGAAAACGACCAGTTCACCGACCCGATGACGGGTGTCTTCGTGATGCGCACCCGCTTCAGTGCCGACGAGGGCAACCACGATGCCGTCCACACCGTCCTGGCCACGCATCTTGAGCGCTTTACGCCCGTGCTGACTGTGCGACACGAGTCAGCACCGCGACGCGCCTTGATCGCCGTCTCCAAGTATGACCACTGCCTCGCTGAACTTCTCTACCGCAAGAGCCAGGGCGACCTCGATTTGGCTATTCCGGCCGTGGTCTCCAACCACCCCGATCTCGGCCCGCTGTGCGCCGCGGCCGGCGTCCCCTTTCACCACATTCCAGTGACACCCGACACGAAGGAACGCGCCGAGGCGCAGTTGCGTGAACTCATCGACACTTTGGATATCGACTTCATCGTCCTCGCCCGCTACATGCAGGTCCTGTCGTCGAGCTTTTGCGAAGACTTTGCCGGTCGCATCATCAACATTCACCACTCGTTCCTCCCGGGGTTCAAGGGAGCTCGGCCCTACCATCAGGCCCACGCCCGTGGTGTGAAGCTCATCGGCGCCACCGCCCACTTCGTGACGGCCGACCTCGATGAAGGGCCGATCATCGACCAGGACGTCGTGCGGGTATCGCACGCCCGCACCGTCGACGATTTTGTCGCCTTGGGTCGTGACGTAGAACGCACCGTGTTGGCGCGAGCTGTGGGGCTCATTGCCCAAGACCGCGTTGCCCTCGTGGGACAACGCACCGTTATTTTCTCGCAGTAATCAGGTGACGGGGTTGCGGGTGGCGAAGCGTTCGTTTGCGAACTCTTCGTTCGTGATTACGGCGACCAAGTGCTCCACGGCGTCGTAGACGTCAACGTAGCGCAGGTACAGCGGCGTGAACCCGAAACGAGCAATGTCGGGTGAACGGAAGTCACCAGTGACCCCGCGCGCAATCATCGCCTGCACCACGCCATAGGCGTGGGGATGATGCATCGAGACCTGCGAGCCACGACGGTGGTGTTCCCGTGGCGTGGCGAATGTGAAGACACCAGGGAGGCGCTCCTCGACCAGCGACAGAAAGAGGTCCGTGAGCGCCAAACTCTTCGCACGCACCGCGGACATCGTGGTGCCGCCAAAGATGTCCAGAGCGCCGTCGAGTGAGGCCAGCGCCAGAATCGACGGACTCGAGGTAATGAAGGCCGCCATACCCTCGGCCGGTTCGTAGTCGAGGGTGAAATCAAAGGGTCGGGCGTGACCCAGCCAGCCCTGCAGCGGATTCTCCGCAACACCCTGCCAGCGACGGGCCACGTAGCCAAAGGCCGGCGCACCAGGGCCGCCGTTCAGATACTTGTAGCCACAGCCCGCGGCGAAGTCGACGTTGGCGCCACGCACGTCCACCGGTACCGCACCCGTCGAGTGAGCGAAGTCCCACAGCATCAATGCCCCAGCGGCATGTACCTGTTCGGTGATACCAGCGAGATCAAGCATTTCGCCCGTGCGATAGTCCACGTGGGTCAGCATCACGAGGGCCACGTCATCAGAGAGCTCCTCCTCCAAATTGTTGCGGTCGATCGGGCGAACCTCAATCGGACGCTTCGTGAGTCGCGCCATGGAGTTGGCGATGTACACGTCGGAGTGAAAGTTCGCTGCGTCAGTCACGATGATGTGACGATCGGGACGAAGTGCCAGTGCGGCCCCAATGAGCTTGGCCAGCATGAAGGTCAGCGTGTCGGCCGCCACCACTTCGCCGGGCTCGGCCCCAATGAGCCGAGCAATTTTGTCGCCCACCACAAAGGGCAGGTCCATCCAGTGTGCACTGTTCCACGACCGCACGAGGCCTTCACGCCACTGGGACGACACCACTTCTTCGATACGTGCCAGGGAACGTTTGCTTAACGGGCCCAGAGAGTTGCCGTCGAGGTAAATCTCGTCGTTCAACAAGAAGGCCTCACGCAGCGAGGCCAACTCGTCTCGCTGATCGAGCACTACGGCATCGTCTCGTCTGATCATCGCTGCCTACCTGGTGAGCGGCTTGTACTTAATGCGGTGGGGCGTGTCGGCATCGGTACCGAGGCGCTTGTGGCGCTCGGCCTCGTAGTCAGAGAAGTTGCCCTCAAACCACCGGACCACGGCGTCGCCCTCAAAGGCCAGCACGTGCGTGGCGATGCGGTCAAGGAACCAGCGGTCGTGGCTAATGACCACGGTGCAACCGGGGAAGCTCAAGAGACCGTCTTCGAGGGCACGCAACGTGTCAACGTCGAGGTCGTTGGTGGGTTCGTCCAAGAGCAGGACGTTGCCACCCGAGCGCAGCACCTTCGCCAACTGCACGCGGTTGCGCTCACCACCGGAGAGCTCGCCGACCTTCTTTTGCTGGTCGGAGCCCTTGAAGCCGAAGCTCGACACGTAGGCGCGGGCGTGGATTTCACGGTTGCCGACCACCATGTGCTCTTGGCCACCCGAGATCTCGTCAAAGACCGTCGACTGCGGGTCGAGGCCGTCGCGGCTCTGGTCGACGTAGGCGAACTGCACCGTGGAACCCACGGTCAACTCACCGCTGTCGGGCG
The DNA here is from genome assembly GCA_036742195.1 of Acidimicrobiales bacterium. GTDB lineage: Bacteria > Actinomycetota > Acidimicrobiia > Acidimicrobiales > RAAP-2 > RAAP-2. The sequence goes on from DAINRA010000006.1 coordinate 40,675, forward strand.
TTTCGAGGCCCACCATCATCTTGAAAAGCGTCGTCTTACCGGCACCGTTCGCCCCGATCACGCCGACAATGCCACCGGGAGGCAGCATGAACTCGAGGTTCTCAATCAACAGGTGATCGTCGAAGCCCTTGGTGATACCCGACGCGTTGACGACCACGTCACCGAGGCGGGGGCCGGCGGGGATGGCAATTTCCATCTTGTCGGCGCGACGCTCGGCGGCCTCGGACTCGGCCACGAGTTCGTTGAACTTGTTGAGGCGAGCCTTACCCTTGCTCTGGCGCGCTTTCGGGGCCATGCGAATCCACTCCAGCTCTCGTTCGAGGGCGGCCTGACGGACCTTGTCACCCTTTTCTTCGGCGGCCAAGCGGGCCTGCTTCTGCTCGAGCCAACCGGTGTAGTTGCCCTCGTAGGGGATGCCGTGACCACGATCGAGCTCCAAGATCCACGAGGCGGCGTTGTCGAGGAAGTAGCGGTCGTGCGTAATGGCCACGACGGTACCGCTGTAGTCCTGAAGGGCACGCTCCAACCACGCCACTGACTCGGCGTCGAGGTGGTTGGTGGGCTCGTCGAGGAGCAGGAGGTCGGGCTTCGAGAGCAGGAGGCGGCACAAAGCAACACGGCGCTTTTCACCACCGGAAAGGTGCGTCACATCGGCGTCGGCTGGTGGCAGGCGCAGCGCGTCCATGGCGATTTCCAACGTGCGATCGAGGTCCCAGGCGCCTAAGGCGTCAATCTTGTTCTGAAGCGTGGCCTGCTCGGCCAAGAGCGCGTCAAAGTCGGCGTCGGGGTTGGCGAACTCGGCGCAGACTTCGTTGAAGCGCGCCAGGAGGTCTCGCTGTTCAGCCACGCCGTCCATCACGTTGCCGACCACGTCCTTGGTGGGGTCGAGCTGGGGTTCCTGTGGGAGATACCCAACCGTGAAGCCGGGGGTCAGTCGAGCCTCACCCGTGAAGCCGTCATCGAGGCCGGCCATGATGCGCAGCAACGATGACTTACCCGAACCATTGCCACCAATCACACCGATTTTGGCTCCTGGGTAGAAGGAGAGGTTGATGCCCTTAAGGACTTCGCGGTCTGGTGGGTAGAAGCGGCGCAGATCGCGCATGGTGAAGATGTATTGAGCGGCCATAGCTCTATTCTCCCACGTCCGCCGCAGCGCATTGTGTGCAGGGCGTTGCCCGTAGGCTGGAGGCCATGAGCGAAACCCCAAATCCCGCACACCGTCACGCCCCTGATTGGCTGATTCTTACTATTGCCTGCGTTGCGCAGTTCATGGTCGTTCTCGACGTCTCCGTCGTGAACGTCGCCCTGCCCCACATGGGCATGGACTTGCACCTGGACCAGACCCAAGCCCAGTGGATTGTCAACGCCTACGTCTTGACCTTCGCCGGCTTCCTTCTTCTCGGTGGACGCTGCGCCGACCTGTTCGGTCGTCGCAAGGTCTACCTCGTTGGTGTGGCCATCTTCACCCTGGCGAGCATCGCCGCCGGTGTTGCGCACACCGGTTCTGAGATGATCATCGCCCGCGCCGTCCAGGGCCTCGGCGGTGCCGTGCTCTCCCCCGCCACCTTGACCATCATCGTGACGACCTTCGCCGGACCTCGCATGCCCAAGGCCATCGGTGCCTGGAGCGCCGTCGCCGGTGCCGGTGGTGCCGTCGGTGGTCTCGCCGGAGGCATTTTGACTGGTGTGGCGTCGTGGCGCTGGGTCTTCTTCATCAACGTGCCCTTTGGCATCATCGCCACCGTGGCTGCCGTGATGTACCTGCAGGAGCGCCGCAACCAGGAGGCCACCTCGAAGCTCGACATCACGGGTGCGTTCTTGGTCACTGGTGGCCTGAGTGCCTTCATCTACGGCATCGTTAACACGACGACCCACGGCTGGACCTCGTCTTCAACCCTGACGTGGCTCGCCGTTGCCGTCGTTGGTCTCATCGGCTTCGTCCTTTGGGAAGCCAAGGTCGCGTCGCAGCCACTGGTCGCCTTTCGTATCTTTAAGTCACGCCCCCTCACCGTCGCCAACGTGGTGATGCTGCTGGCTGGTGGTGCCTTCTTCTCGATGTGGTTCTTCTTGACGTACTACTTCCAGAACATCCTCGGCTACGGCGCTGTTCGCGCCGGCTTCTCCTTCTTGCCAATGGCCGTGGCGATCATCATCGGGTCGCAGGTGTCGTCGCGCCTCTTGGTGAAGACGGGTGTCCGTCCACTGCTGGTTGTCGGTTCCGTGCTGGCAACTGCCGGTTTCTACTGGCTCTCCCTAATCACGGTCCACTCGGCCTACTGGGCCGACCTGCTGCCGCCATCAGCGCTGGCCTCATTCGCGATGGGTTTGTTGTTTGCGCCTCTCGCTACTGCAGCAACCGCCAAGGTTGACCGCAAGGACGCCGGTCTGGCATCGGGTGTGTTGAACTCAGCCCGTCAGATTGGTGGGTCGCTCTCGCTGGCCGCACTCGGCACCGTTGCCGCGGACCGCACGCTGTCGGCAGTTCACAGCGGCATCGCCCAGAACATTGCCTACGTTGATGGCTACGTCCGGGCCTTCCAGGTTGCCGGTTGCATCACCGCCGTTGCCTTCTTTGTGTCCTTTGCTCTGCCCGCCAAGGTGGGACACCACTCGAGCCATGCGGCACCCTCGCCAGAGGCTGCCGGCGCTGCGGGCCATTAGAGGTCTGTCACCCCGCCATCAATCCGCTGTCAATTGACAGCGGATTGATGGTTTTGGGGCAGTAAGTGGACGCGTTCGAGGACGGCGGCTGGTGCCACGACATAGAGCCGGTTCACTGCCCTGGTCACCGCGACGTAAAAGTTTGTGTCAGAAATACCCTTTGGGCTCACCGCAACAATCACCGCGTCGTATTCGAGACCCTTAGCGCGGTGTGCCGTTTCGCACGCCACCACGTGCTGTCGTGCGTCCCCGACCTTCACCAAGTGCAATTCGTCCCGCAATAGATCTCGCATACCGGAGTCACTCGCCACCACTAGAACGTTCTTTGGGTGAACATCGTCACGCTGGAGCCAGTCAAGACAGATCTTCACATTTACAATCACGTCACTCGCGCGAGCACTCGGAATACCAGTAAATACTTCACTCGAGGGCAGCGACGCCGGGGCCGCCGAACCATCAAGGAACCGCCGAGCAAGTAGCGCGATATCTCGCGAGTTGCGAACATTCTGACGGAGTTCACCATGAACCCAGCCCGCCGAAATGGCCGGTGGCGTGAAGCCGCGCGAGACAACTTCTTGGTGCGTGTCGGCAAGCAGGAACAACTTCCCTTCACCATCAGGGTCGAGCAGAGACTCCAGCATCCCAATCCAGGCCGGTGAGAAGTCCTGCGCCTCGTCAATGATGATGCGGTCGAAGCGCTGGGTGACGAGGTGCCAATTTTTTAGAAGGTGCGCAGGGAGTTCATCCATCCAGAACGACGGATCATCCTCGCGAATCTTGAGCTTGGGCATGCCCTCGAGTGTCAGCACTGTGCGCAAGAAAGCACCGACCACGAGAGTTGGTGCGAACTCGTCATCGTCGTCAACGACATCGGCAAACTGCGCTCGTAGCTTTTCCGCGAGTGGGTCGTTGTAGCAGGTGAGCAGTACCCGCTTCGGCACCTCATCTTCTTCGGCGTAGAGCCCGAGTCGGGTCCACTTTGAGGCCAGATAGGTCTTGCCCGTGCCGGCGCGACCCGAGACAAAAACTCGGTGGTGCACGTCGAGGCACGAGAGCGTTTCCACCTGAGCGTCACAAATCGCGTCGAGTTCGCGGCGAATGTAGTTCGAGACCAGTTCTGGCTCGTAGACAAAATCTGCAGTCGGCGCCAGATAATCAATGATCGCCTGGCAATCAGACGGTGACAGCTGTCCGGCCCGATACGGAGTGCAAAACATGTCATCAATAGCTGCAGTGAGGTTTTCAAGTTCAGGGGCGAGAATAAGTTGCTCCCTGACAATCCCCGCGGGGATCCGTCCGGTTACCTTTGGGCAGTTCGGTAGACAGATGGCCGAGTGGACCTGCACGTACTGGTTACCGGTTTCTTTGGCCAGCAGGCGCTGCAATTTATACATGTTCCCGCGGAGCTGTGCCACCGGGTCTCGGTCAGTGCCGACCCACTTGCCACCCTTCAACTTGATCTCTCCGCCCTTGACTTCAATCAGTCCCACGCCCCAAACGGGGTGCAGAAGAATGATGTCGGCCTCAGCATCGTAACCTTCTGACTTAAACAGAAAATTGACAAATATCAGCCAGTCGTCGTTGAGCCGCTGCTGCAATCGGTCAACGACGACACGCTCCGCGCTGTTCTTCATCTTGTGCACTTGAAAGTCCAGTGGAAGGATGCGGGCCATGATTCTCCTCGATGTTGGTACGTAGCACGAAGACTACCGCCTGGCTCTTTCGAGCCCTCGCCTGCGAGGCGCAGCGAGCGGCCCGCCTAGGTCAGAGTTCGCTCTGCGCCGCGTCGAGGGTTGGCTCGTTGCCCACCGTCAAGAAGAATCGCAGCGAGAAGAGTGCGATGACGGTGCACAGCGTTCCACCGAGGTAGAACGGCAGGCGAAGCCCACCCTTGGCCACCACGCCACCGAGAAGTGACCCAAACGGCATCAATCCCCACACCAGGGTGCGCCGGGTGCCGTGGATGCGACCGTAGAGCTCGGACGGAATAGTGCTCTGGTAGACCGCCATCAACAAGACGTTCCACTGGGTTACCGCAAATAACTCGAGAGTGGTGACAATCGCGAAGAAGTAAATGTTGGGCGAGAATCCAACAACCAACGTCAATACGGCACTTGTCGTAATGCCGAAGGCCATCGTGCGGCTTCGCCCGAAGCGCTTGGAGAGCTTGGGGGCCATGAATCCCCCCACAATCGCGCCGATGCCCTCAATGGTGAGAAGCGCGCCGAAGTAGGTGGGCTTCAAGTGCAGTTGATGCAGGATAAAAAGTACTGACGTCGAACTGGCCATTGAGAAGAAAAAGCCGATGGCGGCGGTCGTCAGCACCAGGCGGAGGATCTGCTTGTGTGCCACCAGATAGGCCATACCGAACTTCATCTCGTCGACAAAACTGGTCGTGGACTTCTCGACTCGCTCTGCGCGTTGTTCCTGCAGGAACTTGACCGGAATGAGCGTGGCCAAAATGGCGGCCGCAAAGTAGCCAACGCCGTTGGCGGCGAAGGGCAGAAACACCGCCGCGGCGTAGAGAAAACCACTCAACGGCGTCCCCACAAAACCCTGAATCACCGTTTCCGAGATCTGGAGTCGAGAGTTACCTCGTTCAAACTGGTCCTCGGTGAGAATTTGAGGAATCAGCGACTGTGCAGTCGTATCCGCCGCAACCTCGCAAATACCGATGATGAAGGCGGCGAGTAGGAGCCACCAAATGGTGATGGTGTGTGTCGTAACCGCCAGGACAATGAGTGAGGCAACGAGGAATCGAATCGCGTGGGCCCCCGCGAGCAAGTGGCGACGGTCAATGCGGTCGACCAGCACACCAATAGGAATGGCGAAGAGCAGCCATGGGAGCATCACGATACCGCTCATGGCCGAAATCAAGACGGGATTCTTCGTGAGCGTCACTGCGAGAAGTGGCGCCGCCGCCATCATCACACCGTCAGCCACGTTGGCCGCCAGTGAGGCGCCCCACATCCGGTTAAATGCAGTGCCGAGTGACGAGGCCACAACGTCTTACCAGCGGGTGAGTTGCCCGGCAGCGCGACGCTGCGCCAAGCTCGGTGCCGCCGCGTCCTTGGCACTCATGATGGGTTCGCCGGTAAGGGGCCACGGTACCGCGATCTCCGCATCCAACGGGTGGATCTCGAGTTCGTTCGGCGCGTCGTAGGGCGATGACAAGAGATAGGCCAGTGCCCCGACTTCGCTGGTCACGCAAAATCCGTGGGCGACACCGGCCGGCAGCAGTACCGACTTGCCTGCGTCAGCGGCCAACGAGACCACGACGAGTTGGCCAAAGGTGGGTGACCCTTCACGAATGTCGTAGATGACGTCGTCCAAGGTGCCGTGAGCACAGGTCACCAACTTGGCCTGGCCGCGCGGGGCCACCGAATAGTGCAGGCCGCGAACGACGTTCTTCGCCGACACCGAGAAGTTCGCCTGCTCCACCGAGAAGCTCTGTCCCGCCGCCGTCAGGTCAGCCAACTTGAACCACTCGCGGAACAGTCCGCGGTCGTCACCGAAGACACCGGACTCCAGGATGAAGCAGCCGTCAATGGCTGTTTCGATCAGCTTCACTTGGCATCCTTCAGCGGACGCCACCACGACTCATTGTCCACGTACCACTGGACGACGGCCTGCAGGCCCTGTTCGAAGGGAACTTGCGGGCTGTACCCGAGCTCGTTGCGAATCTTGCCGCAGTCGACCGAGTAGCGACGGTCGTGGCCCAATCGGTCAGCGACGGGCTCGATGCTCGACTCGTTCTTCCCCATCAAGGCCAGCAGCTGGTAGGTGAGTTCCTTGTTAGTCAACTCAGTACCACCACCGATGTTGTAGATCTCACCAGCGCGGCCACCGGCCAAGACCAGCAAAATGCCACGGCAGTGGTCGTCGACGTGCAGCCAGTCACGAATGTTCTGGCCGTCACCGTAGAGGGGCACCTTGTAGCCATCCATCAAGTTCGTGACGAACAGCGGAATGACCTTTTCGGGGAACTGGCGTGGGCCGTAGTTGTTGGAGCAGCGCGTGACGTTGACGTGCATGCCGTAGGTGCGGTGATAGGCCAACGCCGCCAGGTCCGATCCGGCCTTCGAGGAGGAGTAGGGCGAGTTGGGCTCGAGGATGTGGTCTTCCTTCCAGGAACCCTCGGGGATGGAGCCGTAGACCTCATCGGTGGAGACGTGGACGAAGCGCGCGACGTCGTGACGACGGGCCGATTCAAGCAGCGTCTGCGTTCCCAGAACATTGGTCTCAAAGAACAGGCGCGCGCCGGTAATTGAACGGTCAACGTGGCTTTCGGCGGCAAAGTGGACCACCGCATCGGCGCCGCGCAGCGTCTCATCCACGATGGCCTGATCAACGATCGAGCCGTGCACGAAGGAGACGCGCGAGTCGCGCAACGCCGTTTCGAGGTTTTCCATGCGGCCCGAGTAGGTCAAGGCGTCGAGCACAACAATGTCGTCGTAGCCCAAGTGGTCTTGCGCCAACAGCATCTCGACAAATCGCGAACCGATAAAGCCGGCTGCTCCCGTAATAACAATGCGCACAGCGCTACCTCGGCCTTCAGAAAGGGGGGAAATCGGTACCTATACTAGTGGCGTGAAGGGAATCATTCTGGCCGGTGGTAGCGGCACTCGTCTCTACCCCATTACTCGGGCGGTCTCCAAGCAGTTGCTGCCGGTGTACGACAAGCCAATGATTTACTACCCGCTGAGCACCTTGATGCTGGCAGGTCTGCGTGAGATCCTGCTGATCACCACGCCCCACGACCAGCCGGCCTTCCAGCGGCTTCTCGGTGACGGCTCACACTTGGGTATCTCGATTTCGTGGGTCATTCAAGAACAGCCCAACGGCCTCGCGCAGGCATTGATTCTCGGCGAAGAGTTCTTGGCCGGCGACAAGTGCGCCCTTGTCTTGGGCGACAACCTCTTCCACGGCCCCGGTCTGGGTACCCAGCTGGCCGCCAACACCGATATTGACGGCGCCCTGATCTACGCCTACGAAGTTGCCGACCCGACCGCTTACGGCGTGGTGGAGTTCGGCGACGACGGCAAGGTGGTCTCGATTGAGGAGAAGCCGAAGGAGCCCAAGTCGCACTTCGCGATTCCCGGTCTCTACTTCTACGACGAGAAGGCACCGGCGCTCGCCAAGACCTTGACACCCAGCGCCCGCGGGGAACTCGAAATCACCGCACTCAACAACGCCTACCTCGAGCTCGGCGAACTCCACGTGCAGACCCTGTCTCGCGCGGTCACGTGGCTCGACACCGGTACCCACGAGTCCCTTTACGAAGCGGGCGGTTTCATCCGTGCGCTGCAGCACCGCACGGGTTTCGCCATCAGCGACCCCGAGCAGATTGCCCGCGAACAGGGCTGGATTAACTAACTCGTTGGTAACGAGACAGCGCGAATGCGCTGTCGTAATGTGGAACTACAAGTCTAAGGAGTTCTATGTCTACGTTGACCATTTCTCGCCGCCAGGGCGCACTGCTCGATGCAGTTGTTCGCCCCTCATTGATTGCTGACGCACTGCTCGTCCTCGTTGGTGCCGCCTTCGTCGGCGCGCTGGCGCAGATCTCGTGGATGGTCCACCCCTTCGCCGTTCCCTTCACCGGCCAGACCTTGGGCGTTTTGGTCGTCGGAGCCACCTTTGGCCTGCGTCGGGCCGTTGGCTCCATGGCGCTGTACGCTCTGGCGGGCCTCGCCGGTGTGCCATGGTTCTCCGCTCACACCCACGGCTACGTGAAGCCACTCTTCGGCTACATCATCGGCTTCGCTGTCGCAGCCTTGGTCATGAGCTACCTCGCCAACAAGGGTGCTGACCGCACCGCCTCCGGCGCCATCGGTATGTTCGTCCTTGGCGAACTGGCCATCTACGCGATTGGTGTGCCGTGGCTTGCCGTTTCGTACCACCAGAACCTGGCGTGGGGTATCACCAACGGTCTGATCCCCTTCCTCGTCTGGGACATCGCCAAGGCCGTGGTTGCCGGCACCTTGTTGCCGTTGGCGTGGCGCGTGGTGCCCGACGCCAACGAGCGCTAAGCGCTCACCTTCACTACGCTGGTCACTATGTCGCAGTGGCCTGAACTACCCGCACCAGACGTCTCCGCCGAACACCCCATTTCGGAGCATTGGATCTACACCGGTGGGCATCGTCCCCCGATGCCCCGGGTACTCAACGACCGCATGACCCAGCACTGGCTGGTGCCGTCAATTCCCGACGAACAGCACCCGGCCCTCGAGCGCTTTGCCGCCCGTCGCGCGGCCCTCACGGCGCTCTTTCCTGGTCGCACCATCGTGGTGCCCTCGGGCAACTACAAGGTGCGCTCCCACGACACCGACTACAACTTCCGCACCGCCAACGACTTCTACTACTTGAGTGGCTGCAAGGACCCCGACGTGGTCCTGGTGCTCAAGGATGCGGAGGCGACGCTCTACCTGTCGCCCCGACGCGACCAGTCCACGCACCAGTTCTTCACCGACCCTCGCTACGGGGAGCTCTGGGTGGGTGCCCGTCGGGGCCTCGAGGAGTCCGAGATCTTCTTCGGACTTAGCGCCAAGCCCCTGGACCAGCTCGAAAAGGATCTCCTCGAACTCGACCCCGTCAACGTCTTGGTGGACCGCGGCATTGACGCCACCATCGACAGCTACATCCCGGCCAACGACGATGACCACCTCGTCCCCTTCACCTTGAGCAACCACCGCCTCATCAAGGACGAATACGAAATCACCCAGCTCCAGGCCGCGGTTGACTTCACCATCAAGGGCTTCGAAGACGTGGTGCGCGCCCTGCCCAGCGCCCGCGTTCGTGGCGAGCGCGTCGTCGAGGGTGTCTTTCACTTGCGCGCACGTGTCGAGGGCAACGACGTCGGTTACAACACCATCGCCGCCTCGGGATCGAACGCCACCATCTTGCACTGGATGCACAACTCCGGCCCCGTAAACGACGGTGACCTGTTGCTGCTCGACGCCGGTGTCGAGGTGAACGAGCTCTACACCGCCGACGTCACCCGCACCATGCCCGTCAATGGTCGCTTCACCCCGGCGCAACGCCGCATCTACGACATCGTCAAGCGGGCCGCGGACGTCACCATCGCCAAGCTGCGTCCCGGTTTGCCCTTCACCGACATCTACGCCACCGCCACGCGCGTGTTGACTGAGGGGCTCATTGAACTCGGCATTATGACCGACGACATCGATGTGGCAACCCGGCGCGACACCCAACTGTTCCGCCGTTACACCCTCCACGGCACCAGCCACATGCTCGGTCTCGACGTCCACGACTGCACCCAGTCACGTGAGGTGCACCTCGGTGGACCGCTCGAAGCGGGTCACGTGCTCACCGTCGAACCCGGTCTCTACTTTCAGACCAACGACCTCACGGTGCCCGAGGAATATCGCGGGATCGGCATTCGCTTAGAGGACGACCTCTTGATTACTGCCGACGGCTGCATCAACTTGTCGGCGGCGTTGCCCCGCGATCCCGATGAGATTGAAGCCTGGATGGCCGGCCTGTGGGCCGGCGGCCCCGGCGACCTCGCCCGTTAGTCCGTTTCGATCTCTTCGCGGCTGATGCCGAGGAAGTAGAGAACGGCGTCAAGGTACGGCACCGAGAGCGCGGCGTCCGCAGCGGCGCGCACCACCGGCTTGGCGTTAAAGGCAATACCGAGACCGGCCACCGAGATCATGTCGATGTCGTTGGCGCCATCTCCTACCGCCACGGTCTGCTCCAGTGGCACGCCCACCTGGGCGGCAAAGCGGCGCAGCGCGGTGGCTTTGCCGGCGCGGTCCACGATGGGGGCAGCCAGGCGACCAGTTAACTTGCCGTCAACAATCTCGAGTTCGTTGGCTTCGAGGTAGTCAACGTGCAGCTCGCGCAACAGCGGGGCCAGTACTTCAACGAACCCACCCGACACCACGGCCGGGACGTAGCCCAAGCGGTGCAGCGTGCGTAGCAGCGTGCGTGCACCCGGTGTGAGACGAAGACGTGCTCGCACCGAGTCCAAGACTGATGCGTCAAGCCCCGCGAGTAGGGCCACACGGCGACGCAACGACTCGGCGAAGTCCAGTTCACCGGCCATCGCCGCTTCGGTGATCTTGGCGACTTCTTCGGCGCACTGGCACTCTTCGGCCAGCAGGTCGATGACCTCGTCTTGCAGCAAGGTGGAGTCGGCGTCCATCACCACGAGGTGCTTGGCGCGACGATGGAGTCCCGCGCGCTGGATAGCGAGGTCAAGGCCGTTGGCCTGAGCGGCGGCCGTCACCACTTCACGCAGCATTGTGTGGTCATCACCCCGAACCACGAGTTCGTAGCAGTCGACGGGGTAGGTGGCTAAGTGCACAATGCGCTCACACGTGGCGTCGGCCGCGGCGAAGGCGCCAAAGACCGCCTGCAATTGTGCGGGGGCAATACGGGGTGCCAGCAGAGTGACGAGCAGGCGACGGCCCTCGGCCGCGTCCGTCTGCTCCACCACTTCGATAGCGGCCACGAGGCCATCGCGCTCAATGTCGCGGCTGGCAATAGCGGCCCGCACATCGTCAATGGTGACGGTGTCGGGAACGGTGACCTCACCGCAGAGGACGAGCGAGCCACGAATCGTAATCTGCGCCACGTCAGCCAGGTGGCCCTCTCCCTGCGTCACGAGGGCGAGCGCAGCAAAGAGTTCGGCGCCGGAACCAACACGGTCTGGGCCGGAAACGGTCACGAGATAGGTGGTGGGCACCCCTAAATGGTAGAGGGTCTAGGCCACGCCGTCGTGTTCGGCCATTCGAATGGCCCGCACCGCGGCCACATCGACGTTCGTGCGTGCGTCAAAGCGCCACAGCGTCGGCAGTGCCGTCATCACTACACCCACCGCACCGGTGCAGGTGAGGCCACCCACCGTCAAGGCAAACCGCAGCGACGTCCACGCCGCCATCACGCCCGCGCGGAACTGCCCCGCCGTTGGCCCCAGGGTGTAGGAGATCATCTCCATACCGCCCATGCGGCCGCGAATTGCGGGTGGGATTGACTCGTTCCACATGGTGATACGAAACAGCGCACTAAAGGCGTCTGCCCCACCGGCGAGCACCAGCCCCCCAAAGACAATGGGTAACGGTGAGCAGAACCCAAAAACCGCGATGCCCAGCCCCCACAGCGCGGCCGACGCGGCAATAGCCCGTCCGTAGTGATGCACACCATGCGTCCACTTCGACAACAGCGTGGCAATAAGCGCACCAATGGGTAGGCCGCAGTAGAGGACGGAGAGTGCGTAGGTCTCGTGATAGTGAGCGGCCACAAAAGGCAACATGGCGACGGGAAAGGCAAAAATCATCGCAACGAAGTCAATGATGTAGGTGCCGACAATGTCGGCCCGTGAGCGAAGAAAACGCACCCCTTCGCGCAGCGCATCGCGGTCGGACGCGTGCGCAGTGGCGGAGGGGACGTGAGCGGCGAGACCCCATAACAAGAAGATTGACGCAGTAAAAGTAATGAGATTGGCGCTGTAGATAAAGGCCGGGCCGACGGCAACGGCCGCGAGCCCACCGAGTGCTGGCCCGATGATGGAAGCGATGGTGCGCGACGTCACGCCCAGTGCAGAGGCAGACTTCTGCATCTCGTGAGAAACGAGTGACTGGTTCAAGGCCGCGATACTTGGGCTCTGCAGGCTCGAGAACGAGGCAAAGATGAACGCAGCAACGTAGAGCACCCAGGCCTGCGGATGGGGCTCGAGGGCGTTGAGCAACGTGCCGGCCGTCACCATCATCATCAAGACCTCGAGCGTGATGATCAAGACTCGTCGATTTACGCGGTCGGCCAAAACACCGCCGTAGAGGCCAAAGACAATGAGCGGCAGCAGCTCCGCGAGTCCCAGTGACCCGACGTCTAAGGGCGAGTGCGTCAGTTGCTTGAGTTGATACGGCATCGTCACGTACGTCGCCTGTGAACCGAGCGAGGTCACGAAACCCGCAATGAACAATCGGCGATATTGAGCCGAGGTGCGTAGTGGCGTCAGGTCAATACCTATGGAGAAGCTCATCGCGGAGCCCCTTCTTGCCAGCCGGCAACAGCGTCGTAGTGGCGCAGCACACGTGCGGGAACACCACCTAAGACGACGTGATCGGGGAACGCACCGCGCACCACCGCTCCCGCGGCCACCACGGTGTTCTTGCCCAGCGTCGTGCCGGGCAGGATGACCGCATTCGTCCCGATCCAGCTGCCCGAGCCAATGACGACACCGGCTTCCATGGGTGGCTGCCACCCAATGGGAGCATCGGGGTCGAGGTAGGAGTGGTTCTGGTCCGTGATGTACACGTTCGGACCTATTTGGATGTTGTCCCCGAGGACTATCGACCAGTGACCGATGAGGTGTGAGCCACGACCAATAATGCACTGCTTCCCAATCGAGATCACCGGCGAATGCAACATCTCTTGCTCTGGTGACATCCCCACTGACAGCGTTACGTAGGGGCCAACTAAGGAGTTCTCACCCAGCGCAATGTAGCGCTCGTTGTAGATGGTGCCTTGCGGTGCCATGAGGCCCGCGCCTGAACCGAAAGAGTAAAACGACGACGCGTATCCGTCGGTCGGCCCCACGGTAGCAACCTCATTGGCGTACGCACGGATTCGACGCACGAGTGCGCCGAGAGCGTGACGATATCGAAGGCGCAGTGGCACGGATGCCACGCTACTTGTCGTCGCTCGGCCCAGAACCATTCAGTCCCGAGATCGGGCGTCGGACTAGTCGAGCGTCAATGGGGAGTCGATGTCTTCTTCTTCGACTGCAGGCAGCAAGGCATTGGCCATGTGCTCGCGGACGCGGACATCAATCTCTGACATGGTCTGCGGGTTTTCGCGCAGGAACGCCTTCACGTTTTCGCGGCCCTGACCCATCTGCTCACCTTCGTAGGTGAACCAGGCACCGGCCTTCTTCACGAAGCCCAGCTCGACGGCGACGTCGAGGATTGAACCTTCACGGCTAATGCCCTGACCGTACATGATGTCGAACTCGGCCTGCTTGAAGGGGGCAGCGCACTTGTTCTTCACGACCTTCACGCGGGTACGGTTACCGACGACTTCCGTACCGTCCTTGATTGACTCCACACGACGGATGTCGAGGCGCACCGAGGAGTAGAACTTCAGCGCCTTACCACCAGGGGTCACTTCGGGTGAGCCGTAGATCACGCCAATCTTTTCACGCAACTGGTTAATGAAGATGGCCACGGTGTTGGACTTCGACAGTCCACCGGTCATCTTGCGCAGGGCCTGACTCATCAAACGTGCCTGGAGACCGACGTGGCTGTCACCCATGTCGCCTTCAATTTCGGCACGTGGCGTCAGAGCAGCGACGGAGTCAATGACGATGACGTCAAGTGCACCGGAGCGAATCAGCATGTCCGCAATTTCGAGAGCCTGTTCACCGGTGTCGGGCTGTGAGATGAGCAAGTCGTCGATGTTGACGCCGATGGCGCGGGCGTAGACCGGGTCCATCGCGTGTTCGGCGTCGATGTAAGCGCACACGCCACCGTTGCGCTGGGCTTCGGCCACGGCGTGCATGGCGAGGGTCGACTTACCTGATGATTCGGGACCGTAGAGCTCGACGATGCGGCCTCGGGGCAGACCACCGATGCCGAGCGCCATGTCGAGGGCGAGAGCACCCGTGGGAATGGCTTCGATCTGCATGTGCAGGTTCTCACCCATGCGCATAACCGATCCCTTACCGAACTGCTTCTCGATCTGACCGAGAGCGGCGTCCAGTGCCTTGGTGCGGTCGTCGTTTGCCATTGCTGTCTCCTTGATTTTCTTCACGAGGGAACTCTAGGAAGCCCTAGTTACATCGGTCGTAGACATCACTATAGTTGCCTTACGAACAAATGTTCGTATTTATTTCTTATGAAATTACGAGGCTTTTGCCATATTCGTCGAACATGGTGCGGGATATTCCCTCGCCACCGACTCCGACCTAGAGCAAACGGTCAATCGTCTGTCGCAACGCGTTGAGTGCGCTGATGGCACCATAGGAGCGGATGCGAGCGCGGTCACCGGGCAGACGGAACGACACGTGTGAAACGCTGTCGCCCACCGCGAGCCCAACGAAGACGGTGCCCGGCACCTGGCCATCTTGCTCGTCCGGACCGGCAACACCCGTGACGGAAAGCCCCACGTCTGCACCTAAGAGTTCGCGAGCACCGCGGGCCATCTGCTCAGCCGCCTCCGCACTCACCACGGGCCCCTGCGCGACGCCCAAGAGTTCGTGTTTCAGCGCTGAGGCGTAGCTCACCAGTGATCCACGGAACCACTGTGACGCACCGGGAATGTTCACTAAGCGACTCGAAATCAACCCACCGGTCACCGACTCGGCGAGGCCAAGGGTGAGTCCGCGGGCCACCAAGCGCGACGCAATCGCGTGCTCCATGGTCTCGTCGTCAACGCCAAAGATGACGTCACCAAAAGCGTCGGTGATGAGCTTGCGGACAATCACTTCTTCGTCGGCCAAGAGGGCGACGGCGTGTTCGACGTTGTCACCGCGAGCGGTGAGACGGACCTTAATGCCCTCGATGCCACTGGCCAGGAAGGCAATGGTGACGCGATCAGAGTTTTCGAGCTCGTCGAAGCGTGAGTCGATGGCCTCGGCCAGACCCGACTCGGCGGCGCCCCAGGTACGCAGTACTCGCGAGGCAATCACGCTGGTGTTGCCTTCGGCCTGCGAACGAGCAATCAAGTCAGGCAGAATCGCCCGCGTAAACATGTCGCTCATCTCGTAGGGCACGCCCGGCACGCAGTAGATGACTTGAGCGCCAACCGGGCAGATGAGTCCCGGGGCGGTACCGCGCGTCTGGTCGATGATCGTGGCGCCCTCCGGCACATCGGCCTGAAGGAGATTGTTCTCCGTCATGGGGCGACCCCGCGACGCAAACATCGCGGAGATGCGCTCTACGAGGAAGTCCTGGCGCACCAGCGACACGCCCATGATTTCGGCCACGGCACTCCGGGTGATGTCGTCCTGCGTTGGACCGAGGCCACCGCAGATAATCACCGCGTCGGACCGAGACAGGGCAATGCGTAGCGCCGAGATAATCCGCTCGTGGTTATCACCCACGTGCTGGTGAAAGTGCGAGGCGATGCCGTTGGCAGCGAGTTGTTCGCCCAGCCACTGTGAATTGGTGTCGGCAATCTGCCCGAGCAGTAGCTCGGTGCCAATAGCAACTATTTCAACGCGCACGGGCGAGCAACGCCTTTCCGTCGACGTAGTAACGCCAGCCGGTGTAGACGGTCATGACCACGGCAATCCAAATGGTGACGTAGGCGTAGATGAAGTGGTGGTTGAAGTAGGGCAACACGCAAAAGGCAATGGCCCAGTCCTGCACGAAGGTTTTCCACTTGGCGATCTTGACGGCGGGAATCGAGATGCCCACTTTGGCGGCGCGCGAGCGGTGCACGCTCATCCACACCTCACGCAGCGTGATGATGATGGCTGGGACAATGAAGCCCTTTAGATCAACGTGTCGCGAAAAGATCAGGGCGTAGAGACCACCGAGCACGATGATCTTGTCGGCCAGGGGGTCGAGGTAGGCACCCGAGGTCGTGGTGCCGTAGCGGCGCGCCACGATGCCGTCGAAGTAGTCCGACGCCGCCGCCGTGCCGCCGAGGACAACCGTCCACCACGAGGTCCGGTGAAAGACCAACAGGTAGATAAAGACCGGCGAAATGCCGAGTCGGAAAAACGTCATCAGATTGGCCGGCGTCAGCAGTGCGGTTTCGCCGTAGGTGCGTTCGCGAGTGCTCATAGTGACTTCCCCTCCAAGTCCGTGCCGTGCGAGTCGGTAATCATCACGTCGAAGAAGCCACCAACGGGTAGTGCCTCATCCACCATGATGATGCCGTCAATTTCCGGGCACTCCCCAACACTACGACCGATACCGGGCGCGTCAATCAATACTCGCTGAGTGGTGCCCACCAGGGCATCGCGCTTACGGGCGGTGATGGCATCTTGGAGTTCGGACACTTCGCGCAGGCGCTCGAGGGCGAGCTCATGGGGCACTTGGTCGCCGAGGCCGTTGGCGTACGTGCCCTCTTCCTTCGAGAACGTGAAGAAGCCGGCCCAGTCGAGCTGGGCCGCTTCGATGAACTCGAGCAACTCGCGCTGGTCGTCTTCGGTCTCACCGGGGTACCCGAGGATGAATGACGAGCGGAACGTCGCTGTTGGCTCCATCGCCCGAATAGCGGCGATGCGCTCCAAGAAGCGATCGCCATTGCCCCAGCGGCGCATGCCGCGCATCAGTGGACGCGAGACGTGCTGGAGTGACAGGTCGAAGTACGGTACGCCGGTCGACAGAATCGTCTCAATCAGGCCACTCGTCAGACCCGAGGGGTAGAGGTAGAGCAAGCGAACGCGTTCGATCTCGTCACTGAGTTGCCGGGTGAGTTCGATGAGTGGCTGGGTGCCGCCCTCGTCGAGGACCTCGACGGCTTCGCCCAGCGCGCCACGACGACGGTCGTTACCCCAACTCGCCAAGTCCTGGGCAATCAAAATCAGTTCCTTGACGCCACCGGCCGCCAAGTCGCGAGCTTCACGCAGAATCTCTTCGTTGGAACGCGAGCGCTGGTCACCGCGGAACGTGGGAATGGCGCAGAAGCCGCAGCGACGGTCGCAGCCTTCGGCAATTTTGACGTAGGCCCACGGCGCCGAAACAGCCGGACGCGGCAGGTTCAACAAGTCAAAGTCACTCTTGGGCTTGGTGCCTAAAGTGACGGGTGTTTTTGGCGCCAGAGCGGTGAGGCTCTCGTTGAAGCCGGCCACGAGGTCAACCTCGGGCAGTGCTTCGGCCAGTTCGTGGCCGTAGCGTTCGGCCATGCAGCCCGTAACTACGAGTCGAGCGCTGGAGCGCTTTTGGTCGGCGAGCTCGAGGACCGTTTCGATCGACTCTTCGCGCGCGGCCTCGATGAAGGCACAGGTGTTGGCGACCACGAGATCGGCCGATTCGGGTGAGTCAGCGAGTGAGTATCCCTGCGAGACGAGCAGTCCGGCCAACTTCTCGGAGTCGACGTGGTTCTTCGGGCAGCCCAACGTTTCAATCCAATAGCGCACTGCGCTCCTTACAAACAGGAACACCGAGCGCGCAAGCGCCCGGTGTTCGTGGCGGAGAGGGAGGGATTCGAACCCTCGGGCCCGATTTCTCAGGCCGCATTCTTAGCAGGAATGTGGTTTAAACCGTACTCACCCACCTCTCCAATGCTTCTTTATCTTAGTGAACATTGAACCAATTGGGAAATCCTCCGAAAACCATTCCCGAGAGCCCCATTACACTCGTGACAGTCCTATTCAGAGGGAAGAAAATCATGCGTTCAGCTCGTCTCGTTCTCGCCGGCATTCTCGGCGCTTCGTTGCTCACCGGCGTCTCCGTGGGATCGGCCAGCGCGACCAGCGCCCCGACCCTCGCGTCGTGCAAGACCGCCATTGCCTCGCAGGAAATCTCCTCCGGCAAGTTGACGGTCGCCACCGACAACCCCGTCTACACCCCCTGGTTCGTCAACAACAAGCCGTCCAACGGGCAGGGCTACGAGTCGGCCTTCGTCTACGCGTTGGCCAACATCTTGGGCGTGGCCAAGACCAACGTCGCCTGGGCCTACGAGCCCTTCGACTCGAGCTACACCCCTGGCCACAAGTCTTTCGACTTCGACATCAACGAAATCTCCGACACCCCCGACCGCGCCAAGGTCGTGACCTTCTCGGACAGCTACTACGACGTAAACCAGTCGATTATCGCCCTCAAGGGCAACAAGATTGTGACGATGCACTCGGCTGCCGAGCTCAAGGGCTACCAGTTCGGTGACCAGATTGGCACCACCGGCCTGACCTACATCAACCAGTACATCAAGCCCACCAAGCCCGCGCGTGTCTACTCCACCCTGGACCAGGCCGTGGCCGCGCTCCAGAGCAAGCAGATTGACGCCATCGTGGTCGACACGCCCACCGGTCAGTACATGGCCTCGTCACAGATTGTCGACGCCAAGAACAACCCCTTGGCCACGCAGGTCGGTCAGTTCCCATCAGTGGGTGAGCACTACGGTCTGCTCTTCCAGAAGGGCAACGCCCTGGCGGCGTGCGTCAACGTCGGCATTGCCGCGCTGAAGGCGAACGGTACGTTGGCCGCCATCACTAAGAAGTGGCTGGGCATCTACACCAGCGTCCCAACGCTGCAGCCGTAAGAATCGTGTCGCACGAGGCCAGCACAACGGTGCTGGAAACACCACCACTGTTCTTGCCGCGGCGCAAGTTGCTCTTCACTGGACGTCGCGCAATCGCCGCGTCCGCACTCTCCAGCCTCGTCATCTTGGGCACGATTGTTGCCGTCTTTTATCTGGCGCCAGGCGGTGCAGCCGTGCGGGCCTTCTTCTTCGACCCGCACCAGATGTGGCTCTCCTTTAAAGGCGACCCCGCCAAGAGTTTGAGCTCCATCGGCTCGGGCATCTTGACCAACATCTGGATGTTCCTGGTGTGTGAAGTCATGGTGCTGCTCTTTGGCCTCGTGATTGCCTGGGTCCGCATGACGCACTCAGCCGTGATGTTTCCCTTTCGCGTGTTGTCGACGATCTACACCGACGTCTTTCGAGGCATTCCGATTCTGCTCGTGATCTTCATCGTGGGCTACGGTCTCCCCGCGCTCAGCCTGGGTCCACTCTCCACGCAGTCGCCCGCGGTGTACGGCTGCATATCGCTAACGATTACCTACAGTGCGTACGTCGCCGAGGTCTACCGCGCCGGTATTACCTCGGTGCCGAACGGCCAGATTCTTGCGGCCCGCTCACTGGGGCTCACCACCGGGGCCACCATGCGTCGGGTCATTCTGCCCCAGGCCGTTCGTAACGTGATTCCACCGCTGCTCAATGACTTCATCTCGATGCAAAAAGACACCGCCCTCGTGTCAACGCTCGGCGCCATTGAGGCCACGCGGGCCGCGCAGATCTACGCCTCCACCGAGTTCAATTTCTCCGGCTACGTCGTGGCCGCGTTGCTCTTCCTCGCCCTCACTATTCCCCTGACGCGGTTCACTGACCACCTCATGGCCAAGGACCGCGCCAAGCGACTGGCGGCCGCACGATGAGTGACGTCGTCCTCGAACTCTCCTCCGTCACCAAGCGCTTCGGTGCCACCGAGGTGCTGCGCGGCGTGTCGCTGCAGCTGCGTCGCCACGAAGTGGTCTGCCTCATCGGGGCCTCGGGATCGGGCAAGTCAACGCTGCTGCGATGTGCCAACATGCTCGAGCCCATCGACGGTGGCGACATTGCCCTGTTTGGTCAGTCACTGCGCGATCCGCGCATTGACCCCGACCTCGTGCGTCGCCACATCGGCATGGTCTTTCAGTCCTTCAATCTCTTTCCCCACCTCAGCGTGGTGGAGAACATCGTGCTGGGACCGGTCCACGCACTCAAGCGTTCCCGGGCCGAGGCCGTTGGCGAAGCCATGGTGCTCTTAGAGCGCATTGGTTTGGCCGATCGAGCCAACGACTTCCCCGACCGACTCTCCGGCGGTCAACAACAGCGTGTTGCGATCGTGCGCTCGTTGGCCATGCAGCCCGCGTTGTTACTGCTCGATGAAGTCACTAGTGCGCTCGATCCGACGTTGGTCGGTGAAGTGCTCGACCTCTTAGCGGACCTCGCGGCACGTGGCACGACGATGTTGATTGCCACCCACGAGATGAGCTTCGCCCGCGACGTGGCGCACCAAGTGGCCTACCTCGAGCAGGGCGTGTTGGTGGAGCAGGGGACCCCTGCGGAGATTTTCACCAACGCGCGCCACGAAGCAACGCGCAAGTTCCTCGAGCGCTCTTAAGCGACGCGAGGTTCGATGTCGGGTGAATCGACGATGAGGTCGAAGAGCTCCTGATCGCGGTCCCAGGTGAGGTGCTCACGCACCTGCTCAATGGGGAGCCAGACCAGCTCGTCAACTTCTTCGTTGGCCTCAAACTCACCTTCGAGCACGTGCATGAGGTAGTACGCAACGATTTTGTTCTTGCCCTTGCGGTGGGTGTAGTTCGTGGTGCCAATGAAGCGAACGATCTCGCAGTGCAGGCTCGTCTCTTCGAGTACTTCGCGCAAGGCGGCCTCCTCAAAGGTCTCGCCCGGATCGAGCTTGCCCTTCGGAAACGTCCAGTCGCCACGCGCTTCACGGTAGATGCAGGCGATTTCGATGTGCCCGTTCACGCGGCGAGTGACAATGCCACCGGCGGCGCGAATCGTGTCGGCGGGGAGGTCACTCGGTGGCGTGAAAGGGAGCGGCATTAGAACGAAAACTCCACGCGTGGGGCGCGGTCGGTGACGGTGCAGCGGGGGGAAGAAGTCACGAAGGGCACCCACTTAGAGTAGTAAGAATGCTGACTGCTGTTTTGTCACCCCTCTGGTCTGAACTCGTCGTTGTCCTCGCGGGGGTCGCGGCGGGCATCGCCAACGGGATCGCCGGCGGTGGCACCTTTATCGCGTTCCCCACCTTGCTGGCCCTCGGGGCCGCATCGATCACGGCCAACGTCACCACGTCGGTCGGCGTTCTCCCCAGCTACGTCGGTGGGATCCGCGGCTATCGCCACCAACTCAGCGCGCACCGGGCGCTGGTACGCCGCCTCGTCCCCTCGTGCGTTCTGGGGGCGATTACCGGCTGCGCTCTGCTCCTGGCATTTCCGTCGAGCACCTTTCGCGCCGTCCTTCCTTTCTTGGTAGGCGTCGGGACCGTCCTCTTCGGCGTGGCACCACTGGTCACTCGGCGATTGGCGCACGTTCGCCACGACCACCCCGGTCGTCGGGTCAGCCTGGCGATCGGAATCTTTTTGGTCGCCATCTACGGCGGCTACTTCGGAGCTGGCCTCGGCATTTTGTTGCTCGCCGTCATGGCCCTCACCTTGCCACTCGACCTCGCCGAGCTGCAGGGTTTGCGCAACGCCTTGTCGGTCATTATCAACCTCTGCGCCGGCGCCGTCTTCCTCCTGCGTGGACATCTGATTATTCGTGACGTCCTCGGACTCATGGTGGGCACCCTGCTTGGCGGGGTGATTGGGACCTCACTGCTCAAGCGACTGCCCCCGACCGCCGTGCGGGTGATCATTGTGGCCATTGGCGCCCTCACCACCGTCCGGCTCGCCTGGTAGCGAGAACTCCACTTCTTCACTAGGATTTATGGAATGAAGAAGTTCTTCTCCTTTCCGAATCCCGTTAACGATGCCGCCGCACGGACGGTCGCCCTCGGCGTCGTGACGATGGGCACGATCGCCTTCTTCACCTCCTGGTCCTGGATCATGATCCCCCTCACCTACGGCTTTGCCGCTCGCGTCGCCTCGGGCCCCACCCTTTCTCCCTTGGGGCAGTTTGCGGTCCGTATCGCGGCCCCACGACTTAGCGCGTGGGAAAAGTTTGTACCGGGCCCACCGAAGCGGTTCGCCCAAGCCATTGGACTGGCGTTCTGCATTGGCATTGACCTCACCTGGTATCTCCAAGGGTTCGGCGTCGCTCGATGGATCTTGCTGCCCCTCATTGGTGCCGCGTCGCTGGAAGGGTTTCTGGGCTACTGCGTGGGCTGCGCCATCTTCGGCCTGCTCATTCGGGCTGGACTCGTGCCAGCCAGCGTCTGTGCCGAATGCGGTGACTTAAGCGCGCGCTACGCGGCAGCTGGCTACCCCGTCAACGAAAAGTAGCGCTCCGCGCACCGGGCGCTGAGCGATTCACGCCCAATGTTCGTAGGATAGATATATGCGTCGCTCCCCTCACTTCGTGCGTGCCGCGGTGGCCCTTAGTGCACTCGCCGCCGCCACGATTAGCGCTCCGTCCTTTCACGCCGACGCGGTCCAGCCTCGCCTCGTCGTCGCGCACGCCACTTCCTTGCCCAGTAGCGCCACCGCCGTCACGACGCCCGTCACCGACACCTTTGATGTCGTGCTCGCCGGGCAAAACAGTGCCGCCGAGGCGGCCTACCTCCGCGCCATTTCGACGCCCGGCTCGCCGCTCTATCGCCACTTTCTGACGCCCACCGGCTTCGCCCAGCGCTTTGGCGCCGCTCGGAACACCATCGCGCAGGTCACGCAGTACTTCAGCGCCAACGGCCTGCACCCGTTGAGTCTTTCCACGGGCGGGCTGGTGCTCCACGTGCGCGCCACCACCACCGCAATTTCACACGTCTTTAACGCCCACGTGTCCTCCGCTCGCACGTCGCAGGGCGTCGTGAGTTCCTTCACCCAACCGGCCACGTTGCCGGCATCGATTGCCCACGACATCGTCGCGGTCGCCGGCCTGAACGGTGCCTCGGGACTGGCGAGCCACCTCGTGCACGCCCACTCCACGTCGGGCTACGCCACCACCTGCTCGCACGTCGGGGCGGCGAACGGATCGCGACCCAACGCCAACGGCTACACCGTGCAGCAGCAGGGAACTCTCTACGGCCTGAGCCCGCTCTGGCACGCAGGCATCAATGGCCACGGCACGACCATTGCGCTCTATGAGCTCGGTGTCGCCGACACCAGCGACATCAACGTCTTCAACAGTTGTTACGGTCTGAGCCCCACAATCACCACGATTCCCGTGGACGGTGGCGCGACCGGCGGCTACAGCGACGAAGCCACCATGGACATTGAAGAGGCGGCCGCCCTCGCCCCCGGTGCCACCTTGGACGTCTACTCTGCCCCCAACGCCGGCTCCGACCCCCTCGACGTCTACACCCGCATCGCCGATGACAACGCGGTTGACGTGGTCGCCACCTCCTGGGGCGACTGCGAGAACGACCCGACGGGCAGTGTCGTTGCCGAGGCCCCCCTCTTCCAACAGATGGCCGCCGAAGGCATCACGGTCGTCGCCGCTTCCGGTGACAACGGCTCCTCGGACTGCACCGGACTGATTTCGAATGCCCCCGCCGTTGACGACCCTGCATCGCAGCCCTTCGTCACCGGTGTTGGTGGACTCACGGTGAGCAACCTGTCGCCACTGACCCAGACCGTGTGGAACTCCAACGGTGGTGGTTCCGGTGGTGGCATCTCAGACCAGTGGTCACGGCCCTGGTGGCAGACCGGCCAGTTCTTCATGAACGACCCCTCACAGGGTGTCGCCTCGGCCACCGGGCGCATGGTGCCCGACGTATCAGTGATGGCCGACCCCGGAACGGGCTTTATCCAGTACTTCACCGGCACCGACTCCTCCACCGTGGTGTGCACGACGGCCACCTGCCGTAACGGCTGGAGTGGCGTTGGTGGCACATCCATTGGCGCCCCACTCGTTGGTGCCATGGTGGCGCTGGCGAAGCAAAAGTGCGGACAGGGACGCTTGGGATTCTTGAATCCCACCCTCTACACATTGGCCGCCTCCACTACGGACATCACCCCCATCACCACGGGCAACAACGACATCGCCAACGTCAACGCCTACAGCGCTGGCCAGGGCTACAACTTGGCCGTCGGACTCGGCGCCCCCACGACGACCTTGATTGGCGACCTCTGTCCGATGGTGGCCGACCCGGCACAAAGTTCCTTCACCATTGGCTCCACGTCACCACTCGCGGGCACCACGACACCCGTGAACATCACGCTGCGTTCGAGTGCGGGCACCCTGATGCCAAACGTGCCCGTCACCTTTGAGGTCATTGGACCCTCTGGTGCGCCGGTAATCGACGGTCTGACCAGTTCGACGACCGGCTCCGGCACCGCGTCACTCACGGCCAATACCTCGATAAACGGCACCGTCACGTTCACGTTCTCGGCCCCCAGTGAAGGCATCTTTACCGTCGTCGCCTACGACAATGGTGCGGCCATTGGATCGGGACTCATCGACGTTATTTCCTTGGCGTCGCTGCAGGTCCCGCCCAACACGCCCACCATCACCCTCAAAGCCAGGGGCACGACGTCACTGGCCCTCAACGTGACTGCCACGGCTGGCCGCTACCCCGCGACCTACTACCAGGTCTCAGTCACGAATGGGGCGAGCTGGGTGACCCGCAGCGCGACATCGCCACTTCTTCTGACTGGACTTCACCGTGGTCGCCCCTACACCGTTATTGTTCGCGCGGGCAATGCGTATGGCGCAAGTGGGTGGTCAACGTCACTGCATCTGCGGACGGCGCCGTGATCGAAGGCCGTCGACCGCTTCGGCGGTGGCCTCGTCGACGCCGCTCGACGATTGTGGCGAACTTCGTCATCGCGAGTCTCGTGGTGCCCACGGTCGTCCTACCCAACATTGCGACGTCGACGCTCAACGGAAATCCACTCGTCGCCTTCACCCAGAATCCAACGGCGTCGACGTGGGCGAAGAACTCGTTTGAAGCAGCCTTCAACAACGCGACCTTGACCGGCACCCCGAGTGTGTTGAACGGTGACGGGATTACCGCAGTCGCTGCGCGCTTCGCTACCGGTGACCTCGCCTTCTACGAACAGTCGGCCAACGGGTCGACGTCCGTCGTTGACGTCACCAGCGAACTGCCCGCGCCGGCCCCAGCGGCCGCACCCACGCTCTTTTTTGACCCCTGGAACAACGTCGACATCGCCTACGTGGACACGGCCGGTGCGCTGGTCGTGCTCTCGGCCTCCACCACCAAAGCGGCGCTGCACCGCGAGCACGCGCACATGACCTCGGACACCACCGTGACGACGCTGACTCCGGGCACCACCACGACGTTTCGCCTCGGCCAACCCTCGGTCGCAATTGCGGGCACGCAAGGAACCATCGTCGCTACTTCTTCCACGGGGCACGCCATCGCTGTCTCGCTCAACTGGACCACCAGCATTCAGCCACCACAGATCAGTGCTCCCGTCGACGTAACACTGCAGACCGGAACGGGCCTTGTCCTCGGCGAGCCGGCCGTGATTACGAACCCGACCACCACCCAACTCTTCGCCGCCATTACCGCCGGTGGGGCGCTGGCCGTGTTCGAGGCCTCGAGTGCGGGAGCCTGGTCGAGTCAGAATCTCACACTCACCACGGCCGCACCGCTCTCGAGTGGTTCACTCGCCACCGCGAGCAACGGACAGACCACCTACGTCACCGACGTCGCCGCCAACGGCGATGTGCAACTGTTCAGTGTTGCGGTGGGTCAAGAAATGGCGAATACCGTTCAAGCGCACATCAACGGGGGCACCACGCCGAGTGCGTGGAGCTATCTCGACGTGACCACCTCGGTCAAAGCGGCGCCGATCATGAGTGGCAACCTCACGATGTCAGCCACCACCAGTGCGCTCGTCATCGCCGGCGAGGCCTCGACGGGTGACCTCACCACCATGACTGAATCGCTCTCATCGGCCGCGTGGGTGGCCATTGACGTCTCACGGACCGCCACCAACGCCGGCGTCATTGTTGGACCGCAGATCGCCAGTGCCTTCATCAAGGGGCACCTCACCCTCTTTACTTACCAAACGGGCTACATCGCCACTGAGGGTGTCGGCGTCTACGCCATCCCCCAGTCCGACTGGAGTCGCGCTATCTCCGACGGGTGGCCCATCCTCGCCGACACCGGCGCGCTCGGCACGCCGCAGGCGCCGTGGGTCGGCTTCATCACCCAAGGTGGCGTCGCCCAGACACCGGACTTCCTGTTAGGACAGGCCATCACCAACGGCCACCGACCGGTGACGTGGCTGTCCTTCTGGACCGTGTCGGGACCTCAGCCGGGCCAGCCCAAGACCGTGCTGAACTACTTCACCCACGGCTACCAGGCCGGCGTGTGGGTGGCGACGCAGATTTCGAAGTACAAGGCGCTCGGTGACTCGACGCTGCCCAACTGGGTCATTCTCGACCCCGAGGGCTACCCCGACAACCACTCGAACTTGGACGCCCCGGGTGGATCAAATGCCGCCACCTTCACCACCTATGCCAGTTACTGGGCCGCCATGTTGCGCGGGTGGGCCCAGGGGTTGGCCTCGGTGAATCCCGCCCTGCGACCGGGCGTCTACGCCGCCCAGTCGGAGTACCGCAACTACTCGCTGTCAGCGGTTCCGATGCCCGTCTTTGAGGCCATCGCCTTCGGTGGTGGTGGCCCCGTCCCGATTAGTGGGGCACAAGGCCCTAACGTGTTGGGCTTCATCGCCTTCTCGGCGTCGTGCACCCCGCAGTCGACCTTGACCCAAGAAATCAACACCCTGAAGAACCCTCCGTGGGCGGGAGCGTTTAACACCCTGCAGTTCAACGGTGGCGTCTACTGTGCGCCGTAAGGAGAGACCATGACCGACACCCCAAACGACTTCACCAGTGACATTCGCGACCGAATTAAGCAGTTGACCAAGCCGCTCGTCGACTCACTCGACGCCAAGCTGCGCGACCAGGTGGACGCCCGAGTGGACCAGCGGGTGGAAGAGATTGTTCGCGACCGATTCGCGACACTGGAACGGGCCATCGCCGATCTCGACCGCGCGGTGCGCGCACTCGAAGAGCGTCTCGACTAGCGGCGACGCTGGCGGTCGCGGCGCACGATAAAGCGCACCGTCAGGACCGTCAAGGCCACGAGGGCCACGACGAAGAGGCCAAAGACCACGTCAAACGCTGCGGTGAATTCGCCCAGAACCATACCGTCATGGTAGCCGTGTCACAGGGCTGCATAAGAGTGAGTCCATGACCACATCGACCCTCGCACCGACCTCCGTGGCCACCATGTTGCGCGGAAATCCCGCCACCCGGCCCGAGGCCGACACCACTACGAGTGCTCGTCTGCGCGCATCGCTCGAGGCGGCTCTGGCCGAGGCGAGCGAGACTGTCGCGCTGCCCGTGGTGGTGCGCGCCTCGTCACTGCGCGACACGATTGCCACGTTGTCGGCGAGCCCACTGGGTCGACTGCGGGGACTACTGGTGAACAGCGCGCTTCGTCTCATTGTCAACGGTGTGGCGCTTGACGACCTCGCCCTCGACTCGTGGCGGGCCTGGCGCTCTGGCGTCAGTGACCCCCGCATGAGCGCCCTCTTCGACGACCTCGACGCCGACCAGCGAGCCCGACTGGCCTCGGACGTCCGCGCCCACGTGCACACCTTACGCACGCACCTCGAGGCCATTCCCAGTAGCTGGCGGCCTCGCACCGGCGTGCGGGCTCACTTGATCATGGCGGAGGGTCGGCTACAGCTCCGCGATGACGTCGACCTCGTGCTGGGCCTCCAACATGCGGCCACCGCTTCGGTGGTCTTGTTGGATGTCACCACGGCACCGCTGGGTACGGCGGCCGAACGACTCCTGCGCTACCACGCACTGGTGCACACCTTGAAGACCGGCGTCGTACCGCTGCGCACTGCCCTGTTTTCAACTGCCACCGGTGAACTCTGGACGCGCGATGTCACCGTCGAGATGTTGGACGTAGCCGTGGCCGACATCGTCGAGTTCATCAACGCCCAGGCGGTGGCCGCATGAGTGAACTCGTGCAGACTGCATCGACGCCCGAGGCACTGCGTGCGCTCATGCAGTGCGACGTCACCGTCGCCACTTTGGAACAGAGCCAGGTGGCAGGCTTCGCTTCGCGCTTGAAGGCCATCACCACCCCGACCCAACGGCGCATCGACGCGTGGGCCGTTGAACAAGGTGGCGTGGCCTCCACTGCGTTTTCGTGGCGAGCCGCCACGGCGCGGCGTCTCCTGGGTACCGCGGCGGCGCACCGGGCCGTGCGTGGTGCGAGCATCTTGCAGAGCGTGCACGACGAAGTCGGTGACAATCTCATTCGCGCCACTCGCGGTGAGGCCCGATTCGGATCCCTGGGGCAGTGGCTGAGTTCACTCACGCAGGCCGAACTCGGCATGGTGATCGCCGAAGCCGTCAACTGGGCCAGCACCCTCCTCGACACCGCCGACCTGCTGGGACCTGACGCTGAGCTGGCTCGGGCCGACTACTACTTCAATGTCGCCGGGGCTCAGACAACCCTGCGCGGCCGCCGCGACGTCATCGTGGGCGAGAACGTGGTGCGCGTTCGATCGGGTGCCCCAGGGAAATCAGCTGGTGCTGGACTGCGCGCCGACCTCTTTATCGCCACTGTGGCTGCCCCCACGCGCCAGGCCCCCCGTCACTTCATTGGTCTCTGGCCGGACGCGGGCGTGGCCTTGGCGGTCGAAGGCACCATGGAGAACCTGCGGGCCGGGGCGCGTGACATTGTGCGTGTGGCCGCGCACATGCGTCGCTACCAGCCCGCGAAAGTGGCGTAGTTCTTTCGAAGTGGCCGCCGCCAACTAGCGTGGTGGAGTCATGACACTACGTACATCCCTCAGAAACATTGCCATCATCGCCCACGTTGACCACGGCAAGACCACCCTGGTTGACGCCATGTTGCGCCAAACCGGCTCCTTCACCGCCCACGAAGCCGTCACCGAGCGCGTTATGGACTCCGGTGACCTGGAGCGCGAGAAGGGTATTACTATCCTCGCCAAGAACACGGCCGTTCAATACAACGACCTCACCATCAACATCATCGACACGCCCGGACACGCCGACTTCGGTGGTGAGGTTGAGCGTGGCCTCGCGATGGTCGACGCCGTTATCTTGCTGGTGGACGCCGCCGAAGGCCCCCTGCCCCAGACCCGCTTCGTGTTGCGTAAGACGCTCGAGGCTCGCCTGCCCGTCGTACTGGTGATCAACAAGGTCGACCGCCCCGACGCCCGTACCGAAGAAGTGGTCTCCGAAGTGGAGAACCTCTTCCTCGACCTCGACGCCGACGAAGAGCAGATCTCCTTCCCCATCCTCTACGCCTCAGCGCGTCAGGGCTGGGCCTCGACCGACATCAAGGACACCAGTGGTGACCTCACCCCGTTGTTCCAGACGATCGTCGACTTCGTGCCCGCTCCCGAGTACGAAGAGGGACACGGCCTCCAGGCCCTCGTCTGCAACCTCGACGCCTCGCCCTACCTGGGACGTCTGGCCCTGTGCCGCGTGATTAACGGCACCCTCGAGCGCGGCTCGCGCGTGGCCTGGTGCCACGTCGACGGCACTATCGAGTACGCCAAGATCACCGAGCTCTTCATGACCAAGGCCCTGGACCGCGTGCCGGCCGAGTCAGCCGGCCCCGGTGACATCGTCGCCGTCGCCGGTTTTGAGACCATCACCATTGGTGAGACGCTCGCCGACGCCGAAAACCCCATTCCCCTGACGCCCATTACCGTCGACGAGCCCAGCTTGTCGATGACGATTGGTATTAACACCTCGCCGCTTGCCGGTCAGGAGGGCAAGTTGTTGACCGCTCGTATGGTCAAGGACCGCCTCGACAAGGAGCTCATCGGTAACGTGTCGCTGCGCGTACTCAATACCGACCGCCCCGACGCCTGGGAAGTCCAGGGCCGTGGTGAACTCCAGTTGGCCATCTTGATTGAGACCATGCGTCGCGAAGGCTTCGAGCTCACCGTCGGTAAGCCTCAGGTTGTGACCCGCGTCATCGACGGGAAGACCTACGAGCCCGTCGAGCACGTCACCATTGACACGCCCGAAGAGTACGTCGGTGCCATCACGACCCTGCTGGCGACTCGTAAGGGCACCATGCTGGACATGATTAACCACGGCACCGGCTGGGTCCGCCTCGAGTGGAAGATCCCGGCCCGTGGCCTCGTGGGTATCCGCACCGAGTTCATGACCGAAACCCGTGGTGCGGGCATGATGCACACCAACTTCGACGGCTACGAGCCCTGGTTCGGTCCCATCCGCCTGCGCGCCAACGGCGTGCTGGTCGCGGACCGCAAGGGTGCCACCACCGCCAACGCCCTGATCGACCTGGAAGCCCGTGGCACGCTGTTCGTCTCGCCCGGTACCGAAGTGTACGAAGGCATGATCGTGGGCGAGAACTCACGCTCCGAAGAGATGGACGTCAACCCGACCAAGGAAAAGAAGCTGACCAACATGCGTGCGTCAGGTTCGGACCACACCGAGCGCATCACGCCGGCGACGGTCATGTCCCTTGAGCAGGCCTTGGAATTCATCGCCGACGACGAAGCCGTTGAAATTACCCCGAAGTCGGTGCGTCTGCGCAAGGTCATCCTCGACCAGGCCGGTCGCGCTCGCGCTCGCAAAAAGGGCTAATCGCGTATCCACTAGAATTTGTGGTGGAGGGGTGTCAGAGCGGCCGAATGAACCGGTCTTGAAAACCGGCGTGGGGAAACTCACCGTGGGTTCAAATCCCACCTCCTCCGCCA
>DAINRA010000007.1:0-58359 GCA_036742195.1 Acidimicrobiales bacterium
TTATCGCGACTGAAGGTGGCGAAGTGTCGCTAAGCAGGCAATTGCTGCCATAGCCGACCCGAAGCCAGCCGCTGACACCAGAGGTGCCCACATGTGTGATCCGGCGTAGAAAATTGCCCACAGGCCAGCCTGCACCGTTCCGACGTACCAGGAGACGGCCGACACACCTTCAGCGTGCTTGTTCTTCAAAAGTTCCAGGAACTGCGGCAGACACATCAGCGTCATTGCCACGCCCGTGCCGTAGACGCCACCCTTCCATCCCCACACAAACATGGGGGCAAAGGAGAAGAGGAAGGAGAAACCGCCGGCCTTGGCAATCACGTCCAGATGCTCGAGCGGGCGCAGTTTCCCAACGATGTAGATCTGGAACGGAACGACTAGCAGCGAACCGAGAACAATCTGGAGCGAGTGGGCACCGATCGAGCCGTAGCTAATCCAAAAACCCGACGTCAGAACGAAGAGCGTCCATGTGCCCAGCGAAACGCCATCGGTACCGTCACGACGTAAGCGCGAGAACTGGATGAGCGTAGAGACCACGCCGAGACCGACGCCGCAGTATCCCGCGTCTGCGATGAGGTGCAGGTGCATCGCGTCTCCTTGTTAGGACTGAGCACAATGCACGCGCCGCGCGCACTTGTGGCTCCCAGAGCAGGACTCGAACCTGCAACCTAGCGATTAACAGTCGCTTGCTCTGCCAATTGAGCTATCTGGGAATGAACCCGAGGGCACAGCAACCTTAGCACTGCCCCACGAACCCTACTGAGCCTCGAGCCACGCTTGCAAACGCTGTGCCTGTGGGCTTGAGCGAACCGCTTGTCGACACTTTTCGAGCCGCTTCGACATGGCCTGACGTGAGATACCGCGACTCTTGGCAATTTCCTCCAGGCTCATAGTCTTGTGGGCAAACTGCCAGAAGGCGTCGAACTCCGTGCCACACAATGCCTTAAGTTCGGCAATCACCCACTTTGGTGCCTGGTGGTCGCTCACCGACGGTGTCGCGATGACGTCGTTGGTGATGTCGTCGGCTTCACGGTCAGCAAGGCGATGATTCAACTCAATAATTTCGCGCGCCAGCGCCAGCGAAATTCCGAGCTTGGTCGCCACTTCCTTTGGACCGAAGGTCTTCGAGAGGTCGGTGCGAAGCAGCTTCTGCAGTCCCAGTACGAGGTCCATCTCGTATTCGCTGAGTCCGGCCTGTTGACGAATGGCTTGATTCACGAGTTTCGTGATCCAGGCGTAGGCGTACGTCGAAAATCGCGTTCCCTTCGCTGGATCAAAACGGCGCAGCGCATTGACGAGGCCTTCGACACCGGCGAGTTCAAGGTCTTCGGTCGCGAAGGGAAATCCCCGTTCCTTCACCCGTCGACGGACCAGACCCAACGTCGCACAGAGCAGGAGTGACTCCGCATCGCTGCCTTCGTTAACGTGACGCCGCAGTCGACGTCGCTCAGCGGGCGTGAGTGAGGACTCGCTCAACCGTTGGGCGGCCTCGCGTCCACGCATAATGGTCGGCAACAGTTCTCGCTCTGCGGCTGGCGTGAGCGGGGCTCGCACCTGCAGTCCGGCGACCGTGCTCACTGCACCTGTCCCGTCCGACTCACGAGCCACGCCCGGAGTTCGTTCTCGGCTTCGAGGGCGCGCTTGTCGCTCAGCATCTCGAGACGCACCTTGACGTCGCGAATCGTCGTCATGGCGAGAGTCGGGTCAATCGCTCCACTGCGCAGCTCACGCTCCACATCCTTCAAGGCCTCAGCCACAGCGGTGCGCAACAGTTGGGCGATGATGGCCGCCACGTCGTCGGTCGTGTACGGACGATCGAGCTCACTCACCGACAGTTCGCTCAGTGTTGCCGCTGCGTCATGCTGACCGTCGCGCTCGAGGGCGTCGATGGCCGCGCTCACCTGCGCGCCGGAGGCGAGCCCCTCGAAAGCGACACGCTGCACCTCATTGGTGAAGAGTGCGCCCACCAGTCGGCCGGCAACCGCGTCAGGAAAGAACAGTTGCAGGCGTAGGGCCTCGAGACCCGGACGGGGCTGCGCCTCGCGCTTCGGGGCTGGGGTGGCTACTGTCGGCACTTCCGCTCGAGCGGCTCCACGAATGATGTCGGCAATCCGGGGGCGCAGGGTCGCCACGTCGAGGCGAAGGCGGTCGGCAACCGTCACCAGGTACTGGTCGCGGACAATGTCGCTGGGGTGTTCGGCCACGACGCGCAGTGCCGACTCAGCCGCCCGGGCGCGCCCCTCGGGTGTGGCGAGATTCGCCCCATCGAGCACGCGCTCCAGGCGGAACAGCAAGAACGGAACGGCGTTGGCGATCGCGTCGCGCAGCGCCTGGGGATCCTTCATCGCTAGTTCGTGTGGGTCCGAACCCTTGGGAAGTCGGGCCACGGCCACGTCAACGTCGTGGGACTTCTCCCACTGATAAACAGAGGCTGCCGCCGACTGGCCGGCGTTGTCGGCGTCGTACGCGAGGACGATGCGCTTGGCGAAGTTCTTCATGACCCGGAAGTGGTCTTCACCGAGTGCGGTACCGCAGGTGGCCACCGCGCGGGGCATCTCGGCCATGAAGCAGGCGATGACGTCGGTGTAGCCCTCGCAGACGATGATCTCGCCGGTCTTAATGATGTTGTCCTTCGCCCAGTTCAGGGCGTAGAGCGTGCGGCGCTTGGAGTAGATCGCTGTTTCCGGCGAGTTCTTGTACTTGGGCTCGACGTAGCCATCGCTACGCGGCGTCTTGTCGGCGCCGGGCAGGATGCGACCCCCCACGGCGATTGCCTTACCGGAGGTATCGAAAATCGGAAAAATCACGCGGGCCCGCAATGCGTCTTGCTTGCGGTCGCGCTTGTTGACGAAGCCCAGTCCCGTGCCTTCGAGCACTGTGGGCGACAGCGAGAGCGCGGTGGAGACGGCGTCCCATTCATCGGGCGCCCAGCCCAGCTTGAACTGCCGGGCGATGTCACCATTGATGCCACGACTCTTGAGATACTCGCGCGCAGCGCGGGCGTCGGGGGATTCCATGAGACGGTTGTGGTACCAGGTAACCGCTTCGTCCATGGCGGCCATGAACGCGGCCTTCTCTTTGCGCTGCGGTGCGGCCGACTCGTCCTCGTGCAGCGTGATGCCCGCGCGATCGGCCAGAATTCGGACTGCTTCAATGAAGTCGAGGTGCTGCATCTCTCGAATGAAGGTGATCTGGTCACCCGAGGCGCGACAGCCAAAGCAGTAGTAACGGCCCTCTTCGGCGTTCACGGAAAACGAGGGGCTCTTTTCGGTGTGAAACGGGCACAGGCCGCTCCAGCGACGACCGGCCTTCTTCAAGGCCACGTGCTCGGTGATGAGCGCCACGATGTCCGTGGCGGCACGCACTTGCGCAATCTCTGCTTCGGAAATAGCCATGTATAGAACGTACCGGTTTTGACGCCCATCGTCAGCACCACCCCCTATCGCTAGAGTGGGCGCATGACTGACTTCGCCATTGAGGCCCACGGCATCGTTCGTTCGTTTAAAGATGGCGAGGTGCAAGCCCTCAAGGGTGTGTCCTTGCAGGTGCCCCGCGGCGAGGTCTTCGGCCTCCTCGGCCCCAACGGTTCGGGCAAGACCACCATGGTCCGTATTTTGTCCACCATCCTCACTCCCACCAGTGGCAGCGCCACCGTGGACGGCTTCGATGTCGTGAGCCAGCCAGACGAGGTCCGGCGCCGCATCGGTCTCGCTGGACAGTACGCGACGGTAGATGAGAATCTCACCGGTTTCGAAAACCTGCGCATGATCGGTTCGCTCAACCACCTCCCAAAGAAGGTCGTCGTCCAGCGCGCGCATGAACTCCTCGAGCAGTTCGGTCTGTCCGATGCGGGCAACCGCACCGTCAAGGGCTACTCCGGCGGTATGCGCCGTCGCCTCGACTTGGCCGCCGCCTTGGTTGGCAACCCACCAATTCTTTTCCTCGACGAGCCAACCACTGGACTTGACCCCCAGAGCCGTCAGGACCTCTGGAACATCATCGAACGCCTGGTCGAGGGGGGCACCACCGTGCTGCTCACGACGCAGTACCTCGAAGAGGCTGACCGTTTGGCGAAGCAGCTTGTCGTGTTGAACAAGGGCACGATCATCGCCCAAGGCACCAGTGCCGAACTCAAGGCCCAACTCGGCACGACGGTCTTGGCACTGAACTTCGCCTCCACCGCTGACGCCGACGCGGCCTTGTCGCTCGTCGCTGACCTCTCCGACAAGCCAGCCAATGTTGAAGGTTCCGTTATTGAACTCACGCTGAACGAAGGTCCCCGTGCGGCCGCTGACGCGCTGCGTCGCCTGGATGCGGCCGGCATCACCGTGGCGGGACTTAACCTGCGTGAACCAAGTCTGGACGACGTGTTCTTGAACTTGACGGGCCACAAGGCCGAAGACGAGACCCCTGCCCCCACCTCACGAAAGGCTGCCCGATGACCGCTCTCCCCCACGCCGAAAAGAGCACCTTGCGCTGGGCCATCAGCGACTCGCTGACCATCGCTCGTCGCTATCTCATGGCGTTGATTCGCATCCCCACGTCGTTGGTCTTCGCGATCATTCAGCCGATCATGTTCGTGTTGCTCTTCCGCTACGTCTTCGCCGGTGCCATTCCCGTTGGCGGCACGATCGGCTCCTACGTGAACTTCCTGATTCCCGGCATCCTGGTGCAGACCACGATCTTCGGCGCGGTGGGCACGGCCATTGGCCTCGCCGACGACCTACAAAAGGGCCTCATTGAACGATTCCGCGCATTGCCCATGGCCCGCATGGCCGTGCTGGCTGGTCGCACCATCGCCGACCTCGCCCGCAACGTCTTGATCCTGGCCATCATTACTGGCATTGGATTCCTGGTTGGTTTCAACCCCGGTGGCAGCTTCGTGGCCTACCTGCAGGCCAGCTTGCTGCTGTTGTTCTTCGCCTACTGCCTCTCGTGGGGCTTCGCCTACGTCGGCCTCGCCGCGCCGAACTCCGAAACGGCCCAGGCGATGACGTTCCCGCTCATCTTCCCGTTGACGTTCGCCTCGTCGATCTTCGTCCCCGTGCAGACCATGCCTGGGTGGCTCCAGGTCTTCGCCCGCAACCAGCCAGTCAGCCAGACGGCCGAGGCCGTGCGCGGTCTCATGCTCGGCATTCCCCACGGCCACTCGACCTACGTCGCTTTGGCGTGGGCCATCGGCGCCGTGGTCCTGCTCGGACCACTGGCCACCCGCAAGTACCGCCAGGTCGCCTAGCGCTGTAGCTGCGTTAGGCCTGGTTGGTGCGCTGACGCAGGTTTGCCAACAGCTCGGCGATCGGCACCCGGACCTGCTCGGTCGTGTCGCGGTCGCGCACCGTAACGGCCTCGTCCTCGAGTGAGTCGAAGTCGACCGTGATGCAGAACGGGGTACCGACTTCGTCCTGGCGACGGTAGCGACGGCCAATGGACTGGGTCACGTCGTAGTCACAGCTGAAGTGGGGCTGCAGCAGGCTCAGCACGCGCTGGGACACGCCCTCGAGTTCGGGCTTCTTCGACAGTGGCAAGATGGCGACCTGATAGGGCGCCAGACGCCAGTCGAGCTTCAGCACCGAGCGGACCTCACCTTCGACCTCGTCCTCGTGGTACGCGGCGAGCAGGAAGGCCATCATGGCGCGCGTCGCGCCAGCGGCGGGCTCGATGACGTAGGGGGTGTAGCGCTCGTTGGCGGCCTGGTCGTAGTACTCGAGCTTGGTGCCCGAGTGGTTCGAGTGCTGTGTCAAGTCGTAGTCACCGCGGTTGGCGATGCCTTCGAGCTCGTCCCATCCCCAGGGGTAGCGGTACTCCACGTCGGTGGTGCCACGGCTGTAGTGCGAGAGATCTTCCTTGGCGTGCTCGTGCAGACGCAACTGGTCAGCGGGGATACCGAGGTCGAGGTACCAGTTGAAACGCTGGTCGATCCAGTAGCGGTACCACTCATCGGCCTCGGCCGGTGGGACGAAGAACTCGAGCTCCATCTGCTCGAACTCACGGGTGCGGAACACGAAGTTCTGCGGCGTGATCTCGTTGCGGAAGGACTTCCCCACCTGGGCAATGCCGAAGGGGGGCTTCTTGCGCGACGTGGTCAGCACGTTCATGAAGTTGGTGAACATGCCCTGCGCCGTTTCGGGACGCAGGTAGGCGGTGGCGCCATCGCCTTCGACGGGACCGGCCTGCGTCTTAAACATCAAGTTGAAGGCGCGTGACTCGGTGAACTGGGTCGAGCCACACGAGGGGCAGACACCGTCAATCTTGTCTTCACGGAAACGGCCGTGACACTTCAGGCAGTCCACGAGTGGGTCGGTAAAGGTCTCGAGGTGACCCGAGGCGGCCCAGACGGCGGGTGGGCCGAGGATGGCGGCGTCGAGACCGACGACGTCGTGGCGCATCTGCACCATGGACTTCCACCAGGTGTTCTTCACGTTGCGCAGCATGTTGACGCCCAAGGGGCCGTAGTCGTAGGTGGAACGGAAGCCACCGTAGATTTCGGCTGACTGGAAGATAAAGCCGCGACGCTTGGCCAAATTAATGACTTTGTCGAGCAGTTCGGGGTCCGGGGTCGTGACGTCGTCCATATCTTCAGGCTAGTTCACGACAGCGATTTCCCCGAAGCGCAGCGCCCTAGTGCGCCGACTTCAGGCGCAAGATGACCTGGTTGGCCACGAGGCGCGCACCGGCGCGCAGCACGACGCGATCGTCAGCGACCTCGACCAAGTGGGCGATCTCGTCGAGCGAGTCGAAGGCCTCACGGGGCACGCCACGGCGCGTGCGCAGAGCCAGTGAGTCGCGTTCAAACGCTTGGGCGGAACGATCCACCATCTCCTCGCCGCCGAGGGGCTGCTCGCCCGCTCGCACCATGGCGATGTATCGATCGGGGGTGCGCACGTTCCAGAAGCGTCGGCCATTGTGGTGACTGTGAGCCGCTGAGCCGAATCCCCGGTAGTTACCGTGCTCCCAGTAGACGTGGTTGTGGCGGCACTCGTGACCGGGCTTCGCCCAGTTGGAAATCTCTTCCCACTCATAGCCATTGGCTTCGAGCACCTGACCAACGAGGTCGTAGGCGTCTGCCGTCTCGTCTTCGTCAGGGTGGCGCGCTGGGTCTTGCCCCAGCGGCGTGGCCGGTTCGGGCGTGAGGGCGTAGCAGGAGATGTGGGGTGGTGGATTCTCCAGGCGGAGCAAATCGTTCAGCGTCGCGCGCACATCAGCGAGCGACTCGGCCCGCGAGCCAACAATGAGGTCCATGTTCCAACTCACAAAGCCCACCTCGTGGGTCACGGCCGCCACCTGCGCGTGGGCCATGGTGCCATGACGTCGCCCCAGGTCGGCAAGCACGGCGGGCTGGGTCGATTGAACGCCGTAGCTCATGCGGGTAACCCCGCCGGCCTTGTAAGCGCTGAGACGCTCGAACGTGGCGTCTTCGGGGTTGCACTCGACCGTGACTTCGCAGCCGTCTGCCTTCTCAATGGCGTCAAGGATCTCGATGAGTTGTTCGGGGGTGAGTCGCGACGGCGTGCCGCCGCCAAAGAAAACGGAATCGGCCGGCGGCAGCCCCTCGGCACGAGCCTGAGCAATCTCACTGAGGACGGCAGCGACGTAGTCGTCACGGAGATGGTCACGGTCGTCGTACGTGGCGAAGGCGCAGTAGTCGCAGCGGTGTGCACAAAACGGCACATGGACGTAGACGCCGAAGTGGGGGTTCATGCCTGCTCGCGAACGGTGGCGAAACGCCGCAGCGCTTCATCACGCTCGGCGTGTGCGTCGATCATTGGCGCGACGTATCCGGCGGGGGCCAACAGCCCTTCACCGCCACCTGGTTGGAGACAGTCCGGTGCCGGCACTGCCGCGAGGGCCGGAATCCAGCGCTTTACGTACGCGCCATCGGGATCGAATCGCTCGGCCTGAAGGGTGGGGTTGAAGACGCGATGGAAGGGTGAGGCGTCTGTCCCGGTGCCGGCCGTCCACTGCCACCCGTGTTGGTTGGAGGCGACGTCACCGTCGATGAGACGCCAGAGGAACCACTGCGCACCCCAGCGCCAGTCGAGGTGGAGGTGCTTGACGAGAAATGATGCGGTGATCATCCGCACACGGTTGTGCATCCACCCCTCGGCCAAGAGCTGGCGCATACCGGCATCCACCATGGGATAGCCAGTCTCGCCACGAGCCCACGTCTGGAACCGAGCAATGGCGGCTTCGTCGGTGTCGACTTCCAGAGCGGCCATCTTGGGTTGGAGTACCTGCCACGTGGACTCGGGGTTGTGCCAGAGCACGTCGGCGTAGAACTCACGCCAGGCGATTTCGGAGCGAAAGACTTCCGAGCCCCGTGAAGTTCCGTCGGTCCGGGCCAATATCTGGCGCGGGTGAATGGTGCCGAAGCGAAGGTGGGGACTCAGTCGCGAGGTGCCCGAAATCCCAGGAATATTGCGCTGCTCGTCGTACGCCGGCACGGCGGCGAGGAACTCATCAAGCAACTGCTGTGCGCCGACCTCCCCCACCCGAGGGTCAAAGGCGGGAATGGTGTCGGGAAGATCGCCGAAGTAGGCCGGACGCTTCGTGGCGGCGTGGGTCACTATGGCCGACGTGGTCGCCCCTTCCACGCGGCGCCAGGTCACCGCCGTGGGTGCAGGGAGCGGCGCGGGACGAGGCTCGAGTTCCCAGTACTTGCGAAAGGGCGTAAAGACCTTGGACGGCGTGCCGGCCTTGGTCACGACGGTGCCCGGGGTTACGACGTACGGACTGTCGAGAAAGTGAACGGTGATGCCCCCTGCGGCCAACGCCGCCTGCACCGCGGTGTCTCGCTGCCGGCCACGTGGGGCGAAGTCAGCGGTGGCGAAAATCTGCGTCGCGCCGACGTCACGAGCCAGCTCGGCCAGCGCCACTTCAGGTGCGCCAACCCGCAGCACTAACGCTCCCTCAAGCGAGGCGTTCAGCGCATCGAGCGTGGCCGCCAAGTAGGCCGCCCGTGGTGGCCCCACCGAGGCCAGCAGCGAGGGATCGATGATGAAGGTGGCGACGACATCGCCGCCGCCGCTCGCCACAGCGGCGGTCAAGGCCGGATTGTCGCTCAGGCGAAGGTCGCGTCGAAACCAAAAGAGAGTAGGCATAGATATCAGTTCGAGGTTAACGGTGCGCTCGCCCGATTGACCTTCATGCGCCGACCAAAGTGAATCTCAATGGACTGCTGGGCCAGTGCGGCCAGCTCCCCACCGCCGTCAGGTGTGGCCTCACGAAGAACTGACGCCAGTTGGCCGCCCAAAATGCGCTGGAGCAGCACCAAGGCGGCGGGCGAGATGGTGACGCCGGAGCGACAGTCGATGCACAGCGTTCCGCCCACTTCGGCGTTGAAGGCCACCAATGGTCCGGGCTTTTCACAGTTGACACAGGCGGTGACGACGGGCTCCGAACCGTCATGGGCCAACAGGCGTAGAAAGAATGATGTGGGAATCATCGTCGGGTAGTACTCGGGGTCATCGAGTGCGGTGAGTACGCGCACGACGAGGTCAAAGATGCCCTCGTCGGCCTCTTCCTCGGCGGGAATGGCGTCAAGGACCTCGACGACGGCCAGGCCGGCCGCGATGCGGTCGTAGGAGGAGCGCAAGGTCGTCAGTCGGGTGAGGTGCACGACGTTGCGCGCGATGTACAGATCGCCGCGCGACTTGACGACCTCGACGCGAACGTGAGCCATGGGCTCGAGGGAGCCACCCATGCGCGAGCTGGTCTTGCGCACGCCTTTGGCCATGATCCGGATCTTTCCGTGCTCCTTGGTCCACAGCACGCAGATGCGATCAGCCTCACCGGATTTATAGGTACGCAGGACGACGGCGTCGTCGGCGAACTCTTTCACTCCGGGTCCTTTGGATCCTTTGGCTCAAGGTACTTCGGTGACTTGGGCTTGAAGCCCATGAACTTCTGGAACCACACCAGTACCGCGACCAAGACGGCCAAGATGAGGGGCACCGCCAGTGGCTGATACAGGCTGGTCACGCCATGGAAGGCCAAGAACCACAAGAAGAGGTAGATGACGAAGGCCACACCGGCCATGAACTTCGTGAACTTCATGACTCCACTCCTCCAAATCGGCGTTCGCGACGCTGAAACTCCGCCACCGCCTCGTACAGGTCCTCGCGGCGAAAGTCGGGCCACAGGACATCGGTAAAGACGAGTTCAGCGTAGGCGCCCTCCCACATCAAAAAGTTCGATGTCCGGTACTCGCCCGACGTCCGCACAATCAGATCGGGATCGGGCAGTTCCGGGTGATAGAGCCGTTCGGCAATCGCCTTGTCGTCGATCTTGCGCGCCGGGACGCCTTCGTCAATGAGTTGCTTCACGGCGTCAATGATTTCGGCTCGACCGCCGTAGTTGAAGGCGATGTTGAGGGTCATGGCCGTGTTGTTCTTGGTCAACTCCGAGGCCTCATCCATGCGCTTGAGCACGCCTTTGGGCACTCGCCAGTCGCGGCGACCAGAAAAGACGATCCGAATACCCACGTCGTTGAGCTCGTGCTGGCGGCGTTCCAGGAGTGAGCGGTTGAAGTTCATGAGATAGCGCACTTCATCCACCGGTCGGCGCCAGTTCTCGGTTGAGAAGGCGTAGACGGTCAGAGCCTTCACCCCCAAGGCCAGCGCACCATACGTGGTGTCGACCAGCGCTTCTTCGCCGGCACCGTGACCATCGGTGCGAGGCAGGCCGCGACGCTGCGCCCAGCGACCGTTGCCGTCCATGACCACGCCAATGTGCTTGGGGATGTGCCCCGACTGCAGACTGGCCGAAATGGCGACGGGACGGGGATCTGGCACACATCAAAACTACTAGCGACACGGGAAACGTTGGTACGCCCCCTAGTGTTTGGAGGTGAAAACTTTTGATCCCGACGATGAGAACCCGTATTTCGATCCCATCGACGAGATTCCGGTAGCACCGCAGCGTGAACCGGTCGTCATTGACACCGGCGCCGCACTCGAACTCCTGGATCGCATCACCCACGAACTTCCCGGTGGGGGCGAAAGCCGCCAGGGCCAGCGCGACATGGTTGCGGCCATTGCCGGTGCCTTCGGGCGGCGCGAACACGCCATTATCGAAGCCGGCACTGGTGTTGGTAAGTCTCTGGCCTATCTGGTCCCCTCTGCGCTCACTGGCGAAAGGGTCATCATCGCCACGGCCACGAAAAACCTTCAGGACCAGTTGGCGCAAAAGGACGCACCGACGGTGGCAAAGGCCACGTCGCGGACTCGTGTGGCCGTTCTCAAGGG
This sequence comes from Acidimicrobiales bacterium, assembly GCA_036742195.1. Classification (GTDB taxonomy): domain Bacteria; phylum Actinomycetota; class Acidimicrobiia; order Acidimicrobiales; family RAAP-2; genus RAAP-2. The sequence continues at coordinate 11,244 of DAINRA010000007.1, forward strand.
CAAGAACTCCTACCTCTGTCGCAATCGGGTGGAAGCCACCCGCGGCGACGCCCAACTGTCCTTTGAAGACGGCGCCGAAGTGCCAAAGGGTGTCGCAGACCAGATGCGGCGCATCCTCTCGTGGGCCGAGTCGACTCGCACGGGCGACCGCGATGAACTCACCTTTGAAGTCGACGAGCGAGCCTGGCGTCAGCTGTCGGTCACCCCTCAGGAGTGCCTGCACCGTCAACACTGCCCCCAGGGTGACACGTGCTTCCACGAAGTCGCCAAGGACGTAGCGGCCGAGTCGAACATCGTCATTGTGAACTCGCACCTGTACGCCTCGCACCTCGCCTCAGGCAAAGGGCTCCTGCCCGCCCACGACTTCGTGGTCTTCGACGAAGCCCACGAAGTGCTCGACATTTTTGCCTCGCTGCTCGGCACCTCGCTCAGCCCCACTCGCTTGCGGGCGGCGGCCACGGTTGCTCGCCACGTCCTCGGTGCCTCCTACGTCGACATCACCAGCGACCTCACCGCAGCCGCCGATCGCCTCAGCGCCGAACTCGAAATCCAGTTCGTAGCCGAACAACTCAACGGTCTCAGCTCGGAAGTAGAAAAGGAGATCCGCCTGGCGAACGACTTGGCTATGAAGCTCATCGAAGGTGTCAAGGCCATCGCCAGCACGTCACCAGGTGATGACGCCGCCAAGATTCGGGCGCAAGGGCCACTCACACAGTTGCAGGGCGACCTCGCTCGCCTCCTCAAAGTACAGCGCGGTGAACTCCTCTACCTCGTCAAGCGTGAGCGAGAAATTGAACTCGAGCTCTCGATTATCGATGTGGGGCCCATTCTTCAAGACGAGCTCTGGGGTGAGGTGACCGCGGTGATGACCTCAGCCACCATTCCCGACTCTCTCCCCTACGCTCTCGGTCTGCCCGACGTTCCAATCCAGCAGTTCGCCAGCCCCTTTGACTACGCCCACAACTCCCTTCTCTATGTTCCCGCCGACATGCCCGAGCGCAAGGATGAGACAGCAGAAGCGGCCATCATCGAAGAACTCGTCACGTTGATCGAGGCCGCCGGAGGCCGCACCTTGGCGTTATTCACGAATCGCTCAGTGATGCAACGCGTCGCCGAAGCGGTGGCTCCTCGCTTGGACACACCCGTGCTCGTCCAGGGCACCCTGTCACGTCAGCGCATCGTTGAAGAGTTCCGCACCGTCCACGAGTCGAGTCTTTTCGCCGTGACGAGTTTCTGGCAGGGCATTGACGTGCCCGGCGAGTCGCTGTCACTGGTCACCATTGACCGGCTGCCCTTCATCCCGCCCAATGATCCGTTGATGATTGCCCGACGTGAACGCGCCACCAAGCCCTTTATGGAAGTCGACCTGCCACACGCCGCGATGCTGCTGGCGCAGGGGGTCGGCCGACTGATTCGTTCGGCCAGTGACCGCGGTGTGGTGTGCGTGCTCGACACCCGACTCGCGACCGCGCAGTACAAGGGCAATCTGTTTCGGAAACTCCCGCCAATGAAACGGACCCGAGACCGGGCCGAGGTCGTGCGATTCCTTCAGGAACTGCGCGAAGCGAACGACTAGATACCGAAGCGGTCCATAACGTCGTCGCGCTTCTGCCAGCCAGGCTCGACCGACACCTTGAGTTCTAGGTAGGTGCCTTCGGGCAGCTGCCGACGAGCGGCGATGCCCACGTCTTTCAGCAGTGCGCCACCCTTGCCGATGACCATGCCCTTTTGGCTTTCACGCTCAACAAGGATTTCCACGGTGATGTGCGGCCACTCAAACTCAATCACGCGACAGTGAATCGAGTGCGGGAGTTCTTGCTTCGTCTTGCGCACCAACTGCTCGCGAACTAATTCCGCCACCCACATCGCCTCGGGGACGTCGGAGACTTCGTCTTCGGGGAAGAACAGTGGGCCTTCGGGCATGAGCTTCTTGACGTAGGCGATCAGCGCGGCGGCACCCTCGCCCGTCTTGGCCGAAATGGGGAAGAACTCGACGCGCTTCGCTGCATCATTCAACCCGTGCTCCGCGGCAATCTCGTCCACCGCCGTCTGGGCCGCCAGCAACTGCGCCGCGATCACTTCACGACTGGTGCGGTCCATCTTGTTGACCACGAGGCAGGGCTGGGGGCCACGGGCACCCTTGCAGGCACCGAGCATGGTCGCAATGACGTTGCGGTCACCGGGACCAATCTCCTTGCCGGCCTCAATCACCGCGAGGATCACGTCAACGCCGTTCACCGAGGCCTTGGCCGTTTGGTTCAAGCGGTTACCGAGGCTCGTCTTGGGGCGGTGCAGACCCGGGGTGTCGACAAAGATGACCTGGACACCGTCCTCGGTCAAGATGCCGCGAATGGCGTTGCGGGTGGTGTTCGGGCTCGAGGAGGTGATGGTCACCTTGGTGCCAACCACCTGGTTGACCAGCGTGGACTTGCCCACGTTGGGTCGGCCAATGATGGCGCAAAATCCTGAACGGGTCATAGTGTCTCCCGACGTTCGATCAACACTTCTTCAATGCGTCGATTATCCATACGCAGCACCGTGATGCGGTAGTGCTCGAGTTCAAAGAGGTCACCCTCGCTGGGCACGCCACCGGCGAGGTCCAAAATCAGTCCACCAATGGTGTCCCAGCCGTCCTTGGGGAGTGAGATATCAAACTCGTCGTTGACGTCGTCGATGTTGAGACGACCCGACAGTTCCCACGGGCCACGCGACTTCTTTTCGTCGGTCTCCTGGGTCTCTTCTTCCACCACGACCATCTCGTCGGACTCGTCAGTGATTTCTCCGACCAACTCTTCGAGGATGTCTTCGAGGGTAACGAGTCCGGCCGTGCCACCGTATTCGTCGACCACGACGAAGAGGTGCACCTGGCTATTGCGAATCTGGGCCAGAAGCGAGGCGACTTTCTTGGTCTCGGGCACGAAGGAGACCTTGCCCATGTGCTCCCCCACCAGCTCGTGCCCCTTGCCCTCGGCCAGCAGTTTGGCCAAGTGACGCAGGTTGGTGATGCCCACCACGTCGTCAATGCCCTCACCCAAGACCGGCAGGCGTGAGCGTCCCGTTTCAATGGCGATAGCCAGTGCGTCAAGGACCGTGGCGGTGGCATCGACATCAACAATGTCGAGGCGCGGCACCATGACTTCTCGCACCACCGTGTCGCCGAATTCAATGACGGACTCGATGAGGTCTCGTTCCGTCTCTTCGATGGAGTCTTCTTCAGCCGCCACGGTCGCCATGGCGATGATCTCGTCATCGGTGATCTTGCCAACATCCTCGGACGTGCCGTAGAGGTTGATGACGGAGTGGGCCACCGTGAGCAAGACGCCGGAAATCCAGCGCACCGGCGGGAACTTCAAAATCCCATGGACGGTGGGGGCGGCCAGCAGCGCCGCCCGGTCGGGGTGGCGAACGGCGAAGTTCTTCGGGATGGCCTCAAAGATGACGAAGATCACGATGACTTCGAGCACGGTGGCCACGAAGACGCCGGCGCCGCCAAAGAGGTGTGCAGCCAGGACGCCGACCATCGTCGCTGACACCAGCTGACAGACCAAGATCAAGAGCAGGAGCGGATTGAGGAAGGAGTCGGGCGACTCCACCAAGGCCACCAGCGCCGAAGCGCCGCGCGTATTGGCGTCTTGGAGCGAGCGGGCGCGAGAGCGGTTCATGCGCACCAACGACGTCTCGGCCATGGCGAAAAAGCCCGAGAGGGCCAACAGGACAACCACACCAGCCGTTAGTCCGGTGTCAGAAACGGTCCAGAGCGTCGCTATCACGCGGGTGTTGGGCGGTAGTGGCGGGCGAGGATTTCTCGCTCACGAGCCTCCATCGCTTCCGCTTCTTCATCAATCATGTGGTCCCAGCCGCGAAGGTGGAGCACGCCGTGCACGATGAGGAGGGCCACCTCATCGTCGAAGGAGCACTCGTGCTCGACGGCATTGCGAGCAGCCACCGCGGGACAGAGGACGATGTCGCCGACTAACTGCGGCATCTCTTCGACCGACGGGGTGCCCGGACCGGTCCCACCAGCGTCCGGCACGCGACCCGACACGTCTTCTTCGGGCTCGATCGGAAAGCTCAGCACGTCGGTGGGGCCCACCTTGCCCATGAACTGCTCGTTGAGGTCGGCGATGGTCGTTTCGTTGCAGAAAATGAGTGAGACCTCAGCGGGGGCCTTGACCTGCTCTTCTTCCAGTGCGGCACGGCACAGGGCCACCCACCGTTCTAAATCGATGGGGTGGTCAGTCTGCTCGTCGGCGGCGTAGATGTCGATGGTCATGAGTTGTGGCGGTCGTACGCGGCAACGATGTCGGCCACGATGCGGTGGCGAACGACGTCCTTGGCGTTGAGGTGAACAAAAGCGATGTCCTCTACGTTAGTGAGAATCTGCTCAATCTTCACGAGACCACTAGGTTTTCCGTTTAAGTCGATCTGCGTGACGTCACCGGTGATGACCGCCTTGGAGTTGAAACCAATACGCGTCAGGAACATTTTCATCTGTTCCGGCGTCGTGTTTTGGGCTTCGTCCAAGATGATGAAGGCGTCGTTCAGGGTGCGACCGCGCATGAAGGCCAATGGTGCGACTTCAATCGTGTTGTTGGTAATCAGGCGCTGGGCGCCCTCGGGTCCGATCATGTCGTAGAGCGCGTCATAGAGGGGGCGCAGGTACGGGTCGACCTTGGCCATGAGGTCACCGGGCAAGAAGCCGAGGTTTTCACCGGCCTCCACCGCGGGGCGGGTCAAAACGATGCGCTGCACCTGACGGCGCTGCAGAGCTTGCACGGCGGCGGCCACGGCGAGGTACGACTTACCGGTACCGGCGGGACCAATACCGAAGGTGATGATGTTGGATTCAATGGCGTCGGTGTAGCGCTTTTGACCGGCCGTCGAGGGGCGGATCGGCTTGCCCTTGGCGGAGCGCACTACTTCGTGGCGAAACACCTCACTGGGTCGGACGTCGTCGTCCACCATGTCCACGGTGCGGCCAATCTTCACGGGGTCCAACGGTTGTCCGGACTCGAGCACGAGCACGAGCTCGTCGAAGAGGCGCAGCACCTTGGCGGCGTCAGGCCCGATGACCGAGATCTGGTTTCCCTGCACACGAATCTTTGAGTTTGGGAACGAACGCTCAATCACACGCAGGTGTTCGTCGCGGGGGCCGAGCAGGCCACCCATTAAAGCGGTGTTGGTGACGTAGGTCGTGACGGACAGGTCGTCGTTGTGGGCGGGTTCGAAACTCATCCGGCCGGCCAGTTCATCTGTCGCCCACCCATGAGGTGCACGTGCAGGTGCTCCACGGTCATCTGGGCGTCGCGACCAACGTTGACCACGAGGCGGTAGCCCGATTCGTCTACACCCTCGAGTCGCGCAACCTCTTGCGCCAACAACGAGATATCGCCCATGACGCTCGCGGTCTCCTCATTTAGGTGCGCGGCCGAGGTGACGTGCACTTTCGGAATAAGCAACACGTGGACGGGCGCTTGTGGTGCAAGATCCGCGAAGGCCAACGCGGTGGGTGATTCGGCGACGACTGTGGCAGGAATCTCCCCGGCGACAATCTTGCAGAAGATGCAGTCAGTTGTCATGTTGCTCTTATCCTTACCGATTCTCGGGTGCCGAGGCGGTAAATCCCCATGAACCGTTGGTGAACGAGATCAGCGACGCCGCCACAATGGCGGCCGTTTCGGCGCGCAAGACTGAGGGGCCAAGGCTGACGCGGCGTTGCGACGGGTTGAACTCGTCGGCGTCCCAGCCGCCCTCCGGCCCCACCGCCACGGCCTGCACAGCGGACCAGTCGGGATCGCCGTCAAAGTCAGCGATCGCAACATCGGCGCCTAGTTGCTGGGGTGTGACGGGGTCGCCAATCACCACGTCGTAGGTGCGACGGCACTGACCACAGGCCTCATTGGCGATGCGCTGCCAACGAGCCAGGTTCTTGTCGCGAATTTCACCCTTGAACTTGACGGCGAGTCGCGCGCTCAGCAGCGGCACGATGTGGGTAATGCCGAGTTCAGTGGCCTTGGCCACGGCCCACTCGGAACGGTCACCCTTGAGCGGGGCCATGTAGAGAGTGGTGGGCGTCGGGGTCGGGTCCACGTGCACCGGCGTGAGTCGATTGAGCGACACTGCTGTGACCTCGCAGATACTCCAGGTGCCGTGCCCGTCGGTGACGACGACCTCTTCCCCGTCGCTGGCCCGCAGCACCCGACGCAGGTGGTGATCGTCGTCTTTTGAGAGCACGGGTCGCTCGGGGTCGTCCACTCGGAGTTGGGTCAGCGCCGCAATCCGGCGTGGCCACTCAACCAGGCTCACTTCTTGCGCTTTCGAAAGAGGCCGTGCTCGGGCTCGTGCACGGCCTCGTTGCGGTGGGCCGCCAACTTCTCTAGGAGTTCGCGCTCCACGTCGTCGAGCTGCGTGGGCACATCAACCGTGACGTGAACGTAAAGGTCGCCACGACCGCGGCCGTGCAGGTGTGCGACCCCCTCACCTTTGATCCGGTGCACGGTGCCGTTAGCGGTGCCGGGCTCAATGTGCAGGTCGGTCGTTTCGCGCAAGGTGGGCACGGTCACCGTGGCCCCCAGCGCCGCCTGCGTAAAGGAGATGTGGGCTTCGTGGTGCAGGTCATCACCGGTGCGCTCAAAGCGCTCGTCCGGTGTCACGCGCAGGTGCACAAAGAGTCGACCGTTGCCGCCACCGCGCACACCAGCCGGGCCGCGGTCGGTAATACGCATCGTCGAGCCCTCTTCGACACCGGCGGGAATCTGAATTGTGAAGGTGGTTGGCGCATTCACGCGGCCCTCGCCACGACACGTCGCACACGGTGACTCAATACGTGAGCCCATGCCCTGGCATCGGGCGCAGGGGGCGGTGGTCATCATCTGACCCAAAATGGAGTTGCGGACACGCCGGACCTCGCCCGCACCGGCGCACTCGACACAGGTCACCGGCGTGGTCCCCGCGGCCGCACCGGAACCGTTGCAGTCACCGCAGCGCTGTGGCAACGTGATGGAAATCTCTCGGCTCGCGCCGAAGGCCGCCTCGTCCAACGTGATGTCGAGGGCGTACTCGGCGTCCGGGCCGGGCTGTGGTCCGCGACGGTGCTGACTGCGCCCACCCATGCCACCAAAGAACATGTCGAAGATGTCCTGGACCGATCCCGCGTCACCGAAGGGGTTCCCGCCACCCATCGGACCCTCGTGGCCGAAGCGGTCGTAGTTGGCTCGCTTGTCGGGGTCGGAGAGAATTTCGTAGGCCTGAGACACCTCTTTGAAACGGCGCTCGGCCTCGGCGTCATCGGGATTGACGTCAGGGTGATACTGCCGCGCTAGGCGGCGGTAGTTCTTCTTTAGGTCGTCAGCCGAGGCGTTGCGATCGGCTTCGAGAATTTCGTAGAGGTCTGTAGGCATTAGTCAGTTCCCCCGAAGTGTCGGGTCAGTTCGCTCGAGACGGTTTCCACCGCCGCGATGGATTCTTTGTACTTCATGCGCGCCGGGCCCAGGAGGCCGACCGCACCAACGGTCTCGCCATCAACCGTGACCGGCGCCACCACCACGGCGCTGGTCGCCAGTGTCTCGTGTCCCGTTTCGGCACCAATCGCCACCGAGAGACCCTTGTTCAAGATGTCCTGCACCAGTGAGACGACGAGGAGCTCCTTTTCCAGAATGCTCAGGACTTCGCGCACGGTGTCCACGCCCTCGAAGGACTCGGCCACGCGGCTCGAGCCGCCGATGTAGACGGACTCGCCCTCAACCTTGGGGCGCTCGGCGTGCAGCACGGCGACTGCCTCGCGCACCAGTGAGGCCACCGCGTCGTGGCGCGAAGGCACTTGCACGGTTTGCTGCAAAGTCGTGCCGATCAGCAGAGCCTGGAGTTGCTTGGAGGCTTCGGCGGCCGTCTCGTAGCTGACGTCGACGGTGGGGGTCACCGAGTGCTTGGCCACGGATCCGTCCGAGAACACGGTGACCATTAACAAGTGGCGGGCGTCGAGGCTGACGAGCTGCGCCGAAAGGATGGTGGCGTGGGAGTGGCCGGCACCCACCACCACGGCGGTGTAGTCGGTCATGCGGCTCAGCAGTGTTGATGTCTGCTCGAGCACGCTCTCCATCTCGCCACGCACCGTGGCAAAGAACTCGTTGACCTGCAGGCGCTGGGCCTCGCCCAACTTGCCAGCCTTGAGGTGATCGACGAAGTAGCGATAGCCCTTGTCGGTCGGGATGCGACCGGCCGAGGTGTGGGGCTGGGCCAGGTAGCCCTCGCGTTCCAGCGTGACCATCTCGGTGCGCACCGTGGCGGGTGAGACGCCCATGTCCGTGCTTTGGAGCACGGTGGACGAGCCCACGGGTTGGGCGGTATCGATGTGCTCGGTCACCACCGCTTCGAGGATGGTGGCCTTACGGGCGTCCAAATCTGACGTTTCAGTCTTGTTGATTGAGCGGCGAGCCATGCATCCTCCTTTAGCACTCAAGTTTACCGAGTGCTAAGTGCGCTTCGTCGCTTCGCGCACGGACCGTGGCGGCGCTTAGTCCTCGAGTTTGAGGGCGGCGACGAAAGCTTCCTGCGGCACTTCCACGCGCCCCAGGTTCTTCATGCGCTTCTTACCCTCTTTTTGCTTTTCCAGCAGCTTGCGCTTACGACTGATGTCACCGCCGTAACACTTGGCCAACACGTCCTTACGACGGGCCTTGACGGTCTCGCGGGCGATCACGCGCCCACCGACGGCCGCCTGAATTGGGACGTCGAACATCTGGCGTGGGATGAGTTCCTTGAGCCGCTCGGCCATCTTGCGGCCGTAGTAGTCGGCGTTGGAGATGTGCACAATGGTCGAGAAGGCGTCAACGGGCTCGTGGTTGATCAAGAGGTCCACGCGAACGAGCTTGGAGGTGATGTAGCCCTCGGGCTCGTAGTCGAGTGAGGCGTATCCCTTGGTGCGCGACTTGAGCGCGTCGAAGAAGTCGATGACGACTTCGGCCAAGGGGATGGCGTACTTGAGTTCCACCCGCTCCACTGAGAGGTAGTCCATCTTGACCATCTCACCGCGGCGCGACTGGCACAGGTCCATCACGGTGCCCAGGTACTCGCTCGGCGTCAGGATGGAGATCGAGAGCATGGGCTCGTCGATGTGGTCGAGACGCGAGGGGTCGGGCAGGTCGGTGGGGTTGTCGATCTTCACTTCCGAGCCATCGGTGAGGTAGGCGCGGTAGACCACGGAGGGTGCGGTAGCGATGATGTCGAGGTTGAACTCACGCTCGAGGCGCTCACGGACAATCTCCATGTGCAGCAAGCCCAAGAAGCCGCAGCGGAAGCCAAAGCCCAGAGCGTGCGAGGACTCGGGCTCGTAGGTAATCGAGGCGTCGTTGAGCTTGAGCTTGTCGAGTGAGTCGCGCAGGTCACCGAGGTCGTCACCGTCAATTGGGTACACACCGCAGTAGACCATGGGCTTGGGGTGGATGTAGCCGTCGAGAGCCTCGGGGGCGGGGTGTGAGGCCGTCGTGATGGTCTCACCGGAACGGGCGCCACCAACGTCCTTGATGCCGGCGACGATGTAGCCCACTTCACCTGGTCCGAGCTGTTCGACCGGAATCATGTCGGGGGTGCGCACGCCGATTTCTTCGATGTCGTGGTTGACGCCGGCCTGCATCATGCGAATCTTGGCGTCGCGGTGCAGCGTGCCGTCCTTGATACGAATCGACGAAATCACGCCACGGTACTGGTCGTAGTGCGAGTCAAAGATAAGGGCCCGCAACGGATCGTTCGGGTTGCCCTGCGGAGCGGGAATGCGCTCAATGATGGCGCGCAGGAGTTCGGGCACGCCCTCACCGGTCTTGGCCGAGATGCTCAACACCGACTCTGGCGGCAGGCCGAGCACGCGGTCGAGCTCTTCCTTGCATCGCTCGGGGTCAGCGGCGGGCAGGTCGATCTTGTTCAGCACCGCGATGATTTCAAGATTGTTCTCAATCGCCTGGTAACAGTTGGCCAAGGTTTGGGCCTGAATGCCCTGCGAGGCGTCGACGAGCAAGATGGCCCCTTCGCACGCGGCCAGCGAGCGAGAGACTTCGTAGCCGAAGTCAACGTGACCGGGCGTGTCGATGAGCTGCAGGATGTGGTCTTCGAAGTGGACCCGGACGTTCTGGGCCTTAATGGTGATACCCCGTTCGCGCTCAATGTCCATTGAGTCCAGGTACTGGGCCCGCATTAAGCGAGGGTCGACTGCTCCGGTAATCTCCAAGATGCGGTCCGACAGGGTCGACTTGCCGTGGTCGACGTGCGCAATGATAGAAAAATTGCGGATTTTCGACGTTTCGACGGGGAAAAGGTTGTTGGCCACGGTGCTGTCAAGGCTACCCGAGTGGGCGCCACGGAGATGCACCTCGCACTACCCCGTAGGTTCCTGCTAGCCTTACTAAGCCCGCCGGAGCACTTCGGCGCACAACGAACGAGGTTTTTTCATGGCAAATATCAAGAGCCAGATCAAGCGCAACAAGCAGAACGAAGTCGCACGTGACCGCAACCGCGCCGTGAAGTCTGAGATGCGCACCCGCACCAAGACTGCCGTCAAGGCCGTTGGCACCGAGAACGAGGAGACGGCCCTCAAGGCCGCCATCAAGCGCATCGACACTGCCGCGACCAAGGGTGTCATCCACAAGAACACTGCCGCTAACAAGAAGTCGGGCCTCATGAAGCGCATCAACGCACTGCGCGCGAAGGCCAACGCCTAAGTCTTTCCTCCTAGTTAGATGAAAAACGGCGCCCCTCGTGGGCGCCGTTTTTCATTTGCTTCGAAAAGGTTTAGCGCCGCACCGCACTGAGTCGGGCCAGTCGGGCTACCAGGACTTCAATCACCGTCAGTTCCGTGACGTCCTGGTCGCTTTCCAAGTCCTTGCCACCAAAGCTCACCGCCCCCTTGAGGTCAAGGTCGGCCTGGGTGATCATCGAGATGGCGTCGGCAATCCGGTCCGGCCCCATGGCGCGGGCCATGTTCAACGCCTTGGTGGCGGTGTATTCGCTCTTCACCCCCAACAAGGTCGCAGCCTCCTTCGCAGAGAGGTCCAGGCCTTCGAGGCGAGCCGCCCGCAGGAAGTGGCGCTGCATCATGTTGACAATCTGCAGACCCGCCCGCCCCCGTGAGTCGAGCATGCGTCGCGCAATCGTGATTGCTGTCGTGACGTTGCCTCGATCGATGGCGTCGGTGAGGTCCCACTCGGGAACGTTGCCGGCCTCACCGAGGTAGGGCGAGATGTGCTTGATAGTGAGCGGTGAGGAGCCATAGATGTTTTGCAGCGTGCGCGCCAGCGAGTCCACGCGCTCAATCTCGTCGCCGAAGTGCGAAATGACTGCCGAGAGTGCGGCAGCGTCAACCTGGACGTTGTAGTTCGCGAACGTCGCGCGCACAAAGTTCGGCTTCTCGTCCTTGCCGTAGCCCAAGTCGAGGGTGATGAGCTCTTCGGCAGCCTTGGCAATTTTGTGTGTCTTCGTCCCCACCAGCGCAATGCGAAGCAGCACATCGGGGGTGGGGTTCTTCATCCACTCGATGAGTTCATTGGCCTCGTCGCTGGTCAAGTTTTGGGCGTCACGCACCACCACCACCCGGCGCTCCACCAAGAACGGCGGTGTCTGCAGGGCTTCGAGAATCTGCGAGATGATCGAGTCGCTACTGGTGGCCGCCGCGTCCTTCGCGGTGAAGTCCTGCAGCGCAATTGAGGGATCGAGGCCGCCGAGGGCTTCGTCGATGCGTAAGCGCAGAGCGTCGTAGACCAATGTGGGGTCTGAGGCGACGATGCACAGTGAGGTACTCATGCGCTCTCCAGTATGCGCGCCATGGTGTCGCGAACACGCACCGTGCCAACGACGTCGTGCACTCGCAGAACCCGAGCGCCACCAATGATGCCCAACGAACTAGCCGCTAACGACGCCTCACGGCGCTCGAGCACATCGAGATCGAACATCTTGCCCAGGAAAGTCTTGTTAGACGCCGACAGCAGCAGTGGGCCAATCGCGGCCAGTTCAGCGGAGTCGCGCAGTAACTGCACGCTCTGCGGTGCGGTCTTGCCGAGGTCCAACCCTGCATCAACAATGATCTGCTCATGTCGTAGTCCGGCATCGAGCGCGCGCTGGCGCCGTTCGCGAAGGAAGTCGGCCACCGTCGCGGTCACGTCGTCATAGTGCGGTGTCGGATCGGCCACCCGCGGACGCAGGCGGATGTGTGTTGCCACCACGCTGGCCCCGGCCTCAGCGGCGGTCGCGAGATAGTCGGGGTCGGCAAAGCCTGAAATGTCATTGCCCAAGGTTGCCCCCGCTGAAAAACAGGCGCGGGCAACCGCAGCGCGCCAGGTGTCGATACTGAGCGGCACATCAAAACGCTCGTGGAGGGCCGAAATCGCCGGCACCACGCGGTCGAGTTCTTCCTCTTCAGAGACTTCCTCACCGGGCCCGGCTTTGACCCCGCCGACATCAAGGAGGTCGGCCCCGCCGGCCACCAATTCATCGGCGCGGCGCAGAAAGGCGTCGAAGTCGAAGGTTGCCGCCGGCTGAAAAAAGGAGTCGCGGGTGCGATTTAAAATCCCCATCACCAGCGCTCGCGTGGTCACGTCAAAGCGCCGTTCGCCGAGGGCAATTGCCACCGGAGCCGAGGGCCAAAACGTCGTCACACCACTAGCCGAGTCTGTCGTGGTCGCAGCGGGTGTCGTCACGCGCCCCAGCCTAATGTCGGAGATGGACCCCCTTGGTGCGTCCACTAGCCTGAATACCTGCGTGAAAGTTGCGCACGATTTCGATTAGGAGGTGACCATGGACGACGAGATTTTTAGCCGCATGATGCCACTATCCGAGCCCGAGTTGCACGAGCCCGTCCTCGTCTACTGCCTCGAAGGATGGATCGACGCCGGCCTCGGTGCCTCAACCGCGATGACCACGTTGCTCGACGCCATTCACACCGAGCCGCTCGCCACGTTCGACACGGACTACTTCATTGACCAGCGCGCCCGTCGCCCCTTGGTGCGCATCATCGACGGCGTCACTACCGAACTCACCTGGCCCGAGATCCAGCTGCGCTGGGGTCGCGACCGTGACGGCGCTGACATCCTCTTCTTGGTCGGCCCCGAGCCTGACTTTCACTGGAGTGACTTCGTCGAAGCGGTGACCGACGCCGCCCTGACCTACAACGTTCGCTTGGCCCTGGGACTCGGTGCCTTCCCCGCCCCCACGCCGCACACTCGCCCAGTGCGCATCATCGGCACGGCACCGGAAAACTCAGCCCACCTGCTGAACGCCATCGGCACCGTGTCGGGCGAGCTCGAGGTCCCTGCGGGTATTAACTCCGCCTTAGAACTGGGCTTTGCCGACGTCGACATCGACGTGGTCACGCTCTGGGCCCGTGTCCCCCACTACGTGGCTTCCATGCCCTATCCGCAGGCCTCGGCTGGTCTCATCGAAGGACTGGCCCGCTTGGGCGGCCTCACCTTGGACGCCTCGTCACTGCGCCTCACGGCCGACGAGGCGCGCGCTCGCGTTGATGACCTCGTGGCCAACAACCCCGAGCACTCGTCGATGGTGGCGCAGCTGGAAGAAGTCGCCGACGAGGACGAAGGTCACTCGCTCGGTGACATTATCCCCAGTGGTGATGAGCTCGCCGCGGAACTCGAACAGTTCCTGCGCGGCGAAGGCCTCTAAGCCCCTTCGACGTCCGACTCTTCAATGCGCAGCCCGAGACCAAGGGCGTAGCCGTCGAGAAAAACGGCACACTCCCCCTGGCGTGGGTGGCGATTCGCTAACTCGTGAAAGGCCGCGGAGTGGTCGGCCTCAATCAGGTGCGCAATCTCGTGCACCAAGACGGCGTCGATCACCCAGTCGGGGCACGACTGCAGTCGATTCGACACCCGAATCTCACGGGTGTCGGGCGAACACGAGGCCCATCGGCGGTGCTGCGTCGAACTCCAGCGCACCGATGACGGCATCACCCCATCGAGGTAGAGCTCAGCCAACACGCGGGCCCGCTCTTCGAGCCCGGCGTCGCCGGTGGCGGTCGCGGGGCGCTGGGTAAGGAGGCGTTCGACTAACGAGTCGACGAACACCGTGCGGTCGCGACCGCGCAGTCGTGCGGGAATTTGCACCACGATGCGGCTCCCCGACCAATGCGCGGTACCCGTCTTCTTTCGTCGATCCGACGCCCGAATCTCCACTTCGGGACGATCGAACCGAGGCGGTTCAATCGTGACCGAACTGTGCGAGACCCGGACGTTGGCCATTAGAGAATGACGTTCACCAATCGCGGTGGGACCGCCACAACGCGCTGCGGGCTCTGTCCATTCAGAGCAGCCGCAATCGTGGCGTCGGCCAACGCGGCAGTGATGGCGTCTTCCTGGCTCACGTCGGGGCTGACCTCGACGCGCGACTTAACCTTGCCGTTGATCTGCACGACCATCGTGACCAACGCGTGGGCCACCAGACTCTCGTCGGCCACGGGCCAGGTCTGGGCGTGCACGCCTGGCTCACCGGGGTGACGCTCTTCCCAGAGTTCGGCCGTGATGTGCGGTGCCATTGGCGCCAGCAGGCGAAGCAGGAGGTCGAGCGACTCGTCCAGGGTGGCGCGGTGCGCCCCCTCAGCGGAACGAGCCCACTTGGAAATCGTGTTCAACAACTCCATCAACGCGGCCACGGCCGTGTTGTAGCTCCACTTTTCTAGGCCGTCGGTGACGCGCACGATCGTGCGGTGCACCTCGCGCAACACTTCTTCGTCGGCCGCGGAGCGCTCCTCGTGGAAGTTGCATTCGTCGTAGTGCGCCAAGCGATAGATGCGGTCGATGAATCGTGCGCAGCCGTCAATAACGTCCTCGGTCTGACTCGTCCAGTCAACGTCGTCGGCCGGTGGGCCGACGAAGAGGTGGAAGAGACGCAGGCCGTCGGCGCCCACGGTGTCGTAGTACTTCTCGGGCGCAATCAAGTTGCCCTTCGATTTGGACATCTTCGATCCGTCGAGACGAATCATGCCCTGGGTGAAGAGGCGCTTGAAGGGCTCCCGTGGCAGACCCGGGGCCATCGAGATGTCAACCAGTGCCTTCAAGTAGAAACGGGCGTAGAGCAGGTGCAAAATGGCGTGCTCGATGCCACCGATGTACTGGTCGACGGGCATCCACTTCGCAGCTTCGGCGGGGTCGAAGGCCTGGCCGTCGCTAAATGGGTCGGCGTAGCGCAGGTAGTACCACGACGAGTCGGTAAAGGTGTCCATGGTGTCCGCTTCACGGCGAGCCGGCTTGGCGCAGGTGGGGCACGAGACGTTGCGGAACCCCTCGTGGGTGGCCAACGGCGACTGACCAGACTTGTCCATCGTGACGTCGTCTGGCGCCACGACGGGCAGCTGATCCTCGGGCACGGGCACCATGCCGCAGTCGTCACAGTAGATGATCGGAATTGGGCAGCCCCAGAAACGCTGGCGTGACACGAGCCAGTCGCGCAGGCGGTAGTTCACCTTGCGCTCACCCTTGGCGTTGGCCTCAAGGAAGTTCGCTGCCTGGTCCTTGGCCTCGGCGATGCCCAGGCCGTCAAGGAAGCCCGAGTTGATGTGCACGCCATCACCGGCGTAGGCGCCACCGGCAAAGTCGTCCGGTGTCGCCACCGTACGGACGATGGGCAGTCCGTGCACCTGCGCGAAGGCGTAGTCACGCTCGTCTTCGGCCGGAACGGCCATGATGGCGCCGGTGCCGTAGTTGCCGAGCACGTAGTCGGCCACGTAGACCGGTACGGGTTCGTTGTTAAACGGGTTGACCACGTACGAGCCCGTGAAGGCACCGCGCTTGTCGAGGCCGGCACCCGCGTCCGAGGACGCCGTGCGCTCAAGCTCACTCGCCTGCGTGGCGCGGCCAACCAGTTCCTCAACGACCGCGCGCTGCTCATCGGTCGTGAGATCAGCCAGCAGTGGGTGCTCGGGGGCAACGACGGCGTAGGTCACGCCAAAGCCCGTGTCGGGGCGCGTCGTAAAGACCCGCAACTCCTTCGAGGCGTCGTGCTGGAAGGGCAACGCGAACTCGACGCCCTCCGAGCGCCCAATCCAGTTGCGCTGCATTGTCTTGACACGCTCGGGCCATTCCAGCGAGTCGATGTCGTTCAACAGTTCTTCGGCGTAGGCAGTGATCTTGAAGAACCACTGCTCGAGGTTCTTGCGCTCAACGAGGTCGCCCGATCGGTCACAGGTGCCGTCGGCATTGACCTGCTCGTTGGCCAATACGGTGGCACACCCAGGGCACCAGTTCACGGGCGCTTCAGCTCGATAGGCCAAACCGGCCTTCAAGAACCGCAGGAAAATCGTCTGTGCCCACTTCATGTAACGCGGGTCGTGACTAAAGACTTCACGACGCCAGTCGTAGACGGCACCCAGACGTCGAACCGAGTTCTTCAACTCCCCCATGCGGGCGTCGGTAAAGAGGCGTGGGTGGCTGCCGGCCTTAATGGCGGCATTTTCCGCCGGCAAGCCAAAGGAGTCGAAGCCAAACGGGGATAGAACGGCCTTACCGCGCATGGTCTGGTAGCGCACCACGAGGTCACCGAAGGTGTAGTTACGCACGTGGCCCTGGTGAGCCGCCCCCGAAGGGTATGGGTACATGCAGAGGGCGTAGAACCTTTCACGGGGGTCGTCGTTATCGACTTCGTACGTTCCCTCGTCAAGCCAACGGGCCTGCCACTTCTGCTCAATTTCCGTTACGTCAAAGGGGCGTGCCATATATCTATTCTACGTAGGTCGCTTCAACGCCGAAGTGGCTGGGAGCGGTCGTTGCGCGAACTGCTAGTATTGATGTCTCGCGGGGGTATAGCTCAGCTGGCAGAGCACTTGCATGGCATGCAAGGGGTCCGGGGTTCAAATCCCCGTACCTCCACCAAGAATCGCCTCGGTCGAAAGACCGAGGCGATTTTCTTTTTTGCTACACAAAGCGTGCCGGTGCACTGGGCTGCGATGCCGTGTAATGAGAATCTGAAATAGCCGCCATACTTTTGAGGTGGGCATAACTCTGTATGGCGTACTCGCCGTTACCTTCATGATCGTGATGTACGCCCTCGAGTCCCGTGGGCCGCGGTACGTGGTGGGATTTGCCGTGGGCTGCCTACTTTCAAGCGTGTACGGCTTTTTGTCCGGCGCCTGGCCGTTCGGCCTCGCGGAGATCCTCTGGGCCGTTGTGGCTTGGCGGCGGTTCACTTCGAGTCTGTCGAAGTAGAGCGCGCCAAGGGCCACGTCACCACATTTTGGGCGGGTAGCCAAAAAAATGACTTATTGCGAATAATTCCTATTAAGGTGTCGCCATGACCACGGTTGCCTCGCCCATCAGCACGTCACAGAAAATACGCGCTTCCTTCTCACCGAACGAGTGGCGCCGACTCTTTGGCATGTTCGGCATCATTGCCTTTCTCCATGTTCTGGGCTTCACGCTCTTGATTCTGGCTGCCCACCACCACAGTGCTGGCATGAAGGCTTCGGCCATCGGCGTCGGCACCGGCATCCTCGCCTACACCCTGGGTATGCGTCACGCCTTTGACGCCGACCATATCGCCGCTATCGACAACACCACCCGAAAGTTCATGGCTGAAGGAAAGCGCCCCATGTCGGTGGGTTTCTTCTTTTCGCTCGGTCACTCGTCAGTCGTTTTTCTCCTGACCTTGCTACTGGGCCTCGGCGTGAAGGCCCTTGGCGGTCAGGTTCGCAACGCCAACTCAGGCCTGCACCAGTTCGGTGGCCTGGTTGGAACCTTGGTATCGGGTGGCTTCTTGTACGTGATTGCCGGACTCAACGTCATTGTGTTGTGGGGCATCGTCAAGTTGTTCATCGAAATGCGTCAGGGTCGCTTCAACGACGCCGAATTAGAGAAGCACCTGAACGCCCGCGGACTCTTCATGCGGTTCTTCGGACGCCTCGCGCGCTCGATCGACCGACCCGGCAAGATGTACCCCTTGGGATTCTTGTTCGGCCTCGGCTTTGACACCGCCACCGAAGTTGCCTTCCTCGTTCTGGCCGGTACCTCGGTGGCCGCCGGTCTCCCCTTGTGGGCGCTGATCTCCCTGCCGATTTTGTTCGCGGCCGGCATGAGCCTGCTCGACACCATTGACGGATCGTTCATGAACTTCGCCTACGGCTGGGCCTTCTCGAAGCCCGTGCGCAAGGTGTACTACAACATCGCCATTACGGGACTCAGTGTGCTGGTCGCTTTTTACATCGGCACCCTCGAGCTCATGCAGGTCCTCGCCACTCAGCTCAAATTGACCGGTGGTCTGTGGAACTACGCCCAAAACTTTGACATCAACAAGGCCGGCATGATTGTCGTCGCGATGTTCGTTCTGGTGTGGGCTTTCGCGCTCGCCTACTGGAAGTACGGCAAGGTCGAGGCCAAGTGGGAGAAGGCGGCATTCAACGCGCAAGTGGCCCGAGGCGAGACCCCCAATGCGCATATGGCCGGCACCACGCTCGGTGAGATCCACGCTCCATTCACTATCGACGAATAGGTCACCGAAGAGCCATTTTCGGCGCCCCTTTCTCGCTACTCTCGGTAGGGGCTCATCGTGAACTGGTCACGGTGGCCGCAAAGGATTCCTCATGCGTGTTCTCATCATCGGTGCTGGTGGCGTCGGCTCGGCCGTCGTCAAGACCATTAACAAGTGGGGGCTCTTCGAACGAATTGCCATTGCTGACTACGACCTCGGCAAGGCCCAGCGAGCTATCGCCGGTTTTGATGACCGCTTCGTCGCCTACCAACTGAATGCTGCCGACGGCGCCGCGATTGAGCAACTAATCGCCGCCGAAAAGGCGACCGCCGTCTTGAACGTGCTCGACCCCCGCTTCGTCATGTCAATCTTCGAAGCCTGTCTGCGCGCGGGAGTGACCTACCTCGACACCGCGATGTCGCTCTCAAAGCCCCACCCCGAACACCCCATGACCATGCCGGGGCTCAAACTGGGTGACGAGCAGTTTGCCCTCGCTGACCAGTGGGCCGCTCGTGAGCAGATGGCCCTCGTGGGCATGGGCATCGAACCCGGTATGAGCGACGTCTTCGCTCGCTACGCCGCCGACGAACTCTTTTCTCGCATCGATGAGATTGGCGTCCGCGACGGGTCGAACATGTCCATTCGTGGTTACGACTTCGCCCCAACCTTCTCTATCTGGACGACCATCGAAGAGTGCCTGAATCCACCAATCATTTTCGAAAAAGACCGCGGCTGGTTCACCACGGAGCCCTTCAGTGAGCCCGAGGTCTTCCACTTCCCTGGCGGCATCGGACCAGTTGAATGCGTCAACGTCGAGCACGAAGAAGTGCTGTTGATTCCTCGCTGGATTGACGCCGGTCGCGTCACGTTCAAGTTCGGTCTCGACGCACAGTTCCTCAACGTGCTGCGCACGCTGCACACCATCGGCCTCGACAAGACGGCCCCCGTCACCGTCAATGGCGTCCAGGTGTCGCCACGCGACGTCGTCGCCGCCTGCCTCCCCGACCCCGCGCAGTTGGGTGACCGGATTGAGGGTGCGACCTGTGCCGGTACTTGGGTGAAGGGACTCGGCAAGGACGGTGCCCCGCGTGAGGTCTACCTGTATCACGTGGTCGACAACGAGTGGTCCATGCGTGAATTCGGTGCCCAGGCAGTCGTCTGGCAGACTGCGCTCAACCCCGTGTGCGCCCTCGAGCTGATCGACAACGGTCTCTGGAGTGCTGCGGGTGTCGTGGGCCCCGAAGCGCTGCCACCGACACCGTTCCTCGACCTCGTCAACGCGCACGGCGCGCCGTGGGGGCTCGAAGAGCGCTAAGCACACTGGCTACGGCCCGCCATAAAGTAGAACCGGTACGGTTCGCATGGCGTGGACCAGCCGCGAAAGGACTGTGCCATGGCCACGATTGCTGTCACATCGGAAACACTCGAATCACTCATTAACGAAAACGACCTCGTGTTGCTCGACTTCTGGGCCGAGTGGTGTGGACCATGCCGCACGTTTGGCCCGATCTTCGAAACCGTGTCAGACGAGTTTCCTACTGGCGTCTTCGGCAAGATTGACACCGAAGACCAGCAGGCACTGGCCGCATCGTTCAACATCCAGTCGATCCCCACGCTGATGATTATCCGCGAGCAGGTCGTCATCTTCTCGCAGGCCGGCGCACTACCTGAGGCGTCGCTCCGCGACCTCGTGAATCAGGCTTTGTCGCTTGACATGGAAGCCATTCACGCGGAGATTGCCGCCGAGTCGGCGGGCACCGACGAAGCCTAACTAGGCAACCGAATACGAGGTCATCGACAGTGAGCCCAGGGTGCAGCCTTGGGCGAAGGTCGAGACATCACGACCCGTCGCCGACGCGATCCCCGCGATATAGCCCAGCGGCAAGAAGTGATCGTTTGTGGGCACCGCGAAGCGGTAGTCGTCGGAGTCCGTCAGGTCACCCAGGGTGTCTGGCGTTTCTCGCATGATTCGGTTGGCGTCGTCATCAAAGCGTTGCGCCCAGTCAAAACCAGAGTCACCGGCGCCCCACGAAATGGCACGCAAATTGTGCACGACATTACCCGAGCCCATAATCATCACGCCATCATCGAGCAGCGGGGCCAGCTTCGCCCCAAGGTCCATGTGGTACGACAGGGGCTTGGTGGCGTCGATAGCGAGCTGCACCACCGGCACGTTGGCCTCGGGGTACATCTTGGCCAGTACCGACCAGGTCCCGTGGTCAATCCCCCACGTCTCATCGTCGAGCGAGACCACCGTGGGCTGAACAATGTCGGCGAGTTGACGCGCCACATCGGGTGACCCGGGGGCCGCGTAGTCAAAGTCGAAGAGTTCCTGCGGGAACCCGTAAAAATCGTGAATGACCCGCGGGCGCGCCATCGACGTGACGGCGGTGGCGTCGATGTACCAGTGGGCCGAAATTGCCACGATTGCCCGTGGCACGGGCACACTCAACGCGTACTGTGCCCACTCGTTCGTCCAGCGATTCGTCTCAATCGCATTCATGGGGCTTCCGTGTCCGATGAACACCGCAGGCATGGTCATAATCACAGACTACCGAGGCCGGCGTTACGGCAGGCGGGTGATTTCAACCACGGCGCCGGTGCCCGTTGACTTGGGCCCTTGGTAGATGCCCTTGAGCGGCGAGACATCGCCGTAGTCGCGACCACGCCCCACCACGATGTGGCGAGCAGTGTGACCGATGCCATTCGTCGGGTCAATCCCCGTCCACTCCCCCGAGAAGTACTCCACCCAGGCGTGACTCTGGGCCCGAATGGTCTCTTCCATTTCGACCGTCTTCTTGGGATAGAAGTACCCCGACACGTAGCGGGCCGGAATGCCGAGACTCCGCAGAATGCCCAGTGTCAGGTGAGTCATGTCTTGACACACCCCCTGGCCGCGGTCCCACGCTTCGGTCGCGGTAGTCGAAACGTTGGTCGAGCCCGTCACGTACTGCACGCGGCCTCGCACGAATTCGCCGACGGCCGCCACCGTCTCGTGCAGGTCGGCGGCTGTGCGCCACTGGTCAACACCAGCGAGCGCCGCTTCGGGGATTTCGGTGCGTCTCGTCAGTGTGAGGTACTCCCCCATGCGATCAATAAAGGACTCGTCGTCAACATCACGCCACTGCATCGGGATGCCAACAACTGCCGGACGGGTGAGCACCGTGGAAGTCGACTCAACTTCCAGGTCATCGTGAATCTCACCAATATCAAAGGCCGTTACTAGGGTGCCGAAGTAGTCGAGGTAGCTATACGTTGGCACCACCGGCCGGACCGCCAGGCGCGTCTGTTCCACCGCCTGCGTCGGCGAGGTCTGCGGGGTCATGCGGGCTTCGTTGTAGGAGGACTTGGCGTGGCCTTCGTAGTGAAAGCCCGTGTGGTGGCGAATTTGGAGGCGAAGTTCGTCGCTCATCACTCTTCCTCGCTAATCCAGAGAATGGCCTCTTCGTGGCGGAAGTACTTATCGGTCACCGCGTCAGTAATGCGATAACAGGTGCCCTCGAGCATGGTGAGGAGGTCCGGCAGCTGCTCGAGCAGTGTGGCCGGGTCGCTGAACTCCAACGTGCTGCGCGCTTGCGACAGCAGTTGTCGCGCGGCGTCGCCACTTTCGAAGAGCTGGTTCGACGACTGGACTTCCTTGAGTGCTTCGTCCACGACATTGAGGGCGAAGAGGACCGATCGTGGGAACTGGCGATTCAGCATTAAGAACGTCGCCACACCGTTGGGGTCGCTCAGTTGGTGCGTTGAGCGCATGAAGGACTCCATGGCACCATTGGCCCGCAAGAAAGCCAGCCAGTCTGGCGCCGCGTCCATGTAGGCGATGCGGCCTCGCAGGAGTCGCGTCGTCATGTCGATGCGCTCCAAATTGCGACCAAGAATTAAGAAATGCCAGCCGTCATCGTGGGCCAACGTGGCGTCGGTGAGGCCAGCCAAGAGTGCACAACGCTCACGAACGTAGGCCAGGTAGGTGGCGGGCCCCAGACCCGCGGCAACCCGCTGACGGGCGCGAAGTTCGTTGCGAGTGGTGTTGAGCGCGACCCACATCTCCGATGAGATGAAGTCTCGACTGCGACGAGCATTTTCAAAGGCGCCTTCGAGCGACCCTGCGATCGAGTTCGGGCTCGTCTCGTCGTAGACAATGCTGTGCAGCATCTCGTCACGCAACAACTCCGCCTCCGGCGGCGTCACACCCAAGATGGCGTAGAGGGAGCGGCACGTGGCGTCTTCGTCGTTGAAGGGGTCTTCGACAATGCGGTGGACGTACGAGTCCACGATGCGACTGGTGTCGTCCGCACGCTCGATGTAGCGACCAATCCAGAACAGCGACTCCGCGAGTCGAGAGAGCATGCCGCGGTCGCTCATTGCTGCTCCTCGTCCTGATTAAAGAACTCATCGTTCTGCTGTGGCGCACCCTGTAGCGCGCCCGACATCGTTTCTGGCGCCGGTGCCGCGAGTGGCGTGACTTCTTCTGAGAGCACCCACGTGTCCTTCGAGCCACCACCGCGACTGGAGTTCACAATGAGCTCACCGGCTCCCAGTGCGACACGCGTGAGGCCACCAGGGAGCACCCAGACGTCGTTGCCATCGGAGACAGCGAAGGGGCGCAGGTCGATGTGGCGCGGACTGATGTGGTCGTCCACGAAGGTCGGGTGTGTCGAGAGAGCCACCGGGCGCTGCGCAATCCAGTTACGAGGCGCAGTCTCAATAGCGGCACGCACCTCGTCCAACTCCTCGGCACTGGCCTGCGGGCCAATCACGATGCCCTTACCGCCAGAGCCGTCCACGGGCTTGATCACGAACTTTTCCAAGTTGGCCACAATCTCGGGATAGACCTCGGGGTCGTCGAGACGGAAGGTCGCGATGTTGTCGAGCAACGGCTCTTCGGCGAGGTAGTACCGGATGAAGTCGGGCACGTAGGTGTAGACGAGCTTGTCGTCCGCTACCCCGTTACCTAGACCATTCGAAATCGCGACGTTGCCTGCTCGCGCGGCATTCACGAGGCCGGCGACACCAATGACGGAATTAGGACGGAACTGCAGTGGGTCGAGCCAGTCGTCGTCGACACGGCGGTAGATCACGTGCACGGCGCGCTCGCCGGTCGTCGTGCGCATGTAGACGTGATTGGCTCGACACACTAGGTCGCGGCCTTCGACGAGCTCGACGCCCATCATGCGGGCCAACAAGACGTGTTCGAAGTAGGCGGCGTTGTGCACACCGGGGCTCAGCACCACGACAACGGGGTTCTTCGCTTTCGGCGGTGCTGAGGCGACGAGCGCCGCCAGCAACTTCGACGGGTAGGAGTCGACAGGGAGCACCCGGTGATTCGAAAACAGCGAGGAGAACGTCTGGGTCATTGCCCGACGGTTTTCAATGACGTAACTCACGCCCGAGGGGATGCGAATGTTGTCTTCGAGCACGCAGAAATTCCCGAGCTCGTCGCGAATGACGTCGATACCGGCCACCGCGATGCGCACCCCGTTGGCCGGCGTAATGCCAAATGCCTGGCGGCAAAAGTGGGGGCTTGAAGTGACCACGTGACGAGGCATGACCCCGTCATCAAAGATGCGACCGGGACCGTACACGTCGGCCAGAAATGCTTCCAACGCCCGCACTCGCTGGGCGATACCGCGCGAGAGGCGATCCCACTCCAGCGCCCCGATAATGCGAGGCACGATGTCGAGCGGGAAGGGGCGCTCCTCCCCCGAATGGGCAAAGGTGACGCCGCGGTCAATGAAGGTACGCGCTAATTGGTCAGCTCGCTGACCGAGTTCCGCCACGTTTTGGGTGTCGAGGTCCGCCAGCAACCGCTGGTACATGAGCCGAGGCTGACCCGGCGCACTGAACATTTCATTCCATGCGCCCGAGGAGTCTGTTTCGAACACAACGGCCATGTATCAACCGTAGGTGCTAAATGTGTCGGGCGTGTTTCAATTGCATCACAAAGTCGTAACGAGAGAAAAGAAAATGGGCCCTGAGCGCATCACGCGCCCAGGGCCCATTCTTGAAGCAACGACTACAGGTTCTGTTCGAACTCTTCGAGCACGGCGTGGCGGTCTTCCTTGGTCGGCAAGTCGAAGTACGACGACTTCGCCACGAACCAGAAGTACGCCAATGGGACAACGCCGGCCGCGATCGCGCCCAGACCAACCCACTTGGTCGTGGTGTTCAGTCCTGGAATCACCTTGCAGAAGATGAAGCCCATGAAGATTGCGCCCAATAGTGGCCACAGGCCCATGAAGATCAGGTTGCCGACGCTCTTGAACAACTGGCGGCGGTACAGCACCACCACGGCCAAGCCGGCGGCGCAGTAGTAGAAGCAGATCTGCAAGCCAATGGCGTTGTAGCCGTCAGCGAGGATGTTGGACAGTGAGCCGATGTACTGCGAGCCGATGAAAATGCCCATGGTGACAACGGTCACGAAGATGGTGGCGGCCAATGGTGACTTACGCACGGGGTGCACGGTGCCGAAAATCTTGGGCATCGTGTTGTCACGCCCCATGGCGAACAACGTACGCGTCAACTGAATCAGCTGGGTCTCCAAGGTGGCCACCGTGGAGAGAATGACCGCGACAACAATGAGCTTGCCGCCGGTGCCGTGCCAGACGGCTTGACCAAGTACCGAGAGAATGTCGGCGGCATTGTTGGAGTCGTTCAACTGCGCGGGCGTCAGCACCAGGTTTGACGCCACGGTGAAGAGCTCGTAGAGGAAGAAGACGATGACGGTGCCCAAAATGCCACCCATACCCGACGTCTTCTTGGCGGACTTGGTCTCTTCGTTCAAGTTCGCGGTGACGTCCCAGCCCCAAAAGTAGAAGGCGGCCAAGAGCGCACCCGCCACGAAGCCCTTAAAGCCACCGGAACCCTTGAAGATCGAGGGTGCGAACCAGTGCCACGAAAAGGCGACCGTGTGGTGGGCGTGGAAAATGGCCAAGATGGCGAACAACACGAGGAGCGCCACTTCAACGCAGGACATGATGATCTGCACCTTGACCGTCACCGTGACACCGGCGGCCACCGTAACCACCATGGCCAGGAAGAACAAGACGCCAAAGAGCGTCACCCACGTCTTGTTATTCGCCAGCGACGACGAGAACAGTGCGAGCAGGTTGGATCCTGCTGGCAGCGTCGCCACCACGGAGAAAATCAAGGACGAGACAATGAGCGACCAGCCGGCGAAGTAGCCAATGATCGGGTGCAGACCGCGGCGGACCCAGGAGTACGAGGCGCCGGCCGACGACTCGTCCTGCGACAAGTACTTAAAGGCGAAGACGATGCCGAACATGAAGAATCCGCAGTACAACAGGGCGGCGGGACCGCCGTAGGCCACGGCACCAAACAGCAGCGCGGTCGTAGCGGCGATTGAATAGGCCGGTGCCGAACCGGCGAGGCCCATAATGACGGAGTCAAAGAGTCCGAGGACTCCCCCACGAAGTTTGTGCTCTGACGAGCTCTGTGATTCAGCAATGGCGTCAGACACGACAACCTCTTTCTTTTGGGGTATCACCTTCAGTAAATGTGTTTAAGAAACGAAATAACCCTAGTCCGCGTAGCGATTTCGATGTGGCCAATTCCCCGAGGGAGAAACAGGTACATTTTTAAGGGCTCTACTGGAGCGCTCAGGCGAAAGGTCACCGTGTCGCATTACCCCCGTTTTGACCTCGGTGAAGGCGTTCTGGCTTCCGACCGCGAACTGCACCGGCGCTGGAAAGCGTTCCATGCCGCCGTACGCTCACACTCGAGTAGCACGCTTACGAGGCTCGTCGGCCCCCTGCTTGGTGACGACACACGCCGACGTCGTTTGGCCCAGTCACTGGAGTCACGTCTCCGTGGCAATCAGTTACCGGCACTGCCCTCAGCCCCACCGATCGAGTCCTTGCTGGTGCCCGCCCCTCCCATGTCAGCGACCCCGGACATGCTCGCTCGGTGCGCCGTGGTCAGTATTGATACGGCAGCTCTAGCCGTTTCATTTGATGATCTTGATGCTGCCGTCGCTAACAGCGAGTGGCTTCTCATTGCCCCCAGTCACACTCACGCGGAGTCAGCGCTCGCCACGCTCTGGCCAATGCGTGACAACGCCGATGTCGTGTTTGCCGATGAGCTACGCGACCACATCCCACTTTTTAAGCCGCCCGTTGTTGGACCACTGACCCTATTGGGTATGAACGTCATTGGGCGACCTGCGTTGCTACGGACCGCAACTATTCGAGCCATCGGTGGCTTCGCCCGCGCGGCGGCAAGCGCCTGTGACCACGATGTCTACCTTCGACTGCAGGAGGCCGGGGCTCGTTTCGTCCATGTTCCCGTGACCATCCCCGTCGATACCTCCCACGGCACAGCGACGACGGGTGACACCCAGGCTGTCGTGAGCGCGGCCTTTGCCCGTCGTGGACTACCGGCGGTCGTCACCAGTGTCCGGCCCGATGGCCTGGTGTCATGGGAAGTGACCTTGACCGAGACGCCGCTAGTGGACATCATCATCCCCACTCGCGACCGTCTCGATCTGCTCGAACGCTGCATTAACTCAGTTGAGGGGCGAAGCACCTACCCCAACTATCGCATCACCATTTTGGACAACGACTCCGTCGACCCTGCGACGCTCGCCTACTTCGCCACTACCCCTCATCGCGTGGTCCCGTGCCCTGGGCCGTTCAATTACGCCGCCATCATGAATCGTGGCGTGGCGTCGACCACGGCGCCGCTCATCGTGACGCTGAATAACGACACGGTCATCGAAACGCCCGACTGGCTGGAGCGCATGGTCGGCGTGACGCTTCTCGCGGGTGTCGCGGCCACCGGCTGTCGACAGGTCGACCAATTCGGTCACCACGAACACGACGGCGTCGTTATTGCCCCATACCCACAGCACCTGATCTACGGCCGCAACTGGTTTCTCGACGACTACCTCGTCAATGCCCGTCGCGAAGTGGCGGCCGTCACTGGCGCCGTGACCATGGTGCGGCGCTCAGCGTGGGAAGCAGTCGGCGGCATGGACGAAGATTTCGCGGTCGTGATGAATGACGTGGATCTGTGCCTGCGACTCCAGAACAACGGTGGGGCGGTGGTCATTGTCCCCGACGTTGTCATCCGTCACGACGCCAGCTCGTCTCGTGGCCGTCTCGACCCCTTGGTCGACCGCAACCGATTTGTCCGACGCTGGGACATCTTTGGCACGTTCCGCGACCCGTACTTCCCCGCCGCCCTGCAGTTACTCGGCGCGCATATGGTCGTACGCGAACCGCGTCTCGACCACACTTCCTAGACTGGGAATATGGCCAAAACCAAGTCGTCGAAGTCCTCCCCCGTCAAGATTGGTGTTGTCGACACCATGTTCGCTCGCTACGACATGGGTGACGCCGCGGTACGCGAGCTCGCCACCTGCCCCGGCTACGGCGAGACATTCACCGTTATCGCTCAGACGGTCCCCGGCTTCAAGGACCTCGCGGTGGCGGCCAAGAACCTGATCGAAAAAGACGGCTGCTCGATTGTGGTCGCTCTCGGCATGCCTGGCTCGGCGCCAATTGACAAGCAGTGTGCCCACGAAGCGGCCCAGGGCATCATGATGGCCCAGTTGCTCACCTCAACACCCATTCTCGAAGTCTTTGTTCACGAGGACGAGGCCGACGACCCCAAAGTTTTGGCCAGCGTCTTCGAAAACCGTTCGCGTGACCACGCTCGCAATGCCTACTGGATGTTGTTTGAGCCAGAGCAGCTACGCCAGCGCGCCGGCCAGGGCATTCGCCAGGGATTCGGCCACGCCGGACCCCTGCAACTCGACTGATCGCTAGGCGCGAAAAGTACCCGTGTCAACACCGGGTGCGGCGAGCAACGCGTCGAGCTCATCACCGACGGCCACGCGACTCTCATCGGGCAACATGACGGCAATGTCGTTGCGGACGTCGTAGACCTGGTGCGTTCGTGGATTGAATAATACGTTGGCTGACGCCACGTACTTCAAAGAACCGTGGTCGTTCGGGTCGACCAGAATCGCCAACAGGCGTGCGTCGAGGCTCATTATTCTCCTTGCGCAATCAGTTCGCGCACCCAGGCAACATGGGCGGCAACGTCGGCGTCGGTCGGTGCTTCTACGTTGAGACGAAGGAGCGGTTCGGTGTTCGAGGGGCGAAGGTTGAACCACCAATCCCCAAAGTCAGCGGTCAAGCCGTCAAGCTCATCGACACTGGCGCCGTGTTCGGCCACCAACGCCGAGATCCTCGCCACGGAGTCAGCGGGGCTCTCTACCACGGTGTTGATCTCGCCCGACGCGGCGTAGCGGCAAAACGGGGCCACGAGGGCGGACAAGGGCTCACTCGAGCGGCTGAGCAGCTCCAAGACCACGAGGGCCGTGATGATGCCGGAGTCAGCACGGTAGTTGTCGCGGTAGTAGTAGTGACCCGAGTGCTCGCCACCAAAAATGGCGTTCGTTTCCGCCATCTTGGACTTGATGTAGCTGTGGCCGACGCGGGTGCGCTCACCGATGCCGCCACGTTCGGCGATAACGGCCGGCACTGACTTCGAGCAGATCACGTTGTAGAGAATGGTGGCGCCGGGGTGCTTGTCGAGCATCGAGGCGGCGACCATGGCCGTCGTGGTCGATCCGCTGATCGGCTGCGCCAACTCGTCAATCAAAAAGACGCGGTCAGCGTCACCGTCGAACGCGAGGCCGATATCGGCGCCAGCCTCCTTGACCCGTCGCTGCAAGTCGACGATGTTCTCGGGGTTCAGCGGGTCGGCGGGGTGATTAGGAAACGTACCGTCGAGTTCGGGGTACATGATCTCGACATCGAAAGGCAGGCCGGCAAAGATCTCGGGGGCCACGAAGCCACCCATGCCATTGGCGGTGTCGGCGACAATTTTGAGCGGACGAAGGGCCGTGACGTCAATGAAGGAGTGCACGTGCTCGACCCACTCACCCATCAGTGACACTTCACGCTGCGGGGCGAGGTCGCCGCTGGCGGGCGTCGCCAGAAAGACGTGCGTCAGGGCCTCAATTTCCTTGAGTCCCGACTCGACACCAATGGGCTTGGCGCCAGCCAGGCACATCTTGATGCCGTTATAGGCCGCGGGATTGTGCGAGGCGGTGAACATGGCGCCCGGCGCGTCCAGATGGCCCGAGGCGTAGTAGAGAAAGTCGGTGGAGGCGAGGCCGATGTCGAGCACTTCGACGCCGGCGGCGCGAACGCCCTCCGCAAAGGCGGCCACCAGTGACACGCCCGAGGGGCGCATGTCGCGCCCGATCACGATGCGGGGTGCCTCGACGAAGGTGGCGAAGGCCGAGCCGATGGCGCGGGCCAGGTCCTCGTTGATCTGTTCGGGGTACGTGCCGCGCACGTCGTACGCCTTAAAAATCAACGATGTATCCATTGGCTCTATTCTACCGACGGGTAGCCCAGCGCCTCCGGATAACCACGACCACGACGCCGAGGCCGCTCGCCAGCGTGAAGGCCGTGATGGAGCCCCCGAGGCGCTGTGGAGCGGTTTCTTCATAGTGCAGCGTGACGTGCGTCTGGGTCGGGACCACAATCATGAGATTTGGTGAGGCTCGGTACGGGCCAAGCGCACCTCGAACGTGCCATCGGGGAAAGTACGAGACCTTCACCATCACCGGCACACCCGTGCGGCTGACGTCAAAGGAGATGCCCGCACCGCTTTGAACAACGTGGCGCACCTGCACCGCTGGCTCCTTGGCGGGCGCACCGGCACCCCGGTAGAAGGAGGCGGGGCCCTCGGTTACCAGCGGCGTTCCCTGCGGTGTGGCAAACCACGACGCGGGGTGCAGCCACCACTGCTCATTCGCCGCCAGCCACGCAACGCGGCTCGTCAGACCAGGCACGGCTCGAGGCTGATAGGTCAGCGGCGACACAACGGGGCTGGTGGCAATGCGGTAGATCGACCATCGGGTGCCCGACGACGCGAAGAGTGCGGTCTGCGCCACCAGCGTCAGCGAGCGGTCGGCGTTCGCCTGCGCTACCGCCTGGGAGCTGAAGGCGATGTAGTAGCGAACACCGAGCATTTGGAGGTGGGCAACTCCGCGGGCCACATCAAGTGGGCCGTAGTTCAATCCCACCTGCGGGTCACTGGGGTTGGCGCTCAACTCCGCCTGGTCCAAGAAGTGATACGGCGTGGTGGCGGACGACTCGAAAAACAGACCCTCCATGGAACCAATGCAGTTGTTGGTCCAGTAGGGCAACAGCATGAGGGCCTCGGGCGTTCCGAAGCGATTCTCGGTGCTGTCGTACTCCCACATCGCCTGACCGCATCCGTAGCGCTGGCCTACCTGCGCCATCGTCGTCATCAAGGAGTGATACTCCGGCCAGGCGGCCTGGCCCTGATATCCCGCGTAATTAAAGGCGGCCCATGACGAGACCGTGTTGCCACCCTGGGCCAAGTGCAGTGCTGACGACATCGCGGGTATCTGCCCGGGCACGACAGAGGCCAGCCCGAGCACCAGCACCAGCGCGCTCGAGCCAATGAGGGTGGCCAGGTGCTCGCTCGCGAGCCACGAGTGTGCCTGTGCTCGCGCTTCAGCGATGTCTCCATCTTCCAGCAGCGCGAGGGCCTCATCGCTTCGTCGCTGGCGCACACGGGCCTCACGTTGTGCGAAGAGCCACACGAAGTAGCCCACACCCCAGCCGGCCAGCAGATGCACCCCGAGAAACCAGAACGGAACTAGACGTTCATTCCAAATAACGGACTGCGGATCGCCAATGTAGGCCGCTGCGGCCAACACACACCAGACGGCAAGGAACTGACCCACTCGCTGGCGAGACCACCAGGCCGCCACAAAGCTCACCGCGGCCAGCACCAGGACCCATCGATCACCCGACGGGCCACCCGAAGCATTGAACCAACCAAGTTGCGTGGCGATGGCGTGCATCGTCGACACGGAGTCGTTCACGTATCCCATCGAGTTGGTGAAGTTCTGCAAGGTTCCAAAGGGCAACAGCCACCAGGCCACGGTGCCAAAGGAAATGACACCGGCACCAATGGTGAAGCGCAGTGGCCGGGCGAGATCCTCGCGCGCGCCGGAGCACATCCGCGCAACGAACTCGAAAACCAGGAGCACTGCAATCATCGCGAGGGCGAAGAAGAACGGCAACAAGTGCGAGAGCAACGTTGCCCCAAGGGCGAGACCGGCGAGCCAGTAGCCCCGACTCGTCCGCATGCCTCGAGCGAAGAGACCGAGGGCGATGAGAGCGAGAGCGAGTGAGAGGGAAAAGGCATACTCACCGGCCATGGTCGAGAACAAGTTGCCACCGTCGATGGTGAAGGAGGCATCAAACAAGAACGGCAACGTGGCCATCGCGAGGGCCAGCGGCACCGGCCGAGGCGCCTGCATCAGCCGCCCCATCACGTAGGCACCAAGTGGCATGAGGAGCGACCCCGCCAACGTCATAAGTTTGAAGGCCACCGTAAAGGGCAAGAGGTAGCTCAGGGCAACCGCACTGGCGTCGGGCAAGACGAAGTAATAGGTGTACAGCGGCATGCCGTCGAACCAGCCAGGAAACCACGGCGTGAGATTACCGAGACCCACATGGCGTAGGTAGGCCGCCGCTTGAACGTGCGCTCCGGTATCACCACCGGTGATCAACGACGTCGAAAAGACGTCGTTGGGATGCGTGGCGGCGAGCACCACAACCGCCACCGCGACCACAGCAGCCGCGTCGATGAGTCGAAGCGTGCGAGTCGACATCAGTGCATCCGATGCGCCAGGACATCGAGAACGGCTACCGCGTTAAATCCGACGTGGATAAGGACGCTGGGCAACAGTCGGTGCGTGCGCTGATAGACGATGGCGAGGATTATGCCCAAGGCCACCAAGCCGGGCAGTTGCACCAGTTCGGCGTGCGCTAAACCAAACAGAAGCGAGGAAACCACGACGGCACCCGCAACCCCTCGGCGTGGAAAATAGCGCACGAACTCCTCGCTGAGCGCTCGAAACATCGTCGCGCGGAAGAAGCTCTCCTCAATTACCGGTGCAACGATGCCACTAAGCAGGGCCATCACAATGAACATGACGCCGTGGACGTCACCAAACAGATGATTCACCGGACCGCTCAGCGAGTGAGCGTGAAAGGGCCGATACGCCGCGTCGATAACGCCCTGGAGGACCACGCCAACGACGAGATACCAGACGTCGCCCAGACCAGTGGTCCGGAAAGAGTGCGGTTGCCAGTACTGCGCGCCGCGCCGACTGGCGTAGACGATGGCGCCGACCATCCCGATCCAGAGGCCCAGCAGCGAGCTCAGCAAACTCCACCACGGCGCCTCACCGGCATGGGCCAGCGCGTCAAGCCCTCCGGGAAAGTGGGACAGGCCGACCCCGACTATGTCGCCCATCAGGGCGAGCACTTGACCAAGAAGAAACCCGAGCACACAAGCGGTTATGACAGTGATGCCGCCTGGCCGGTCGGTTCGTAGCTCATTAGTCATCGCTTTGCAGGCTAACAACTGGCCTGCCGGTCCGTGGGCCCAGAACTGGATGCGACACCAAGCATCTAGGCTGGAGCGGTGAATACTCCCACTAAAGACAAGACCGGAATGAAGAAGTTTCTTGGTGGTGGCAAGCAAACGCCGCAAGGCAAGCGCCGCATTTTGTTGATTCTTCTGGCTGCCTTCATCATCGGCGCCTTGGTCGTTCCTTCCATCCTTACCCAGAAGGATGTTCGACACATCCCCTACTCCGTGCTCGTCCACGACGCCGCCGCCGGCACTGTTGTGTCAGCCGCCATTAATAACAACTCGGGCGTGATCACGGGCCAGCTCGTCAATGGCGTCAATTACGCCACCAGCGGCCCCGTCCCCGTGCTTTCGTCAGAGGTTGACGAACTTCGCGCGAACGCCGTGTCCGTCACCTTCACGAGTTCGTCAGGACTCCTGGCGCTCCTCCTGCCCTACATCATCTGGCTCGTACTTCTCGGTGGCCTCCTGTGGTTCATGAACCGCCAGGCCAAGGGCCAGATGAACGGCATGATGTCAGTCGGCCGGTCCAAAGCCAAGCAGTTCAACGAAGACCGCCCCAAGACGACCTTTGCCGACATTGCTGGCTACGACGGCGTCAAGCAGGAAATCACCGAAGTGGTGGAGTTCTTGAAGACCCCGCAGCGTTACGCCCAGATCGGTGCGCGCATTCCAAAGGGCATCTTGCTCGTTGGCCCTCCCGGTACCGGTAAGACCCTCTTCGCGCGTGCCGTGGCCGGTGAAGCTGGCGTGCCCTTCTTCTCCGTATCGGGCTCTGACTTCATGGAAATGTTCGTCGGTGTTGGCGCGAGCCGCGTTCGCGACCTCTTCGCCACGGCGCGTAAGCAGGCACCCGCCATCGTCTTCATCGACGAAATCGACTCCATTGGCCGCAAGCGTGGCGCTGGTGTCGGTGGTGGGCACGACGAGCGTGAGCAGACGCTGAACCAGATGTTGAGTGAGATGGACGGCTTCGACCCCTCCGAGGGCGTGATTTTGATGGCGGCCACCAACCGTCCCGACGTCCTCGACCCCGCTCTGCTTCGTCCAGGACGATTCGACCGTGAAATCGTGGTGCCACTGCCCGACCTCGACGAACGTCTGCCGATTCTGGAAGTGCACGCCAAGGGTAAGCCCCTCGCTGCCGACACCGATCTGCACATCGTGGCCCGCGGAACTCCCGGCTTCTCGGGCGCCGACTTGGCCAATCTCGTGAACGAAGCCGCCCTGCACGCCGTTCGTCGCAACGCGACGACCATCACGCTCGAGGACTTCGAGTCAGCGCGTGACCGGGTCACCATGGGTCAGCAGCGCGAAACCATGATTCTCAAGGAAGACGAGCGCGAGCGCATCGCCTACCACGAGAGTGGTCACGCACTCCTCGCCTACGTCCTGCCCAAGACGGATCCGCTGCACAAGATCACGATCATCCCGCGCGGTATGGCACTGGGCGTGACGATGACGTTGCCCGAAGAAGACCGCCACATCATGGCCCGCGCCAACATCGAGGACTCCTTGTGCATGCGCATGGGTGGCCGGGTGGCGGAGCTGCTCGTCTACGGCGACCTCTCCACTGGCGCCTCCGACGACCTTCAGCGCAACACCGACCTCGCACGCCGCATGGTGCGCGAGTGGGGTATGTCCAAGGAGATTGGTCCGCGGGCCTGGGGCAGCGGTCAACAAGTCTTCCTGGGCGACAGCCTGATGAACTCGAGCGACTACTCCCCCAACACCGCTGACGTCATCGACAAAGAGGTGGAGCGCATTTTGCGTGAGCAGGAGGCTCGGGCGATTGAGGTCCTGACGCTGCACCGCGCTGGCCTCGAGGCCCTTACGAATGCACTGTTGGAGCGCGAAACGATTGATGGTGAAGAAGCTGCTCGCTTGATTGACGAGGCCTTTGGCTCGCCAGTGCACCCCGCCGGTACCCGCACGGGCACATCACTGAACCTCACCGCAAAGCGCGACGCGCCTGTCGTTGAGACACCGGCGGAGACCCCTACCTGGGAGCCGCCAACGCTACCGACCGTTTAGGCCACTGTCGAGATAGGCGCCGACCGTCTTGGTCACGGCGCTCGCTCCAAGGATGAGCGCGTGCGATGTACTCGTCACGTGGACGAGGGCGTGACGCAGCGTCGTCAGACCGGGCGTGAGCGTCAGCAGCGGCACCGTTGACAAGGGCGCCACGCTCGTGTGCCACGTTGTGGTCACACCGTGTTGCGTAGCGGTCACGGTCAACGTCGCCGCAGAGGTGCCAGTGTTCGTCACCGCCGCCGATCCAAAGCCACGGCCGGTGGCGTCGAGCAGCGTCCATGCTCCCGACGGTGTCGGCATGGTCGTAATCTGACGACCCGCGGCCTTTGTGCTGCCACTGCTGAGTCCCATCACCACGGGCGATGTTGCCGACATGCGCACCGTGGCTTCGCCGTCGGCGGGGATGGCGCTGTTTGGTGTCACGACGAATGAGGCCGTCCCCAGCGCCGGCACGGTGACCCCTTGCGGGGCAACCTTGCCTGCCGTGTTTGCCCCGGGTAGGTCAATGGTGAGGGTCACGGTGGCGGGCTGCGAACCAGGATTCGTGAAGTGCAAGGTGGCCGAAGCCCCCTCAGACGTCGGCACTTCATTCATGGTCGCCGACTGCACCGCAGCGGGTGCGCCCGCAACCAGCGACGCGAACCCACCAATCACCTGGACATCGTTCATCACGAGCGCTCCGCGGAGCACATTGACTTCAAGGCCAAAGTTTGGGGTGTTGACAACTTCGTTACGCAAATCAATCGTCGTAAGACCCATGGGGCCAATCGTGATCCCCTGCCACGGCGCCGGTTGGGTGATGCCCGACGTTCCCAGCGCACTGATATTCAGGACTGCTTCGGTGGCGGTGGGGTTAAAGATGGTCAAGGTCGAGCTGGCACCGACCTTGGTGGAGAGCCCGGTAGCGAGCCAGGATGCG
The DNA here is from genome assembly GCA_036742195.1 of Acidimicrobiales bacterium. Taxonomy (GTDB): domain Bacteria; phylum Actinomycetota; class Acidimicrobiia; order Acidimicrobiales; family RAAP-2; genus RAAP-2. The sequence goes on from DAINRA010000007.1 coordinate 47,104, forward strand.
CCGCCGCCAGTCACACACGAGCCCTCGGTGTGGTCACTGGTGAGCACTTGCTCACCGGCCACGCCACCGCCTGAGATGTACGCCGCGAGGGCGTAGGTGTCACCCTTTACCCAGTGCGAGGGGAAGAAGGGCGTGGCCGTGTGGGGAGCCAGCAACTGGTCGATGACCCGTGGGCGCGACGACGAGTGCGTCGCCGCCACCGTCACGGCCATGGTCCGTGGCTGATTCGTCGTGTTCACGAACATCACGTAGCCCGGCGCGGCCCCATCACCGCTCGTCAGGCCGGTGCAGTACAGGGCGCTGGACTGCACGACACCCGACGCAGCGTTCGTGCCCGCGTTCTGGGCCGCCGTCAACTGATTGACGCCAATGACGACCGCCAACGAGAGGCCGACGGTCGCGGTGACGAGTGCGCGAGGTCGATTCATGCGCTGCTCCCTGTGGTCCGGCGCCGAGCGGTAAAGAGCCACTCGAGTCGGGCAATCAATCCAAACCCGAGCCACATGATGAGCCAGAGTCCAAGCGTGAAGAACGCCAGGAGTCCGTTGAGTGGGAACTGGTGCAGCGTCACGGTGGCCCTCGCGTGCTTCGCCGAGGTGCCGACGTAGTACGTCGGGGCCCAGCCGGCCGTCGTCGAGCGAGGTGCCGGCCGACCGTTCACGTCGAGGGAGAAAGCGCTCGCGGGAGCGAGACCGATCCGCACCGTGTCACCGGGCTGCACGGGACCTGCGGGGCGAGCTGCACTGAAGATGGGGCGTTGCGAACCCTTCTTCAGTCCCTCGCTGTAGAGGCCGGTGTAGTTGACGTTGGCGTAGACCGCGTCACTGGGTGACGAGAGCTCGAGCGCCAGGCCGGTCTGCGCATTCAGCGCCGCAATCACCGCGGCGGTGGCCGGTCGCACGATCGACGTCTGCTGACCGGGCACCTGTGGGGCCTGCGCGTTGACGACGACGATGGCCGAGATGCCGGCCGGAGCCAGCAGCGATCCCAGCGACACCGTCTGCCCGTTCACCGCTTCACGCACCGCCGTCAGCACGGCGTCGGCCGCGCCCGAAGTCGGTGGCGTGAACAAAGTGCTGCCATTCGGCAAGCCGTTCGTCGTGGTGGTCGCCTCAAGTCCAGGGACCACGTTCCAGCCACCCAGCGGCATCACGCTGGGGTCACCGAGCCAGAGCACGCGATAGCCACCCGCCGTGCTGGGGTGCAGAGACGAGAGTGATTCGGCCACCGACGTGGTGGGCAGAGTGAAGCGGCCCGAGGTCATCAGCCCCGCGAATGGGGCCACCGACACCACCAGCGCCCCCACCGCTACCGCTGAGGAGATCTGTCGCCAGCCAAAGCCGGTGACGCGCAGGTCGTTTTCTATGGCGCTGACGCAGACGGCAACCAAGACGGCAATGAGCGTGCCGTAGAGAACCAGGAGAACGTCGAGGTCGGGGGCGAAGTTGCCCAGCCAGTGGTGGTCGCTCACCGTAATCAACAGCAACGTCGCCATCGCGGTCAGGCCCGCGAAGGAAGCCCACACGAACCGCTCACGGCGCGCCAGCAAGACGGCGAGGAATCCCACACCAGGCAACAGCCAACCCGTCCAGCTGCCCCCCAGCACGCCATCGGCACCTTGGAGGAGGTGCGCCCATGACGGAGCATTCCCTGCGCCGCGAAGGAGACCAAAGACTTCAAAGGCCCGACGTCCGGCTAACAACGTGTCGACCGTCATCGGCAGCAAGAAGATCGCCACATTGACGACAACGGCACCCAGGAGCCGCACCGCGGGCACGCTGAGCGTCGATGGCTCCCCCGCCATCCGTTGGGCCAGGGCTGCGCCGAGAATGACGAGCGCTACCGCCACCACGGTCGCGGGAGCGAAGGCGCTCACCACGGCCACGAGCATGTACAGGCTCATGCGCTGACCGGCCTCGGTGACCCGCCAGCCGTGGTGCCCGAAGGGCACTGGCTCTGGGTAGGGCTCAGAGCGCATACCCGGTAAGGCCAGCAAGTCACCCAGGCGACGAACGATGAAGGGCAAACCGGCCGATACCAGCAGCACGTCAATACGGCCTTGGGCGATCATGTTCACACCCATGGGCAGCGCCATGTAGGCGATGACACCGATAACGCGGGCTCGGTTGGAGACACGACCCTTCAGCAGTCGCGACATTCCCATGGCACCAAGGGGCACGGCACCAATCAGCGCCAGTCGAGGCAAGATGCCCATACGTCCGAAGACAAATGTCCCCGCGAACGCGAGTAGTCCGTACCCCGGCATACCAGGCGTCCCGGTGCCCACACCGTTCGGGGACCACGAGGCGAAGAAGTGGCGCCACGTCCCCCACCACGAGTCCAGGGGGGTCAGCCGGCCAATCAGGGGCAAGTGCGTGGCCACCAGGTCTCGGGCACCAATGAGCCACAAGAGGGCGACGAGCGCGATGACCAGGGCCTGCGAACGGAATGTGGTCAAGAATCGTGAAGGGCGAGACCCGGTCGGAACAGTAGTCCCGAGCCCTTCGTCAAAGCTCTCGTCTTCAGCGAAGGCGGAGGCGAATCCGACACCGGCGCTGGCGTCGTCGATGACCGCGGGCTCGAGGACGTGCTTGTCGGGGGCCAGGCCTCGGGCGCTCTCAAGCCCATCACGCACGAGCACCACGAAGAACCGCTTCAGGCGACTCGCCCCACCAATTTGCAGACGTTGGAGTTCATCGTCACTCAGCACGCGAATCGCGTTGAGATTGCGACGGCGCTCGCCAATGCGCTTGCGGTTAACGAGCAGCCAGCGCCACGAGCCCACGATGGCACTCGCGCGATCATGGTCACGCCCCACCAGCGCCAGCACCAGCTCCATTGCGTCCATGGCCAGCAGCAACAACAGCGTCGACGCACTGCGGCCCCGACTCCAACCAGCGGCAACCACCAGCAGTTGGTGGCGGCGTTGCAGTGTCTGGCGCGAAGCGCCGCGTGAACCAATCGCGTTCACGCGCCGTTCACCGGTGGCCACGGTTTCGCGGTGCGCCACGCGAGCCGCGGGGGCCACCACGATGCGCGCACCGGCAACCTGTGCGCGCCAACTCAAGTCCAGGTCTTCGCCTAAGGCGGTAATCAGTGGGTCAAAACCCCGCAAGGTGGCGAACAGGTCGGCGCGGACCAGGGTGACGCCACCGGGCGCCACAAACACGTCTCGCTCGAGGTCTTGCTGTCCATGGTCGATTTCACCTGGTTCGACTCGGTCGCGCACCACACCAAAGCGGTCACAGGTTTGACCAACGTGGACCAGAACGAGGTTGTCCTCGTAGGAGACGACCTTTGGCGAGACGATGCCGGCATTGGTGCGGTACGCCGCTTCGACCAGGAGCTGGACGGCGTCGGAATCCAGGCGGACATCGTCGTGACAGAACAGGAAAAAGGCCGATCCCTCGACCATGACCGCCGCTTCGTTGCAGGCCGCGGCGAATCCCACGTTCTCGTCCAACGTGCGCACAAAGGCGGTTGGCGCAATGGCGGCTACCCGTTCAGCAACGTTGTCCGTCGGCCCGTTCGCGATAACGAGCAGGCTCAATTCCTCATAGCTCTGGGTCGACAACGAGGACAGTGTTGCCTCGAGGCCGGGGGCCGAGCCAGTGGTAACGACAACGGCAACGACGGCCGGGGCGCGGGTTTCCATTAGTGCTTCAAGGCTAGTTCTGTCACCGCGAACCAGTGCGCCACACCAGAGGAATTACCTTGAAATTCCCTAAAAATTAGGGGAATCCGCGCTGGTACCGACTGCGTCGGCCACAATCGCGTCGAGTGTTCCCCACAGCGTATGGACCGGTTCCCATCCCGTGGCCTCGTGAAGTTTGTGGGGGCTCCCACGGAGAACTGGTGTTTCTACGGGGCGCAGCAGGGCGGGATCCTCGACGAACTGCACCGCGGGGGCAATGCGCTCACGCAGGTAGTTAGCCACATCGAGCAGCGCCACGTCGTCGCCGCTGGCCACGTTGTACACCTGTCCCGAGACACCAAAGAGCGCCAGCAACCGGTATGCCCGCACCGTGTCACGGACATCACTGATATCGCGTCGTGGTGAGAGCGCCCCGACCGGCACCGTTGTGGCCGACGTGTGGCGAGCGTCAAGGAGTCGCTGCGTTAGGGCGGGCACGAAAAACGTTGCCGCTTGGCCAGTCCCGATGTGGGTGAATGGTCGAGCGATAACCACGCGCTGACCGTGAACGCGCACGGCCTCGTACGCGCACTGCTCGGCTTCGACCTTGGAGGCGGCGTAGGGATTCGCGGGAGCCAGCCGGGTGTGTTCATCAAGCGCTCCCGTGATGGCCTCGATGACCCCGTAGACCTCACTCGACGAGACCACCACCACGCTCGCCTGGGGCACGATGTCGCGGACGGCGGCGAGCACGTTTGCCGTACCGACAACATTCACGCGTGTGGCCAGCGTGGGATCCTGCCACGACGTGGCGACGCTCGACATGGCTGCCAGGTGATAGATGACGTCAGGGGTTGTTGCGGCAAACGCCGCCTGAAGTGCGGCGGCGTCGGTCACATCGACGCGATACGCGGGCGTCACATCGAGGTCGCCCAACGCCACGAGGTGTTCGCGGAGGTACCTCGCGGCAAAGCCCGACCCCCCGGTAACGAACGCGCGCACGTTAGCGATCCATGCGGGCCGCGTTGTAGGCAACCAGGTGCTGGGCGATTGAGCGCTCCCAGGTGAAGTCACTCGCCTGAACCAGCGCGCGGCTCGCACGTTCGCTGCGCTCGGACAGGGCACTCGCGACGGCACGAGCCAGCGCTTCGGCCAAGGCGTCGGCGTCCCCCACCGGCACGAGGTCGGCAGCCGTACCGGCAACTTCGGCCATCACGGTCCCGCTCGTGGTTACGACCGCGGCACCGCAGGCCAGCGCCTCGAGCACCGGGAGACCAAACCCCTCGCCTCGTGAGGGGTAGGCGACGACGTCAGCACGGCGGTAGAGCGCGGGGAGCACCTCGTCAGCGACAAAACCGAGCCGGCGAATTCGTGACGCATACCGATGGCCAGCGAGTACAGACTCCGTTTCACTCATCCCCCACCCCGCCTGACCCGCGATCCAGAGCTCGTGATCGGGGTGCGTTGCGGCGAAGGCGTCGAAGGCATGCAGCAGCACGTCGAGTCCCTTGCGTGGCTCGAAGGTGCCGACAAACAAGACGAAAGGCCTGTCATCGAGTCCGGCCTCGGCGAGGAGCTCGCTGTCGCGTAGGCCTTCAGGTCGGAAGCGGTCAAAGTCGACGCCGTGGGGAGCCACGATGACCGGGGCCGAAGTTGTGACGTGCTCGCTCAGTTCTCGAGCCGTGAAATCGCTCACGCAAATCAATGCATCGGCGTGGCTCGCGGCGTAGCGAATCGCTCGACGGAAGAAGGCAACTTTCGAGGGCTCGTGCCACTCGGGATTCGTGAAGAACGTGAGGTCGTGGATGGTCACCACCGTGGGCCGTACGCGCAGGCGGGGCATGGTGTAGTGCGGGGCGTGCCAGAGATCCGCGTGACGTGCCGGGGCAGACCAGCCAAGGTGGAACGCCTCATCGGCGAGTCGGGCGACACGGTGCGAGGCCACCAGTGGCGACACTGGTGCCGATGACAGTGACGCCCATCGCGTCGCGTCATTGCGGCGCGCCACCAGAGAGAGGTCACAGACCTCGGGAAGCCGAGCCGCCAGTTCGGCGACGTAGCGGCCAGCACCCGCCAGCCGTGGCGGCAAAGCTGAAACGTCGAGGGCGACTTTCATGCCCACGCCGCGAGGTGATCGAGGGCGCAGTTGCGCCAGGTGTAGTTCGACACGGAGTCCATGCGCTTGGCGCGACTCTGGTCGTCGTCAGGCTGGGCGAGGGCCTGCACCAGTCCCGCGGCGATGGCGTCGACGTCCAAGGGATCCACCAGCACCGCTTCGGTCGTGCCCACCACGCTGGGGCAGTTCGCTGAAGCCACGACCCGCGTTCCGGCCCGTAATGCCTCCACCGGCGGCAGCCCAAAGCCTTCGGCTCGTGGCACGTAGGCGACCACGGTTGCCTCTCGGTAGAGCCCGAGGAGCAGGTCGCGCTCCACCATGCCCAGAACAACTGCGTCACCGGTGTCGGCTGCCCCCCATCCGTCGGGACCGACGAAGACCAAGGGCCCCAGCCCTGGTTCACTCGAGCGCGCTCGAGCGTGGGCCTCTACGAGACGGGCCGTGTTCTTGCGCGGCTCGCGTGTTCCGGCGTGCAACGTGAACGGTCCGACAACGCCAGCGGAGGCGAGCATCGATCGAACTGCCGGTGACGACGCCGGTGCCACCCCAGCGCTATCGACACCGAGTCGAACGGGGTAGATCCTCTCGGCCGCCACACCGAGCGACCGCAGGCGTTGCGGCAACAGAGGCGACGAGGTCAGCAGGCGAATCTCTTCGTGACGGAGCAAGTACTGCAGGCGCTGCTCGTGAAAGCGTGCGCCCCGACGCGTCGTGGCGTCGGGTTCATCTCGCCAGAGCAGATCGTGCAGGGTGGCTGACTGGACACGTCGGGCTCGACCGAACGGACCCATCATCGAAGGGGCGTGCACGACGTCACCATCGCGAGGCACACCGAGTGCGACGTGGCCCCACGCGCGGCTCTTCCACGACGGGACTGCCACACCGGCCACGTCTACTTTCGCGAGTGCATCCGGCGGACCCATCGCCACAATGGCATCAGAAGAGTCGACGTCGCTGAGCCCTCGAAGAAGTCCGTGCACGTAGGAGGCAATACCACCGGGTTGAGGACGCGACAGCTGATCGACGGCGATAATGATGCGGCGACTCATCGGTGCTGCCCCGCCACCTCGTGATAGAAAGCGGCGTACACAGACGCCACCACCCACGGCGAGAAGTCGTGCGCCCGGTCAATGCCGGCCGCCGTCGCGATAGCGCGGCGGGGCTCATCGCCCCACATCGCCTCGAGCGTGGGGAGAATTTCTTCGTCGTCGTGAATCAGCGACGCCGCTCCCGCGAGGAGCTCGCGATTGATTTCCGTGGCCCGAGCAACGGTGGGCACACCGGCGCCGAGCGAGGCGATGGCGAAGGCCGGAAAGCGGGCACCGTCGGTCATATTGATCACCACGCGCGCTTGGGCAATCGCCACCGTGGCGTGTGAACGGTGAAGGAAGGTTGCCGCAATGTTCTGCGCGCGCAGTTTGGCCGCCATCGCCGATGAGCCGACCACGACCAGGTCTGCACCTTCTCGACGGGCAAAGTCAACGAACTGTGGCGCGAGGAACATGAATCGGTCAACCTGACCCGTCACGTTCACGACCAGGCGCTTGCCGCCGACGGTACGTGGCAGCGAACCCACTGGTGGTCGCACCACCGCAAACTGAGTTCGCTCGAGCCCCAAGACGTCCTGGACTTCGTGGGCCGCCGTTCGACTCGACGCCACAATGCGCGCACCACGGGCCACGGCGCGCTGCAGCTGCACCAAGCGTTGCTGCGTGCGGGCGTCGTCGCGAAAGGGGCGCAAGTCGTCGACCGAAATAATCAGTGGCACCGACTTCGTTGGCGGCGTGACCGTACCGGCAACGTGCACCACGTCAACACCGCCCAGCTGACGATCAATGCTGGGGCCGAGAGAGCGTCGCCAGAGAGGCCCGAAGAGGCGACGTCCGCGCAAAGAGCGTTCACCAGGAAGCGACGATCGGGTTCGGCTACGAAAGGCCACCAAGGAGCAGTCGTCACGCTCATCGAGTGCGTGGGCCAACTCCCCCATTGAATTCGTCAGTGACTCGAGCGAGCCGTCAAGATCGAGGGCTATCCGAATGCTCATTGGCCAACCTCCTCACGCAGGGCGTCGAGCCACTGGGGCCAGAGTTCAACCGCCCAGGGGCCAAAGCGCTCGGTGGAGGTGGCCGCGACGAAGAGTTGCGTGGTGGGGTCACACAACAGCAGCGCTCCGCTCTGACCAAAATGGCCAAACGAGTCAGCTGGCCAGTTGCCCATCCAGTGTTGTTTTTGCCCCTTGAGCTCCGGACCTAGGCCCCACCAATTGGGTCGCTGGCGTCCGAAGGGGGGCGTAATGCCATCGAGTTCCGGCAAGAAAGGAGTTGTCATGGTGTCTCGCTGGGCGGGCGTCAAGAGAGTGGGAACCAGGAGTTCGTTCGCCAGAAGCGCCATGTCGTGCACCGTGCCCACCACGCCGGCACTAATTCGGTCGGCCAGTACGGCGTCTGTTCCCAGAGGGATTAACACCGTCTCGGTGATCCAGCCGCGGGGGTCGTCTGGCGCGAGTGCGTCGCCCACGCAATCGATGCCGGCATTTGAGTAGACCCGACGGGTGCCGACGGGCACCACGCGGTCCCCCTCTTCGAAACCCAGGCCACTGGCGTGGGAAAGCAGATGTGCCAAGGTCGAGCCCTCGGGGCCGGCGGGGTCAGACAAAAAGGCGTCACCACTGGCGACGACGCGCATGGCGGCGATGCCCACGGTCAACTTCGAGACCGAGGCCCACGGACGAGCGTCATCGATTAGCCCGTGCGAAACGAGGGTCTCATAGCCGTGGGCAGTGGCACGCCCCACCACGAACGCGGGGCTCCCGGGCCAGCCTGCCACCATTGAGCGCGCGTTCACAGCCCAATTCTACCGACGCGCCCTAGGCTTTCGTGGGTGATAACTGTTTTGAGTGGTGGCGTTGGTGCCGCCCGACTCCTGCGAGCACTGAGTTCGGTCATTGCGCCGACCGACATAACGGCGGTCGTGAACGTCGGTGATGACCTCGTGATGCACGGACTCACCATCTGCCCCGACCTGGACACCATTAGCTACACGCTGACCGGACGCAATAACGAAGAATTGGGCTGGGGGCTCCGCGGTGAGTCGTGGCGCGTCATGCAGCAACTCGGTGAACTCGGCGGTGAGAACTGGTTTGGCCTCGGCGACCTGGACCTGGCTACTCACCTCTACCGCAGCCACCGTCTCGGCCAGGGTGCCACGAAAACGGTCGTGACTGGCGAACTCAGTGAGCGTTTCGGCGTTCCGATCCGCCTCCTGCCAATCACTGACGATGCGCTGGCCACCACGTTCACTTCCGAGGTGGGGCCGTTGAGTTTTCAGGAGTACTTTGTCCGCCACCATCACAACGTGGCGGTCAGTGACATTCATTTCGTCGGTGCCGAGTCGGCGCGGATAACCCCCGAGGCTCTCGACGCACTCGAGTCGGCCACGCGCATCGTGATTGCGCCGTCCAACCCGCTCATCTCGGTGGGCCCCATGTTGGCCATCCCAGGGGTTCGTGACCTTCTCACTCGTCGTCGCCAGGACGTGGTGGCGGTCTCGCCCATCATCGCGGGAGCGGCCCTCAAGGGGCCGGCCGATCGCCTCTTGCGCGAACGCGGCTACGAGGTCAGCTGCGTTGGCGTGGCGCAGTACTACCAAGGGCTCATCGGCACCCTCATCATCGATGAGCAAGACGCCCATTTGGCTGAGGCCGTCGCCGCCACGGGCTGCGCCGTGCGCGTGACGTCGACCATCATGGCTGAAGCGGCCCACGCCCACGCTCTGGCCACCGAGGTGCTGGCGTGAATCGCCTGAGTCTGTTCCCCATCACTGGCGTGGGGGAAGTCCGTGAGGGCGACGACCTCGTTACCCTCTTCCTCAAGGCGCTCACGGCGCAAGGCGACACCCTCGAACCGAACGACGTCGTCATTGTCACCTCCAAAGTGGTCTCCAAATCCGAGGGCCAGGTCGTTGCCTTTGACGGCACCGACGAGCATCGCGACGCACTCATCACCAGCGCCTCGCGGCGGATCCTGCGCCGTCGAGGGGCACTGCGCATTACCGAAACCCATCACGGGTTCGTGAACGCCAATGCCGGAATTGATCATTCGAACACCCCCGACGGCACCGCAGTCCTCCTCCCGAAAGACCCCGATCGCTCGGCCCGACGCTTTCGCGCCGAGGTGCGTCGTCGCGCCGACATCGACGTGGCCGTCGTCATCACCGATACCTTTGGCCGGACGTGGCGCAACGGCGTGACCGACGTGGCGCTCGGCGTTGCCGGTCTGCGCCCGATTCTTGATCTCCGGGGCACACTCGATGCCAATGGTCGCCCACTCGAGGTGACGGAAGTCGCTATCGTCGACGAGATTGCCGGTGCGGCGAACTTGGTGTTGGCGAAGGATGCCAATACCCCGTTCGCCGTCGTTCGCGGGCTGCACCCCTCGTACTTTGGCGAAGGATCAGTGAGCGAAACAATCGTTCGCTCCCCTATCGGGGATATGTTCCGCTAGCGCCTCGACGAGTCGACGATGCTGTCAGCTTCGATCACGCTGGCTGCGGCAACAACTGCCCGAGGCGCCACAATGGCTCGGTGCACTTCGGCGCCGGCTTCGATGACCGCGTCGGCCATAACCACCGCCTGATCGAGCACCGCGTTCGCGCCGACCACGCACCCACGATCTACCACCGTGTTGGACACGGAAGCACTGGGGTCGACCTGAGCACTGGGGTGAATCCAGTTGCGTTCGCCCGCGTGGAGCAAGCGGTCCACATTGGCCTGGATGAACGTATGAGGTGTCCCCGTATCTAGCCAGTAGGCGTCGTCGGCGCGGGCGAAGAGAACGCCAGCAGCAGCCAAAGCGGGGAAGGTTTCGCGCTCAATACTGACGCGCCCCTCGGGCGCGATGACGTCGAGCACACTGGCCTCGAACACGTAGACACCAGCATTGATTTCGTTGGTGGGAGCGAGTTCCCGTGGTGGCTTTTCCACGAAGGCCTGGACCTGACCGCGGTCGTTCGTCACCACGACGCCATAGCGCGAGGGGTCATCGACCTTGGTCAGCCCGATGGTGGCAACCGCCTCATTGGCCCGATGGAACGCCACCAACGCCGTGAGGTCGAGGTCAGTCAAAATGTCCCCGTTGACCACGATGAACGTGTCGGTGATCCCGGCTGTCACGGCGGCGTAGCGAATCGCCCCCGCTGTGTCGAGTGGTGCCGGCTCCACTACGTAGGTAATAGAGACACCGCTGATCGTGTTGTCGGGGTAGGTCTCGACGAAGCGATCAGGCAGGTACCCCATGGACAGCACCACGTCAGTGACGCCGTGGGAGGCCATGTGAGCCACCACTTCTTCCAGCATGGGGGTACCCAGAAGCGGCAGGAGCTGCTTCGGTGTTTCGTACGTCAACGGCCGCAGCCGAGTCCCTTCGCCACCGACCAAAATGATCGATTTCAAGGACTAGCCCTTAGGCGTGGTCGTCGAAGTCGTGGTCGCGGGAACCGTCGTCGTCGT
>DAINRA010000008.1:0-3718 GCA_036742195.1 Acidimicrobiales bacterium
ACGAGCGCCGCATTCATGTTGTTGACATCTACCTGATAGGCGCCCAAATTGCCGCTCTTCAAGGCAGCCTGCGCTTGGGTGTAGTCCGAGGCCGCCTGGTTCAAGTAGTAGCTCGCACTCTGTCCCGACTTGGTGGGTCCAGACGGCGCCGTCGACGTGCCCGAGCCGGCGGCAACGCTGGTGCCGAGCACCTGCGAGAGCGCACCACTGAGCGTTGGCGAGATGGCCACCTGCTGGTTAAACACGGCAATCACGTAGCGCAACTGGGGCATGGGATTGGTGGTCGCCGTCACGTAGAGAGGGCGAACGTACAAGATGCTCTCGTCCAGCGGAATCATCAGGTCGTTCCCGAGCAACACCTGTGATCCGTGCTGGTCGAGGGGGGTGATGATGGACGACACGGTCGCGTTCTGCTGGATCTCGGAGTCCGCCTGGGCGGGACCCGTCACACTCTGGCCACGCGGTGTGGTGTACACCGAGAGATGTCCGTAGTCCTTAGGGTCTGAGGTCACTTCGATAAAGGCGGACAACGTCTGCACCTGGCCGGTCTTGCCAGCCGGTACGTAGGCCAGCGACTCTAAGAGCTGCTGGTGCGAGGCGCCGGGGAGGGACCCCACCTGCACCAACGGACTCATTGGTCCGTAGCTCGTGGTGACCTGACCGGTGACACCCGTGCTACCCGTGGTCTGTGCCGTCGACGCGCTGGTGACGGTGCCGAGCGCCTGGCTCGGGGTGCCAGCACCGGTCGTTGGCGAGATGTCCCAACGGTCCGAGCCGTCGTAGAAGGCCGAGGCGTTCGTGATGTGGTAGCTGCCCAAAATGGCGGCCTGGGTCGACAGAAGTTCCTGGGGGTAGCGCAGGTGCGTCGCGATGGCGGCGGGCATCTGGGACTCGGGCTTGAAGAGGCCGGGGAAGATGGCCTCGTAGGCACGCAGAATCGGGTCGCTGGGGTCAATGGCGTAGTACGTGATGGCTCCGGTGTAGGCGTTCACCACGACCTTGACGGAGTTGCGCACGTAGTTGAAGCTGGCGGGCAGGCCGCCTTCGTTGACGTTCAGGCCACTGGCGTTTTGGGCGTAGGGGTACTGGTCGCTCGTGGTGAAGCCGTCGAGCACGTAGTCGATGCCACCGTTGACCAGCACCGGATAGGGCTGCGAACCGTACGAAAGGAACGGCGCGGCTTTCTGGGCCATCGCGGTGACATCTCGGACGAAGAGGACGCGACTCTTTGGCGTGATCTGGTTGGAGATCAACAAGTTGAAGTCACCGAGTCGGACCGCCAAGGCCAAGCGCGACAGGACACTGCCCACGGCCACACCACCGGTACCGGTGTAGTGGGTCTCCACGAGCTGGCCGGCCGACGCGCCGGCATTGACCTGGTAGTCCAGTTCAGGCTGCTTGGTGTTGGTAACGACCCACCCGTTCAAGCCTTCGCCGAAGTACACGTCGGGCTTCGTCAGCGGTGCGATGCCGCTGCGTGAGACGGGCGGCACATCAGCGACGGCGAACACGGGGTTGCCCTGCGCCGCAGTGTTTGCGGCGAGCAACGCGACGCCCAGACCGTGGGTGTACTGCAGGTGCGTGTTGACCCACGACGAGGACGGCAAGTTAGCGCTGTCAATCTCACGGGTACCGATCAGGACTGGTGTGAGCTGTCCATTAATGGGGTACCGGTCAACGGCCAAGGAGGCGAAGTTGTAGTACGAGCGAATCGACTGACGGCGTGCCACGGTTTCGAGGGCGATGGCGGCATTCGGGTCCCAGAGGCGGACGTTGTTGAGCGTTGGCGCGTCGGCACGAAGTTCCGTTGAGGGCACCGTGTTGGAGGCAGTGAAGTTCGAGAACTGCACATGGTTCAGTCCGTATGACGAGAGCGTCGCGGCGATGTTGCGCTGAATGTAGGGGGCTTCCAACGTGGACTGTGCGGGTGCCACCTTGAACTGCTGGAGTGCCGTGGGGTAGATCACGCCAATGACCAGGGCCACGAAGGCCCACAGGCCCACCGCAACGGCCGGCAGCGACCACCCGCGAGCGCGCACGTTGACCAACAAAATCACGGCGGAGGCCACGGACAGGAACAAGAGAATTGACTGCGCGGGCACGCGTGCGTGGACGTCGGTGTAGCCGGCGCCGTTCACGATGCCGTGGGTGGAGTTGACCAAGTGCCAGCGTGCAATCAGATAGCCCACTGCCTTCAATAAGGCGATGGCGGCACCGAGCACACTCAAGTGCGCCTTCACCCGTGGGTCGGCCTGCACGGTGGGACGGCCCGCACGGATGCCGCCGTTGAGAAAGTGAAAGACCGTCGTCACCAGCAAGGTAACGAACAGCGCCACCAGCGTCCACGTGGCGACGAAGGAGAGGAAGGGCAAGATGAAGACGTAGAAGCCGGCATCCATGCCGAAGAGCGCGTCTTTGGCCCCAAAGGACTGGTGGTGAAGAAAGAGTTCGTAGGTTTGCCACTGCGACGAGGCGGCCAGGCCCGCCACGAAGGCCATCACGAGGGCGATGAGACCGTAGACCAGGCGGGCTCGCGGACGAACCACGGCCTGAAAACGTGCCACGGCAATGTCTTCGACTGACGGTGTGAGGTCACGGGCGCCAAAGCGATTCGTGAGCAAAAGGTTGCCCCACATCAGGGCGAAAAAGATCAGGCCAAAGACCAGACCAAGCTCAAGTCGGGTCACGAAGAGCGTCGTAAAGACGTTGCCAAATCCGGCCTGCGAGAACCACATCTGGTCCGTCCAGAACACGGCCAAGGAGTGGATCGAGGTAATAAAAAGAACGACGACTGCCACCACCACCGCCAGCGCAGCGCGCGACGAAAAACGGCCAAGACGGCGGCGGGGAAAACTAGGGCTTGAAGGAGAGGTGCTCACGTAGGTAGCCTACGCCACCACCGCAAAAACTAGGCGGGGAGAACCGTGCACGCACAGCCAGCGTGCAGTGGCGGATACAGCGCCCCTGACGGGAAGGCCTGCCCGGTTGCGCGGGGTGGTGCCTGGGCGTCGAGCGCGCAGGCGTCGCACGGGGCGTCGTTCGGGGCCGGGATGAAGCGCATGCTCCGACCCGTGGCGGCCGCCGTAACACCAATGTGAAAGGCCCGTCGGGCGGCATCGGTGCAGAGTCGCTCCACTCGAGCGCCACGCCACTCCTTGTAGGCGGCATTGGCCCGGTCGCTGGCGACCCCGTTGCCGTCGGCCATGATTCGCTTGCGCAGGGCCAGCACGATGGTGACGGCGAGGTCGGCGGCGCAGTCCTGGATCGCGGCCTCGTCAATTGCGCTGCCATCAGCGTTCGTCTCGGCAAACGCGAACGAACGTCCGGCCTGTGCCGCTTCGCGAAGGACTTCGATGGCGGCGTCGGCGTAGTGGGCGCGCTGCACCATCTCGTCTTCGAGCTCCTCACTCGGGTCACCCTGTACGTCACGCAACCGCTCGAGCACGAGGTTCTGGTCGTCTTGCAGTGCGCGCTTGACCTTGCGCGTCAAACCTGCCAAGGGCTCGCTGAGAGCGGCGTCACGACGGACAAAGAGTTCCTCGGTCGGCGTCTCAGGCTTCGGGGCAGCGACGGGCTTCTTCGGTGCCACCGCCGTCGCACCACGCTCTTCGAGCGTGGCCTTGCGCAGGCGCTGGAAGATGTCGTTCACGATGTCCGTAGCGGGGTCGTCTTCCGCCACTACCGGGGCCACGGCCGCGGGCGTCGGCGTCGCCGGTGC
>DAINRA010000008.1:3818-56813 GCA_036742195.1 Acidimicrobiales bacterium
GCCGGTGCGGGTGCTTCCGATGGCAACATCGTCACGGCCGATGAAGGCGCCTGTGGCGTGAGATTCACTTCGGAAACGGGGCGCAGGGGGATGTTTGCCAGCAGCTCTGCTTCGGTGGGCTCGGGCATCGGTGGGCGCAAACGCAAGGCGTCCATCGCCGCGGTGCGTGCCTGCTCATCGGAAAGGGCCAAAGCACCGAGGGTCTCCTCAACACTGTCGCGGAGGTGCTCGACGGTGCCCTGCAGGGACTCGCGAGCCGCACGCAACTGCTCAATCTGAATCGTCAGCGCCTTGCGCTTCACTGCGAGGTCATTCAAGATGGTGCGACGTGCCTCGTTGGCTTGTTCGACAATGGCCTGGCCCTGGGCGCGGTGACGCTCGACCAGCGAGTCGCCGTTCACCTTGGCCGATTCAATCAGGCGATCGGCTGCTTCACGGGCGTCGTGGTCAATCTGGGCGGTCTGCTGCTCCGCGTCGGTCAACATCACCGTGATGCGCTCTTGGGCCTCAATAAGGTGGGTCGCCGCACGCTTCTGGGCTTCGGCGAACGTGGCGGTCGCCCGCTCCTGAGCCTCGGCGGTCACCCGACCGGCCTCTTCGTGAGCGGAACGCAAGATGGAGGCGCTCTGCGCACCCAAGGCATTGGTCAGCGTTGCTTCGTCAAATGTGGGGTTGGCCGCACGCTTTTCGGCCGAGGCCAGCTGCTCCTGAAGATCGCGAACGCGGGTTTCGAGCTGGGCCATTTCACGGGCAACGGAGTCGATGTAGGTACGAACTTCTTGCGGGTCGAGGCCGTTCTTACGAATCGTCGAAAAGGCGATGCGCGCAACGTCAGCCGACGTGTGGCGTGGGTTCGAGAGAATGCGGCGTTCTTCCATAACCATCTAGCCTACGGCGTTGCCGGTGAAAATTACGGGTTTGTTGGCGAGGTAATCGGGGTGGGAATTGCCCCGCCGAGACGGCGTAATTCCTTGAGTGCTTGGGCCAGGGTGCTCACGCCGATCACGTGTAGACCCCGTGAGGCGACCGCCGTCGCCTCGGACTTTTGGTCGGCCGGCACTAAAAAGTACTTCACGCCCGCACGCTCGACCGCGATTGTCTTCTGCGCGAGGCCGCCAATGTCCCCGACGTTGCCCGAGGCGTCAATCGTGCCGGTCACGGCAATGGCGTGGCCGCCAGTCAACGAGTCCTTCGAGAGTCGATCCATAATGGCGAGCGTCATCGCAAGGCCGCCCGAGGGGCCGCCAATGTTGTCCGTGCGGATGGTGATGGCCGCCGGCAGGCGATAGGCGACGCCGTCTTCAACGCCGACACCGAGATATGACTTGTCTGGCGTCGTGATGCCGGGGCAGCCGTCGGGCGTTGCGCCTGCGGGCATGGAGCGAGTGCGCAGGACGTAGGTGTGCTCCTTGCCCGTCACGAGGTGTCCGCTCGCACTAAAGGAGCCCGCCACGACGTCTAACTTCAGCTCTGACGTGCCCGGCAGCTTGTTGAGCACCGCAATGAGGTCACACCCCGTGCGAATCGGACGACCGTTCGCGGCGACGACACGATCCTGCACCGCGAGACCGGCAGCTTCGGCCGGTGAATTGGCGAGAACGTCAGTAATAACAGCCCCGGTAGGGGTCGAACTGATGTGCCACCCCAGCGCCGTGAAGGCGGCGTACTCCGCCGCCAACTTCGCGTCGTTCATCTCCTGGAAGCCCTGCGCGTTCAACTCCGACGTGGGCACACCGGGTGTCACCAACTGGTCGCCCGAAACGAAGGCGACGTTGTTTTGAAAGTGCATCAGCACGAACTGAAGCATGGTTAGTTGCTGCAGCCAGACGTCAACGATGTTGACCTTGTCGGGGTGAGCATTTACCGCGAGACCCTTAATGGTCAGGCTGGGTTCGACGTTGGTGGACTGGCCGGGCGTGATGGCAAATTCGTTTAACTGCCAAAAGCCCAGGCCAATAACGATGAGGACCGATGCAATCACCGAGATAAAAACGGTGCGAATGACACGGCGGCGGCGTGGAGATGGTGAGATAGATGCGTGCACAGTGCCCTCAACTTACCAACCGACAGTGACGAAGCCCTCCTGCGGGCATCATTCGTGGACAGTGACGAGGCTCGCGCACTACTGGTAGCGGCCCTCGCGGCCCCGGCGCCGCGGTCGCGAGTCCTCGCCCTGCGCGGCCTTGTTCGCCACGACGTCGTCACCGACGACCAGTGGCGAGGCGCCTTGGGCGACCCCGACGTCACCGTCCGTCGCGAGGCGCTCACGCAGGTGTCGCAGGTCACCGCTAGCGATGACGTGAAGGACCTCGTCGTTGCCCTGCTGAACGATGAGGACGCTCTCGTGGTTGAAGGGGCGGCCTTTGCGATCGGCGAGTTTGTCTACCTTGGAGGTCTCTCGCCATTGCTGGAAATAGCAGCGCAGCACGACGACGCCCGTTGCCGAGAGGCCGCGATTGCGGCCCTTGGAGCGCTGGGCGACGATGCCGCCAGGGCGGTCATCATTGGTGCGCTCGACGACAAGCCACCCGTGCGGCGACGAGCGATTGTGGCGTTAGCGGCCTTCGAAGGACCCGACATTGAAGCGGCGCTGGCACGAGCGAGCGACGACCGCGACTGGCAAGTGCGCGCTGCCGTCAGTCAGCTCGGCCGCGACGAGGACTAAGCGTCGACGCTTCGAAACAGGCTGTGCAGGGCGGACATCTGTTCGAGGCAGAGCTGCAGACCCTTGATGATAACGAGGTCCGGCTCGGGTGCCACATGAATGTCCACACCGGTGGAGAGCGCGAGCAACTCCGCGAAGTCACGCAACTGGGCATTCCCGCCCACCAGGGTGAGGCCCGACTGCGAAATGTCCTGACTTAAGTCGGGCGGTGCCTGGCCCAGGCACTCTTGGACCAACGCAATCGTGCTCTGCACCACGGGCACCAGTGCCTCGTTCACGAGGTCGGCACGCACCTCGATCGAGACCGGTCGACCGCGATCCACGGTGCGGGCACTGACGGTGACCTTTTCACCAGCAGTGCGATTGCGAGCCGACGCCATAGCGAGCTTGAGTTCATTCAAGGTGGCGGGGGCCACGACAACGCCGTGACGCGCTCGCAAGAGACCGGCCAGATTGGTGTCAATGTCGCTGCCGCCCGTGCGACGGGCGCCGGAGGTCACAATGCCGCCCAGCGAGACCAGGGCGGCCTCCGAGGCGCCGCCGCCAAGGACGGCCACCGCTGAGCCGACGGGGTCCTGCACCGGCATCCCGAGGCCAATGGCCGCAGCAATCGGCGCCTCAATGAGCGACACTTCACGAGCGCCGGCGCGGATCGCGGCCTGGCGCAAGGCTCGGCGTTCGATCGACGTCGCCACCGAGGGCACCGACATCACCACGCGAGCGCGGCTCATCTTGGAGATGTTGGAGCGTTCGAACAGTCCCGCGATGAGCCGTGCCGTCACGTCGAAGTCAACGGTCGTGCCCTGCGCCAATGGCCGGAACACCGCCACGTGACGAGGGGTGCGTCCCACGCGATCGAGAGCGTGATGCCCGACATCAACTACGTCACCGGAAGCCGTGTCGATTGCAACCAGGGTTGGCTCGTCGAAGATAATGCCGCGCTGCGTCGCCACGCGCGTGGCGGAAGTTCCAATATCAATCGCGACGTCGGCGGCCATAGGCACCCATCGTAGGCGTTGCACCGAAATGACCTTTGACCGATATGGTGAAGAAATGACGGATCCAATGGGCGGCATGTTCGGTGACATCTTTCAGATGTTGGGCCAGCAAGGCCCCGATGCGTGGTTTCAGACCGCATCCCAACTGGCCCTAAACGTCGCCCGTGGCGACGACGGCGACCCCAACCCGCTCCCCGCGCAACGCCAGCGGCTCGAGGAACTCGCACCACTCATCGGGCGTCACGTTGACGCACTCCTGTCGCAGGTCGGTGACTATTCCTTCACGGCCGTTAATCGCTCGGAACTAACGATGTCGGCCCTCACTGAGTGGCGTCCGCTGCTCGAGCCGTTGACGCAGCGTCCACCGACGCTCGACCTCGCCAACCTTGAAGGTGGCGCCATGATGGCGCAGCTGGCGGGCGTGATGGGCCCCCTCTTCTTGGGTTTTCAGCTTGGCAGTGTCGCGGGACACTTCAGCGAGCGCAGCTGGTCGCTCTCGGCACTGGTGTTGCCCCGAGAGCGTACCCAGCACGCGCTGGTGGTCAACAACATCGTGCGCTTTGCCGACGAGTGGTCACTGGATCGCGACGTCGTCTTCACCTTTGCGCTCGCCCGTGAATTCATTGCCGGTACCGTGCTCACCCAGCCCGGCACCGGTGACGCATTGCGCGCACTCTTGCTTGACACCGTCAAGGACGCAGCGGCTGCTCAGGGTGATCTCATGACCAAACTTCAGGGAATGATGAACCCGGAGAACATGAACGAGATCATGGCGAATCCCGAATCACTGCTGTCGGGTATTTCGCTGCCTGGTGAAACGGCCGCCACGGAAACGATCAATGCGGCAACCGCCGCTCTCGCTGCCTATTTCGACGCCGCGGCCCTCTTCGTCACCCAGTCCATGCACGGACCACAAGCTCAGCTGGCCGAAGCCTGGCGACGCTACCGACTGACTGACGCGCGCGGCGAGGATGCCGCCGCCGCACTCTTTGGGGTCTCGCTGCAGGGACCGCACCACGAGCAGGCGGTGTCGTTCGTCGCCACGTTGCAAATCCAGCACGGATTAGGCGTTTTTGACGCGTTCCTTCGCAGCGATGGACTCCCAACGCCCGCAGAACTCAGCGCGCCAGAGCAGTGGGTGCAGCGAGTAACGACCTCGCCGCTGGCTTAAGCCTCTTCGTCGTACCCGAGATTCCACTCGACGATCAAGTTCTCGCGCTCGGCGTCGCGGTTCACGCGCTCACGGTTGCGGCGGAACTGAGGGTCGTGGGGTGGCAAAAAGCGCAGGCGGGCATCAATGCGGTCGACGAAGCCCTGAATCTGCTCCTCGTCGCCAAAGACCATGCGGCACTCCCAGTGGGGCGCAACGGGGCCGAGGTAGACCACCTGGACGTGACCGACGGGGTCGATCACTTCGGTGGACTCAGTAGTGGGGACCTGGCTCATGATGCTCCTTCGAGAACTGCTAGTTGCCTCTGGGCAAGTCTACCGTTCACCACGCCTCGGCCCCTCTCCTAGGATTTACCCATGTTTGAGTGCGTCATCAACGTGTCCGAGGGGCGCTCGCTCGACGTCCTCGTCGCGCTGGAGCGGGCCGCTGGCGCATCGCTGCGCGATCGCCACAGTGATGCAGTGCACCATCGCTCGGTGTTCACCTTGATTAACGACGCCGAGACACTCGTCAGTGACGTACAGACGTTTATTTCGGCCGCCGTGGCGGCGATCGACGTCAGTCACCACGAGGGCGTGCATCCGCGCCTCGGTGCTGTCGACGTCGTGCCCTTTGTCCCACTGGGCACACACACCCTGGCGGAGGCCGCCGCACTCCGCGATGAGCTCGCGGCGTGGGTCGCCACCGAACTGCGGGCGCCAGTCTTTCTCTACGGACTAGTGGACGGGGTGGAGCGGACCTTGCCATTTGTGCGCAAACACGCCTTCTGCGACCTCGCTCCTGATGTCGGGGGGCAGTGGCTCTCCGGACGCACCGGCGCGCTCACCATTGGTGCGCGGCCATTGCTCTTGGCCTGGAATATCTGGCTCGCCAATACCAGTCTGGAACGAACCAGATCGTTGGCGGCGCGACTGCGTCAACCGGGCGTCCGCACCTTGGGCCTCGACCTTTCTGGGGCCACCCAGGTGAGTTGCAACATCATTGATGTTGACGCCGTGTCGCTCAGTGATCTCTACGACCAGATCGCCGCCGCACTAACGCCTCCGGAAACAATTACCCGGTGCGAACTCGTGGGGCTGGCCCCACGACGGGTCCTCGAGAGAGTTCCCTCATCGCGGTGGGGCCAGGTAGGCCTCGACCCCAGCGCGACGATTGAAGCGCGACTGGCGCGCTAGCGACTCAGGAGGCCTGAGCGCGACGCTCGATGGCGCGGGCGCGACGCAGGCGACGACGCTCGCGCTCACTCATACCGCCCCAGATGCCGAACTTCTCACCGTTTTCGAGGGCGTACTCCAGGCAGTCCTGACGCACGACACAGCCACGGCACACTTCCTTGGCCTCACGGGTGGAAGCACCACGCTCGGGGAAGAAAAGGTCGGGGTCGACGCCCATGCAGTTGGCACGCGACTGCCAGCCGCGGTCCTCGGTGTTTGCGATCACGTTCACGATTTCCATGTTGTTATCCTTCCCACCAGCAGCTCCGCACTACCGGTGTAATTACAACCGTGTCATTGTGTCTGAGTTCGCTCGAGAATGCAAATCGAAACCGCAGAATCACAGTCAATCAGGACTTTCGCAACTGCCCGCGTTCTCCTACGCTGGAGACATGACCTCTCCCCTGGCCGACCTGTCCTACCCCTCCCTCGCCTACGACCTCGTGCGCTACCGCGAGGATGCCCTCGACGAGACGCTCTGGCAGTTCGTCGCCACGTCGCTCGAGGCCGACGACATCAACGCGGTGCGGCGTCAGCTCGACGACGATGACCTCGCGCTGCTGACGACGTTCGCTCGTCGACGCATCGTGAAGGCCCACCGCGACCACGACGTGGCGCTCTTGGTGCAGGCCTTCGACACCTACGCCTTTCTCCCCACCCTTGCGGCCGGTGAGCTTGTGGTGTGGTGCAACGCCGGCCTGTTCTTCGGTCGCGACCTTGGCCTCGATCTCGAGGCTCTTCTCGAGCGCTTTGCGGCAGTCGCGCTCGCGCCCACCGTCGAGCAGATGACCATTGCTGTCGCCTCCCTCGACCGCTTGGTCTCACTCGACCAGTGCCGTCTGATTGAAACGAATACCGCACACGGCGTGGGCCTGCTCAACACGGTGGCGGTCCGCGAGACTCCCGCCGCGATGGATGACCCCATCATTGGCTCCACCACCACGGTCGCCAGTTCCATGAGCGAGTTCACGGCCTCCTACTCACCCGCCAGCCACGTCGCCAACGTCGCGGCCGCCCTGGCCGACGCCTTTGAGAACGAAGAAGGTCACGCCACCACCGAGTTGCGTCACGATCAGCTGCTCGCGGCCACCTTTGACCTGGTCACGCCGGGTTCACTGGTACCGAGTCGCGCCTGCGTTTCCTTCCACGTCGACAGCGAAGTTGGCCCATCGTTCACGGTGGCTCTGGCGGATATTGACCCCGCCCTCGCCGGCTACCGCGCCGAGGAGTTGGCCGACATGGCCGACGACCTCGTTGATCAGGCCGCGCTGGCCGTGGGCAATCTCGTGGCACTCCTCACCGTGGTCCCCGACTTTGATGACATGTTTGGTGACCACGTGTGGGACGAGAGCGACGAGGACGAGGACGACGACGACCCGTTGGCCGTCTACCTCGATCTGGTTCGTGGCGTATTGGAGTCGGCGAACTAGCCAGCACGACGGTGCTGGACGAAGTCGTCGAGCACATAGGCACCCAGGTCGTCGACCGAGGTGTAGAAGGTGCGCCCACCATTGACCTTGGCGATCTGTTCCACGAACGGAAACTGACTCCGTTCGATGTCGAGCGCGAACGTGTTAATCGTGATGTTCGCCTTGGTGCACCGCAGGACTTCGGCCATGGTGCGGTGCAGGGTTTCGGGCACCGGGGGCCACGAGAAGAAGGGCTCACCGTAGTCGTTGAGGTGGGCCGTGGGCTCACCGTCGGTGACCACCACGATCTGCTTGTCGCCGCGCTCATTGCGCAGCAGGTGGCGACTGAGGGCCAGGGCGTGTTGGAGATTGGTGCCGTAGTTGTAGTCGATGGTCAGCCCGGGTACGTCTTCAAAACGGAGTTCCTCGGCCACCTCCCCGAAGCCCACAATGGCCACGAAGTCCCGTGGGTACTTGGAGCGAATGAGCTGCGTGAGCGCAAGCACCATCTTCTTGGCCGGCACGAGATTGCCGCGCATCGCCATCGAAAGCGAGAGGTCAATGGCGAAGACGGTTGCGGAGCGCTTGGTGGCCTCAAACTCTTCGACCATGAAGTCATCGGGCTCGAGTCGCACCGGGGTGCCCGGACCTTGGCGCAGCACGGCACGGCGCAGCGTCTGTGACAGATGCAGCGAGAAGGGCTGACCTGGTTCCCAGGGCTTCGCAGTCTCCTCGCGGTCGCCACCGCGCGCCACACTGGGTGTCTGGTGTGACCCCAGAGCCGGTGAGTTCTTTAACTGACGAAAGAGATCACGCAAAGCCTGCTGGCCGATCTGGCGAATGCCCTTGGCCGTCAGGGTCGTCTGCCCACCCGAGCGATCCACGAAACCGCGCTCGCCCAACTGGCGCACCGCCTTCTTTAGCGTTTCGACGTGACGGGCTGCATCGTCACCGAGGTTTCGGCGCACGGCGTCAATGTCAATTTCGCCCAGACCCTGAGCCGGTACGCCATTTTCGAGAAAGCCTTCGAGGTTACGTAGCTCACCGAGTCGCTCCATGGTCGAGGCCGCTTGCGAGAATGAACCTCCGCGCTGGCCCCGAAGGCGTTGGGCGCGCTGCCAGTCAATATCGGGCGTCGCCTGACGAAGGTTGGAAACCAGTCGCGACATCGAGAACTGCATATCGAGGCTGTTCCACATGTCGTCAAAGAGGCCGCGCAGTTCCTGCTGTTGCTCGGCGGGAAGGGAATTAAACATGGCCTCGGCGGCGGCGGCACGTTCGGCCATCATCCGCACCACGTCCTCGAGTGAGGTCGCCCCAGGGAACTGGTCGCCGTACTTGGCCATGAAGTCGTCGAAGGTGGGATCTAGTGGCTCGCCGCGACGGTCTTGTTCGATCATCGTCGAGAGGGCGTCCATCATCTCGCGCAGTTCTTGCCACTGGGTGCCATCGGCATTGGAGAAGGTGGCCTTGGTCTTTTCGAAGTAGGTGGCCACGAGGTCTTGGCGGAGTTCCTCGATCATCGCTTCGAAGGCCTCGCGGGCCTCGGTGGAGACGAACTCGTAGGACTGGTACCCCTGAATACGCTCATCGAGGCGCTCACCCATCAGCTCACGCTGCAGGGCACGCTCGGCCGCGAGGTCAGTGGTGACTTCAATGCGTCGCTCGTCGCCTGAAGCGGCAGCTTCGTGCAACAGTTCCTCCACGCCGGCCTCTTCGAGAGCCTCAATGGCGTCTAGCCGCTCGTGATACTTGAGCAGCTCGCCTTCGGGGTCGAGGTCGCGCTCGAGGCTCCGCTTCTTTTCGCGCAGCCGTTCCATGAGTTCCTCGAGCCCCTCGACACGTGACCCGTCACCGGCGTCGAAGCCATCGCGGAGCAGTCGTTCGATGGCGCTCTCCAGGTCTCCGGTCTCGAGAAACTCCTCGCTGATCAGGCGTAAGACGTGGTCCAGATCGAGGTCGTCGCCGTCACCGTCACGGGGCTGGCGAAAGCCGTAGCGAATGGGCACTTAGCGATTCCTCGTTCGGTAGAGCGCGCGGGGACCCGAGGCGTCCTTAGCCAGACGCTTCGTCAGATACAAGCCCTCGAGAATAAGTTCGGCCGCCGACGCAAGTTCGCCAGAACTCGGCTCGTCCACGAAGAGGGCCCGCGCGGCTGTGGCCAGCGCTGGCATCGACGTCAGAAACGCCTCGTACTCGCCGTCGGCCAGGTCATCTCCCACGTGCACAATGGCCTCACCGTCAAACGCATCCACAATGCCAGCGGCGTCGTCCAAGATGACGTAGTCCATGAAGGCCTGACGAACGGCCAAACCAATGAGCGCTGCGATGATCTGATCGGTGTCTTCGTCGCCCATCGTGTCGAACTCCAACTTGCCCTGACTCGACTGGACCATAGCGGCGAGGTCTGAGATACGCGGGGTGACGGTGGCGTCACCGGTGCGCAGGGCGCGGCGCAGCGCACTGGCAATCACGGTCTCGTAGTTCGCGATGGAAAGTCGCACGGAGACACCGGACTTCTGTGAGATCAGCGGGCTCTGACGAGCCACGTGGCTGACGCGCGCCACGATGTCGTCAATGAACCACGGCACGATGACCGGGCGATCGGCAGCCGGCACGTGCGCCTCCTGCTTAATGATGGCGACTTCCGTCTCCACCGTCAGTGGATAGTGGGTGCGAATCTGTGAGCCAAAACGGTCCTTGAGGGGCGTGATCAGACGACCACGGTTGGTGTAGTCCTCAGGGTTCGCGGTGGCCACCACCAGGACGTCGAGGTCGAGGCGCACGAGGTGTCCACGAATCTGGACGTCGCGCTCCTCGAGCACGTTCAACAGACCGACCTGAATGCGCTCAGAGAGGTCGGGAAGCTCGTTGATGGCGAAGATGCCTCGGTTCGACTTCGGCACCAGACCAAAGGACAGCGCGCGCGGGTCGTCGAGGTAGAGACCGCCGGCCACCTTGATGGGGTCGACTTCACCGATCAAGTCGGCCATTGACGTGTCGGGTGAGGCCAGCTTTTCGGCGAAGCGCTCGTCGCGGTGGACCCAGGCAATGGGGGTGTCGTCGCCCAGAGTGGTGATCTGCTCAATGCCGAAGGCCGAGATTGGGGCGAAGGGATTGTCGCGCACGTCGGAACCGTCGATGATGGGCAGCCACTCGTCGAGAAGTTCGGTGAGGGCGCGAATCATGCGGGTCTTGGCCTGGCCTCTCTCACCCAACAAAATGATGTCGTGTCCGGCGAGCAGGGCCGTCTCAATCTGGGGCAGGACGGTGTCTTCGTAACCGAGGACGGCACTCACGAGCGGGCGTCCCTCTCGCAGCCGTGCTTCCAAGTTTTCACGCAGCTCGGCCCGAATGGGCTTGTCGACGTAGCCGGACGCCTTCAAGGCAGCGAACGTGGTGGGCAAGTGGCTGGGGGCGGGGGTCCTCTTCATACATCCACCATAGGCAGTACCTGTGACATCAGTGCCTTCATCTGACCACGCATCACTGCTCATACTTCCTCCTCCGAGGCGTCCGAAAGGTCCACGCGACCAAGGAATCCGCCGGTCTGGAGCAGGACGTCGAGTGGCGAGGTACCCGTTACCTCCGTCACACACGGCGTCCGTGCCACGCCCTCAGCGGCCACGCAGAGCACGGGTGCCGAGCCGTCACCGCGCACGAACTTGATCATGCCTCGCTGGGGGTAGTAGTCCACGTGCTCGTAGGTTTCTCGCGAGAGCACCTCGCGGGTGCGAACGACGTCGTGGTTCCACAGCACCAGAGTTGCGTCGGCGGTCTCGATCACAATCTCTCCGCTGTCACGAACTTCGGTGATTTCGCAGCGCAGAGCGGGACCGAAGGGCGGGCGGATGACCTGGATGTAGTGGACCTGGTGGCCCGGGGTGTAGAGCACGCAGGGTGCCGGGGGTGGTGTCGTGGACATCTCTCTCCTTATCGCTTCTAGCAGGACCACCGTGGCGAGTTGCTCGGTTGGTGGCGTATCGACGGGCTAGATCCCTCCACGCACTCTTAATAAGTACCCTCACCGTAGCGAGAGCGTGTCACACGACCTATGGTGCGACGAGAACGTCACGCACCAGTGCACTGCCGGGCCGATAGGCCAGGTGCGCGGCTCGTGGCGCATCGAGAATGACGAGGTCACCGCGAGCACCAATGCGTAAGTGGCCAACGTCGCTTCGCCGTAGTGCGTGTGCCCCGCCACGCGTCGCCGACCAGAGGGCCTCGTCGACCGTCATGTCCATTTCGCGCACCGCGAGCGCGATGACGAACCCCATTGAGGTCACGTAGGAGGTTCCTGGGTTGCAGTCCGTAGCGAGCGCGACGCGCACACCGGCGTCCAGGAATCGACGGCCCGAGGGGTAGGGCGACTTCGTCGAAAACTCCGCCCCCGGCAACAGGGTGGCCACGGTGTCCGACCCCGCCAAGAGCTCGAGGTCAGCGTCAGAGACGAAGGTGCAGTGATCGACGCTGGCGCAGCCCAACTCCACCGCGAGACCCACGCCGCCGGTCTCCCCCAGCTGGTTACCGTGCACGCGAATGTCTTTGCCCCGCGCCTTCGCCGCCAGCAAGATTTCGCGGGCCTCATCCACGCTAAAAGCCCCGCGATCACAGAACACGTCCACCCATTTTGCCTGATCACAGGCGTCCATCATGGACCCAGCGACGAGACGAACGTAGTCGTCGCGCCGCGAGGCGAACTCCTCGGGCACCACGTGGGCGCCGAGAAACGTTGACTCGGGCGTGAACGACGAGGCCAGTGCCACCAGTCGTGCCTCACCCTCGACCGTGAGGTCGTAGCCCGACTTCATCTCCATCGTCGTGACGCCACCGGCGCGCAGCGCCGCGACGCGCGCCTCGCTCTGGGTGCGCAGTTCGTCGTCACTGGCCGCGCGCGTCGCGGCCACGGTGGAGCGAATACCGCCGCCGTCATAACGCTGGCCGGCCATACGCGCCTCGAACTCGTGACTGCGTTCACCGGCGAAGACGGCGTGGGTGTGCGAGTCAACGAAGCCTGGCACCACGGCCGCACCGCGCGCGTCGTAGGCCTGGTCGGCCATTGGAGCGGACGACGAGGCACCGTGCCAGACGACTCGACCATCGTCAATCACGATGGCGGCGTCACGCAGGCGTCCGACGATCGACCCGTCGCCCACCGTCTCGTCGTTGGTCAGGAGTTCGCCAATATTGGTGACGAGAAGTGCGGTCATTACCCCTCGCGCATCGGAATGCGCACGCCACGTTCCGCGGCCGTGGTCTCGGCGATGTCGTAGCCGGCGTCGACGTGACGAATGACACCCATGCCGGGGTCGTTGGTCAACACCCGTTCAATCTTCTGGCGGGCCAGCGGCGTGCCGTCGGCGATGCAGACCTGACCGGCGTGAATGGACCGGCCGATACCGACGCCACCACCGTGGTGGATGGAGACCCACGACGCGCCTGAGGCGGTATTCACCATGGCGTTCAGCAGTGGCCAGTCGGCAATGGCGTCGGAACCATCGAGCATCGACTCGGTCTCGCGGTACGGCGAGGCCACTGAGCCAGAGTCGAGGTGGTCGCGACCAATGGCCAGCGGCGCCGAGACCTCACCGGAGGCGACGAGGTCGTTGAACAAGACGCCCGCCTTGTCACGCTCGCCGTAGCCCAGCCAGCAGATGCGGGCCGGCAGACCCTGGAAGGCGACCTTGTCTTGGGCCTTGGTAATCCAACGACGCAGCGCATCGTTTTCGGGGAACAGGTCCAAGACGGCCTGGTCGGTGCGGGCAATGTCCTTGGGGTCACCCGAGAGTGCGGCCCACCGGAACGGTCCCTTGCCTTCGGAAAACAGGGGGCGAATGTAGGCGGGGACGAAGCCGGGGAAGGCGAAGGCCCGCGTGAAACCACCCGAGAGGGCTTCGCCACGGATTGAGTTGCCGTAGTCGAAGACTTCGGCTCCGGCGTCCATGAAGCCGACCATCGCCTCGACGTGCTGGGCCATGGACTGGCGGGCCCGATCGGTAAATTCGTCCGGCTTCTTGTCGGCGTACTCCTGCCAGTTCTCAAGGTCGATGCCTTCGGGTAGGTAGCTCAGTGGGTCGTGTGCCGACGTCTGGTCGGTCACGATGTCGACCTCAACCCCACGGCGCAGCAGCTCCGGGAAGATGGTGGCGGCGTTGCCCAGCAACCCCACCGACAGTGGGGTGCGCGTCTTCTTGGCCTCGAGCACGCGGGCCAGGGCCGTCTCGATGTTGTCCGTCCACTCGTCGAGGTAGCGGTGCTCCACGCGGCGCTGCAGTCGGTTGGGGTCGACGTCAACACAGAGGCAAACGCCATCGTTCATGGTGACGGCCAGGGGCTGGGCCCCACCCATGCCACCAGCACCCGCGGTCAGGGTCAACGTGCCGGCCAGCGTGCCACCAAAGCGCTTGGCGGCCACGGCGGCGAAGGTCTCGTAGGTGCCCTGCAAGATGCCCTGGGTGCCGATGTAGATCCACGAACCGGCCGTCATCTGTCCGTACATCGTGAGACCGAGTGCCTCGAGACGACGGAACTCGGGCCAGGTGGCCCAGTCGCCCACCAGGTTGGAGTTGGCGATCAAGACGCGTGGTGCCCACTCGTGGGTCTGAAAGACACCCACCGGCCGGCCCGACTGGACCAACATGGTCTCGTCGTTCTTCAGCGTGGTGAGCGTGCGCACGAGCGCGTCGAAACTGCGCCAATCGCGGGCCGCTCGGCCCGTGCCGCCGTAGACGACGAGGTCATCAGGCCGCTCGGCCACCTCGGGGTCGAGGTTGTTTTCGAGCATGCGCAAGGCACCCTCTTGCTGCCACCCTTGCGCGCGCAAGGTCGTGCCGCGCGCGGCGCGGACTGGACGTGCACCTTCCATGATGTTCCCCTTTTGTTTAGTGAATCTCGACGAGTGAACGAGCGACCTGCAACAGTTCACCGCTGCGCACCATGGCGCCAACGCGGCGTAGTTCGGGGCTCAGGAAGCGGTCGTGGCCTGGGCCACCGGTCACCGTGTTGACGAGGTCAACGACGGCCTGCGTTGAGGGCGAGGCCAGCAGTGGAGCCCGCAACGCCATGGCGCGGCTCGCCGTCACCAGTTCAATCGCCAGCACGTCGCTCAGGGCGTCAATGGCACGACGCAGCTTGCGAGCGGCGTGCCAGCCCATAGAGACGTGGTCTTCTTGCATCGCTGACGAAGGAATTGAATCGACACTGGCCGGCACGGCGAGGCGCTTCATCTCAGCCACCAGGCCGGCCTGGGTGTACTGGGCGATCATGAGACCCGAGTCCACACCGGCCTGTTGGGCCAGGAATGGGGGCAGGCCATGGCTGCGGTGCACGTCAAGCATGCGGTCCGTGCGACGCTCGGCCATTGAGGCCACGTCGGCCACAGCGATGGCCAGGAAGTCGAGGACGTAGGCGACGGGGGCACCGTGGAAGTTGCCGTTGGAGGACAGCGTGCCGTCGGCGAGCACGGACGGGTTATCAATGGCGCTGGCGAGTTCAATGTCGGCCACACGTGCCGCGTGGGTGAAGGTATCGCGGGCCGCACCGTGCACCTGGGGTGCGCAGCGCAGGGAGTAGGCGTCTTGGACCTGACTCATGTCCGCCGCGTGTGACGCCACAATGGGCGACTGCGCGAGCAGTCGGGCCATGTTCGCCGCCGAGACGGCCTGGCCGGGATGTGGGCGCAGTCGCTGGAGCTCCTCACGCAGTGTTTGGTCCGTGCCGCGCAGGGCCTGAATCGACAGCGCCGCTGACAGGTCGGCCGTCGCCAGCAAGTTGGCGCCATCGTCGAGGGCCAGGATCAACTGCCCCAGCATGCCGTCAGTGCCGTTGAGGAGGGCGAGGCCCTCCTTCTCCGCCAACGCAATGGGAGCGAGTCCGGCGAGCTCGAGTGCGCGCGCACCGGACACCACCTCACCGGTGGCCGTGGTGGCCTCCCCCTCGCCCATCAGCACCATGGCGACGTGCGCCAGTGGGGCGAGGTCACCCGAGCAGCCCAGCGAGCCGTACTCGTAGACGACGGGGGTGATGCGGGCATTGAGGAGAGCGGCGTAGGCCTGGGCCGTCGTTTCGCGCACACCCGACACGCTCGAACACAGCGTCGTGAGTCGCGAGACCATCATGGCCCGCACGACTTCGGTCTCCACAGGCGCACCCAGACCGGCCGCGTGCGACCGCACCAGGGCCAGCTGGAGGTCGCGGCGCTGGTCGGGGGCGACGAAGGTCGTCGCGAGCGAACCAAATCCCGTCGATACGCCATAGACCGGCGTGCCGGACTGCACCATTTCTTCGATCGAGGCCCGCTGACGGCGCAGAACGGCCAGTGCCTCCTCGGCGATCACCACGGTGTCGCCGCCGCGCACGACGGCCACGAGTTCATCCCGGGTCAACGGGGCGGTGCCAATAGAAACGGTCATTGTGGTCTCCCTCCCAAGCCGGCGGCGGCCTCGAGGACCAGTAGCGCGGCAAGGCGAATTGTTCGTTCATCGGCGCTGTCTCGCGCCACGTCGATTTCGGTGATGTCGATGGCTCGGACGCGAGCGTCCCTCGCCGCCACGCGCACCGCCGTCAACAACTGCTCCGCACTCCAACCACCTGGCGTGGCGGCGGGACAGCCCGGGGCGACACTGCGGTCACAGACGTCGACATCCACGTCGACGTAGACGGGACGGCCACCGGCACCGGCAATGGCCAGTGCTTCGGTGACGGCCTGCGCCACGCCCACCGAGGTCACGCGCGAGCGGGTCATGGCCGTGATGCCGGCCTCGCGAGCGCTGCGGGCGTAGTGCGCCGAGTTCGCAAAATCGGCGAGTCCTACCTGAACGACATTGGCGCCGGGGAGTCCCTCGGCGAGCAGTTGACGCACCGGCGAGCCGTTGCTCACCCCATCACGCATGTCGAGATGGGCGTCGAACGTGATGAGCCCCCACTCCGACAGGTCGCCGTGGCTCAAGGCCGTGAGCCCTCGCCAGGTGAGGGCATTATCGCCACCGAGCAAAATCCACGGACCAACCTCAGCCTGGAGCGTTGCTGTCAGTGCGTCGGTACCGGTGGTGTCGGGGTCAGCGATGTCCCCGTGGTCCACGAGACGCAGGACATCCAACAGGTCTACGTCGTCATCGAACCGATAGGTCGAATAGCGCTCGAGGGCCCCTCGGATGGCGGCGGGTGTCGACGTCGCAGACCGCGGGGTCACCGAGGTGGCGTAGGTGTGGGCGCCGAGCAGGTGCACGTTCCGGCGCTCAGGAATGGGGGCCTCGACCAGCAACGTCGCGGCCCGCGGCCATCGATCAGCGGTCTCTAGAGGCACGAGTCAACTCTACGCCCTTGGGCCTAGTGCGAGCAGGTGTCTCCGGTGAGCGCCAAGGGCTGTGGCACCCCGACACCGGCCACAAACTGGGCGTGCGTCAGACCCGGTGACGCCCAGTAGCAACCGGGCGTCGGGGGCTCGGCAACCGCGACAAAGAAGTCGCGGGTCCAGCCCGTGGCGTAGATCGAGGCGTCGTGCTGTGAGTTCGGGAGTTGGACCGAAAACGTCCCGGCCTGGTGCAGCGGCGTGGTGGCCGCGCCCATTATCGGCCAGTTGGGATTCATGTCCATTTCCATGCCGTAGACCGCACCGGCCTTGAGGAGCGCTTCGCCCAGCTGCGCCGGGAGCGAACCGGTCATCGAGGCCACGTAGATCAGGTTGCCCTGGGCGTCAACGCCGATGGCACTTCGAGGCTCACTGGGGCTCTCCTTGAGCGGATCTCCCCACTTGCCCCACCACCCCGCGAGAGCCGTCGCCGCAATAGTGCCGTTCGTCACGAGCGGGAGCAGATTCTGGCGCAGGGCCAACGTGCCAAAACTCTTCGACGGAAAGCCTGGCGCACCCCAGGTGCCCATCTCCCACTGTCCGCGGTCGTTTAAGGCGATAGTCGCATCACCGACGACGAGTGGTTCGAGTCGCACACCGTCGACGGAGGCACCACCGGCCTTCGCCGCGACCTTGAAGCCGCCGTTAAAGACCGCCACGACACCGGCGACGCCTTCCGATGGCCAGTCGATGGCGTTACTGGCGTCAACGGGGACGCGCGCCACTGAGTTGGGTGGATCGCTCGATCCCGTATGCCAGTGCAGGCTGACGTTGTTGGCGTAGAGGCGCAGCGCGGTGTAGAAAATGCCGCGCACGTTCACCGTGCTGGTCGCCACCATGGGGCCACGGCTGTTCGACGAGACCACCCGCCACGTGCCCCACTGAGGCGTCGTGGCTGACCCAACGGGAGCACACGCCACTACCGAAGCAACCGCGACGAGCGCGGCAGCCAGGCGACGACGCACGTAAACGATCTAGCGCTCGGCTCGACGCACGCCGGTGGCGGCGTCAGCAGTGTGCGACTCGTCGCCCTCGATGACGAACGTTGGCACGACCAGGGCGTCGAGCTCGTGGTGTGCGTCGTCGACGTAGACCGGAGCCGGCGTCGCGACGTACTCACCCTCGGCGGTACGCGTCACGATGTTGGTCGTCTTGCGCTTACCGGCGCCGGCAAACTGCATTTCTCGACAGATCTTCAACGTGATGGGGTACGTCAACAGTGGCACGATGATGGTCAAAATGCGCATGTCCCACAGCACGGTGTTGAGCGACAACTTGAAGTAGTTGGCGATCACGTCGGTCGAAGAGGCGATGAACAAGATGGCCATGAGTGCGAAGACGGTGGCGCCGGCGGCCGTGCGCTTCGGGCGCAGGCTCGGGCGGTCCAACAGATTGTGCAACTCGTTGTCACCGGTGAGCTTGCGCTCAATGCCCGGCCAGGCGTACACCAGCGCGAAGACAATGCCCGGGAAGACGACCGAGGGCAGGAACACTTCGAGCGGGATCGTGTGGCCAAAGCCCGAGAACTCCCAGGCCGGCATAATGCGCAACGCACCGTCAAGGAAGCCCATGTAGAAGTCCGGCTGCACGGCGTAGGAGATGCGTGACGCATCGTAGAAGCCGAACTGCCAGATCGGGTTGATCTCAGCGAAGGCACCCAGCAGGGCGATTGCACCACCGACGACGAGCAAGAAGCCGGTCGTCTTGGCCATAAACACGGGGTACATCGGTGTACCGACGACGTTGTTTTCGGTGCGACCCTTGCCCGGGAACTGGGTGTGCTTCTGGCGCACCAACAGCACGAGGTGGGCGCCGACCAGCCCCAACATCACCAGTGGCAGCAACAGCACGTGGATGATGAAGAAGCGACCCAAGACCACCGTTCCGGGGAAGTTACCGCCGAAGAGGAAGGTGGCAATGTAGGAACCAACGACCGGGATCGACTCGATGATGGAGTACGCAATACGGATACCCGTTCCCGACACGAGGTCGTCGGGCAGCGAGTAGCCCAGGAAGCCTTCGGCGATCGAGAGCACCAGCAGCGAGGTACCAATCGTCCAGTTCAACTCACGGGGCTTACGGAAGGCGCCGGTGAAGAACACGCGCGCCATGTGCACCAAGATGGCGCCGACGAAAATGTCGCAGGCCCAGTGGTGCATCTGACGCATCAACAGACCGCCACGCACCGAGAACGACAGGTCAATCGAGCTGGCGTAGGCCTGTGAGATCTTCTGGCCGACGAGCGGCATGAACGAGCCGTTGTAGGTCACCAGTGATGACGAGGGGACGTAGTACAGCGTCAGGAAAATACCCGTCAGCAGCAGAACGATGAAGGAGTAGAGCGCGATTTCGCCCAACATGAACGACCAGTGGTCGGGGAACACCTTGTCCAGCAGGCTGCGACCCTTGGCAATGCCGAGGCGGTCATCGAGCTCATTGATGGCATCGCCAATCTTGCCGTAGGGGCTGGCGTACTGCTTCTTCGTCTTACTCATGAACGACGCTCCCAGAATCCAGGACCCACTGGCTCAGTGAAGTCCGACTGCGACTGCAAGTACCCGTTCGCGTCCACCATCAAGGGCAGCTGCGGCAGCGGGCGTGGTGCGGGACCAAAGGTCGGCATCGCACCGTTGGCCACGTTGAACATCGACTGGTGGCATGGGCACACCAGCAACTCGAGCTCCTGCTCGTAGAGACCAACGGGGCAGCCCAAGTGGGTGCAGAGCTTGGAGTAGGCCACGTAGCCCATTGGTGCCCAGCTTTCACGACCCTTCTTGGTCGTGAAGTCCTGGTTCGAAAGGCGGATGAGGACCGTCTGGTCCACGGCCTGGCCATTGTCAGTGTCCTGCATGCCCTCGGGGAACACGGTCACGATTGATCCGAGCGCCAGGTCAGCCACGTTCACGCGACGACCGGTGATGTCGACCAGGTAGGTACCCTTCTTCCAGTCAGTGTGAAAGAAGGTGCCCTTGGGCATAGGTCCAAGGCTGCGCACCACAGGGAACAACGAGACGACACCAAAGATGCCCAGTCCCGTTCCCAGCATGCCGCCAAGCACCTTGCGACGCTTGACGACCGCACCGCCACGCTCAACGATGGCGGCGGCAAAGGCCGTGCGCTCGTCCTCGGAGCTGGCGAGCGAGTGACGCTCTTCCACGAATGGTCCGCGTGGCATGAGGTACTTACCCCAGGCGATCAGGCCGATACCCAGCAAGCTCAGGCCACCACCCATGGTGGCGCCGAGCGTCCAGGAAGACCAGTTCTGCCAGTAGGCCACACCAAAACCGAGGCACAAGATGATGCCACCGGCAAACAAGATCGTGATAACACGCTCTACTAGTTCAGGTCGACGTGCCGCTGGCTGCAGGTGCGGCGCGTCGGCCGACAGTCCCGTCAATGCAACCGGCGTGCGCTGTTCGTGCTCGCTCACTCGCGCTCTCCTACCCAGTAACCGACGAGGGCCAACAGACCAACGCCTAACAACAGACCAATAAATCCTTCAGCAACAGGTCCCAAACCACCGAGGCCGAGGCCGCCGGGGTTCTGGGGGTGCTGAATCTCACCCGTGACGTAGGCCACGATGTCGCGCACCTGATAGTCCGAGAGGTTGCCGGTGAACCGAGGCATGTTGCCAGGACCGGTACGAATGGCTTCCACTACTTGGTAGCCCGGGATGTTGCGCAGTGACGGGGCGTAGGTGCCCGAGGCCAGGGCGTCACCACCACCGGTGATGGTGTGGCACGCGGCGCAGTTCAACGCGAAGAGTGCCTCACCGTTGGAGGCATCGGCGCCCTTCAGGTTCGGCGTCGGAATCGCGGGGTAGGCGGGGTCGAGTGAGTTCACCCACGACGCAATGGCGACCGCCTGCGCATTCGTCAAGCGGGGCGAGTGTCGCTCAGCCTGAACCGAACGGGGGTCGGCGGCGGGCATGCGGCCCGAGGCGATCCAGAAGTCAACCGTGGCGGCGCCCAGCCCAATCAGGTTGGGGTAGCTGCCGGCCGTACCGTCAGCGGGCACACCATTGGCCTGCACACCGTGGCACGACGCGCAGTTCTGCAAGTACAGCGACTGACCCAGGGCGTTCAGAGCCGACGACGGCACGTTGTAGGTGATGGCGTCGTTACCGTATGACTCGACTGCGCCCGTCTTCGGGTTCTTCACCACGACGGACGAGTTCGGCGTACCAGCGTTCTTACGTGACGTCTGGTACGGCGTTGCGGCAGTGGTCGCCGAGTACGTCATCGAACGCTGCATCGTGATCGTCGGGGTAACGCCCGATGAACCAGAGGAGCCTGACGAACCAGTGGTGCCCGTGGTGCCGGTCGTCCCCGTCGAGCCCGTGGCGGTGCCACCAGCGGCGCCGGCAACAGCGGCAAAGGGTCCAGCGCCCAGAGCGAGGGCGATGAGGACGAGGGGTGCGTGACGAAGCAGTTTCATTTCAATCCCTACTTCAGCAGGAACAGGGCCGAGTAGAGCCCAATCCAGACAACGTCGACGAAGTGCCAGTAATAACTCACGCCCTGGAAGGTGGCCAGCTCACCGGGGTCTCCCTCGGTACCACGCATGCGGAACAGCAAGAAGAGCATGGCGACGAGGCCGAGGAATACGTGCAGACCGTGAATACCGGTCGTGATGTAGAAGACCGAGCCGTAGGCGTTGGTGTACCAACGCGTGGCCAGGTGGGTCCACTCGTAGATCTGGTTGCCCACAAAGACGGCACCCATAACGATGGTGATCCACGTCCAGCGGCGAGCACCAGCGCGCTTGCGGTGCTCAATCAAGTAGACGGCCCACTGCATCGTGAACGACGACGCGACCAGGATGATGGTGAAAATACCTGACTGGAGGACGTCCAGCTTCGTGCCGGCCGGTGGCCACGCAACGAGGTGCGCACGAATCGTAAAGAGGGCGGCAAAAAGGCCGGAGAAGAACATCAGCTCGCTGCCGAGCCAGATCATCACACCAATGGCGAGCATTGGGGGACGATCGTGGACGATCTTGTCGGACTTTGCCAGATTTTCGAGGGGAATGGCCTGACTCATCACTACAGTTCTACCACCGCGCGCCAAATTTCCCTTCAGGGGCGGCGGTGATAGTTGCTATCGGAGACTCGGAGGAAGGGGCAGCGTCGCCACAACTGCCAGTCGGCGGGTGGGGCGGGTCATGGTCACGTAGAGGGTTCGCAGACCCCGCGCCGTTACCGCGCTCGACGAGGCCTCGCCCCGTCGGGCAATTTCGGCGGGCTCAATCACGACAACGCCGTCAAATTCGAGGCCATTGGAGGCCTCGGCGCCCAAGACCACCAGATCGGCGCCCAAGCCCTTCGTCCCGACCTCACGGGGATCAATGGCCGACAGGCCCGCGGCGCGCAAGAGGTCAACGATTTCGGTCACGCGCGGCGCCGTGACAATGACGGCCAATCGTCCAGGAGCCACCGTCTGTGCTTCGTGGCGCACCACGCTGACGAGAGCAGTCGTGAACTCTTCGGCCGACGTCTGGGTGATGGTGGGCACGGAACCCGCGCGGCGCACCGGACGTGGTGGCTCCAAGTCCTCGGAGGCTGCCCGCAGCGTTGGAGCAGCGAAGTCCAGTACCTCTTCGGGGGTGCGGTAACTCACCGTCAGGTCAACCCGCTTGGGCTCTCGACGGGGTTCGAGGATGTTGAGCACCGTGTTCCACGACGCCGAGGAACCGGCAGTCGTGGCCTGCCCCATGTCGCCCACAATGGTCATCGAGCCCGTCAGGTCACGGCGCTTCAAGACACGTAACTCCATGGGTGAGAGGTCTTGCGCCTCGTCGACCACGATGTGGCCGTAGGTCACAAACTCCGCCTCGTCGAGTTCGTCGGAGAGCTTTGGGGCCAGTCGCTGCGCCTCACGCAGCGCCGCTGCGCGGACTTCGGGTGAGAATGCGTCGAGGTCAACGCCGTTCAATTCCGTGGGTTCGGCGGCCTTCACGGTGGAACGGGGGCGCTTGCGGGGTCCGAGGAGGACGCGGGCTTCGTCGATCAAGGAAGCGTCGGCCTTCGTCCAGCGGATGTCGTCCAGGGTTTCTGAGCGGGGCCGTACCAGCAGGGCCAACTCCTCTTCGCCGAACAGGTCCTTGCCGGCGGCCTTCAGCAGCGCGGGGGCACCAAAGAGGTCGTGCAGCAAGTCCTGCCCTGACAAGCGGGGCCAGATGCGCTGCAGGAGCTGCTTGAACTGCGTGGTCGAACGAATCATGTCGGCCAAATCTTCGGCGCCGGTCGCGTCGTCCACGCCGTCACGAACGAATCGAGCGTGGTAGCGCTGGGCTAAGCGGCTCGCCAACTCACGACCCACCGCGCTGCGTCGTGAGTTGTGGTTCCCCGGACGGCGGCGGGCACGCTCGACCACTTCGCGCGTATCAGCGACGGTAACCACAACATTGGCGCGTCCGACCGGGATAACAACGTCTTCGCGAAGTGGGCGCTGGCGTGTCGCGAGCGCGCGCGCCAGCATCGTGGCCATGCGGGCATCGCCCTTGAGGCGGTCCACTTCTTCGGAGTCGTAGGCGCGCACAGTTACGTTGGTCACCAAACCCGAAATGGTGGAGAGCGTGACACCGGACTCACCCAGCGACGGCAAGACGTTCTCGATGTAGTTCAAGAACAAGGGATTCGGGCCGACCACCAGCACGCCCTGACGTTCCAACGTGGCGCGATACGTGAAGAGTAGATAGGCCGCGCGGTGCAGCGCCACGGCCGTTTTGCCGGTACCCGGGCCACCCTGCACCAGCAAAATGCCAGCCATGGGGTGGCGAATGATCTGGTCCTGCTCGCCCTGGATCGTGGCGACAATGTCACCCATGCGACCCGTGCGGGCCTGGCCCAACGCGGCCAACAAGGCACCGGGGCCGCCCAGAGCCATGCCACCTTCAACCAGACCTTCGGCAGTGGCGGCGCGCTGCTCGCCCTCGGGGATGTGCAAGTCACCGTTGGCGTCGGAGAAGTACTCGTCTTCGACACTCTGCACCTGACGACCACGGATCGAGACGTGGCGGCGGCGTGAGAGTCCAAGCGACTCAATGCCGGTGGCGCGATAGAAGGCTTCGGCCACTGGGGCGCGCCAGTCCACGACGAGAGGGTTCAAGTCGGCGTCGGAGACTGCGAGTCGACCAACGTGATACGTGTCGCCATCACTGACGCCGTCGTCGCCGAAGTAATCGATGCGACCGAAGAACAGTGGCTGGTCGCCGATGGCGAGTTGGTCGAGTCGTTGCAGTGCGGTGCCCATGACGACGTCTCGCTCCACCAGGTCACCCACGCCGCGGCGGCTCGCGACGGCCACCGAGTCGCGCAGCGACTGCGCCTCGGCGCGCATGTGGTCGAGCGCGTCGAGTGCGAGGTTAAGGAACTCTTGTTCTTGAGCAATCTCGCGCTCGTGTGCCATGGGGGCCTTTCAACAACTCGATGGAAGTTCATCAAGTCTAGGGGTGGTGCCAAACCCCCTCCGATTGCCCTGATTGGCGGGCCTACGCCTAGGCTGGAGCCGTCCAAAGGAGCAACGTGAGCGATCCCGTCTTTTTACGAGCCTGTCGAGGTGAGTCGGTCGACCACGTCCCCGTGTGGTTCATGCGCCAGGCCGGCCGCTCGCTGCCCGAATACCGTGCACTGCGTGGCACCGGGTCTATTTTGGATGCCATCGCAGACCCCGAGCTGGCCTGTGAAGTGACCATGCAGCCCGTGCGCCGCTACGGCGTGGACGCGGCAATTCTCTTCTCCGACATCGTGGTCCCCTATCACGCCATTGACTTCGGTGTCGACGTCGTGCCGGGCCGCGGGCCCGTTATTGCCGAGCCCTTCCGCTCGGCGAGCGACCTCGCTCGACTGCGTGACCTCACCGATGGTGACATTGCTCACGTCACCGAAACCGTCGACCGCGTCGTCGCCCAGCTCGCGGCCACCGACACGCCGCTCATCGGTTTCGCCGGTGCGCCCTTCACGGTGGCCAGTTACTTGGTCGAAGGTGCACCGACTCGCGAGTTCGCCGTCATTAAGTCCCTCATGCACGCCGACCCGACATTGTTCGCGGCATTGATGGATCGTCTGGTCGAGATTTCGATTCAATTCCTGCGGGCCCAGGTGGCCCACGGTGCCCGCGCCCTCCAGCTCTTCGACTCGTGGGCCGGTTCGCTGACCCGTGATGAGTACCAGCGCTTTGTCTTGCCGGCCACGCAACGCGTGCTCGCTGGCGTTGCCGACCTCAACGTGCCAACCATCTTGTTCGGTGTGGGAACCGGGGAACTGCTGACTTTGATGACCACGGCCGGCTCGTCAGTGCTCGGCATTGACTGGCACGTGGACTTGGACGAAGGACGTCGCCGCGCAGGAAAGCCCGTCCAGGGCAACCTCGACCCCGCCCGCTGCATGTCATCGCCCGCCCTCGGCGTTGCCGCGGCCCGCGAGGTGCTGGCCAAGGCGGGCACGGATGCCGGCTACATCTTTAACCTCGGACATGGCGTCTTGCCGGGTACCGACCCCGCAGTACTCGAAGAAGTAGTCAAGGTAGTCCACGAAGAAGGAAAGGCTGGTGTCGCATGACCCAGAAGAAGATTGGCGTTCTCGTCATGGCCTATGGCACCCCAACGACCCCCGCAGATGTCGAGGCTTACTACACCCGCATCCGCCACGGGCGACCCCCTACCCCCGAACTGTTGAAAGAACTGCAGGACCGCTACAACGACCTCGGTGGCACCTCGCCGTTGGCGGCGCGTACCGCGGCCCAAGTTGCGGGCATCGCGGAGCAGCTCGAGACCCGCTTCCCCGGACGCTTCGATGTTCGCTTCGGCTCCAAGTACGAGCCACCAATGATTGAAGACACCGCGCCGTCATTCATTGACGACGAGTTCGAGACGGTGATCGGCCTCGTGCTCGCCCCCCACTCCTCGTCGATGTCCACCACCCAGTACATGGACCGTGCCCGTGCGGTGCTGGGCGACCACGTCCGACTCACCGAGATTCACTCGTGGTGGGACAACCCCGATTTCATCGCCATCATCGCCGATCGTGTCAACGCTGCTCTCGCCACCATTCCCGAGGAGCGTCGCGCTACCACCGAAGTGCTCTTCTCCGCCCACTCGCTGCCGGAGAAGATCCTCGCCAACGGCGACACCTACCCCGAACAGCTGCGCGCCTCCGCGGAACTGGCGGCCGCCAAGGCCGGCCTCCAGTCGTGGGACCTCGCCTGGCAGTCCGCCGGTCGCACCGCCGACCCGTGGATCGGACCGGACATTTTGGACGTGCTTCGCGCCAAGCACGCGGCTGGCATCACTGATGTCGTCTCGTGCCCCATCGGCTTTGTCTCGGACCACCTCGAGGTTCTCTTCGACATCGACATCCAGGCACAGGAACTGGCCCACGAACTGGGTCTCAACCTGGTGCGCACAGTCTCGTTGAACGACGACCCTGCATTCATGGCCATGCTGGCCGACGTGGTCGCCGCCAACGCCGAATGACCCGACGGTCCGTCGTCATCATTGGCGGTGGCATTAGCGGACTGAGCGCGGCCTACCAGCTGTCCGGCGGCGTCGCCGGGCCAACTGGCGAAACGCCGCGTATTGAAGTCATCGAGGCGGGCAGCCGATTTGGTGGAAGCCTGGCGACAACGACGTTTGCCGGTCGCACCATTGACTTGGGTGCTGACGGGTTCTTGGCTCGTCGCCCCGAAGCGGTCCAACTAGCCAAGGACCTGGGACTCGAAAGCGAGCTCGCACCCATCGCCGCCTCCGGTGCCTCCATCTACATCAATGGGCATCTCGACCCCCTGCCGTCCGGCATGGTGCTCGGCGTACCCACCAGCGCCGCATCGCTCCGCGGCCTTCGGGGGCTCTCTCGCGGCGCTCGATGGGCGGCGTGGCGAGACGAGCACTTCCCCTCATCGTGGGTCGCCGGTGACGACACCTCCATTGGTGAGATCCTGCGACACAAGCTCGGCAGTGAGCTGACCTACCAATTGATCGAGCCGATGATCGGCGGCATTCAAGCTGGCCGCGTGGACGATCTCTCCGCCAAGTCAGTATTCCCCGCTCTCCTCAAGGCCGCCCAAAAGAAGGGGTCATTGATGAAGAACATCGGGGCGTCCGGCTCGGCGGTGCCGGGTCCCTCAACCGCATTCGCAGAATCTGGCCCCGCGTTCCACTCCCTCGAGCGAGGCGTCGGCTCCCTCGTCAGTGCACTTGTGGCAACCCTTGAGGCGCGCGGCGTTGTTCTGCGTTGCAACGACCCCGTCACCGCGCTCCGCCGCTCGCCCACCAGCGCCTACGCCTGGGAAGTGGACACCCAGCACATGTGTACGCCGGCCAACGACGTCATTCTCGCGACACCGGCACCAATCACTGGCGCCCTCGCTGGCTCCTTCGCCCCCGCCCTTGATGCCCTGCGATCGGTGCCAACGGCAAGCGCCGCCATGGTGACCATCAGCGTGCCCCGTGACTCGCTCGCGCTGCCGGCGACGGGCACCGGCATCCTGGTGCCGCTCAATTCTCCCTTCGGTGACGACACCTTCCTCGTCACGGCCGTGACATTCCTTGATCGCAAATGGACGCACCTGAAGAGAGACGGTGATCACCTCATCCGGCTCCACGTCGGTCGCAGCGACGACCACCGCTGGGCCGCACTCAGCGACGATGCCCTCATTAGCCGCGTGTCGAACGAACTCGCGACCATTCTGGGTCAGTCGGTTGACCATTCGGAGTCCCTCATTCAGCGATGGGTTGACGGACTCCCCCAGTATGTAGTCGGCCACGACGAACTCGTGCGCAACGCCAAAGAGGCGGCCGTGTCGCGTGGCCTGCACCTCTGCGGCAACGCCTATGACGGCGTTGGAGTACCGGCCACTATCGGGTCGGGACGCAACGTCGCCACGCACGTACTGCAGTCATCGCGCTAGCACCGCCGCAACTCGATCGACTTAGGCCCCGTAGTTGTGCAGGTGCCAGAAGATGGCACGTCACATGGCGTCAACGAGGCAGGAGTTCTGTCGAATACGTGACACCACGATGTTGAGCTAGCACCGACTTCCTTTTCTAATAACTCAATTGAGTTAAACAATTTCGTTCTCAAAATTACGGCTTTCGTCAATTTCTCCAACGGCTTCGGTCAGTCAATCGCCGCCATGGCCCGCCCTTTGCGTGTCGACCCTGCGACGCGATTAGGAGAAGCAAACTCTGCGGTACTCCACCCATCAACAACAAAAGGACAGCAAACATTCCGACATAGAAAACTATTTGGAGCAGCACCAACCAGGTGTCAGTCTGATGCGGCGCACCAATTAGTCCCGACACTAAGAAGACAACCGCCAACGCAATGAGGCTAGGCATGGGTCTGTTCAAACGACGAAATCCAAGAGTTGGCTCTCTACTGAGTAGGCAACTGAGCAAAACGAGCCCCGTCGACTCGCACAAGGTTGTAGCGAAAGCGGATCCGATAATGCCCAATATTGGTATTGCAACAATGTTGAGAACCACGTTGACAACCAAAAGAATGCTTGAAATTATCGCAATCTTTCGCTTGAAACCACGGGCAATCCATATTGCCGACTGGGCAGAGCTCACAAATATGCTCACCACTGAAAATCCCAAGACGCGCAGCGGTCCAATTGCCTCGTGGTATTGAGAACCGGCGAATAATTTGATCGCGAGAGGGGCCCCGATGTAGATGACGATTGCTGAAAGCGATCCAACTGCCCAACTCAGTCCAAGTAGGTCTCTCGCAGACGAGATCCAAGTTTCATCAAGGCGGGAAAGATGAGGAAGATAAATGCTGGTAAGCATCCCTGGGATAGCAAAGAAAAAAGAGCAAATTGCGATCGAAACGCTGTATTGACCAATGTGACTACGCGTATCGAGCAAACCCAGGAGCAGTACATCCATTCGTAGGTATAGAGAACCGAGAACAGCAGCGGCACCCAACGGTGCGGCCATGCGCAAATTGGATTTCCATAGGGCCAGATTGAAGTGAGGTCGAATCCGCATTGACTTACGAGCTGCGAAAAAGATTATGAATGCTTGAATCGCGGTCGTCGCACCGTTCGCCATCGCGATCCATTCAATCTGTGCGTGCACGAACAAAATCAGGCAGACACCAAGAAGGTACACACACTGCTGAAATACATTCACACTGACCAGAAAGCCATTTCGATGACGCTGAAAGAAGATAGTGGCGACTACCTGTACGACGGCCAGAGCCGGCAAACTACACATCGAGCAGACAATGGTTGCCGTCGCAACAAATGAATGCGAACCATAGAGCATCGCCCCGATCGCCGAGAAGATCACTGTAGCGACGATGGTTATAGCTAAGCGAAGTCCTAGCGAAAACCCAATTAGTTCCGCCTCTTTATTGGGCGTTCGGGCTATCTCTCTCTGCAGAATCGTCGTTTGCCCGAATTCACAGAGCCCCTGTACGGTCGTTGAGAGTGCAAGGGACAGCGACAAAATACCAAACTGACTTGGTCCGAAATGGCTTGCAACGAAATGCGTGGCGAGCGCGCCTAGAACCGAAATCGCGAGAAGC
Organism: Acidimicrobiales bacterium; assembly: GCA_036742195.1. Lineage (GTDB taxonomy): Bacteria > Actinomycetota > Acidimicrobiia > Acidimicrobiales > RAAP-2 > RAAP-2. The sequence goes on from DAINRA010000008.1 coordinate 33,157, forward strand.
CCAAATAATCCTGACCCAATCGACCGCCTAATCAATTTCTCGGTCATAGGCATTCACTGCCCTGGCAGCGCACCATGCGCCGTGAGAGCCAAAAAATTCTCTTCACTGCTACCACCTCAGATTCGGTCTAATTCGTTTCGAGCCCAAAACTGCCGATGGCTACCTCGAAATTGGTCCAATGGAAGAATTCGAATATTTAAAGGATTTGTCATCTAATTTTTTTGGAGGCCGCACGGAGAACGCCTAACTTCAGTTGCTCGGCTCGAGACATCTTCATCAAATTGGACGTTCTCGCTCGCAACAATGAATCGTGAGAATCACGGCTCAACTCACTCGCCAAGAACGCTTCAAAGAGGGATTCTTCTAACCAATACAGAACAAAAGCCTCCCATGCATGGCCTCCTCCACTCAATTGATGCGTGGGCCGGTTAATGTTCAAAACCTCGAGTGCAATGAAAAATTCTTTGAAGTCCCCTTCGAGGCGCCACGGCTTCGGAAAGCCAGCAAAGTGAAGAACCCGTTCCGCCCCGTTCAAGGGTTCCGAGATGATGTGATTGTAGGTGCCGTCAATTAGTGCCATCGAGTCCCAAAGCAAATAATTCAAGGCATCTTGGTCCGGGTATTCGAAGCCCAGCTCTTCTTGATGAGCAACGAGTCTGACCCACTCTTGCGGAAATCCCGAGGTCTGCCAGCGTCTAGGTTCAACCGCCACAACCCCAGAATTGAAATAGTTCTCCCCTATCCGAGCAAAAGCCTGATTAGAGCCCTCACCACGCAAGCGATCTCGCGTTTGCTGGCGATCCTGCACGGCACAAATAATGTTCGACGGATCTTGAAATGCGTCCGCGGCGGCACGAAATACTTCAGACCACCCGGGCCTCAGCAACGTATCCGCATCGAGCCATAAAAATGCATCGGCCAGTTTGTCCATCAGCCCCAACCGGCCAAAGACCGATTCACTCCACTGGTGCCGTGTGAAAGAACCTACGGCAATTTCCACATCCACCACCGAACCTCGAATGCCTAAGGCTCCGAGAATTTCTAGAGCCAGTGCTTGTGCATTTGGCGAAAGTTCACCATTGACATTGCCAATCACAACATCGAAAGTGACGGTGCCATGCCGGTGTGCACTGAACATTGAAATCGCCCAGGGCCAAAGGTACCGATCATCGAATGCTGATGTTACGGTTGATATTTTCTTCATTGCTCTTTCCTGACTTAAAGAAATGGTCGTTCTAAGGGAACTGTCAACTGTTCTCTTTTCATGGCGGGGGCCGTTAACGCTCACGGTTCAGAGCGTCCGAACGTTTTCTTTACAAAAACGGTGCCGAGGTCCAGCAGACACTTGACCAATCCGGCAGTTCTGCCGAACAGGTACGCAGCCGTGAGGGGCCAATTCAGAATTACTGCCGCAAACCATCGAGCGGGACGCGGCCGGACCAAAAATCGAGTCCAAACCATCGCGACGTCGATCGCCGACGTCGCGAGGAGCCCAACGGCCAAGGCATCAAAACCAGAAATGGCCCCGACAACCGCCAACCACGCAGATACAACTACGACAGCAGCCCATCCGAGCGCGGCAGTATCCGGAAGCCGAATTGCTCCAAATTCGAATAGGAGAGACGAGGCATCGAGGCCCGACTCCCACATCCAGAGAAAAGCACGGCGGTACGACTTTGCTTCTCGGTGCTCCACTATTACCGCGCCAGTCGTGCGAAGCCTGAGTCCCGCGCGGACCATTCGTTTCGCCAATCGGAAATCCTCACCGAGCCGACTCTGTTCTTCGAAGCCCACTACCTCGAGCGCCGTACGTCGGAAAAGGACATTATTCCCGGTAATTTCAGCGGAACCACCGCGCGCTCGAAGTGTTGCGCCACTCATCCGCGCAACCACTGCAACATCACCATCGGGCAGTGCGATGCCCGAGACCCCGTCGACGTCAGCAATAGCGTCAAAAAGGTCAGTGAGCCAGTTACTGGGAACGACAATGTCCGCGTCAACAAATCCGATGAACTCCGAACGAGCCCAATCTTGACCGTGACGACGAGCGGCCCCACGGCCTTGGTTTGTTCCGTGCTCAATGAGATGAAGGCTTCCATGCACTTCGGCCATGGTTTTAACAATTTCGGCAGTCGTGTCAGTCGATCCGTCATCAACGACCAGAACCTCAAAGGGCTCTTCCAGCACTTGGTGCAAGAGTGCCGACAGACAGCGCTCAATATTGGCTTCTTCGTTGAAAGCGATGACAACAATGACGGTCTTCATGTGACCGCGAGCTGCGTTCTTTGCGTCAGGCGCTTCGTGCCTCTGGGCTCCCATTTGCCTCAACCCAACACTTTTTCGTAGACCCCGATGTACGCGGTGGCGGTGGCGCCCCAGCTGTTGCTCCGTGCCCAGGCCTTCGCCTCGGCGGCGAGTACTGACTGCGACGCGGGGTCCATGGTGAGGACTTCCTGTAATGCCGAAACAATTCCCTCAACACCACGAGAGCCGTCGAATCGAATAACTGCATTGAGTGGGATCGATGCGAGTGCGGGAATGTCGGGAATAACCACGACCTTCTCCGCCCCCATCGCGGTGATGACGGAGCCCGAATTCGTAATCGCGGTGAACGGAAAGACGAGCACGTCGGCCGCATCTATTGCTTCCGCCAGCTCTTGGTCACTCTGATGACGAAAACTTGCCGCGATGTCTGCCCCGCGGTCAACTGCATCGCGAATTTTCTTGTTCAGAGACGCCACATAGCCCGCGTCGCCGGCCCCCAGAATGCGCAGAGCCACGTCCGGTGATGCCACACTACCTACAGCCTCAATGAGCCCTTCGACATTTTTGTAGGGGCGCACAAGCCCAAAAAAGAGAACGCCGACCTTATCCTCGAAACCAAGCATTTTCCTGATGTCACTTCTCGACCGACTAGGCGACGGAAGGGGTATCGGACCATGAGGAATAACCTTCACGTCAACAGCGCCGAACAGGGCCTCTGTCTCAGCAGCGGACTGCTCGGTAAGGCAGACGACAGCGTCACTGAGTTTCACCAAGGTTTTCCGCGCCGCCAATTCATTGGCGAAAACGGGCTCGTGTGGGAATAAATTGTGCGCGGTCCACACGACGCGAAGGCCTGACAACTTTGCCGTCAGGAGATACACGGAGAACCACCATTGCGCGCAGCGCCGACCGAGTGCGCCACCGGGCAGCCGAAAGCCGTAGACCCAGTTGATGTGAAGAATACGACAGCCCCGCCATCGAGCCAAGAGGAGGGCAAATGGGGCAAGAAGGACGTTGAGTGTCCGGCTCCCCGTCGGGCCCTGCTGCCGGCCCGTGGGCCATCCCTTTTCCCGCAGCGCCTGTTCCAGGTGCACGACGTAGGGGCTTTCATCAGCCGGGATTAATTGAACCGGTGGCATCTCGCCGATCCACCGACGTAATGTCTCGTCGATGATGGCCATGCCACCCACGACGTGATCGACAACTGCGGCCAAAGGATGCCCCGTGTGTCGGTTCCTTACTGCAAACACACCAAGCAAGAGCAACCACAGCACGGCGATGACCACGAGCTGCCAATTGAACAACACGGCTAGGAGTGACGCGAGAAATCCAAGAATCCAAAGCGGGTAGACAACACGCTCGGGCGAGCGCCGCAGGAGCCACACGCGCGACGCGGGATGCAAACCGTACAGGCGGGCCCAGCCCCGTCCGTAGCGCCAGCTCCGACGCAACGTCCTCAGCGGGTCGCCCCAATCCATAGACATGATGGCAGTGGGCACGACGTAACAGAGCGTTCCGTGCGCCTTTGCGCGAAGCGCAAAGTCAACATCCGAAGTGTAAAAAAGTCGTTCTTCGAACCCGCCTAGTGCGTCGAAAAGTTCACGGGAGAACGCAATATTGGCCGTCGGTGGCCAGTCCGCAATGCCGCTGTCGTTGGCGTTGTCGTATATTCCGGTGCCAATCGAAATGATTGGTCCCGCGACATAACTATGCGTCCCGTTCAGAACAGTCCGAGTGACCTCGCGAACCCACGTTGGACTGGGCACGCCACCGGCATCACAGAATGCAATGACGTCGCCACGCGCAGCGCGAACCCCAACGTTACGCTGCAGGGGAATGGCCGATGAACGCCAGGCCGGAATGGTGAAATCTATCCACGTCACCCATGGGTGCTCTATCCGCACCGCGTCCAGTCGAAAGTTTGACGCATCGACAACAAGACACTCGGCCCCCAGTTCGTGGCATTGCGGCCTGAGGGCTTCAAGCGATGCTCGGATCTCCCATTCATTGCGATTGATTAGTACGACGGTGACCCTTGAGAAGTCAACCGTCACGTCATCATCGATAGACACGCGTCGCACCCGTTGAAAAGACGGTGTAGAAGTTCGCGTCGAGGTAGGCCAGCGGGAATTGGTACGTCGTAACCAGCCCAAGAACACCACCACTGGCACGGCCGAGGATATTGGTCTGCGATACGTAAATAAAGCTCTTGTAGTCAATGCCACCAGGAACGATGTTGGGATCAAGCGAATAGAGCGCTGGGGCTTCGCCAAGCACCAACTGGCCGTAGCGGTCAGATTCGACAAAACTTTGACTGGTGGTGTTTTGTTGGAGCCAGACCGCGGCGGCATAGCCTTGCGAGGTCGTGATGAACTGGTCGTTATTGGCGCCTTGGGCCGACAAAGCCGTTGCCCCGTTGCCGCCAAATTCCAAGACAGAGAGTCCGGTGCCAAAGAACATTACGCTCCCCGACACCAGAAGGGTGGCGGCAAGTATCAGGCCAGGAACCCCATTGGCAAGGCGACCCACAAGCAGTGTCACTGGAATAGTCGTGATCAATGCCGCCAAGAACTCCGCACGGGGTGGATTGAAGAAGACCGACAACGTGCCGGAAAATCGCAGGGCCGCACCGAAAAGAATGGCACCACTCGCCAGTCCTAGGAGGTCCACGTTGAAGAAGTTCGGGGAGCGAAGTGCGCGCCACGCCAAAAGTGCGGCACCAAGCACCGTAAGGATGAGCAAACCTTCGTGAACGGAGAAGTTGTAGCGGTCTGCTACTGACGCAAGGCCCGGAAACACTCCGTGCACTGTTGGTGCTGCCGCTGGTACAAGTTTCATCATGTGCTTCAGGGCGTCAGGGTGGAACCACTTTTCCTGGTGAATCTGGAAATAGACGAACTTCTGGTATTTCAATGGCGTCATTGATCCTGCAATGGTGTTGGCCTTAAGCGAAAGACCCTTGGTCGACACACCGACGGACGGAGCGGCCAAGGAATTGTTCCTCGTGTAGACGACGTTCCACACCACAGCGGCCGCATTCACTACGAGTGCGAGGGCCCACGTCGTCATTCGGCCACGCCGGTTTTCGCGCGCCTTGACTAGCCCCAATGAATCACGTGCCGCTGTTCGGCGGCGAAACACTTCGGCCACAACTGCGGCAATGATCAGACAGAACCCCACGATGTAGGCAGTTGAGTAGTGGGTGAACGCCAGCGCAACGAGAAGCACCGCGACGGCGCGATAGGCACGATTCGCCGGAATAGTCCGCTCCACCAGGAGACCAATTGCGCCCACCATCAGCAGCGATCCCATGCACTGGCGCGACAGCGCAATCAACTCATTTTCAAAGGCGGGCAGTGACACGATGAAAATCGTGACCATCGCCAGTGGCACCCCGGGTCGCACCTTCAGAAAGTCCGCGGCAATCCAGCGAGGCACATCAAGCATGAACACGTACAAGCTCACCGGCACGAGTGCGAGGAGAACAGGGGTGACAAACCGGAAGAAATCAAAGAGTGAGATGCCGGTCAGATTGTGCAGCATGGTCGGCAACACCGTGAGCGACAGCATTGAGGAGTAGGCGTCGTGGTTCGTCGGCGCGAGCCAGGCGCCACGTGCGGCGGTCTGGAGTGCCACGCCGTACTCGTGTTGAATATCCCAGCCGTACAAGCGCTGGCCCCGCAATGCGGTGCCGAGTAGCAGCGCCAAGGTGCTCGAAAACAGGAGGGCGACAAACGGTGCTCGGGTAGAGCCACGCCATCCGCTGGCGCCCGCCTTGTTCATGAGTAAGTAGCAAACTCTCGATGACTTACGCCAGCCAACGGCAATCGGAATGACGAGCGCCGCAATCGCCACCACGGCACTAACAATTGCCAACGTTGGCGAGCCAATGGTATTCAGTCGCGCAGCACCAAGTGCGGCTAACAGCACCATGCTCGAGCTCGCAATCAGGGCGAGCGCACCATACGAATTGAGGCCTCGAAGAAGGTCAGCGGCCGGATCGCGGTGGCGACGAGCACTCGTGCCAACCATCACCAGCGCGAGGCTCGCCCAAAGCGGAACCTGCGCGGCGTTGTCGAGCGGACGCCATTGTCCATCGACGTACACGGTGAGCGAGGAAATCCATCCCACCACCATTAGTGCCACCATGCTGAAGGAGACGGCCACACTGAGACGTGCCGCCAGGCGCTTCGGCTTCACGCCGAGGAGGTCCATCAGCCACGCACCGGGGAGCAGTAAAGCGCTCGGTCCCAGAATGAGCGCTGACGACCCCGAAGGAAGCTGGTGAGCAAAAAGGGCCGCTGTGGCGATAACCCCCACCCACAGCGTGGTCAGGATTGGCCATCCCACGTCGTTTGGCTTTTTCGATGCTCGAGTTTCGGAAACGCGCACCGCGGCGACCGCGTAGGCGACAAACCCAACGAGCGACGCCACATCGTCCACCAGTCCGGCAATCGGAAAGGCAATGCCCTGAATCCATCCGCGACGCAACGCGGCGACAAGCCAGTTGAGCCGGAGCAGGTACGTCATGGCTGCCGCGGTAATGAGTGTCGTTGTTGCGCCCCGAAGCTCGAAGCCAACGATGGCCGCGGCAGTAACAATGAGTGGCATCACGCGAAGTGCCGGTAGGCCGCCATTACGCAGCCACCGTGCCGCAACCCCCTTGCCAGCTCGATAACTGCGCTTGACCGTGGCGCGGAGCGATGGCTTGAAGTCGTGCGGCATTACCAAATTCGGCGTCACTAATACGGTTTCACTACCGTGCGCACCCTGGAGCGCCGAACAGATTTGTGCTTCCTCGCCTTCACCGAAAACCAGGTCAGGGTTGAAACCACCCACGGCGAGAGCAGCGTCTCGCCGGAAAGACATGTTGGCCCCGATGAGTGACAGTGCGGGGCGTAAGCCGTCTCCGGGCGTGGTTGTTCGCCGAAACTGCCGAACGATTCGATACCAAAGACTCGGTGACGTACCGAGAGCTTGCTCCAATGGCTGGGCGGGGTCACTAATACTGAGGTATCGCTCGTTGAACGATGACGGTGAGTCAACGCTAATCACCCCGCCAATAGCAGTCACCGAATGATCCACCGAAGACCAGGCGTCAGCCAACTTCTTGGTCCACTCCGGGAGGGGGCGGCAGTCGTCGTCGCAAAAGGCCACAATTTCTGAGGTAGCCATCTCGAGTCCGGCCTGACGGGCGGCGGCGATACCCGCGTTGGCGGGGAGTGAGTGAACGGTGACCACGTAGGACGCCGCGACCGCGGCGGTCGCGTCGGTCGAGCCATCGTCAATGACCAAAATCGTTGTCTGTAGCTCTTGGGCCAAAAGCGCCTCAAGACAGGCACCAATACGGTCGGCTCCGTTATAGGAGCAGACGACGACAGTCAGGTTGGTCGTCATGCGTTGACCATCGATTGAATCGTCGCCGCGTACGACGCCGCGGCGGTGTCCCAGTTGAATTCGGGGCGCCGAAGGACTTGGTGTTCGTAGAGATTGGTGTCGTGGCGTGGGTTATCAAGCCAGTGGCGAGTGGCCTTCGCGAATCCATCGGCGTCTCCCGCAACCACAATGCTGCCGTCAACACCGTCGGTAACGAGTTCCTGCGACGCATTGGCAGGAGCATCCGACACGACCACCGCTGTGCCGGAGGCCAAGGCTTCGGCCACCACCATGCCAAAGCCTTCTCGTTCCGAGGGACACAGCACGACACGCGCCCCCTTCATCAACGACCAGATCGTGTCCTGTGTTTCAATTTCGCCGTAAAAGACGACGTGGTCGCGGATACCCAGCTGCATCGCTAGGTGCCGAAGATCGGCCTCTTCTGGGCCAACGCCGACAATCCCGAGCCGCAGTGATGGGTCGTCAGCGATAAGAGCGGCGAGCGCCCGAAGAGCCAAGTCGGCTCGCTTGTGCACCAGAAGACGACCAACGAACAAAATGTCGGGCGCGGCGTCTGAAGCGATGACGTCGGCAATTCGACTCAAATTGATGGCGTTCGAAACGAGAGAAACTTTCGTGTCGCGAAGACCCGAACGATGGAGTCGCTCCTGTGTCTCGTGGTTCACCGCCACAATGAGGTGCGGCAAGCGAGCGGACAGCCACTCAATTGCTGCGCCAATGAGGCCGAGTGGCCCCATGTATTCGCGCCAATACGTGACACCCCAGTATTCGTGCCAGGTGACGACAAGCGGCGTTCGCTTCAGTGAAGCAATCAGACGCAGCGGGATCAGCTGGAGATACGGCATGTGATCGGCCTCAATCACATCGCAGCGCGCTCGGAGCAATTTCATTGTCGAACCAGCGAACAACACCGCTTGCCGAATCGACCGCCGGTGACCTTTGTAGAGGGGATAGTTGTTGCAGATCGCCCGGTAGTGGAGGCGGCCTGACGAGGTCACAATGTCGGCGGGCTGGCTCGTCCACCAACGCATCGTCGCAAGTTCGACGTCAATGTTGTGGGCAAGCGTCCGGGGCAGCAGTTCGTTGTAGCGAACTTCCTTGCCCCCCTTGTGCCAGGGGTAAATCGCATCGGACACCACGAGCAACCGAAGCCGCGGTGTCTCCGTCGCCTTACCCATGTTTCTTTGGCCCAACAACGGGCGCGCTCACGGTGACGATGCTGCCTACTTCGTTGATGTAAATCGTGCCACGGCTTGCCCCAGTGGTCGGAACGGAAAACTGAACTGTTCCACCGCTCGGCACGCTGAGTGTGCCTGTCGTCAAGGTGTGGCTATTTTCATAGGCTCGCCAGGCAAAGGTCCGGGTGTTTCGGAAGTGATTCGCGAGCACGACCTCAATCGGTTGACCAATGGTCGTGGGCTGAATCGCAATATAGGGATTGACGAAACTGAGAGAGCTAAACACTGCGGGACCAAGGGAGCCACCTGTTGCACGAAGGAGCACGGTCCAGGCCGTGGGGCCGCAGAAAATGAGTGCCACAGCAAAAATCAGCACGGTACCGGTGCGCACCAGTCGAACGCGAGGCGGCGACTGCACTACTGCTCCCCACTTGCGAGAACAGAGACTCGAGGCGTCAAGCGCCGATCACGAGCGCCGTACGACGTTGTGCCGCGACACCGAACCTTCACCAGGACGTAGACGCATCGGAAGGCGTCCGAGAGTCGAATTTTCTTACCCTCTTCGACGCTGCGACCAACGTAGCTAATTGGGACCTCGAATGGCCGAAAGCCCAGCCGAAGCATCTCGGCACTAATTTCAGTGTCAAGACCGAAGCCTTCCTCGGTCAAGGTGAACGAGCGCAGGAGCGGCAGCGGCAGCAACTTCAAGCAGGTGTGCAAGTCACTGATTGCCGAACCAAACATCACGTTGGCCGCCAACGTCATCGCGTGATTTCCCAACGCGTGACGGCGCGAGGGATGAACGGTGCCAAATCCCGACATGCGACTGCCGTAAACAACTTCCGCACGCCCCGTCGCAATGGGGGCGACGAGTCGAGGAATGTCGTTGACGTCGTACTCAGTATCGGCGTCAAATATCAGAAGGTGACTGCCGGAAGCGGCCGCAATTCCCGTGCGGACAGCTGCACCCTTGCCTCGATTGACCTCATGCGCAATGACACGCAACCGGTCGTCGGTGAACGTTGACAAAATCGCCGCTGTTTCGTCCGTTGACCCATCGTTGACAGCGATGATTTCAATTGGGGTCGGCAGTTCTACGCTGAGAAGCGTGGCAATGACGGTCGCCACCGATGCCTCTTCGTTGTAGATCGGCACGACGACGGAGAGGCGAAAGGCCGCCGGTACCGCGTTTGACGTCATTGGGATTACCTGCGCGTCCGGGCTCGTGGGCGGCGTCGCGTTAATCGCGCTCATTGTGTCACCTTCACGGCCGGGGCGGGCAAGCCGATACCGATCTGCTGCAGTCCCGCGTCACGGAATTGTTCCTCGGGCACAAAATACCGAGTGTCGAACACAACGGGCGTGGCCATCGCGTGCGCGATGTCCGCCCACGGCAGCTGAAGAAAGTCAGGCCACTCGGTCAAAATCACAACGAGCGAGGCCCCGGTCGCCGCACTGATGGCGTCCGAACAAACCTCAATACCATCGAGGTGTTGTGTTCCTGCGGAGATAACAGGGTCATACGCCCGCACCTCGAGTCCCGCGTCACGTAGGGCGCGGGCAATGCGCAGTGCCGGTGAGTCTCGAAGGTCATTCGTTCCAGCCTTGAAAGCGAGTCCCATGATTGCCACCGTGGAACCACCGCTCCGGTGAACCGATTCTCGAATTTTCGCCACGACGTACGAAACGTGGTCATCGTTGCTTTCGTGAGTTGCCGTCAGTAGGGGTGACGTAATACCCAGAGCGGTGCGCAAGTGCTCGAGAGCCGCAATATCTTTCGGGAAGCACGATCCTCCCCATCCCGGGCCTGGCGCTAAGTGCGAGGCCCCAATCCGGGAGTCGCGACCCAAGGCGTCACGCAGCACCGAGACATCGGCCCCAACGTGATCGGCCAGTCGTGCGACTTCATTGATGAAGCTGACCTTCATGGCCAGAAAGAGGTTGGCGGCGTACTTGATCAATTCCGCCGATTCAAAATTGGTCACAATCGCTGGTGCACCCGTAAAGGAGAACAGCTCTCGAGCCACCTCGGCACCCTCGCCAGTGCGGGTCCCAAAGACCACTCGCTCAGGCTTCAGGCTGTCGGCGACGGCCGAGCCTGTTCGCAGGAACTCGGGCGCGTAGATGAGTTCAATGTCGTCGCGCAAGAGCGGTGCGACAAGGCTGCGAATCGTGCCCACCGCCACGGTCGACTTCACGATGAGGGTCACGTGATGCGGTAGGCGTGGTGCGAGTGACGTTACGACCCCCATCAGAATCGAGAGGTCGGGCCCATCGACCATTGACGGCGTCGGCACACAAATCATGACCACGTCCGTGCCGCTTAGCGATGGCTCTTCCTCCACTGTGGCCAGCAACCGTTGGTCTGCAACCACGGCCGAGAGGTGAAGTCCGAGGTCCTGCTCGAAGTGTGGCGAAACCCCCTGGTTGATGAGATCGACTCGTCGTTCATCGTTATCAATAACAATTACGGAATGTCCGTGCAGTGCTAGCGCAACGCCCGTCGGAAGCCCGACAAATCCAGCTCCGACGATGGTGACGTGCATGCGCTTCTTGATCTCTCCAGGCCTTTCGCCCCCCCGTGGGCCGCGGCATGCTTCAATTCTGGTCGGATTTGCATTAAAAGTTGCCTGAATGAATTTTTTTTCGTGAGCAGAAAAATATATTGGTTCTTTTGTATTTTCCCCTTTGTAGGGTGTTTCCTAGGGGGGCCACAGGGAAGAGTACACACAATGTTTCACGCACGGAAAATTGAGGAAGCTCAGCAGCACGTGTTGCGAGTGACTCAGGACTTTTTAGCAATGAATCATGACGAAAAACTTCGCGTCGCGCGCATTGCCGAAAGCGCCGAAATGAGCACCAGCGTCATTTACTCTTACTTTGATTCCCGCGAAGGGCTCATTGACGCGGCCTATTTGAATCTGTACCGAGAGCAGGACGACCTGATCACCGCGACCATCACGTTGTGGCTGGCCGGATCCTCAGCGGTGGGCAAGAAGCTAAGCCTGGACCACCTGCACGAAATTGAGCGTGCTGTTTTGGAGAAGTTGGCGGACAGCGGTTCGGTGCGCCTGCGCACCGTGGTGCGAGCCATCGCCAACCCCTCGTACAAGAAGCGGCTTCACCGTGAAGATCAGCGCCATCTCGAAGAACTGGCCAGTGTGCTCGGAGAGGCCTACCCGAACGAAACCGCGCCGATGATCCTGTCCCTGGTGAAGTCGACGTTGATGCTCTCACTCGTGCGGGCCTCACTCGAAGCTCTCGGCCAACCCATCAGCGAGAGTCAGGCCGACATCATTTTCATCACGTTGATGAATCCCGACCAGCGCGAGGACGACATCGCGCCACTGCGCGCTTCCTAGCGTCAGGGAATCAAAAGAGTTGCAATAACGCCCCTTTTCTGAGGGTGCCCTCCCTCTCGCCCCATCTGCGATAATGGAAGGCATGCGTAGTGACTCGGCGTTGACGCGCACCAAATCTCTCGGTCAGCACGCCTACGTCTTTAGTGACCTCGACCTGGATACGCATCACAGGCGACTTCAACGTCGATCCACGAATTGGTGACGTTTCTCGGTGAGATTGACGACCCCGCGACCATTATCTTTGCGGGAAACCTCTTTGACTTTGGAGGTCGACCCGCCGCGAACGAAGTGCGGGCCACGCTGGCCAACCTCCCGTCCTTTGCTCGTGCTCTCCGAAAGTTCACCTCACAACCACGACACCACGTCATCGTCCTCCCGGGTGCCCATTGAGTAGCTCCATTACGCTCCCCGCCGGCACTGGCATTCTGGTTCCCCTGCAGACGCCCTTCGGGGGCGACACGTTGATGACGACTGCCGTGACCTTCTTGGATCGCAAGTGGGCTCACTTGCAGCGCGATGAGGACCAGGTGGTGCGCATCCACGTTGGTAGGTCCGACGACAGTCGCTGACAACACATGACCGATGTCGAGCTCACGAGTCGCGTGGTCGCTGAACTCTCAGAAATCCTGCGAGAAGTCATTACGCCAATCGACTCACTGGTCCAGCGCCGGCCCAATGGCCTGCCGCAATATCGCGTGGGTCATGACGAAATTGTCCAGCGCGCTCTGGTAGCGGCCGAAGAGAGCGGACTCGCGCTGTGTGGCAACGCCTTCGACGGGGTCGGGGTTCCCGCCACCATCGCCAACGGTCGTCGAGTTGGACACTCCGTATTGGAGCGCGTCGCGAACTAGAAAGCCTTGCCGCAGCCTTGGCAGAAGTTCTGCCCCGGCAGACGCAACTTGCCACACTGTGGGCAGAACTGCGCTGCGGTGGTGTCGGGCTGATACGTGCTCATCGACGAGCGGCCCGCCTTTGACGGCTGGCAGTACATGATGAGGAGCGCAATACTGCCGAGAAATGGCAGCAGCCCCAGAAACAAGAAAAATGGACTCAGCCCCGCGTCGCGGAGGCGGCGTGCGGCCACTGCCAATTGCGGCAGGACAAACACCAACAGCACGATAAATGAAAGTCTCGGAATGACTACTGAGGCACCAACAACGCACAGTACGAAAAACAGTTCAAAGTACCAGTACTCCGAGCGAGACGCGTAGCCCGAGAACGTCGCGTACTTCTTGAAGCAGGTCTGAATCGATTGGCTAAATGTCACGGTTCCTCCGAATATCTGCACTAAATGTAGTTCGATATACAACGCCGGCGTGGCATCAACGGCACGGTCCACGCTGAGGTCTGCGAGACTGGGGTCATGCGCAGTGGCCTCATGACGGAACGCACCATCTCGTATGGGCAACACGTCTACGTCTTGAGCGACCTCTCCTTGTCACCGTCGAGCTCTCCCGAAGACTTGGCGATTACTCGCCTCTGCGAATTTCTCGGCGAAATCGACGACGCAGCCACCGTTGTCGTTGCGGGAAACTTCTTTGCCCTCGGTGAGCGCCCCCTTGAGGACATTGCGGCCACGTGGGCCGCACTGCCTCAGCTACGCGATGCGATTACCGCCTTCGTGGGCGTCGACCATCACCACTTGGTGCTGTTGCCGGGTGTCGCCGATGCCGCACTGGCCACCGACGGGGCTGTCCTTGCCCACTTAGGCGAGCTCGGCGTCGAAGTGGCGCCCTCCCTCGATCTCACCCTCGAGGCATCCGAAGGGCCCTCTCGCGTCACCGTGACGTCGGGCACCACGCCCCGACTCGATACCAGCACTGACGTGCCCCGCCTGGACGACCCCTCCGCGGCACCCCGCTACATTTCGTCGCGCACGCTGTATCGCCGCTTCGCTCCCGCACTGTGGACCGGGCTGGCCGCCGTCGCTGGTTTTGACCTCTTCAACACCGCGACTCGTATCTACGATCTCGCGACCCACCATCACTACGTGGGTCACGCCCCTCACACCCACACCTTCGCCGGCAACGTCATGCTGAACTTGCTGGTGTTGGTCGTCCTTGAGGCGGCCATCGTCACTGCGGTAAGTCGAGCGGCGCGTCGGCGCTTTCGCTGGCGTCACCACGATGAATCATCGTTTTCGGAACCGCTCGCCGAAACGCAGGTGGGCGACGTATCGGCCATAGACGCCGCACGTTCAGCCGTCACCAGCGGTGCGAGAGGCATGATCGTCGGTGGTGCGGCCCGCCTAGCGCTGGCCTACCTCGATGACGGCTTCTGCGCCTCCCCTGGCCCCTCGAGCCGCGTTGTCACCGAGTACGAGGCCGCGCTGAACCTCCCCTCCGTCTTCCGTGAGGTCGAACGGTTCTCACTGGTCACCCTTGATGTTGGCGCTGACGTCCGCGTCTCGGTGGCTGGCCATCAGTCCTCACCCGATCACGGCACGCTGCTCGAACGACTCGTCGCCCGCGCACCAGTTCAACCGGGACTGCCCGAACAGGCCAGCGAAGTAGGTGCGTGGCCCAACGGGCAGCCTTTCCCCGCCAACCTAGAGGGCCTCACCCAAGCTCGTCGTCAGCGTTCCGTGCGCCGCTGGGCGAGCGGCTTGTTACTGCTCGACGGTGTGGTCAACATTCTGGTGACGGCGTCGCCACCGCTGCGCGAACGACTCAGCCACGTCCTGAAGTATTTACCCCTCGGCACCGTGCAGTCGGCGGCAGTTCTGACGGCGGTGGCGGGCGTAGCGATGATCATGCTGGCCCGTGGTATTCGACGGGGGCAACGCCGTGCCTGGTACGTCGCGGAAGCGACCCTCGCCCTTACGGTCGTTTCCCACGTGGTGCGAGCCGGTTCACTGGCGTCATCAGTGGTGGCCGCCAGTATCTTCGCCTTCTTGCTCATTCGCCGCAAAGACTTCGCCGCCCTCACCGACCGCACGAGTCTGACTTCGGCGCTGCCGCGCGTGCTGCTCATTGCCGCACTCGCCGTCCTGACCGCCGCGCTGAGCCTCGAGGTGGCGGCCCGCCACAATCACGCCTACGTCTTGCCGAACTTTGGCGCCGTGCTGGCGGCCTGTGCCGAACGCCTGGTCGGCATCTATGCCACGACGCTCCCCGACCGCCCCAGTGACTTCATCAACCCGGTGTTACTTGTCATTGGTGTGACGTTGTTCGTCGGCATCCTCTACGTCATCACCCGCCCGGTCGTGGACCGGCGCCTTTCGACCAGTGGCAACTCCGCCGAACGTCACATCGCGGAACTGCGCGCCCGCGACATTGTCCGCCGCCACGGTCGAGGCACCCTGGACTACTTCGCCTTGCGCGACGACAAGCAGTTCTTCTTCTGGCGTGACTCCCTGGTGGCCTACGCCGTCTACGGTGGCGTCGCCCTCGTGTCCCCGGACCCCATTGGTCCCGACGTTGAGCGCGCCGGCGTCTTTAGTGCCTTTCGCGCCTTCGCCGAGAGTCGAGGCTGGACCATCGCCATCGTGGCGGCGGCCTCCGAGTGGCTACCGACCTATCACGCCGCCGGCTTTCACTCGCTGTACCTGGGCGACGAAGCCATCGTCGACTGTCAGAACTTTTCCCTCGAGGGCGGCAAGATGAAGGGCCTGCGCCAGGCCTGCACGCGCCTGGCCAAGCACGGCTATAGCGTTGAGTTCGTCGACCCCGCCACCATTGCGCCTCGCGACATCATGGGCATCTTGGATCTCGTGGCCATGATGCGTCGGGGTGACGACGAGCGTGGTTTTGCCATGATGCTCGGTCGCCTCTTTGACCCCAAGGACAAGGGGCTGTTGATGACCATTGTCCGTGGTCCTGACGGCAAGCCCGCGGCGGCCTGTCAGTTCGTGCCGGCCGCGGCAATTAAGGGCTACTCGCTCGACCTCATGCGTCGCGACCCCGGTGAACACCCCAACGGCCTTATTGACTACGCCCTGTGCTCGACCATCGCCCACCTGGCCTCCATTGGCGCCACGGGCCTGAGCCTCAACTTCGCGGCTTTCCGTGGGGTGCTCGACGGCGAGCGCGGCGAAGGCACCTGGACCCGCGTCGAACGTTGGACGCTGCACCGTCTCTCGGGTGTCTTGCCAATTGCCTCACTGTGGACGTTTAACGCCAAGTACCAGCCCCGCTGGCTCCCTCGTCACTTGGCCTACCCCGCGTTGGAGAGTTTCGTGCCGGTGGTCAGTGCCATTTTGCGCGCCGAGTCGTTAACGGAGATTCCTGGACTGGGACGGCTCCTCGCCAACGACCCCGCAAATCGTCCCGGCACCGTCATCCCACCCGACGTGCTCGAGGCGGCAAAGCGCGCCCAGGTGAACGACTAGACCAGTCGTCGAGCGACCGCGGCCACCAGACGCTCGGCCGCTTCGGGCACGAACGTCAAGAACAAACTGGGCTCAACGAGCTCGAGCTCCATCACCTGCCAGCCCGATGGCGCGGCCACCAGGTCGATGCGGGCGTAAAGGAGTTCAGGGAGTCGGGCCAAAATCTGTTCGCCCAGTGCGAGGGCCGATGCATCGGGCACATCGAGCGACATCTGCTCGCGGCGAAACAGGGCGTCGCGTGACTCCTGGGGCGTGTTCAGCATCGCCCCCTTGGCCATGGCGTGGGAGAACTGACCGTCGATGTAAATCATGGCGTGCTCGCCGAAGATGTCCACGGTCTGGACGTAAGGCTGGACGAGCGCACTGCGGCCCCGCGCGTGCAGATCGGCCACGTGACGTCGCGCGCGATCACCCTCGTGCGCCCGGTAGCGGTCGGCGTCAATCGACCCCGCCCCCACCGCTGGCTTCACGACAAAGTCCACGCCGGGAAAGACCGGTGTCTGTCCGACCTCTACGAACGTGGAGGGCACGATGGGCAACCCGGCACTTTCTAAGTCGGCGAGATAGTGCTTGTCGCTCGAGTACTCGACGATGTCGTAGGGGTTGAACAGGCGCGGTACCTGCTTGGCCCACGCCAAGAACTCGGCGCGGCGCGGCGAGTAGTCCCAGGTCGAACGCAGCACGGTGCAGTCGAAGCGATCCCACGCCACCGTCGGGTCATCCCAGACCTCAAGGGAGGCGTCGATACCAGCGGCCGCAAAAGCGGCCACCAACACCGGGCTATCGACGTCGACGTTCTCGCCGGCGCAGGTGGCAATCGCCACCGAGGTCATGGCTGGAAGATCAGTGACGCGTGTGCGGAAATTGAGGTCAACAAGCTCGGGTCAATGCCCAGCGCAATGGCGTAGACCACGGCGAGTGAGATGACGACGCGCGAGGCCCACGGCACAACCAGGGGCTCGACCTCGGGGTTCTCATTCGCGTAGAGGCTGGTCGTCCAACGTAGGTAGGCGAAGGCTGCCACGCAGGCACCGGCCAGGGTGATGATGGCCCCGTAGGTGTTGCCGGCGTCAATGGTCGCGGCCAACACCGCAAACTTGCCGTCAAAACCCACGGTGAAGGGCACGCCGAGCTGGGAGAGCAACAGCACCGACAGCGAGAAGCCGATCCAGGGGTTGCGCCGAGCGAGGCCCTTGTACTTTTCCAACTCGTGGTTGGAGTCGCCCACGCCACCGACCAGGGCGACAATGGCGAAGGAACCAAGTACCACGGGGGCGTAGGTCATCACGTAGAAGGCGGCGGCCGACACGCCCGCGGCCGTTCCGGCCCAGACGCCGAGCAAGATGAAACCCGAGTGCGTGACCGAGGAGTAGGCCAGCAGTCGCTTGGCGTTGACCTGAAGAATGGAGAAGCCCGCACCCACGATGGTCGAGAGCACGATCAGGCCGAAGAAGATGGGGCGCCAGGTGTCGATCTGAGTGCCCAGTCCACCGAGCATCACGCGAATCATCGCGGCGAAGGCACCGCCCCACACGATCGAGGCGTGGAAACCAGTG
Organism: Acidimicrobiales bacterium; assembly: GCA_036742195.1. Classification (GTDB taxonomy): domain Bacteria; phylum Actinomycetota; class Acidimicrobiia; order Acidimicrobiales; family RAAP-2; genus RAAP-2. The sequence goes on from DAINRA010000008.1 coordinate 51,245, forward strand.
ACCGGCGTCGGTGCACCTTCGTAGACGTCAGGTGACCAGAAGTGGAAGGGGGCAGCCTGCACCTTGAAAGCGAAGGCGACCATCATCAGGCCACCACCGGCCAGCAGCAGGCCTGGGTGCAGCAAGTGGGTCGAGCCCAAGAAGTACGAGATCGAGGTCACGTTGGTCGTGCCCGTCGCGCCGTAGATCAAGGAGGCACCGTAGACGAAGATGGCCGCGGCGAAACCACCGAGCAAGAAGTACTTCATCGACGACTCCGACGACTTGTAGCGGCGGCGGTTGAAGGCGATCAAGCAGTACAGCGCAATCGAGAGAATTTCAAGGCCCAAGAAGGTCAACACCAGGTCGTTGGCCTGGGTCATCAACACCGAGCCCGAGGTCGCCAGCAGGGCCAGCATCTGGTACTCGGCACCGTTAAAGCGCTCGCGGCCCTGCCAGTCGTGGGCGATCAGCAGTGCGAAGGTCAGCGACGAGCAGATGGAGGCCGACATCACCACCGAGAAGCCGTCCATGGTGATGGCGTGGGCCGCGGTCGTGATGGCACCGTGGTGGTCCACTGAGTACCACTGGAAGAAGGAGGTGAGGAAGCCACCGAAGGCGGCCGAAATGGCAATGGTGGACGACAAGCGCGTCGAGAGACGATTACGCGTCAGCGCGGTCAAGAACAACAAGACCGTGGCGGCACCCGTCAGCAGCAGGAACGGCAGAATTGCCAGGTAGTTAATAAGTGGGGCGTGCAAGGTCACTTGGAGACTCCCGTCGGGGCAACGTGGCTAACAATCTGCGTCACGGCCGGTCCAATGCGGTTCAGCACGGGTGACGGGAAGACACCGAGAACAACGACCAGCGCCACAATGGGCCAGAGCACACCGCGCTCGGCCTGGGACACGTCCGCCAGGGCCGCGTTCGTACCGGAGACTTCACCGTGGAAGGCACGCTGGTAAGCCCAGAGCCAGTACACCGCCGAGCCAACCACACCGAGGGCGGCGGCGAGCGCCCACCACAGGTGGGTGCCGAAGGTACCGATCAAGATGAGGTACTCACTCACGAAGCCGCTCAGGCCGGGCAGGCCCATGGTCGCGAGCATGAAGAGGGTGAAGAGACCGGCGAAGACTGGCATTGGTGCCTGCAGGCCGCGGAGCTCGGCCATGGTGACGCTGCCGCGACGCTTCTCGAGGTAGGCCACCAGGGTGAAGACACCCATGGTGATGACACCGTGGTTGAACATCAACAACACGGCGCCTTCGGTACCGATCTGTGAGCCCGACACGACACCCAAGGTGACAAAGCCCATCTGGGCCAGTGAGGAGTACGCGATGAAACGACGCAGGTCGCGAGCGGTGCAGGCCACGAACGAGCCATACAAAATCGAAATAACGGCCAGCGTCATCATGGCGGGGCGCACGGAGTTCTGCGCCTGGGGCAGCAAGGCCACACCGAAGCGCAGCAGACCGTAGGCACCGAGCTTGGACAGCAGGGCCGAGAGTTCGATGCCGGCGGCGGCCGGTGCCTCGGCGTAGGTAGAGGGTGACCACGTGTGCAGTGGCCACTGCGGTGACTTCACGCCAAAGGCCAGGGCGAAGGAGACAAAGACCCACACGGCGGCCGTGGTCGACAAGGTGACCTGTGACAGCGCGGTGTAGGAGAAGGTCAGGGCGCCACCGGCCTGGTGCTGGTGCTGCACGGCCAGGTAGATGATGCCGGCCAACATGAAGGCCGAACCCGAGAAGGTGTAGAGGAAGAACTTCATGGCCGCGGCCTTGGCCTTGGCGCCACCCCACTGGGTCATCATGAAGTAGCAGGGCACCAAGATCAGTTCAAAGAAAATGAAGAACTCGAGGAGGTCCTGGGCGACGAAGCAGCCCATCGTCACGCCCAGCAGCAGCAACTGCCAGGCCACGTAGGCACCCTCACGGCGACGGTCGCGCGCACCCACCAGGGCGACCAACACGGTCAGGGCCGTCAAGACGATCATCCACAGCGAGACACCGTCCACGGCCACGCTGTAGGAGAGGCCGAGCACCGGTGACAACATGTGGCGATAGCCGAAGTCGAAGCTGCCCGCGTTTTGGACGTGGGCGTTGTAGAGCACGGCCACCACACCGGCGAGGACGAGCTCCACGCTGGCGGTCGCTACCGCGACCACGTAGGAGCGGCCATCGTGCTTACGGGCCAGCAACGCCAGCCCCGCACCGATGAAGGGCACCAGTAAGAGGGCGCTAATCAAGAATGAGGAGTGCACGACTAGCCAACCTTCGCTACGAGATAGACGACAATGAGAGCGAGACCGAGGAACATGGCCAGGGCGTAGTGACGCACGTAGCCCGTCTGGATCTTGCGCAGACCCTTCGACGAGCGCTGCACCGTGGCGACGAGTCCCATCACGGCCCCGTCAATGACCTCTTCTTCGAGAACATCGCCGGCGAACTGGGCCACCGCGGTGAGCGGACGACCAATCGTGGCGTCGTAGGCGTCATCCCAACGCCACACGTGCTCGAGGAAGTTGCTCTCGAGACGTGGGTTCGATGAGCGGCCACGCCACAAGGTGGCCGCGGCGAACAGACCGAGGACGGCGGCGGCCACGTCAACGAGTGCCAGCGTGATCTGCAGACCCGTGCTCTGAACGAGTGCGGGGGACGAGACGATGGAGCCGCCCAGCCACGTTGACAGCGTGTGGTGGTGCACCCAGGGCAGGTCCAAGATGCCACCCCAGATGGAGAGGAAGCCCAAGATGATGAGAGGAATGGTCATGACCAGCGGAGACTCGTGGGGTTCGCCCTCGTGGCTATCACGGAATCGCTCGGTGCCGCGGAACGTCAAGACGAAGAGGCGGGTCATGTAGTACGCCGTCAAGACGGCCGTCAGCAACGCGAAGGCGTACAGCACCTTGTTGCTCGCGTACAGGTTGGTCAAAATGGCGCCCTTGGCCCAGAAGCCCGCGAACGGTGGCACGCCCGAAATGGTCAGCCACCCGATCAAGAACATCGGCGCCGTGACGGGCAGGTACGTGCTCAGGCCACCCATCTTGCGCAGGTCCTGCTCACCGTTGAGGGCGTGGATCACGGAACCCGAACCGAGGAACAAGAGTGCCTTGAAGAAGGCGTGCGCGATCATCAAGAAGATGGCGGCGTCGTACGCACCCGTACCGACAGCCAGGACCATGTAGCCAATCTGCGACACGGTCGAGAAGGCCAGGACCTTCTTGATGTCCTTTTGTGCGGTGGCCACGGTGGCGGCCACGAAGGCCGTCAGGGCACCAATGATGGCAATGGTGTGACGACCGTCAGCCGAGAGTGCCAGGACGGGCGACATACGCACCAGCAAGAAGACACCGGCCGTCACCATGGTGGCGGCGTGAATCAAGGCCGACACTGGGGTGGGGCCTTCCATCGCGTCGGGCAGCCAGTTGAACAGCGGGATCTGCGCACTCTTACCGGCCGCGGCCAACAGCAGCGCGAGCACGACCAGCGTCGCCGTCGTCGGCGACAGCTGACTGGCGTTCTGGAAGATGGTGCCGTAGTCGAGGGTGTGCAGGTGGCTAAACAGCAAGAACATGGCCGCCAAGAGACCGAGGTCACCAACACGGTTGTAGATGAAGGCTTTCTTGCCGGCGCTGGCGGCAGCCTCACGGTCGAAGTAGTAGCTCACGAGCCAGTACGAGCAGACGCCCACGCCTTCCCAGCCCACGAAGGTCAGCACCAGGTTGTTCGCGAGGACCAACAGCAGCATGGAAAAGACGAAGAGGTTCAGGTACAGAAAGAACTTGCGCACGTCCTTGTCGCCGGCCATGTAGCCCGTCGAATAGAGGTGAATCAGGGTCGAGATACCCGTGACAAAGAGGCACATGGTCAGCGACAGCGGGTCAACGAGCAGCGCCGCGGAGACGTGCAGCGAGCCGACGTTCATCCACGTGAAGAGGTTCACCGTGGTCGGGACTTCCTTGTGGAGGTAGTCGAGGAACGTCACCAGGGTGGCGATAAAACTCGCGCCGACGGCGGAGGTGGCGATCACGCCGGTGGCGCGCTCCGACAGCGTCGAGACATTGAGCAGCATCAGCGCGAAGCCGAGCAGCGGCAGCAAGACAATGAGAATGGCGGCGTGGGACATCTCAGCCCTTCATTTCTGTGAGTTCGTCCACGGACGTGGAGGCGCGGCGGCGGAAGACCGCCACCACAATGCCCAGACCGACGGTGACTTCGGCGGCCGCGACCACCATGACGAAGAAGACCGAGACCTGTCCCCCGACGTCACTCAAGGTGCGCGAGAAGGTCACGAAGGTCAAGTTGACGGCGTTCAGCATGAGCTCGACGCACATGAACATGATGATCGCGCTGCGGCGCGTCAAGAAGCCGAAGGCGCCAATGCCAAAGAGCACGGCGGCCAGCACGAGATACCAAGCGGCGGGAACGCTCACGACGACTTCTCCTCTCCCACACGGGGACGTTCCTTGCGGGCCAGGTTGACGGCACCGATAACGGAGATGATCAACAACGCGGCCGTGACTTCAAAGGCGATGAGGTAGGTGGTGTAGACGGCGGCACCAATCTGGCGAATGTTGTCCGCGCCAGTAGCCAGCGGCGTGCCGTTCGTCGAGACCGCGGGCACACCGGTGACCCAGTGTGAACTGGACATCAAGAAGACCACACCGGCAATCACCAGCGCCACGGCCACGCCGGCCAGGGTGCGCTGGCCCACGAGGGGTGCCGACTCGGGTTCGTTGGTGCCGTCCACGCCCAGGAACATGATGACGAAGAGGAAGAGGACCACGATGGCGCCGGCGTAGACAATGATCTCGACGGCGGCGAGGAAGTCGGCCTGCTGGGCCAAGAAAGCGAGCGCGACACCGAAGAGGCTCAAAATGAGGCTTAGGGCGGCGTGCACCGGGTTCTTGTAGATCAACACGCCCAGGGCACCGCCGAGAATCAGTAGGGCCGAGGCGACGAAGACCGCAATGTCCGGCAGGGCGTAGGCGACGGCACTCATGCGGACTCCTTGGGCTGGGTGGCCCGACGGCTCAGGCCGGCCAGAAAGCTCAAGCCCTCAGTGGGCTGCTCATCGGGTGAGAGGTGGCGAGCGAACGCGGTGCGAATGTCCTTCGAGCCAGTGGCGGCGTCGTCACGGTTGATGCTCTGGCCCGCTTCGGGCGCGCGCACGCCGGCGCCCAGGTCACCGCTCCACTGCACGACGCCCTCAAAGGCGGCGTCACCAGCGGGGGCGGTTGCCCGCATCCAGCCACCGGTCATCGCGGCTTCACCCTCGCGCCAGTCTTCCCACGGCAGACGCTGCGGGAAGCCCTTGTCGTCCACGAGGAGCTGGGGCTTGGTGTAGATGGCGTCACCACGGTTGGTGAAGGAAAACTCGAACATCTTGGACTCGGTAATGGCTTGCGTCGGGCAGGCCTCGACACAGAGGTCGCAGTGAATGCAACGCAGGTAGTTGATCTCGTAGACGTAGCCGTATCGTTCACCGGGGCTGACCGGGTGGTCGGCCGGGTTGTCGAGACCACGGACGTAGATGCAGCCCACGGGGCAGACACCGGCGCAGAGCTCACAGCCGATGCACTTCTCCA
>DAINRA010000009.1:0-42603 GCA_036742195.1 Acidimicrobiales bacterium
CCGCGTGGACTGGTCTTGTTGCCCACGCGCGAACTCGCCGTCCAGGTGCACGAAGTGCTCGAACCGTTGGGCAAGGCCCTGGGCCTGCACGTCAACGCCGTCTACGGTGGCGCCGACATCGAGCGCCAGGTGAAGTCGCTGCAGAAGGGCTGCGATGTCATCATCGCGACGCCCGGACGTCTCATTGACCTCGGTGACCGCGGTGAACTCAATGTCGAAGGATTGGACGTTCTCGTCCTCGACGAAGCCGACCGCATGGCCGACATGGGCTTCATGCCGCAGGTCGAGTGGGTACTTCGCCGCATCGCGGAGCGTCCGCACCAGACGCTGCTCTTCTCGGCGACCCTGGACGGTGCGATTGACCGTCTGGTCAAGCGCTACCTGACGGATCCCGTTTTCCACGAGGTCGCCAGTGACACCCAGACGGTGTCAAACATGGTGCACCACTTCTTGACGGTGCACCAGATGGACCGTGTGAAGGTGACGGCGACGATCTGCCGCTCCTTTGACAAGACCATCATTTTCTGCCGCACCAAGCGCGGCGCCGACCGTCTCGTCGAACAGCTGGAAAAAGAGGGCGTCAACGCCGCCGCTATTCACGGCGACCTTCGCCAGAGTCAGCGCGAGAAGGCCCTGGCCGACTTCGGCGCGGGCACCCTTGCTGTCCTCGTGGCCACCGACGTGGCCGCACGTGGTCTCCACATTGACGGCGTTGACTGCGTGATTCACTTCGACCCACCAGAAGACCACAAGGCTTACTTGCACCGCTCGGGCCGCACCGCGCGTGCTGGTTCGACGGGTGTCGTCGTGTCGCTGCTGCTCTGGAATCAGTCGATTGAGGCTGAGATCATCATGAAGCGCATCGCGCTGAAGCGACCAATCGTGGAAGTGTTCTCGAACAATCCACACTTGAAGGACCTCGCACACTGGGACCCCACGGAGGCATAGTCATGATTGAAGGCGCAACCCTTTTTTCACCCGACGAGACCATTACCCGCGCACTCTTCGTCGTAGCGCACCCTGACGACATTGACTTTGGTTCGGCGGGCACCGTCGCGGTCTTGACCCAAGCGGGCGTGCACGTGAGCTACTGCCTCGTCACCTCCGGCGACGCCGGCGGCGATGCGTCTACGCACACCAAAGCTGAGCGTGCCGCAATTCGCGAATCCGAGCAGCGGGCGGCTGCCGCGGTGGTGGGCGTGCATGATCTTTACTTCCTCGGCTTCCCCGACGGCATGGTCGAGCCCACGCTCGAGGTTCGTCGCGCAATCACCAAAGTGATCCGCACCGTCAAGCCCGACCTGATCGTGACCCAGAACCCCGAGCGCAACTGGGAGCGCATCTTTGGTTCTCACCCCGACCACATGGCCGCCGGTGAAGCGGCAATGCGCGCGGTCTACCCCGACGCCCGCAATCCCCACTTCTACCCCGAACTCCTCGATGAGGGGTTCGAGCCACACACCGTGCCTCAGGTCTGGGTCACGGGTGCGGGCCCCACATTGATCGTTGACATCACCGACGTCTTCGCCTTGAAGCTCGAGGCACTGCACTGCCACGAGAGCCAAGTGGGCGGCAACGAAAACCTGGACACGATGGTGCGCGAGTGGGCGCAGCGAAACGCGGAGGCCTGGGGCCTGCCGGAGGGCCGCCTGGTCGAGGGGTTCCGTCGGGTGGCGACGGCCTAAGGCCCGAGAGACGTAAAAAAGCCCCGGTGCGCGAACGCACCGGGGCTTTTTCGTTTATCAGTTCTGAGCCAACTGACGCAGAACGTAGTTGAGAACACCGCCATGACGGTAGTACTCGGCTTCCATCTGGGTGTCGATGCGCAGGCGCGCGTCGAACGTCACCGACTCACCATTGGTCCGCGTCGCCGTGACCGAAACCTGGGGCACCGTCTGACCCTCGTTCAGCGGTGCCAGGCCGTGAATCGCGAAGGCCTCGGTGCCGTCGAGGTCGTAGGTCGCCGCCGACTCACCCGCGTTGAACTGCAGCGGCAAGACGCCCATGCCCACGAGGTTGGAACGGTGGATGCGCTCGTAGCTTTCGACGAGAACGGCCTTGACGCCCAGCAGGCGGGTGCCCTTCGCGGCCCAGTCACGACTCGAGCCCGAGCCGTACTCCTTGCCACCGATGATGACCAGTGGCACACCCTGCTCTTGGTACTCACGCGAGGCCTCGTAGATCGAGGTCTGGGTACCTTCGGGGAACTTGATAGTGATGCCACCTTCGGTGCCGGGGGCCACCTGGTTGCGCAGACGAATATTCGCGAACGTACCGCGGACCATGACTTCGTCGTTACCGCGACGTGCGCCGTAGCTGTTGAAGTCGTTCTGGGTGACGCCCCGAATGGTCAGGTACTGACCGGCGGGGACCGTGGCACGAATGTTGCCGGCGGGTGAGATGTGGTCCGTGGTCACGGAGTCGCCCAACTTGGCGAGGACGCGAGCGCCCTCAATGTCGACGACCTGACCGGGCTCCATGGTGAGACCTTCGAAGTAGGGAGGCAGCTTGACGTAGGTCGAGTTGGGGTCCCAGCTGTAGGTCACCGCGTTGGTCGAGGGCACGTTCTGCCAGCGCTCGTCACCGGCGAAGGCCTCGGCGTAACGCGTCGCGAACATCTCTGGTGACAACGACGAACGCACGGCCTCGGCGACGGCGGCATCGCTCGGCCACAGATCGCGCAGGAAGACCGGTGCGCCGTTCTCGTCGACACCGAGTGGCTCCGTGGTCAGGTCGATGTCGATCGTGCCGGCCAGGGCGTAGGCGACGACGAGTGGTGGCGACGCCAAGTAGTTCTGCTTCACGTCGGGGTGGATACGACCCTCGAAATTGCGGTTACCCGAGAGCACCGAGACCACGGACAGGTCGTGCTCGTTGACGGCCTCGGAGACACCGTCGAGCAGTGGACCCGTGTTACCGATGCACGTGGTGCAGCCGTAGCCCGCGAGGTAGAAGCCGAGGTCGTCGAGGGCGTCCACGAGACCAGCACGCTCGAGGTAGTCCATGACGACACGTGAGCCCGGCGCCAGCGACGTCTTCACCCACGGCTTGGTCACCATGCCGCGTTCGACGGCGGCCTTGGCCACGAGGCCGGCCGCGATCAGCACTGAAGGGTTCGAGGTGTTGGTGCACGAGGTAATGGCCGCCACGGTCACGGCACCGTCACGCAGGGTTTCGGCGGCGTCGGTGCCCTCGACTTCCTTGGGGTCGCGACCCAGCGCGTTGCGGAACGCACCGCGAGCGCCGGACAGTGAGATGCGGTCCTGGGGACGCTTGGGTCCGGCCAGGCTGGGCTCCACGGTCGACAGGTCGAGCTCGACGTACTCCGAGTAGATGGGGTCGACGGCGTTCTCGTCGTGCCAGATGCCCTGCGCCTTGGCGTAGGCCTCGACCAACGCCAGCTGCTCGGGTGAGCGACCGGTGAAAGCGAGGTAGTCCACCGTGACTTGGTCGATTGGGAAGATTGCGCAGGTGGCGCCGTATTCCGGTGACATATTGCCGATGGTGGCACGGGTCTCGAGCGACAGGGCCGAGATGCCGGCGCCGTAGGCCTCAACGAACTTACCGACCACGCCGTGGCGGCGCAGGAGCTCGGTGATGGTCAACACGACGTCGGTGGCGGTGACGCCCTCACGGGGGGCACCCGTCAACTTGAGTCCGACGACTGGTGGAATCAACATTGAGGTGGGCTGACCGAGCATGCCGGCCTCGGCCTCGATACCGCCGACGCCCCAGCCCAGTACGCCGAGGCCGTTGACCATTGTGGTGTGCGAGTCGGTGCCGACGACGGTATCGAGGTAGGCCACACCCTCGTTCTCGAAGACGACGCGAGCGAGGTGCTCGAGGTTGACCTGGTGAATGATGCCCATCCCCGGTGGCACCACGCGGAACTGCTTGAGGCTGTTCTGGGCCCACTTGAGGAAGGTGTAGCGCTCGATGTTGCGCTCGTACTCAACAGCCACGTTCTCTTCGTAGGAGCGGGGCGTGCCGGTGTGCTCGAGGATGATGGAGTGGTCGATGACCAGTTCGACGGGGACCAAGGGGTTGATCTTCGAGGGGTCGCCACCCAGGGCGATGATGGCGTCACGCATGGCGGCCAGGTCGACCACTGCGGGCACACCCGTGAAGTCCTGCATCAACACGCGTGCGGGGGTGAAGGCGATTTCGCGAGCGTCTTCGCCCGCGGCCTCACCGTGACGGTCGGGGGTGTTGGCCCACGCCGCCAGAGCGGCGATGTCAGAGGCGTTGACCTTGATGCCATCTTCATTGCGCAGCAAGTTCTCGAGCAGCACCTTGATGGAGTAGGGGAGACGGGCGATTTCGTACTCGGCGAGGCCTGGTGCCGCCAATGAGAAATACTGCAGGTCGCGGCCGTTCACGTGCAGCGTGGCGAGCGCGTGGAATGAATTTGGGGAGGTGGTCATCCCTCTATTCTGCCCTAGTTTTTTCTCCCCTCGGCCACGTGTGTAAGGGATAGCCGTCATCACGTGGGAGACTGGGAGGGTGACGTCCACCTACGAGACCTTGCTGGCCCGACTCCGCCCCGCTTTTGACGCCCTGCGCCCTGGCGCTGACCCCGTGCTCCGTGCCTCAGACCGCAGTGATTACCAAGTAAATGGGGTCATGGCGGTGGCCAAGGAACTGGGCGAAAACCCTCGCGCCGTGGCCGAACGGTTGGTGGGCGAGCTCACCATCGACGATCTGGCCACGGTCGAAGTGGCCGGACCGGGATTTCTCAATCTGACCCTGGCGACATCATTTCTCTCGTACCAACTTCGCGCCTTGTTTGGTGACGAGTTCTTGGGCGTGTCGCAGGTCAGCGACCGCACTGCCGTCATCGACTACTCGGCGCCCAACGTCGCCAAGGAGATGCACGTCGGTCACTTGCGCTCCTCAATCATCGGTGACGCCCTCGCCCGGGTATACCGGTTCAAGGGATTCAGCGTTATTGCCCGAAATCACGTTGGTGACTGGGGAACCCCCTTTGGCATGTTGATTGAGCACCTCGTTGATCTCGGTGAAGACGAAGCGATTGCCTCGTTAGGCATTGGCGACCTCGACACCTTCTACAAGGCCGCGCGCGCCAAGTTCGACGCGGACGACACCTTTAAGGAGCGCTCACGACTGCGCGTCGTGGCCCTGCAAGGTGGCGACGAGGAGACGCGCCGACTGTGGGGCATCCTGGTTGCTGAATCGGTGGCCTATTTCTCTGAGGTCTACGCCGCGCTGGATGTGACCCTGACTCCCGCCGATGTGGTGGGCGAGTCGTTCTACAACCCGATGCTGCCGGACGTCGTGAAGGACTTGGACGCCTTGGGCCTCTTGGTGGAAAGCGACGGCGCGCTGTGCGTCTTTCCGGAAGGGTTCACGACGCGTGAGGGCGAACCGCTGCCAGTCATCGTCCAAAAGCGTGACGAGGGCTTCGGCTACGCCGCCACTGACTTAGCGGCCGTCCGCGACCGTATCGGCACTCTCGGTGGCACCGATCTGCTCTACGTGGTGGGCGCCCCGCAGGCCCAGCACTTCGACATGGTGTGGGCCGTGGCTCGCGCGGCGGGATGGATTCCTGATCACGTCCGCATCGAACACATCGCCTTTGGGTCGGTGTTGGGTCCCGACCGCAAGGTCTTCAAGACTCGCAGCGGTGAGACGGTCAAGCTCATCAGTTTGATGGATGAGGCTACCGAGCGCGCCGAAGTGGCGCTCATGGCCCGCAACGCCGACATGGACCCCACCGAACGCCGCAGCCTCGCGACCGCTATCGGTCGTGCCGCCATTAAGTACGCCGACCTTTCCTCCGACCGACAGCGCGACTACGTATTCGACCTTGATCGCATGGTGGCCTTCGAAGGTGACACGGGCCCGTACCTGCAGTACGCGCACGCGCGCCTGCAGTCCATTTTCCGTCGAGCTGGCGACGTTTCCGGTCTGGAGTCAGTCGACTTCGCACTCGCTGAATCAGCCGAGCGAACCTTGGCGCTCGGCATTTTGGGATTCCCCGAAGCCGTTGACGCTGTAGTCACCTCGTGCAAGCCCCATCAGCTGGCGGGCTACCTCTTTGACCTGGCGCAACGATTCACCTCGTTCTACGACGCCTGTCCGGTGCTCAGCGCAGGGGGCGACAGCCGCCAAGAGCGTTTGGCACTGTGCGCACTCACTGCTCGTACACTTCGCGTGGGACTCTCGTTGCTCGGCATCGACGCCCCGGATCAGATGTAGGGTGCGGCTGGCGTTCGGCTGCTCCCACGAACCAAAAGGAAATACGTATGTGCAAGAAAGTTCTCTGCGACACCTGCAACAAGCCCACCTGGGCCGGCTGTGGCCAGCACATTGAAGAGGCACTCGAGGGCGTTGCGCCCGCCGACCGCTGCCACTGCGGCGAGACGGCCGAGGCCGCACCGGTAGCCCGCAAGGGCTTCCTCGCTCGTTTGCTGGGCAAGTAAGGCCACTGCGGGACCCGAGCCCGCGGCAATTCAGGACTAAGGTGAAGGTGCCTCGCGGCAGCGAAGTTGGTGCGATTCCAACGCTGTCCCGCAACTGTAAGTAGGTCACCCTACGAAGCCAGGTCGCCTGTTGCGAGGAGAAGACGCAACAGCTCTCGCGGTAAGGGGCGGTCGCACGGTTCTGCCGTCGGCGCCACGCCGTGAAGGCGGAGGAGACCACCGTGACACCCAAGGACCGACCGAGCACAACGCCGGTGCGTGTTGTGGTGCGCTGATGTCGGTCTCGCTCGCTCGACCCTCACGACGGTTGACCACCGTCACCCTCGTCGGGATCATGTTGTTAATAGTCGCCATGTTCTGCGGTTTGGCTATTGGCCCGACGCCTATCTCACTGTCCAGCATCGTGAGTTCACTGCTCAGTCACTGCGGCATCGGGCACAATGCGCTGTCGCCCCTGGACCAAACCATCCTGTGGCAGATTCGTGCCCCTCGCATGGTGCTTGGCCTCTTGGTGGGGGCCATGCTGGCGGTGGCCGGTGGTACCTACCAGGGAGTCTTTCGTAATCCATTGGCCGACCCTTACCTGCTCGGTGTGGCGGCCGGGGCGGGCCTTGGTGCCACTATCGCGCTCGTCCACGATGGTGGTGTGGTGAATCCACCGGCGTGGACCCCGCTCCTTGCCTTTATTGGCGCCATGACCGCGGTGGCACTGACCTGGGTCATTGGTGGTCGAGGCGCCTACGCCACACCAGCGACGTTGATCCTCGCGGGCGTCGCGGTTGCCGCACTGCTCACCAGCGCCCAAACGTTCTTACAACAACAGGCGTCGGCCCAATCCATCGCCCGCGTCTACATCTGGTTGCTGGGATCGCTCGCGACGTCGAGTTGGTCGTCGGTGTGGGGCGTGTTGCCGTACGTGGTGGTGTGTGCGGGCGTTTGCGTCGGCGCGGGTCGCGCCCTTGACGTGATGAGCGTTGGTGAAGATGAGGCACGGGCGCTCGGCCTCCCGGTTCGTCGGGTACGAGCGATTGTGATTCTGGCCTCCTCACTCGGCACCGCTGCAGTCGTGTCGGTCGTGGGACTTATCGGTTTTGTCGGCATCATCGTGCCCCACATCGTGCGCCTTGTGGTGGGCACGTCGTATCGACGGATTTTGCCGCTCTCGGTGTTGGTGGGTGCCAGTTTCGTAGTCTTCACCGACACCATTGCCCGGACGGTGCTGGCTCCGTCGGAGCTGCCGCTCGGCGTCGTCACCGCCATCATCGGTGCACCCGTCTTCGTGGTGATCTTGAGCCTTCGCCGAGGAGTAACCCAGTGAGTGTCATCGTCGAACACTTGGGCCTGCGGTTGGGTAAGAAAACGGTCATTGACGACGTCTCAATTGACGTGGCCTCGGGCACGTGGTGCACCATCGTGGGCCCCAACGGTGCTGGCAAGACATCGCTGCTGGCCGCCATTGCCGGACTGCGTCGCCCCCACATCGGTTCGGTGCAGATTGACGGCGTCGCCATTGAATCACTCAATGAACGCGCACGAGCGCAACGGGTCGCCTTCGTGCCGCAGTCACCGGTGGTCCCTGCCGGCATGAACGTCGCCGACTACATCATGCTGGGTCGACAATCCTCACACGGGCTCATGCGTGCCCCGGCCACCTTCGACCGGCAGATTGTCGAAGGAGTTATCGAGCGTCTCGACCTGATCGACTTACGGACTCGTGACGTGGCCACCTTGTCCGGTGGCGAGCGTCAGCGCGTGGTGCTGGCCCGCGCACTGGCACAGGGAACGCGCACCATTCTTCTTGACGAACCAACCACTGGCCTCGACGTCCGCCACCAGATGGACATCCTGGAGCTGTTGCGCAAAGAAGTTGACGAGTGTGAGCTCACCGTCGTGGCGACGTTGCACGATCTGACTCAGGCGGGGCTGTTCGCCGATCACATGGTCCTCCTGCGCGACGGCCAGGTGCGCGCCGCTGGGGCACCCGCCGACGTCGTTCGTTCATCGGCGCTCAGCGAGAGTTATGGCACCACGCTGCACGTCGTGGAAGTTGATGGCCGCGACGTGGTCATCGCCGGTCGCCCTGTTGGTGCGGACAAGTAACGCGCCAGTAAGTAGTGATGTTCACTGATTGTTCACGTGGAGGGAACCCCGTGAATGTGAGGGCGAACTAGAATTGGCGTATTCAACGAAGGGAAGAACCGTGCGTCGTACGCGAATCGTAGCAACCATTGGACCGGCATCAGAGAGTAACGAGGTCCTGCTGGGACTGGTCGAGGCCGGCGTTGACGTGTTCCGCCTTTCGATGGCGCACGGCGACATTCCTTCCTGCATCGAGCGTCTGCGCCGTGTGCGCGCCATTGCGCCCAACACCGCCATCATGGTGGACATCCCTGGACCAAAGATCCGCGCCGGTTCCTTCGGTACCAGCCCGGTCGCTTTGGAAATCGGTCACGAGATTGAGCTCGTCGAAGCGTTCGGCGAGACCTCCACGGCCGACCGCATTGCGGTTGAGCGCGAAGGCGTCCTCGTTGCTTTGAAGGTCGGCGACCGTGTTCACATCGGTGACGGCGGCACGTCACTGGAAGTCGTTTCGGTTGGCGCCAAGGTGGCTACTCGCGTCGTTGCCGGTGGCAACGTCATGGGGAAGCCTGGCTTGTCACTGCCCTCATCAATCCTCAACGACCAGTTGCCAACTGAGGACGACCGCGCCCGCATCGAAGCCCTGCGCGACGAGCAGTTTGAAATCCTCGCGGTGTCCTTCGTTCGCTCGGCATTTGACATGATTTCAGTTCGCACCGTCTTGTCGCGCCCCGACGTGATGATGATGGCGAAGATTGAGACCGGCGAAGGCATTGAGGCCCTCGACGAAATCGTGGCCGTGTCGGACTCGGTGATGGTTGCCCGTGGTGACCTCGGTGTGCGCATGCCAATCGAAGAAGTGCCTCACCTGCAGAAGCTGATCGTGCGCCACGGTGTGCGTGCGTCGCGCCCCGTTGTGGTTGCCACGCAGATGCTCGAGTCGATGACCCACGCACAGGTGCCAACCCGCGCCGAAGTGACCGACGTCGCGAACGCCGTTCTCGACGGTGCGAGTGCCGTCATGTTGTCGGGCGAGACGGCAATTGGTGACGACCCCGTCGGCACCGTTCGCACGATGGACCGCATTGTCCGTCGCGCCGAGCAGTCATTCAACAACCAGGCCTGGGGCGACGCACTCGACCTCAGCCAGGGCATTGGCGACAACAGCCACTCAACGCGCATCACGGCCGCCATCACCGGCGCTGCCTGGCGTGCGGCGATGGAGGAGAAGGTTGTGGCAATTGTGGCCTGCACCCGTTCGGGCTTTACTGCTCGTGCCATCGAGCG
The DNA here is from genome assembly GCA_036742195.1 of Acidimicrobiales bacterium. Taxonomy (GTDB): domain Bacteria; phylum Actinomycetota; class Acidimicrobiia; order Acidimicrobiales; family RAAP-2; genus RAAP-2. The sequence continues at coordinate 9,810 of DAINRA010000009.1, forward strand.
CTTCCGCCCGTCGATGCCTATCGTGGCGATCACCCCTGAAGAGTCAACGGCTCGTCAGCTTCTCGTGACCTGGGGTGTCGACAAGATTGTGCTGTCGAACGCCAATGACATCGACGACCTCTGTGACGTTGCGGTGAAGGAAATCGTCAAGGACGGCATCGGCAAGTCGGGCGACACCATCGTCGTCATGGCCGGTTCGTCCTCCGGTGGTGGTCAGATCACGGACACCGTTCGCATGGTGACCATTCCGTAGTGATTCGTGCAACAAGGGGCCCTCGCTTCGGCGGGGGCCCTTTTTTATTTGAGTGGTGTGACCGCGCGAGCGCGTACGTGCTGGACTAACTTTGCTTTGAGTCACTGTGTCGGTACACCGCACTTTGGAAATAGTTTTTTTGGGGCGCGCGTGGAACATACCGAGAATGAACTCAAACGCGCCCGACGTGCGCTGACGATTGTCTTTCTCGCCAACGGCGCGCTTGCGGGTGCCTTCACCGCCCGCGTGGCTGACATTAAGCACCACCTGCAACTGACCGACGGCAGTTTTGGCACAGCGCTGCTGCTCTGCTCCATCGCCTCTTTTGCCTCGATGGCCCCCACCAGTCGCCTGGTGAGTCGCTGGGGCAGTGCCCCCAGCACCCTTCTTGGTGTCATCACCTACTGTGCCGTGTTCCCCGTCTTGGGACTGGTCTCGTCGGCCCACGCACTATGGGTGGCATTGATCTTGTTTGGCGTGGCGATGACGATTTTGGAAGTAGCGATGAACTCCCACGCCGTGGCCCTCGAGCACCTCTACGGGCGCCGCATTATGACGGTGATGCACGCCACGTGGTCCTTCGGTGGACTGGTGGCGGTGGGTATCGGCGGCGTGTTGTCGCAGGTGCACGTTTCGGTGTTTGCAAACTTTCTGGGAGCGTCGGCGATTGTGCTGGTCGCGGTCGGTGCGACCCGATCATGGCTGCTGCCGGCCGCTGTAGACCGCCGTGCCGTTGCCTCGAGCGCTGACAGAACGAAGCGCTCCTTGTCGTGGCGACACCTGCCCATCTTCTTCATCGCGCTGGGACTGCTGGGTCTGTGTGAGCAGATAGCTGAAGGCGCGGCCGGTACCTGGGGCGCCATTTTGTCGCGTGACAGCTACCACGCCAGTCCGCTGTTGTCGACCATGCCCTACGTGGTCTTCTCCGTCGTGATGGTGGTCTGCCGCTTGTTTGGGGACCGATTGGCTATGAAGTTCTCGACCCGAGCCATCCTGTCGGCCAGCGGTGTCATCATTGCCGTAGGACTGGGTATTGGCATGGCACTTAATTCCATCGCCGGCGTGCTCTTCGCGTGGGCCTTCCTCGGCGCCGGCAGTGCCAACGTGGTGCCACTGCTCTTCAGCGCGGCCGGTCGGGCCGCACGTACGAGGGCGTCGTCGTCGATTAGTCCCGCGGGGGCACTGGCCCTGGTCACCGCCGTGGCCTACTCCGGAGGACTCATTGGCCCACCCAGTATTGGCTACCTCGCCGATGCGTCGTCGCTGCGTCTCGCACTGTTGCTGCCCGCCGCTCTGGGGGCCGTCTTCGCCGTGGGTGTCTTCGCGGTACTGAGCCACGATGACGACGTGGCAGCGAGTCCCGAGGCGACTGCCGACTGAGTGGTCTCGAGTTAGTCCGCGAGGCGCGAGCGCAGATAGGCCACGGACTGATGAACAAGCGATGTCACATCGGGGTATCCCATGAAGATGTGGTTCGCTCCCGGCACCGTCACGAGTTCAACCTCGACACCGACGTTTGTGAGCGCTGCGGCAAAGTCCTGTGACTGCGAGACGGGCACCAAACTGTCGTCCTCACCGTGCATCAGCAGCATGGGGGCACCACGTGACGACACAAAGTTGATAGGGCTCGCTGCGGCGAGGAGATCAGGGCGTTCGTCGGCCAATGCGCCGATAAGCAGCTCTTCGGGGGTGCGGCCAAGTTCGTCAGCGTTGGGGTTCGGTGGACCCTGCAGCAGAGTCTCGAAGTCAACGGGTCCGTACCAGTCGACGCAGCAGGTCACCGCCGAGCTCACGCCGAGTGCGCCCGTCGTTCCTTCGTGTGCGGGGTCGTCCCCGGTGAGAGCGGCGAAGGCAACCAAGTGGCCGCCGGCCGACTCGCCCCAGAGTCCAATGCGATCACCGTTAATGCCGAGGTCTCTGGCGCAGTGGCGCAGGTAGCGAATTGCGGCTTTGACGTCGTGGAGTTGGCCTGGGAAGACGCATTCGCCACTTAAGCGGTAATCGATTGACGCGAAAGCGAGGCCGGCCTCGAGCACGGTGTCGCGGAGCTGATTGGGGAAAAGGGTCCCCGGCAGGGTGATGCGGTCACCATAAAAGAAGGCACCGCCGTGCACCCACAGCACAACACCCATTGGCTTCTCCGCTAGGGGAGTCCACACGTCCATGGTGAGTGGGCGATAGCCCTTGATCACGCTGTAGTGGAGTTCGCGGAAAAAACGACTCGAGGGCGTGGTGAGGGGGTCGGTAGGAGCAACAAAGGGGTCGGGTGGCCACTTACTCATGACGGAGGGTCCTCGTTTCTAGAAATGGGACGACGCTAGAACGGTACTCGTTGTGCGGTGCGCGCGGACGGTGTCCGTGCGTTATTGGTGCCCCCGGCAGGAATCGAACCTGCGCACATGGCTTCGGAGGCCAATGCTCTATCCCCTGAGCTACGGGAGCGACACACCGAGCCTACTACCGGCTCAAAATAACCGACAGAAGACTCGCGCGGTTACGGCGACTTGTCGACGTACTGGCGTTCACCAGGTGCGCACGGCCGTGGGTCCCAGGGCTGCAGGCCTTGGTTCGTCGGGGTCGTGGGTTCGAGTACGGGCGAGATTGACGTCGCCTGGGAAGTTGTAGAGGCCGGGGTCGTCGTGCTCGTGCTCGCGGTTGCGACCGGCACCGGCACCACGGAGGCGGCGTCACCGGTCTGCACCGTGACGAGCGCGCCAGGAGTCACCATGGCGGGGTCGTAGCCAAGAGTGACCGGGCCACCCAGGCGACGAGCAACCGTTTCAGCGGCCTGGAGACCTGGGTTTACCCAGTTACCACTGGCGGGAGGAGCGCCACCGCCGTACCAGACGATGGTTTCTGTGTAGTGACCCGTTGGGGTGCGCGAGCCGTCGCCGACCACGTCAAAGCCCTGCGCGCGCAGTCCCGCAGCAATGACGCCGGCCTGGCCCGAGGTGCCCGATCCATTTTCCACAGTGATGGGGAAGGAGGCGTGGGCGGGCAGTGGCTTATAAGTGAAGGTGTCCTGGTTGGCTGCGGCGCCAAAAATTGTCTGGAGTACTGACGAACCAGTGGGGTTAATCGGGAACTCGACATCGCCGTAGTAGTAGCCCTTGTACAAGTAGGTGCCGCCCACGACGCTGGCGACGGGGTAGGTCAACTGGTTGATGTTCCCGATGTTGACGTGGGCGAAGGTCTCCGCGAGGCCGACCATGTGCGATTCGGAGAAGTTCTGGTCGACGATCAGTGAACCAACGACTGAAGAGGCGAGACTCTGGTCAGTCACGGGATTCGAGAGACCATTGGCCGAAATCTTCGACGCGAGAACGCGCAGGAATTCGTGAGTGCGGCGAATGCGAGCAATGTCGCTCTGGCCTTCCTGACGCCAAGAACGGAAGTTGAAGTTGCCAGGGGTCGTCTGGATTTGGAGATGGCGAGCGCGAACGACCTGAAGGGCGTGATAGCCGTTGAGTTCGTAGCACCCAGGGAACGAGATGTGCAGTCCCGATTCCGCGTCAAAGACGGGGGTGGGGAAGTACATCTTGACGCCACCGAGTGCGTCAACGACATTGGCGAAGGTTTCGAAGTTGAGCTCGACGTAGTGATTAATTGGAATCGCGAAGTCTTCTTCGATGGCGTTGACGAGCTGGCTGGGGCCCTGGACGAGCGCGGCGTCGATCTTGTTGGCACTGCCGTAGATGGTGCGAGCGTTCGGGATGAAGGTGTCACGTGGAATTGAGAGTAGTGACGCCGCGCCAGTCGCGGGGTTGAGGTGCAGCACCATCACGATGTCGGAGTTGATGCCGGTGACACCGTTTTGGCAAATGCCGTAGGCAACCTTTTGGACCTTGAGCGCGCAGCGGTCCGTTGAACCGATCAGGAGAATATTTTCCGGTCCACTACCGCTCTGGAGGTGACTGACGTGCTTGTGGTGAATCAGTGATCCGAGGTAGTAGTAGTCAGCGACTGCACCGACAACAACAACGAGCGCGAGAGACAGCACGCCAATGCCCACGCGGGTGCTCCATCGGCGAGTTGCCGTCCGTGACGAGGGAGCGGCGCGCTTGGCCCGCTTCGAGGGGGATGCGCTGCGACGAGCACGGCCAGAGGTTTCGCCGGCCCGACGGTCAACAGCCTCACCGAGTGCGAGTAGACGCTCCTGGTTGGCGATGCGCTTGGCTTCTTGTCGACTGGTCACGGCGGTTCTCAATTTCGTGGGGCGCACCTTGACGGGTCACGGTACGCAAACTAGTTCACTGCCACTTCGAGGGCGGCGCCACGACCGTGTCTTAGAGGCGCGAGCGTGGTGTTTCTAGTTTAGGGCGCGCGAACCAGCGCGTACTTAAGAATCTGAAGTCCGGCTACCACTCCAAGGTATTGGCGGCATCAGAACTACGATGGGGAGCAGAACATCGTTCGTTCACTGCCTCAACGTCGAGCAGGAGCGTGAAGTGACCGCCATTTCACGCCGTTGAGGAGACGTTTTGCAACCCATCAGCCCGAACCTACTGCCAGACGCAACTGACATCACCGCGACTGACGTTCGCATAGGTGGCGTCTCGCTGGCTGCACTCGCGAGTACGTACGGCACGCCACTCTTCGTGTACGACGAGGCCACGCTTCGCGACCGAGCACGTGCGGCGGCTGAAGTATTTGATGACGGTGTGGCGTTTGCCTCCAAATCATTCCTGTGCGGAGCGATGGCTCGCTTGGCCGCTGAAGAAGGCCTCTGCATTGACGTGGCAACGGGCGGCGAACTGGATCTCGTCCTACGTAGTGGCGTGCCCGCCAACCGCGTCATTTTGCACGGCAACAACAAATCGCTGGCGGAGTTGACGAGGGCCATTGACGCGGGCGTCCACCGCATCGTGGTGGACAACTTCGATGAAATCGATCGATTGGCTGCGCTCGTCAGCGGTGGCCGGTCAGTTGACTGTCTTATTCGCGTGACGCCGGGAGTCGAGGCTCACACGCACGAGTTCGTGCGCACGGGACACGAAGACTCCAAGTTCGGCTTCGCGATTGCCACGGGGGCAGCGCGAGACGGTATTAATCGGTTGCGCGCGCTCGAAGGCGTCACCTTGCACGGAGTCCACGCCCACATTGGCTCACAGATATTCGGCACCGAGGGCTTCGTCGAGGCGGTGGCTATTTTGGCCGAGTTCACCAAGGTGGACGGCTTTGACGAGATCTGCATCGGCGGCGGACTTGGCGTGGCCTACGTCTCAGGTGAAGAAGCGATGAGCATTCGCGAATGGGGTCGCCAGGTTCGTGACGCCGTGCGGGCCTCATCGCTGGGCGACATTCGTGTGTTGGCCGAACCCGGCCGCGCAATCGTTGCCCAGGCCGGCATCACGCTCTACGAGGTGGGCGCCATTAAAGAGGTAACCCAGCGCACCTACATGGCGGTAGACGGTGGCATGAGTGATAACCCCCGCCCTGTTCTCTACGGATCGGGATATGAGGCCTTCGATGTCACGCGGCCACTCGCCGAGCGGTCGCGGGCAGTACGGCTGGTCGGAAAGCACTGCGAGAGCGGAGACGTCCTTATTGATGAGGCGTGGCTGCCGGAAGAGACGGCAGTGGGCGACATTATTGCGACCCCCGTTACCGGCGCCTACGGCTATGCCATGGCCTCGACCTACAACCGCGTTCCCCGTCCGGCGGTGGTGTTTGTTCGTGACGGACTGGCTCGACTCGTGCTGCGCCGCGAGACTTTTGACGACCTCGCGCACTTGGAAGTCGACGAGGTGGCCCAATGACAACCGGTAGCCTTGAAGCTATGTCCACCCCCACGGTTCGCATCGGTGTCATTGGTGCCGGTTTTGTGGGTAGCGCCTTTGCCCAGATGTTGCTCGACGCTGAACGTCAGATTGCGCTGGTGGACGCCGCGACTAGTGCACTCGAGCTCGTGGGCGTTGCCGTTCGTGACACCTCCAAGCCTCGCGCTGGCATTCCTTCCCACCTGTTGACTGATGATGCCCAGGCCCTGGCCGAGCGAGCCGATGTCGACATCCTCGTTGAACTTGCCGGTGGCATCGAGCCCGCGAAGACGTACATCGAAACGGCACTTCGCCGAGGTGCGTCAGTGGTCACGGCCAACAAGGCCCTGATGGCGGCGCACGGCACGGCTCTGGCGGCCTTGGCGAACGAGAACGGCGCTGACTTGCTCTACGAGGCCTCGGTGGCCGGCGGCATTCCGATCTTGCGTGCCTTGCGCACCTCACTGGCGGGGGAGAAGATCTCACGCGTGTTGGGCATCGTCAACGGCACCACCAACTTCATCTTGACCAAGATGGCCAACGAAGGCCTGGCCTACGAGTCAGCCCTGGCCCAAGCGCAAGCACTCGGGTATGCCGAAGCAGACCCCACGGCGGACGTCGAAGCCTTTGACGCCGCAGCCAAGGTGCAGATTCTCTCTTCACTCGCTATTGGCACTGCCCTGGTCGGTCAAGAGATTTCCCGTGAGGGCATTACCTCAATTCGTGCCGAAGACGTGGAATTTGCCCGACGCTCGGGCTACGTGGTGAAGCTCATTGGCGTGGTCGAGCGCGTGGGCGAGCACGGCATTGCCCGGAGTACGTATCCCGCCCTCGTGCGCCAGGACCACCCGTTGGCCTCAGTGCACGGTGCCATGAACGCCGTTTTTGTCGAAGGCGACAAGTCGGGTCCGCTCATGTGGCTTGGGCAGGGTGCGGGCGGCGAACCGACCGCGACTGCCGTCATGGGTGACGTATTGCACGCAGCACGGAATCGTCGCGCGGGACGCCATGATGTCCCCTTCACCGTCGATGACCGTTTGGTCGACGTTGATCAGTCCGAAATTTCTAATCTGTTTTACATTTCGCTCGAAGTGGCCGACGAGCCGGGCGTGTTGGCCCAGGTGGCTTCGGTGTTCGCTCGCCACAACGTTTCCATTCGCTCAATGGAGCAGTCGGGTGACGACCACGACGCACGCTTGGCCTTCATGACGCACCGCGTGCGCACGAGTGATGTCACTGCGACGTTGGCAGAACTTGCTGAAATCCCCACCGTGAAGTCGGTCGGGGCCTGTATCCGCGTAATTGGAGGCGGCGAATGACCGGTTGGAACGGACTGCTACACGAGTACGCCGAATGGCTCGACCTGCGCGGGGTGGACAGCATCGTCACTCTGCAAGAAGGCAACACGCCTCTGATCTACGCCGAGCGCCTCTCCGAGCGCGTCGAAGCGAAGGTCTACCTGAAGTTCGACGGCCTGAACCCATCGGGTTCGTTCAAGGACCGCGGTATGACCATGGCCATCACCAAGGCCAAGGCGCAGGGCGCGCAGACCGTGATTTGTGGCTCGACCGGCAATACCTCGGCCGCCGCCGCCGCCTATGCCGCCAAGGCCGGTATGGACTGTGTCGTGTTGGTTCCTGAGGGAAAGATCGCGATGGGCAAGTTGGCGCAGGCCATCGTCTACGGCGCCAAGGTGCTGCAGTTGCGAGGCAACTTCGACCAGGCATTGAATCTCGCGCGTGAGCTCACGCAGCACTTGCCAATCACCATCGTGAACTCGATTAACCCCGAGCGCATCGAGGGGCAAAAGACCGGCGCCTTCGAACTTATTGACGTCCTCGGTGACGCACCGGACTACCTCGCGATTCCCGTTGGCAACGCCGGCAACATCACCGCCTACTGGCGAGGCTTTCACCAGTTCCACTTCGCGGGCAAGGCCACCAAGCTCCCCAAGATGTATGGATTCCAGGCGGCGGGCGCCGCACCTATTGTCCTTGGCCACCCCGTGGAGAATCCCGAGACCATCGCCACGGCCATTCGTATTGGCAACCCCGCGAGCTGGGTACCCGCGCTCGAGGTGATCGCCGAATCGCACGGTGACATTCGTGCGGTGACGGACGAAGAGATTCTCGACGCCTACCGTTACGTTGCTCGCTACGAGTCGATTTTCTGCGAACCGGCCTCGGCGGCCTCCGTCGCGGGCATTTTGAAGTACGGGGTAGAAAAGGGCTCGACGGTCGTCTGTGTGCTGACCGGAAACGGCCTCAAGGACCCGGACGTCGCTATTTCCAATTCGGCAATGCCAACCGTGGTGGATGCCGACTTGGGGGCCCTGCTGCGCGAGCTGCAGTAGGCCAGCGCCCACTTGCGCGCGGGTGACAGCGCTGCGCTACACTTCAGACGTCGTTCACATCAGGCCTTTGCGGCGATGTGCGGAACTCTTCCACTTTCGACAGTTCTCGTTCTTCCCACGACCTTCTTTTCGACTCGTGGCGAGAAAGGATCCTTATATGGCTGAAAAGCCCAGCAACCCTTCGCGACAAAATCTCGAAGCGAAGTCCAAAGACGACCTCGTGACGCTTGCCAAGGCGGCCGGTGTCGACGTTGGCCCACGCGCCACTAAGTCTTCAATCATCGCGGCCCTGGCCGGTGGCGCCAGCGCCCCCGCCGCAGATGGCCCGAGCGAGTCCCGACCCAAGGGCGCCATTCGTTCGCGACGCACGGTGGTGACGCCGGATGATGACTTTGAATCAATCCTCAATGACTACGCCGCCGATCCAGCTGCCAGTGCGGCACCTTCGACCCCAGCAGCGTCATCGACCTCTAGCGAGGCTCCCGCAGAGCGTCCTGCTCGCCCCGCTCGTGAAGAGCGTCAGGGCGGCCAGGGAAACCAAGGCCAGCGTCAGAACAACCAAGGTGAGCGTCAGCCCCGTGACTTTGGCAATGACAGTAACGCTCGTAACAACAACAACAACCGTCGCAACCGTCGCAATCGCAATGGCCGCGAGCGCTTTGGTGACTCGCTGCCCAACACCGACCAGCCGTACAACGGCGAACTCGTCGACATCCAGGGCATCTTGGACCTGCGCGACGACGGCTACGGCTTCTTGCGAACCCGCGGTTTTAGCCCTGCGCCGACCGACGTCTACGTCGCCATCAACCAGGTGCGTCGCTACAACTTGCGCAAGGGCGACGTCGTCACGGGTGGCTTCCGTCCCGCCGCGTCGAACGAGAAGTATCCCGCACTGTTGCGTGTTGACACCGTGGCGGGCTTCGACCCCGAAGTCGCCAAGTTGCGCCCTCGCTTCGAAGACCTCACTCCACTGTTCCCGGACGAGAAGCTCAAGCTCGAGACACTCGACGGCAAGAGCGACTTGACCCCGCGCATCGTTGACTTGTTGGCGCCAATTGGTAAGGGACAGCGCGGACTCATCGTGTCGCCACCCAAGGCCGGTAAGACGACGATCATGAAGCAGATCGCCCAGTCAATCGAGGCCAACAACCCCGAGGTGCACTTGATGGTCCTGCTCGTTGACGAGCGTCCCGAAGAAGTCACGGACATGCGTCGCAGCGTGAGTGGTGAAGTGATTGCCTCGACGTTCGACCGTCCGGCCGATGAGCACACGCACATCGCTGAACTCTGCCTCGAGCGCGCCAAGCGCTTGGTGGAGCAGGGTCGAGACGTGGTCATCATCCTGGACGGTATTACCCGTCTGGCGCGCGCTTACAACTTGGCCGCACCAGCCACGGGACGCATCATGTCCGGTGGTGTCGACTCCGGTGCCCTCTACCCACCAAAGAAGTTCTTTGGTGCGGCGCGCAACATCGAAGAAGGTGGCTCCCTGACGATTCTGGCCACGGCACTGGTCGAGACCGGATCGAAGATGGACGAAGTCATTTTCGAAGAGTTCAAGGGAACCGGCAACATGGAGCTCAAGCTCGACCGTCGTCTCGCTGAGCGTCGTCTCTACCCGGCCATTGACGTCAATGCCTCGTCGACTCGTCACGAAGAACTCCTGTTCAAGAAGGAAGTTCTGCCGCAGGTCTGGCGTCTGCGCCGCGTCTTGAACGGCCTCGTCGCCGACGGCCGCGAGGCCGCGGGCCTCGAGTTGTTGATCGACAAACTCCGTACCACGCCGTCAAATGACGTGTTCTTAGCCGAGATTGCCAAGGGCCCGGCCCCGACCAGTTGATTTTGCAGTAAACTCTTCCTTCGCACTAAGGAGCGACAATGAAAGCTGACATCCACCCTCACTACGGCGAAGCCACGGTGACCTGCTCGTGTGGCAACACCTTCGTGACCAAGTCGACGAAGTCGTCGTTGTCAATTGAACTTTGCAACGAGTGCCACCCGTTCTTCACCGGCAAGCAGAAGCTCGTCGACACCGGTGGTCGCGTCGAGCGCTTCCAGCGCCGTTACGCCCAGAAGACCGACAAGGCGCGCGCTCCTAAGGCCTAGGCCGACGGACAGCCCGCCGTGCGCTCACTCGACGAAACGCTGGCCGCACTCGAAGAGGAACTTCGTTCCGTCGAGACGGCCCTCGCCCAACCTGACGTAGCCTCCGACCTCGCTCGGCTGCGGGACCTGTCACGCCGCCACAAGCAGTTGGCGGAAATCAACGTCGCCTGGAACGAACTCAAGGGCGTGCAGTCCGACCTCGCGACGGCGCGCGACATGTTCAACGAGTCCAGTGGTGACGACCGCGAACTCTGGCGCGACGAAGTCAACGAGGCCGAAGCCAAGATTCCCGAACTCGAGATGACGCTCGAGACGCTCCTGCTGCCCCGCGACCCTAACGAAGGTCGCAACGTCTTGTTGGAGATCCGTGGCGCCGAAGGTGGCGAAGAGGCGAACCTCTTCGCCTCGGACCTGGCCGAAATGTACCGCCGGTACGCCGCCATTCGTGGCTGGAAGCTCGAAGTCGTGGAAGAACGCCCCTCTGACCACGGCGGCCTCGACGAAGCAACCTATTTGATTAAGGGCGATGACGCCTGGACGCGCATGGCCCACGAAGCCGGTGTGCACCGCGTGCAACGCGTGCCCGCCACCGAAGCCAAGGGCCGTGTCCACACGTCGTCGGCCACGGTGTCAATTCTCCCCGAGGCCGAAGAAGTTGATGTTGCTATTGACATGAACGAGTTGAAGATTGACGTGTATCGATCCTCGGGCCCCGGTGGCCAGAGCGTGAACACGACGGACTCCGCCGTGCGCATCACGCACTTGCCCACGGGCATCGTGGTGTCGATGCAGGACGAGAAGAGTCAGATCCAAAACCGCGTCAAGGCGCTCGTGGTGTTGCGCTCGCGCTTGCTCAAGGCCGCCCAAGATGCGCAGGCCACCGAACTCGGCGACCTCAAGCGCTCCCAGATTGGCGCTGGTGGGCGCAGCGAGAAGATTCGCACTTACAACTTCAAAGAGAATCGCGTCACTGACCACCGCATCAACTTGACGACCTACACGCTCGACGCCGTGCTGGCCGGTGACCTCGACACCTATATCGATGCGCTGCTGGCCGACCAACGCGCCCGACAACTGGCCGAGAGTGGCGGAAACTAGTTTCGACCCGGTCGCCGAGCTCGTGGCGCTCGGCATTGAGCGGCGCGAAGCGCGCTGGCTGATCGAGGAGTTCTTGCCCGGTGGTCTCGTCGACGAGATGCCCGTGGTCCGCGCGGCGGCACAGCGTCGACTCAACGGCGAGCCGCTGCAGTACATCATTGGCCACTGGCCCTTTCGCTCGCTCGACTTAGACGTGGATCCCCGCGTCTTAATTCCCCGCCCCGAAACCGAGGAGCTCGTCGACGTCGCGTTGTCGACCTTGGCGCACGGCTCCCCGGCTCCCCTCATCGTTGACTTGGGCTGCGGATCAGGCGCCATTGGTCTGTCACTCCTCGCGGAACTGGCGGCGCGTGGTGTCGTGGCCACGCTCGTGGCGGTCGATGAGTCAACCGAGGCGCTGGCGGTTGCCAAGCGCAATGCCCTCAAGCACCGGTTGCTCTCCGCGTCATTTGTGCACTCGTCATGGTTCGACTCTCTCGATCCCTCACTGCGAGGCCACATCGATCTCATCGTTACCAACCCGCCCTACATCGGCGAAGAGGAGTTCGCGACGCTTGATCCAGTTCTCTCCTTTGAACCACTTGGTGCACTCGTGGCTCCCGACAAGGGTGGCACGCAAGGGTTTGCGGACATCGCCCATATCCTCGACGAAGCACTGTCGTGGTTGACGCCCGGTGGCGCCCTGGTGATGGAACACGGTGCCGACCAGCGTGACGCGACGTTGCGCCACGCCCGTGAGGTCGGCTGGGTCGAGTGCGAGGACCTCGACGACCTGAGCGGACGGGCGCGCATGTTTGTGGGGCGGCGACCATGATTGGCGTCATCACCATTGAGGCGGCCGCTGACGTCGTGCGCGGTGGCGGGGTCGTCGTTGTGCCAACGGACACCGTCTACGGACTGGGCGCGTTAGTGACGAACCCCACCGCGGTGGCCAACATTTTCGTCGCCAAGCGTCGGCCCCGAGACGTCGCGTTGCCGGTCATGGTGGCCAGCGAGGCCCAGCTGCGCGAACTGGGTGTCGAGATCTCTCTTGAGGCCCGAGCCCTGATGGACGCCTTCTGGCCCGGTGCCTTGACCATCGTGATGCCCGTCTCGCCCGCATTGGCCGCATTGACGGGGGCGACTGACTCCGTCGGCTTTCGCCTGCCGGCCCAACCGGCGCTGCGCGCGCTGCTCGAGGCCACCGGTCCGCTGGCCGTTACGAGCGCGAACCGCCACGGGGAGCCCCCGTGCACCACGGCCGAAGAGGTCAGGGTTCTGTTCGACGACGGGGTGGCCGGCGTGGTGGATGGCGGCACCTGCGACGGCACCGTCTCGACGGTGGTGCGGGTTGGGGAGTCGTGGGAGATTCTGCGTGCCGGTGCGGTTGATGCGTCGGAGATATCTGCCGTTCTGGGCCCGCCAAAGAACTAGGCCCTCGGACCTGCGCCACTAGGCTAGGCCTATGAAAATCGCACTCGGGTCAGACCACGCGGGCTTCGAACTCAAAGATGCCCTCCTCGCCGTTTTGGCGCAGCGCGGCATCGAAGTTCTCGATCTTGGCGCCCACGACGCAACGACGTCGGTGGACTACCCCGACTTTGGCGAGGCCGTTGGCCGTGCCGTCGTTGAGGGCCGCGCCGACCTCGGTATCGCCGTCTGCGGTACCGGTATCGGTATCTCTATTGCCGCCAACAAGGTTCCCGGTGTTCGCGCCGCACTCGTGCACGACGTGACGTCGGCTCGTTTGGCGCGCGAGCACAATCACGCCAACGTGCTGTGCCTCGGCGCACGCATGATTGGTATCGCTGTCGCCACCGACGCCGTTGGCGCTTGGCTCGACACCCCACCGGGTGAGGGCCGTCACGTTGGACGCATTGCCAAGCTGGCTGCACTCGATGCAGTGAACCCCTAAGGAAGGATCCCCCATGACCGCATCCCCATTTGACTCCTACATCGTCAACGACGACGAGGTTGTCTCGCTGTTGAGCCGAGAATGGGCTCGCCAGACGAGCACCTTGCAGCTCATTGCTTCGGAAAACTTCGCCTCGCCATCGGTGATGGCTGCTACTGGTTCGATTTTGACAAACAAGTACTCCGAGGGATACCCCGGACGTCGGTACTACGGCGGTAACCAGATTGTTGACGAGATTGAGGACCTGGCTCGCCGCCGCCTCTGCGCGCTCTTTGGCGCCGACCACGCCAACGTGCAGCCCCACTCGGGCGCGAACGCCAATGTGGCGGTGTACCAGGCACTCTTGAACCCCGGCGACACCGTCTTGGCGATGCGCCTGGACCAGGGTGGTCACTTGACCCACGGTTCGCCGGCGTCAATTACGTCCAAGATTTGGAACTTCGTCTCCTACGGCGTGACGCCACGCTCTGATGACCCCGAAAACCCAGGTGAAATGATCGACTTCGACAACGTTCGTGCCCTCGCACTGGAACACCGTCCGAAGTTGATTGTGGCCGGCGCCACCGCCTACTCGCGTCAGATTGACCCCGCACCATTCCGCGAAATCGCTGACGAAGTCGGCGCGCTGTTGATGTTCGACTCGGCGCACGTTGCCGGTCTGATTGCCGGTGGCTCGCACCCCAACCCCGTGCCCTACGCCGACGTCGTGTGCTTCACGACGCACAAGACGTTGCGTGGTCCACGCGGTGGCGCAATTCTCTGCCGTGAAGAGCACGCCAAGGCCATCGACATGGCCGTCTTCCCTGGCCAGCAGGGTGGGCCCCTCGAGCACGCGGTGGCCGCCAAGGCCGTTGCCTTTAAGGAAGCGGCGCAGCCCGCCTTCGCGACGTACACCAACCAGATTGTGACCAATGCCCGCGCGTTTGCGGTCTCGCTGGCCAACGAGGGCTTCCGGCCCGTCTCGGGTGGTTCGGACAACCACATGGTGATTGTTGACTTGCGCGACTTCGACGCCGAGTTGACCGGCAAGGTCGCTCAGGAAGTGCTGGACCGGGCCGGTATTACCACCAACCGCAACCAGATCCCCGACGACCCCCGCAGCCCCTTCGTGACGTCGGGTGTGCGCGTTGGTACCGCGGCGGAAACAACGGCCGGTATGCAAGAATCTGAGTTCGCCGTCATCGCGTCGTTGATGGCGCGCGCGCTCCGCCACCGTGAGGATGAGTCAGTGATTGAGGCCGTTCGCAATGAGGTCGCCGTGTTGACGAGCGCCTTCAACCCCTACGCCCGCTTCACGAAGTAACCCATGCAGGGACTCGGCGTCTACGGACTGATCGCGCTCGTGGGCGCCATCGTCACGTTGCTCGTCAATCCCCCCGCCAGAGAGATTTCGGTGCGTTTGGGTTATTCGGCCGAGCCCGATGCCCGCAAGGTCCACAAGGTGGTCACCCCCTACGGTGGGGGAGGCGCGATGTTTGTCGGCTTCTGTGTGGCGTTGTGCGCGGCACTGGCCTTTCCGGTCACGCGCGCCGTCATCTTCGGATCACGCGAAATGCTCGGCGTCTTGCTCGCCACCGGCGTGATGTTTGTCGTCGGCGTGCTCGACGACTTCCGCGACATGTCGGCCCCGGCCAAAGTGGGCGGACAGGTGCTGGCGGCGACGATTTTGTATTTCAGCGGCTGCACGATGTATCAGTTGAAGTTGCCTTTCGCTGGCTTCATTGTGCTGGGGCCGTCCGTGTTGCCGATCATTACGGCTATTTGGGTCTTCGCCCTCTCCAACGCCATCAACCTGATCGACGGGCTCGACGGCCTGGCCGGTGGCATTGTGGCCATTGCCTCGGGGACGCTCTGTGTCTACGGCCTTCGGCTCGAGCAGCTCGGTTTTCTGCCGTCGTCCAACGTCGGACCACTCATTGCCGCTCTGACCTTCGGCGTGTGCGTCGGATTCTTAAAGGACAACTTTCATCCGGCCAAACTCTTCATGGGTGATGCCGGTGCGCTCATGCTGGGTCTCTTAATGAGTGCCTCCACCATGGTGATTGGTGGTCGTACCGCGCCCGCCGGCGGTGTGACCTTTTTCTTCTTCGCACCACTGCTGATCCCGGTGTTCATCTTGGGCGTGCCGTTGACCGACGCAATCTTCGCGTTTCTCCGCCGCACACTCTCTGGTCAGGGATTCCATACCCCTGACAAGAACCACATTCACCACCGATTGATGCGTTTGGGCCACGGGCATCGTCGCACCGTGTTGATCCTCTGGCTCTGGACAGCCCTGCTGTGCGGTTTTGTGCTCTTCCCGCTCTTCTACCCGAGCGCCAACGTGTTCTTGCCGGCGGCCGTCGGCGTGATGATTGTGGTCTTTGTCACCTGGTCGAGCCCCTTCCTCACCCGTGAGCGTCGGGCCGAGCGGGCCTCGAGTCGGAGCAATTCGTGAGCGAAGACGAGAAGTCATCGACCGCTGCGGCGTTGCCGGGGTGGGCGGCCTTCTTGACCATGGGCTCAACGATCGCGCTCTGCGAGGCGTTGGGGGTCGTGGCCGGCCTCGAAGTCGATCACCACTTCTCAACGGCACCGGTGGGCATCCTCATCGGAGTAGTGTTGGGGACAGTTATTGCCGTGGTCAGCGTTGTCCGCCAAGTCCGCCGGTATTTGTAACGGAACTACTGTGCTCGACGACCTTTCTCCCACCACACTGCCGCGCCTGATGCGCCGAACCATCTGGGCTGCCCTCATCATGGGCACCATCGGTTTTATCGTGGCGATTGAGGTCAACCCCTTCGCCGGCCTGGGCGAGGCCATCGGCATCGCCATGGCGATTTTGAATCTCCGCTTTCTCGACAAGCGCGTCGCCCAGCTCGAAATGGGCGGGGAGAAGACCACCAAACTTCTCCGCCGCCAACTTGGGTCCAATACACTGGTGCGACTGGTCGCGGCAACGGTTATTGTCTTTGCGGGCTTGTTCATCAGCACACCCCTAGGAATAGGAATTGTTGCGGGACTGGTTATTTACCAGATCGTGTTTGTGGCTAATCTTTTGAAGGTTGTCATGAGCCAAGGGAGACCATAAGTGAAGACGCTGTACGCAGCGAAGACCATCGAAGTTGGGGTGCACCCGCACCTCGTGCTTTTTGGTCTCACCTTTGACTACGACATCTTGTTGTCAACGGCACTGGCCACCATCTTGTTCGTGTTCCTCGCGCTTCGTTTGACCTCAAAGGTCACCGACGGCGTGCCCGGCAAGCTCCAGGTGTTCTGGGAAATGATTGTCGAGATGGTGTCGGGTGTTGCCGTGTCCGCCATGGGTGAGCGTGGCCGCAAGTACGTCCCACTGGGCGTTACCTTGTTCCTCTTCATCTTGATTTCCAACTCCATCGGCTTCCTGCCCTCGTCGATGCACCCCGGCCAGTCCGGCGAAATCCTTCCCGCACCGACCAGTGACATCAACTTGCCACTGGCGATGGCCGCCATCACCATCGTCTGGGTCCACGCCGCCTCGTTCCGTGCTCGCAAGGTCAAGGGCTACTTCGGCCACTACGCGCAGCCCGCGTTCTTGACGCCCATCAACGTGATCGAAGAGTTCGTGAAGCCCATCACGATGACCCTTCGACTCTTCGGCAACATGTTCTCCGGCGCCATCATGGTGGCCGTGATCACCACGCTGTTGCCTATCTACGCCATTCCCTTTGGCGAAATTCTGTGGAAGCCGTTCGACCTGGGTATTGGTGTCATCCAGGCGTACATCTTCATGTTGCTCGCAATGTTGTACTTCGGCATGGCTACCAGCCACGACGAGTCACACGCGTCAGAGACCTCGCATTAACTAACCCAGGAGGAAAGAAATAATGTCAACTACAAACGTGATGGCGGACGCAGTACGTAACGCTGGTGCACTCGTCGGTGGTGGCCTCGCCCTCGGCGGCGGTGCTATCGGTGCCGCAATTGGTGACGGTCTGGCCGGTAGCCAGACGATCGCCGCAATTGCGCGTCAGCCCGAGATTGAGAACAAGGCTCGTACCTACTTCTTCTTGACCGTCGGTCTCGTTGAAGCTATGTACTTCATCAACCTCGTGTTCTTGGTCGTCTTCGTCTACGTCTTCAAGGCGCAATGATTTTCTGTGACGTGGCGCCCGCGGGCGCCACGTCACGGTAGGTCCTCTATCAAAGAAGGTCTCACGACATGATTGGTTCAATCTTTCTCCTCCCGAACGCCACGTGGCTCGTCGAGGTTGCCGTAGTACTGGGCATCCTGGCGCTCATGAAGGCCAAGGTGCTCCCGATGCTCAACACGGCTATCGAGGCACGTCAAGACAAGATTCGTACGGCTCTCGAAGCCGCTGACAAGGCACGTGCGGCCGCGGCAGCTGCGGACGACGAGCGCAACCGCGTCTTGACGGAGGCTCGTGAGCAGGCTCGCGACATCGTGGCCGCCGCGCAGGCACTGTCCGACCAGGTCAAGGCAGAATCAGCCGGCCGTGGTCAGGCCGAGTACGACCGCATCGTGGCCAACGCCCACGGTGAAGTCGCCTCCGCTCGCCAGCGCGCCATCGACGAGGCCTCGGCCAAAATCGGCGACATCGTCTTTGACCTCGTGAGCAAGGTTGTTGGTCGCGAAGTCGACCAGGCCGCCCACCAGGACCTCGTCCGTGAGGCCGTTGCGGCCCTGCAGGTCGAGGCCGCGAAGGAATCGAAGTAAGTCTGATGCAGCCAAAGCTCGAAGGATACGCACTGGCCCTCTTGGGTCGACAGGACGCCACAACGCTCGCCGCCACGGCGACCGAGTTGGCGTCGTTTGACCGTGCCATCCTTTCGCAGCCCGAACTGCGTGCCGTCTTGACCGACACCGCGCTGAACGCCGCCGTTCGCGGTGGCGTCGTGCGCACCCTCTTGGAGGGCAAGGTCAACGACACCACGCTGAAGCTCAGCGTCTACGGCGCGAGCCACTCCGCCGCTCAAGACGTTCCCCACGCGATGTCCGAACTGGCCAATACGGCCCTCGTTCGTCACGAGCGTGGTGCCGTCGACGTGACGCCACTGGGCCTGATGGCCGCGCGTCACCGTGCCGAAGGTTTCACTGACGCCGTGCTCGAGACCGTCGACACCGCCGACTTCGCGCGCGTGGAGAACGAGCTCTCGCTGTGGGCTCGCACCATTGAATCATCAGTGGAGTTGCGCCGCATCCTGGTTGACCGTGACGCCGCGCTCGAACAGCGCGTCGGCCTCGTCACCACGCTGCTCGGCGGCAAGGTCTCCGCCACGACGTTGGCCTTGGCCGAGTACGTCGTGATCGCCGGACGAGCCCGCGACATTGTGGGCACGTTGGACTTCGTGGTCGACTACGTCGCCAAGTCGCGCGACTGGCGCGTCGCTCGCATCCTCAGTGCTCGACCACTCGACGCTGACACCGAAGCACAGCTCGCCACGGCCCTCGCGGCCTTGACGGGTAAGAACGTTGAATTGCAAGTTGCCGACGACGCCTCACTCCTGGGTGGTGTGGTAGTCGAGGTTGGCGACCTGCGTCTTGACGCCTCCACGAAGGGCCGACTCAGCGCCCTGCACGATGCCGTTACCAGCGGCCGCGTGCTCGAATCCGCATTGAACGACTAAGAAAAGGAAACTGTGATGACTGAGCTCACCATTAGTGCCAATGAAATTACCGAGGCGCTGCGCAAGCACGTCTCCGACTTCAGCCCCGTCGTAGGCGCGCAGCAGGTTGGCCGCGTTGTCGAAGTCGGTGACGGTATTGCCCGTGTCTCGGGCCTGCCTTCGGCCAAGGTCAACGAGCTCCTCGAGTTCGAAGACGGCACCGTCGGCCTCGCGATGAACCTCGACGAAGAGACCATCGGCGCCGTGGTGCTCGGCACCGTTGACGGCATCGAAGAAGAGCAGATCGTCAAGAGCACGGGTCGCATTCTCTCCGTGCCAGTGGGCGACGCCCTTCTCGGCCGCGTCGTGAACGCGCTCGGTATGCCCATTGACGGCAAGGGACCACTCGTGGGCGCCAAGGAGCGCCGCATGGAGGTCCAGGCTCCTGGCATCATGGGCCGCCAGCCCGTGGGCGAGCCCATGCAGACCGGTATCAAGGCCATCGACGCCATGGTGCCAATCGGCCGTGGCCAGCGCGAGCTCATCATCGGTGACCGCAAGACCGGTAAGACGACTGTGGCTATCGACACCATCTTGAACCAGAAGGGTCAGGGTGTGAAGTGCATCTACGTGGCCGTTGGTCAGAAGAACTCCTCGGTGGCACAGACCGTGAAGACCCTCGAGGACCACGGCGCTCTGGAGTACACCGTGGTGGTCGTGGCTTCCGCTGGTGACCCCGCACCGTTCAAATTCCTTGCTCCCTACGCCGGCTGCGCCATTGGCCAGGAGTGGATGGAGACTGGTCAGCACGCCCTCGTGGTCTACGACGACCTGTCCAAGCAGGCCGAGGCCTACCGTCAGATCTCGCTGTTGCTGCGCCGCCCACCAGGCCGCGAAGCGTACCCCGGCGACGTGTTCTACCTCCACAGTCGTTTGCTGGAGCGTGCCGCGAAGTTGAGCGACGAGTTGGGTGGCGGTTCACTGACCGCTCTGCCCATTATCGAGACCAAGGCCGGTGACATCACCGCGTACATCCCCACCAACGTGATTTCGATCACCGACGGTCAGGTCTTCCTTGAGTCCGACCTCTTCTACTCGGGTGTTCGTCCCGCTATCAACGTCGGTAACTCGGTGTCGCGCGTGGGTGGTTCCGCTCAGATCAAGGCCATGAAGTCGGTGTCGGGTTCGATGAAGATCGACCTCGCCCAGTTCCGTGACCTCGAGTCCTTCGCCACCTTCGGTTCCGAACTCGACAAGTCCTCGCAGGCCCAGCTCGACCGCGGCTACCGCCTGGTGGAACTGCTGAAGCAGGGCCTCAACGCCCCAATGCCCGTCGAAGAGCAGTGCATCGTGATCTACGCCGGTACCCGTGGCTGGCTCGACACCGTGCCCGTCGCCGACGTTCGTCGCTTCGAGCAGGAACTGCTCACGACGTTCCGCGCTAAGCACGCTGACTTGCTCGAGCAGATTCGCACCAAGGGCACCATGCCCGACACCGAACTCGTGGATGCCGCCCTGCGCGCCTTCCTCGACGGCTTCGCGACCAGCAACTAAGTACCCACGACGTAACCGAGAAGGAAAGGAGGAGCAATGGCAGGTGGACAGGAACGAATTCTTCGTGGACGTATTAAGTCTGTGAAGGCCACTCGAAAGATCACCAAGGCGATGGAACTCATCGCCGCGTCCCAGATTGCTCGCTCCCAGGCCCGGATTACGGCGAACCGTCCGTATCGTCAGGGTATGCAGCGCATTATCGCCGAGGCCGCACTGGGTGACGCCCATGCCGCCGGCAAGTTGTTGGCACCATCGGACAACGAGGCGGTTGTTGCCGTCGTCGTTATCTGTGGTGACCGCGGACTGTCGGGTGCCTACAACTCATCAGCGCTGCGCGCCGGTGAGCGTTTGATCGAATCACTGAAGGCCGAGGGCCGTCAGGTCCGCCTCTACACGGTTGGCAAGAAGGGTGCGCCCTACTACCGCTTCCGTGGCTACGAGGTCGCCGACAGCTTCTTCGGCTTCGCTGACAAGCCCACCTTCGCCGACGCCCGCACCGTGGCCAGCGCCATCGCCGCTCCCTTCGTCACCGACGAAGTGCAGCGCGTCATGCTGGTTTCGACGCGCTTCATCTCGGCCGGTGTCCAGGCCGTTGAGACCGCGCAGTTGCTGCCCCTGAGCATCGCCGAGGGTGTCTTGCCCGAGCCCACCGGTGCGCTTAAGGGCTACACCGAGTTCGAACCAGAAGTGGAAGCCCTCTTGACCGAGTTGGCACCCAAAGCCCTCGAGAGCGAGATCTTCTCCGCCCTCCTCGAAGGTGCCGCTGCGTTCCACTCTTCCCAGCAGCGCGCCATGGCCGCCGCGACGGAAAATGCTGACGAACTCAGCCTGAATCTAACCCGCATTATGAACCGAGCCCGCCAGGACTCGATCACCACCGAAATCATGGAAATCGTGGGCGGCGCTGAAGCGCTCCGCTCGGGAAAGTGAGTAAGAAATGACTATGGCTCCTGAAAAGACCACGCTCGAGACGGGTCGCGTTGTTGCGATTGCCGGACCGGTGGTGGACATCGAGTTCCCGCCGCACGCGCTGCCCGAGATCAACCACGCCGTTGAGATGGACATCGTCATCGACGGCGAGACCGTCGTCGTGACGGGTGAGGTCGCTCAGCAGATCGGCGAAGGCCGTGTGCGTTGCGTCTGCATGAAGCCCACCGAGGGTCTCGTGCGCGGCACCGTCGTGCGCCAGACCGGCCGCGGTATCTCCGTGCCCGTCGGCGACGCAGTCCTGGGCCACGTGTTCAACGTGCTGGGCCAGCCCCTCGACACCGACAACATCGGTCCCGTCGAGGACCGCTGGGAAATTCACCGCAACCCACCAGCCTTCGACCAGCTCGAGCCTCGCGCCGCGATGTTCGAAACCGGTATTAAGGTCATCGACCTTCTGGCCCCCTACGTACAGGGTGGCAAGATCGGCCTCTTCGGTGGTGCCGGTGTGGGTAAGACCGTGTTGATCATGGAAATGATCCGCCGCGTGGCCTCGCTGCACGACGGTGTGTCCGTCTTCGCCGGTGTGGGTGAGCGTACCCGTGAAGGTACCGACCTCATGTTGGAAATGCGTGAGTCGGGCGTGATCGAAAAGACCGCACTGGTCTACGGTCAGATGGACGAACCACCAGGGGTGCGTCTGCGCGTGGCCCTGGCCGCACTCACCATGGCCGAGTACTTCCGTGACGTGAAGAACCAGGACGTGTTGTTGTTCGTGGACAACATCTTCCGCTTCGTGCAGGCCGGTTCCGAGGTCTCCACGCTGCTCGGCCGTATGCCGAGTGCCGTGGGTTACCAGCCAACCCTCGCCGACGAGATGGGTGAGCTCCAGGAGCGCATCACCTCGACGCGTGGTCGTTCGATTACCTCACTGCAGGCCGTGTACGTCCCCGCGGACGACTACACCGACCCCGCACCGTTCACGACGTTCACCCACTTGGACGCCACCACGGAGTTGAGCCGTAACATCGCTGCGCTGGGTATCTACCCCGCCGTAGACCCACTCACCTCGACGTCGAACATCTTGGCGCCCGAGATTGTCGGTGACCGCCACTACACCGTGGCCCGCCAGGTGCAGCAGATCCTCCAGCGCTACAAGGAACTCCAGGACATCATTGCCATCCTGGGTCTCGACGAGCTCTCGGAAGACGACCGCTTGACGGTGTCGCGCGCTCGCAAGATCCAGCGCTTCCTGTCCCAGCCCATGTACGTCTCCAAGATGTTCACCGGTATCGACGGTATTAACGTGCCACTCACCGAGACCGTGGAGTCATTCGAACTCCTCGTCAAGGGTGACCTCGACCAGTACCCCGAGCAGGCCTTCTTGAACGTCGGTGGTGCCTCCGACGTTGAGCGTCGCGCCGCCGAACTGGCAAAGGGCTAAGCATGGCCACGTTGCTGGTTGAAGTCGTGACGCCGGAAGCGGCACTGTGGAAGGGCGAGGCCTCGGCATTGATGGCCCGCTCCTCTGAGGGTGAGTTCACGGTGATGCCCCAGCACACGCCCACCGTCGGCGACTTGGTCGCGGGCCTCGTTCGGGTGAGCACCAAGGAGGGTGAGGTGTCCTTCGAGATCGAAGGCGGCTACTTCCAGGTCGGTCCCGATGGCGCCGAGGGCGTCACGCGAGCCACCGTGCTAGCAGGTGTGGCAACCAAGCTCTAGCTCCGTTTCATTCCATCAATCGCCGCCCGCCACGCGTGGGCGGCGATTGCTGTTTTTAGCGGGCGCTGACGTAGTCGATGAGCTCGCGCTTTTCGGCTTCGAGCTCGTGGAGGCGAGCCTTTACGACGTCGCCAATAGAGATCATGCCGACCAACGTGTTGTTCTCAATGACGGGCACGTGACGAATGCGCTGCTCAGTCATCAGCATCATCAGGTCGGTGGTGGTGGAGGCTTCATGACAGATGATGACTTCATCGGACATGAAGTTCGCCACCGGCATGGCGAAAGCGGCCGAGCCGGCACTGGCGAAGGCGCGCACGGCGTCGCGCTCGGAGAAGATGCCCACCAGCGGTGGGGTGGCCCCCGTGACCACGAGGGCGCCGATGCGGCGCTCCTTCAACATGGTGAGCGCATCGGCAACTGAGCGGCTGCGTTCTATGGTGGCCACCTCTCGGCCCTTGCCTTCGAGTAGCTGTTTTACCTGCATACTGATCCCCCCTTCAGACAGCACCAACGAGTGCTGTGCCCAGCACCCTATACCTGTGGGGGGAGACCAGGAAGAGAATTGGGCCCCTTGTGAACAACTACCCAAAGTCGTTTCTGCGCGGTATTAGGCGAACGTAACGAGGCGACGCATGCCGTCAACGATGAGCGAGTGGGCGATGGGGCCAGTAGGGGTGACGCGCACCCCGCGCAAGAGATCGCCCGTGGTGATGCCGGTCGTCACCACGAGACAGTCTTGATTTCGAACGAGATGGTGGTGGGTCAGTACGACAGCAAAGTCGTAGCCGCGAGCCTCGGCGTCGGCGCGCATGGCCGCACTGGTGGCATGCAGCATGCCCTGCATCTCGCCGCCGAGTCCCTGCAGCGCCGCGGCGGCAATGACACCTTCGGGGGTGCCACCGATGCCGATGGCCAGATCGATGCCGGAGTCGGGGAGTGCGCAGGCAATGGCCGTGGCGATATCGCCCTCGGGCACCACGTGGGCCCGAGCGCCGACGGCACGAATCTCGTCGATGAGTGCGTGGTGGCGAGGACGCTCCACCACGGCCACCGTGAGTTCGCTCACGGGTCGACCAGTGGCGTCGCTGAGTCGTTGGAGGTTATCGGTGGCGCTCCGGCGCACGTCAATGACGCCAACGCCCGCGGGACCGACGGCGATCTTCTTCATGTAAAAGCAGGGGCCCGGATCGAAGAAGGAGCCCGACGGGGCCAGCGCGATGACGGACAAGGCGCCGGGAAGTCCACTGGCGACGAGTGAGGTGCCGTCAATGGGGTCAACGGCCACGTCGAATGCTGGGCCGAGCCCCGTGCCCACGCGCTCACCGCGGGCAAGCATCGGCGCCTCGTCCTTTTCACCCTCGCCAATGACGACGACACCGTCGATGGCGATGTCGGCGAGGGCGTCACGCATGGCCGCAACGGCCGCCGCATCGGCACTGTTTTTCTCCCCACGACCGATCCAGGTGACGGCGGCCAGGGCGGCCGCTTCGGTGACGCGCACCAGGCTCGTCGCAAGAGTGTCCTCTGGCACGGCGGGGGTGGGCATGGGTTGAGCCTAGTCAGGACGAGATACCGCCCGCGTGGTCAACGGCGGCCATACTTGAGGGGTGACATCTGTCGTTTTAACTCCCGCTGGACCACTCTCGGGCACCGTGCGCGCCTTTGGCGCCAAGAACGCCGTCTTGAAGCAGATGGCGGCCTGCCTCGTGGCGAGCGGCACGCACCACTTGACCAACGTGCCCCACATCACCGACGTGGCCATCATGGCCGAACTCCTCGAAGAGCTGGGCTGCACGGTCACGCGACCGCGGGATCACGAACTGCTCATCACCGTTCCCGAAGCCTCCGATATTCGTCCTGCGGCACCGGCGCACCTGTTTGAGGCCATGCGCGCCTCCATCGTGATTCTGGGTCCACTACTCGCCCGATGCGGCGAGGCCGTCATGGCGCTGCCTGGTGGTGATGACTTTGGGCATCGTCCCATTAACTTCCACACCGACGGCCTGAGTGCGATGGGCGTAACGTTTGAAAACGACCGGAACTTCATTCGCGCTCGCAGCGCTGGTCGGCTCCGAGCGACCCACATCACGTTGGAATACCCCAGCCACACCGCCACCGACAACTTGTTGATGGCCGCCGTGCTGGCTGATGGCCGCACCGTGATCGAGAACGCGGCGCGTGAACCAGAGGTTGAAGACCTGGGTCGCCAACTCGTCGCCATGGGCGCACAGATTGAAGGTCTGGGCACCTCGCGGCTCATCGTGACGGGCGTGGAGCGACTCGAAGCCGCGGCGCACCACGTGGTCACGGACCGCATCGTGACCGCCACCTACTTAGCGGCCGCTCTGATCACGGGTGGGACGGTGCGCGTTGAAGACGCCAACGCCCACCACATGGTGATGTTGCTGCGCAAGATCGAAGCCATGGGCGGCGCCGTTGACATCACGGGTGACGGTATTCAGGTGGTCGGCCCGCGGCGACTGCAGGCCGTTGATGTTGCGACCTTGCCCTATCCCGGCGTTGCCACTGACTACAAGCCCCTCATCACGACCATGCTGAGTGTGGCCGATGGCGTGTCCATGGTGACGGAAAATCTCTTCGTGGGTCGCTTTCGCTACGTGGACGAACTGGTCAAGCTCGGTGCCTCGATTACCACCGAAGGTCACCACGCCATGATTCGTGGTGTGGCGTCGCTCGAGGGAACTGCGGTGCACGGCAGCGACATCCGCGCCAGCGCCGCCCTGGTGTTGGCCGGATTGGTGGCCGCGGGGGAGACCACCGTCTCGGGCATGGAACACGTTGACCGTGGCTACGACGACATCGTGGGCCGTCTGTCTTCACTGGGCGCATCCATCCGTTTGGCGTAGGGCGAAGTACGCTACGAAGCATGATCGCTGCCTCGACAAACTCCATTCCCTACGGCATCTTGCTGGCCGCCCACGTCCTCTTGGCGCTTGCGTCGCTCGTGACCTTGACGGTGCTCACAATGAGCGCGCGAGCGGTGGTGAAGGGGGCATCGGCCGCCGAGCAAGCCACGCGCTTCCCCGGCACCACCAACTGGAGCCTGCGACTCTTCTACCTCATTCCCGTGACCGGCATGGCCATGTCGGGTATCGGTGACAAGACGGTGTCCTTGTCCCAGCCTTGGGTCGGCATCGGCCTGCTGTTATGGATCTTGGGTGCGGGTCACCTGGAGGCGCGCATTATCCCCAGCGAGCGCAAGCTCGCGGCGGTGATTGCGGCCGAGGGGACAGCACCCGTGGCACAAGCCAAGAAGTTCGCACTGTCGGTTGACGTGCTCCTCGGACTGATCTACGCCGCCATCATCGTGATGGTCTGGCAGCCCTAAGTCTTAGAGGAACGCGGCGCGGCCAATCATGCCGGCCGCCACGGTGGCGTTAGTCACGGGGTCGATCAACACGAAACTGCCGGTCACGCGATTCTGCGAGTACTGGTCAACCACCAGCGCGTCGGCAGTCTGAATAGTGACAATGCCAATGTCGTTCAGCGCCAGCGATGACGCGTCGGTGACGCCCAGCGTTTCAATGTCGACGGCTCCGGCGATGGCACTCACGCGGGCCTGAGTGGCACGAGTGGTGTGCTTCAAGCGCAGGCGCTGGCCGCTGGTCATCGGCGTTTCACCGAACCAGCAAATGGTCGCTTCGAACTCTTTGGTGACGGTGGGCAGCGGTTCGGTCGCGAGCATGTCCGAGCGACCGGCGTCCGTTTCGTGTTCGAGGTCAAGGTCAACCGACAGGCCCGGAGTTGCAGCATTTCGCGCACCAGTGCCGGAGCGAATACCGGTGATCGTGGTGGTGACCCCAGCGGGCAGCAGGGTGACGGTGTCGCCAACGTGCATCGTGGCGCCATTGATCATGCCGGCGTAGGTGCGACCGCCCCCGTTTTGGCGCAGGACCCACTGAATGGGGAGTCGCGCACCGTTATGAGCCGCGGCCCACGAGCCGGCGTTGGAGGCCTCGAGGGCCTGCAGCACGGTTGGCCCGTCGTACCACTCGATGTGCTCGGAACGCTCCACGACGTTTTCGCCCTTGAGTGCCGAAACGGGGATCGCCACAACGGCCGAAAAGCCGAGCCGCTCGGTGAGTGGGGTGAGGTCGTCGAGTACGGCACGGAAGGCCGATTCGGACCAGTCGACGGTGTCCATCTTGTTGACCGCCACGACGGCAGTGCGCACGCCGAGCAGTGCGGCGATGCACAAGTGACGACGCGTTTGCTCCTTGAGCCCGTCGGCGACGTTGACCACAACCAAGGCGAGGTCGGCGGTCGAGGCACCGGTGGCCATGTTGCGCGTGTACTGCACGTGACCGGGGCAGTCGGCAATGATGAACTTACGCGTTGGGGTCGCGGCGTAGCGGTAGGCCACGTCGATGGTGATGCCCTGTTCGCGCTCGGCGCGCAGGCCGTCGGTGACGAAGCTCAAGTCGAGGTCACCGACACCACGGCGCTCGGAAGCCGCGGCAACGGCGTCGAGCTGGTCGTCAAAGAGCTGACGGGTATCGACGAGCAGACGACCAATCAACGTTGACTTTCCGTCGTCGACGGATCCCACCGTCGCGAGACGGAGCAGGTCCTTGGTGGCGAGAATCATTAGAAGTAGCCCTCTCGCTTGCGGTCTTCCATGGCGGTTTCCGAGAACTTGTCGTCACCGCGGGTAGCACCACGCTCGGAGACGTTGGCCAGCGAGACTTCCTGCACGATGTCGGCCAAGGTGGCGGCGGTGGACAGCACGGCGCCGGTCAAGTTGGCGTCACCCACGGTGCGGTAACGCACGGTGCGCGTTTCGGCCACTTCACCTTCGCGCAGCTCGACGAAGTCGCCAAGTCCCAACCACATGCCGTCACGCAGGACGACGGAACGCTCGTGGGCGAAGTAGATCGACGGCAGATCCATCTGCTCGCGTTCGATGTACTGCCAAATGTCGAGTTCAGTCCAGTCCGAGAGCGGGAAGGCGCGCAAGTGCTCGCCCTCGTTGACCTTGCCCTGATAGAGCTGCCAGAGTTCGGGGCGCTGGGCGCGAGGGTCCCACTGCCCAAAGGCGTCACGGAACGACAAGATGCGCTCCTTGGCGCGGGCCTTGTCCTCGTCACGACGGGCGCCACCAAAGGCGGCGTCGAACTTGTTGTCGGTAATGGCGTCGAGCAACGTGGTGGTCTGGATGCGGTTGCGTGATCCCAAGTGACCGGGGTCGGCGGCCTTGCCCTGACGAATGGTCTCTTCCACCGAGGCCACGATCAGGCGGGCGTTGTGACGCTCGACCGCGCGGTCACGGAAGGCCAGCACTTCGGGGAAGTTGTAGCCGGTGTCAACGTGCATGACGGGGAAGGGGAGCGCCTGGGGCGCAAAGGCCTTGCCGGCCAGGTGCAGCAGCACGGCGGAGTCTTTGCCGCCGGAGAAGAGCAGGACGGGCCGTTCACATTCGGCCGCAACTTCGCGGAGGATGAAAATGGCGTGGGATTCGAGAAGGTCGAGATGGTCAGTCATAAGAAGAGTTCGCATCGGAAGTTGCGATAACGAAATAATATCCTATATTTCCACTAGATAATGTCCTAGTTCGAGGTAGGACATTAGTCTTAGAGGCTATGACGACCCCCACCCCCGAACTGCTTGATGAACTGGCCCAGGTAAACGCCAGCTTCGAGCACGCAGCGCCGAGCGAGATCCTCGACTGGGTCTTCACCCGCTTCGGCACTGACGTAGCGATGGCCTGCTCCTTCGAAGACCTCGCCTTGTTGCACATGGTGCACGAGCGCGCCCCCCAGACGGAAATTGTCTTTCTCGACACCGAGGCGCACTTCGCCGAAACGATTGCCTTCCGCGACGAGATCGCGGCCGCGTGGCAACTGAATCTCACCATCACCGCACCCGGCCCCGATGCCGCAGCTGTCCCTTGTGGTGCCGACGGTTGTTGTCAGGTACGCAAAGTCGGACCACTGCAGCGTGCCGTGGAGCAGCGTGCGGCCTGGATTACCGCCGTGAAACGCGTTGACGCGGCGACCCGCGCGGGCATGCCCATCGTGCAGTGGGACGACAAGTTTGGTCTCGTCAAAGTGAACCCACTGGCCACATGGAGCGACGAAGACGTGGCCTACTATCTCTCGTCACACAACATCCCCGAGCACCCGCTCTGGGCCGAGGGGTACGCATCGATTGGGTGTGCACCCGTCACGGTGAAGCCACTCGTCCCCGGTGATCGTCGCTCGGGTCGATGGGCCGGTGCCGACAAGCAAGAGTGCGGATTGCACGAGTAAGTATCCACCACTGCGGTGGAGATACAAACTATTTTTGTGTTCCGTGATGCGGTGCACTTTCCTCCAGGAGACCAAGTGATTATCCTCGGCCTCCTTGCGTTTTGGGCAGTGGTTCTCGTTGCGCTCTTTTGGCGAAACATCGTTGGTGGCCGCGAAGCCAAGTCGGTCGACCGCTTCAACCGCGAGCACCGCGTCTTGCGCGACCACGGCTATAGCGTCGCACCGGCCCGCACGCTCGAAGACGAAGCACCATTGATGCAGCCCGTCGCCCCCATTGCGCCCCGTCGCGTCAACCTCCGCTTAGTCCGTGACACGGACACCCGCGCCTCGCTCGCCGCTGACGTGTCGTGGGAAGACTTCAACCGCTCACTCGGTATCGAGGACGCACCCGCCGCTCCCGTTCGTCCCGCGAATCGCTATGCCGCCTACAAGGCCACACCCTCGGTGACGATGAGTGCGCACCGCGAGGAGCCGCTCAAGCGCACGTTGACGATGAAGCAGCGTCGTACCCGCATCTTCTCGGGTCTGGTCGGATCAGCACTGTTCTTCACCGCGGTGAATGTACTGGCGGGAATCTCCTTCCTCCAGGACGTGGCACTTGTGGCGTGGGTCGGCGTCGTTGGGTATGTCGTACTGGCACTGGTGGCCATCTCGCAGGGATACCTCAACCAGCCCGCATTTATGACGCGCCGCACCTCTGTGGCAACGGTGACGCCGCTTCCCGCTACTCGCGATGAGTTCGTTGACGAGTTCTACGACGAGTCCTCAGCCGGCCAGTGGGAGCGCGAGCCGGTAAAGCGCGCCTTCGGCTAGAATTACTACCCCTTGGGGGTGTAGCTCAATTGGCAGAGCGCGTCGTTCGCAATGACGAGGTAGTGGGTTCAAATCCCATCACCTCCACCAAGTACTCCGCGTATTCACGGACGTCTCAGCTCACGACAGAGTGCCCTCGTTTTCCTCGGTCGAGGAAATAGGAATCAATACATCCATGCGTGCATTCGGGTCCTGTGGATTCCAGTTCGCTGGGTAGATTTCCAAGGCTGCATCAATCGCGAACTAGAGGCGCTAGTGGTGCATAAGTGCGGCGGTCGCTACTCCCGCGCCAACACACCACAAGGCGGTCCGAACCCAGTGGGCAACCAAGAGCCCGCGGTGGACATCGAGCTGAAATGTGTGCGCGAGGGCGCTGTGGCGACCGACTGCGCTCACGACAGTCACAATCACCGCCGCCAGTGCGCAGCTACCACACAGCACCCACGTCCATGTGACGTGACCTTGGGCGAAGACCCACCAGAGCAAACCGCCTGCTTGGGCCAGCCACGCGGGGCCGACCGCTAAGGAAATTGCCCGCGTGTGGTGGTGATGAAATCGGACCCATTCGCCTTCGCCGACGCGAGTGAAGGATGGGTAAATAACGAGGGCCGTCGTGATGGCGAGCCCCACGAGATACCAACTCGAAAGAAGGGTGAGAACGATTGCGCTGCGCACACCAGCGAGGTTAGGGGCAGCGCTAGGCCCTACAGAGACACCTCGGTGGCGAGGTCAGTGGCAAGAATTAGTGTAAGAAGTAGTACCACCACAACAAGAAGGTTTTGTGAACGCCTCGCGCCAACGTCATTTTGAAGCAGTTGTCTCGGAGGCCACCCCCGCAGTTGCCGCGTTCTTGTCGCGCCGCTTGTATCCGTTGGCCAAAGCTGACCTCGATGATCTGGTTGAAGAGGTACTCATCGTCGCGTGGCGTCGTTTGGACGATATTCCCGCGGGGGCAGAAACGGCCTGGATGATTGGTGTGGCGCGAAATGTCTTGCGTAATGCGGTGCGCAAGCACCACAACGGCAAGCGCGCAACCGACCAGGTGCGTCCCTCGGGGGCGAGTGCCTCGGCCGAAGAGGCCGTGGTCGCCGACGAGGGCGTTCGCTCAGCCCTCGCCGCACTGAGTGACGATGATCGCGACATTCTCATGCTCCACTTTTGGGACGGCATCGACACCCCTGATATCGCGATGTTGCTCGGGATTTCACCGAACGCCGCCGCTGTTCGCGTGACGCGCGCTCAGGATCGTTTTCGCCGTTTCTTAGAACCCACTGCATCAGCCTGAAAAGTCGCCCACCGTGGCGACATAACGACAGTAGAGAAAGGAAGTTCCCATGATTACTCCTGAAGACCGCCTGCGCAACGCCAACCCTGTTGCCGGCACCACGTTCACCTCAAGTGACTTCACCCACCTCTACGCCAAGGCCATGGCTACGCCCAAGCCGAACCAGGCCTTCTGGCGGGGATTCCAGCTGCGCCTCGCCGGTGCGGCCGCTACCGCCGCGGCCGTTGTGGCGGCCGCCGTCACCGCGCTAGGTGGATCATCGACGAGTATTCCCGTCCTGAGCTTCGCCAGCGCCTCGTCGAGCGACGCCACGCACGCCGGCAAGAGCACAATGGCCACCGCTCCCATTGAGGGCATTCGCGTTATGAACTCGAACTACGTCTTTAGTGTGGGCGCCGCCGTCTCGTCGGACACATCGTCGGCTCCCGTCTTTTCCCTTCAGGCCCCCAGTGACCTGGTGGCCAACCTGACCCAGATTGGTCAATCCCTCGGCCTCTCGATTGGCACCGTGACGCTGAGTGACGCGGGGGTTGCCCAGTCCTCCGGTGACTACAGCGCCATGGAGGAGTCCAGCAATGGCTACGCCTCGTGGAACGTGTACCAGAGCGCCTCGTCGACGTCGACCGGAAGCCAGCCCACCCAGCCCGAAGCAACAGCGGATGCGGCGACGGCGTTGCGTGACGCCCAGGTGGCCACTCCCGACGTGACCTTCGGTGACGCCACCATTTCGTCAGTGAGCTCATCGGGTGTTTCGGTCAACGTCCCCGTGTTGTTGAACGGCGCACCCACCCCGTTGTCGGACAACTTTGAGTTTGATGCCACCGGTGCGCTGACTTCAGCGTCAGGTGTCGTCTTTAGCGCTACCCAAGGGGCAACCTACCCTCTGTTGTCACCCGTTGATGGCGTGGCACAGATCACGGCACAAGAGTCGATCACGGCTGGATTCATGGGTGTGCAAAGTGGCGTGAGCAGCGGGCTGATGAGCGGTGTCGCGGTGTCGCCACCCGCTACGTCACAGGCATCCCACACGATGTCGCGAAGCATTGTGGCTCACGACCAGACCACTGGCACCACTGGCACCACTGGCACCACTGGCACCACTGGTGCTACGGGCACGACGGGCGCGAGCGGTGCAACGGGTACCCCGGTGCTCTTCGGCGGGCGCGAGTGCA